>JBMAAL010000004.1:0-115794 GCA_050281725.1 Sphingobacterium sp. | reverse complement strand
GCATCACGTAATACCGTGTATGATTCAATATCAGTGGGATTTAAGCGAATTAAATCATTAGCATCAGTAGCTGGAATACCATCAATTACAAACAAAGGTGATCCACCATTAATGGAAGTGGTTCCACGAATATTAATATTTGGAACTCCTCCTGGCGTACCATTACCGTAAGTAATATTCAATCCAGGACTTACCCCTTGCAATCCTTGCATCACATTCGCAATCGGTCTAGATTCTAATACTTTGCCCGATATCTGATCTACTGCACCTGTAAGGTTCTTTTTTTGCTTTGTACCGAAACCAACCACAACAACCTCATCCAAATTAGCCAAATCTTCCTCTAACTCTACATTCAGTTCTTTCTGCCCTTGATAGGTTAGTTCTACGCTTTTATAACCAACTGAGGTAAATAGCAATACTTGATTTTTTTTGAGTTTATTTAACTCGTAGGTTCCTTTGTTTGACGTCGACATACCGGAATTCGGAATGCTCTTTATGGAAATCGTCACCCCTCGAATGGGCTCTCCTTTTCGATCCGTTACCTTACCATGCGTTTCAAGGTCCTGTGCATGAACCACACCTGCAAGACAAACAGCTCCAACTACCAGTCCCAGCCGATACCTGAAATTGCGATTCCTCCCTAAGGATTGAAATTGTTGTTTTTTCATAAATATTTGTTATTATTAATTGAAGAGCAAAATAAATATACTAATATTAAATTAATATTAATCAAAGGTTATATATTGGTTTAAATTTTATTTTCTACAGGTAATATTTAGCAGATCGACACCCTGGTCTACCTTCCTCAATTGAATAGACGATTGAAGGACTGGCATCCCTAATCCGTTTTGTATTTTTTTTAAAATATTTAGTGTGGTACAAAAAAGAGTCCAGCGACGCTGTTCAAAAAAATAGATGAACTATGCTGAATTCGTCCCAAAGAAAAGGAAGGGTTTGTTTGTTGTTAAAGTTACTTGGAGGTATTCTAGGACCGTGGAGAAGGTTAAGAACAATAAAAAAAACACCCGAAAGCATGGGGTACTCCGGGTGTTTTAGCCATATTATTAACCTATTTTATGAAAAGTGCCCTTGAATGGGCAACACTAAAATAGAAAATAACTTTGTATAAACAAAATAAAATTGAAAAAAATCACATTTTATAAATCACTAAACCGGTTAAACATTGATTTAGATCGACTACCATTTAAAAACTGCCTAGCTTTGCTAGGCACATGTTATGGACCTGACTAGGATAAGCCTATACATTAATAGGGAAATTACAAGGAGTTAATTGGGGTTTAACAGGGGTAAAATAATTTCATACCAGTCTTAACTCATAAGATGGTGTTCACTTGGGCATAAGAGGATCAATAGATGATATAATAAAGACTAAAAAACTTCATTCATATAAACAGCCCCAAAAGAAAAATCCCGATGTCCGTGATAATTGGATTTTGCTTAATTTTAATCTATCAAGTAATGATGAGCTATGACCGAACGTGAAATTCTGAAACAACATATCGACAAAACCGTCCAGTTGAACGACGAACAATTCGACTACTTCTTTTCTTTTTTTAAACCGATTTCCTTTAAAAAGAAACAAATGATTATCCGTCAAGGAGATCTTGTGCAACACGAGTATTTTGTGCTAAACGGCTGTCTAAAGACCTATTTTACAAATGATGAACAAAAGATGCATATCTTACAGTTCGCCACAAAAACCTGGTGGGCTTCCGATTATAATGCATTGCATAACCACGGCCCGGCTACGGTCAATTTAGATTGTGTCAGCGATGCAGGCACGCTTTGCCTATCGAACGAGGATCGTGAAAAAGTATGTAAGGAAATTCACGAAGTTGAAACCTTTTTTAGATGGCGTTCCAATAGAGGATACATTGGGCTGCAAAAAAGAATAATGTCTCTGCTGAACAATAATGCACGAAGCCGTTACGAAGAACTCATGCAGCAATATCCTGAACTCTATAATCTCGTTCCCAAACAGTTGATTGCAGCATATTTGGGCGTTTCCCGCGAAACACTGAGCAGGCTATACCAAGACAAATAATGTGATCTAGATCACAAAAGCAAAACCATTCGCTAATTTGTGATGTATATCACATAGGGTTCTGGCAATTTATCCCCTACTTTGTACTGTCGCGTTAAACAGTTCATTTTTTAATAAAGCGGATAGCTTTACTACCGCAAAAAAAAACAAGTCATCATATGAAAAAAGACAAATTAAAAGTATTGGTTGTATTGACATCACATGACCAATTGGGAGATACAGGAGAAAAAACAGGTTTTTGGATTGAGGAATTTGCAGCGCCTTATTATGTTTTACAGGATTCAGGAGTGGACGTCACAATCGCATCTCCAAAAGGAGGACAGCCGCCAATCGATCCTAAAAGTGCGCTCCCAGATTTTCAAACAGAAGCAACCAAACGTTTTGATGCAGATAAGGAGCTTCAAATCAAATTAGCAAACAGCATTCCTTTAGATCATATCAATGAGCAGGATTATGATGCTGTTTTCTATCCCGGGGGCCATGGTCCTTTGTGGGATTTAACCAACGATAAAACATCCATTGCATTGATCGAATCATTTTGGGCCCACAACAAACCTGTAGCCGCCGTATGCCATGCCCCAGCTGTATTTCGCTATGTCAAAGATGGTAATGGTCAGCCGCTGGTCAAAGACAAAAAAGTTACCGGATTTTCAAATAGCGAGGAAGAAGCAGTTCAATTAACGGACGTTGTTCCTTTTTTAGTGGAAGATGAACTCGTTAAATTGGGGGCACAGTACAGCAAACGGGAAGATTGGCATAGTTATGTAGTCAAAGATGGTCATCTCATCACCGGGCAAAACCCAGGGTCTTCGGAAGAAACTGCTAAAGCTTTGTTTACTCTATTGAGCAATTCCTAACAATAAACTAATCAAAAAATAAGTAAAGACTGTTGTCATCGAAACAGTCCTTACTTATTTTTTGATAAAACATCAGCATCCCCTTCCAATTGAAATCTAAATCCTTGCAACTTCTTCACGACGAGAACCATTTGCAAAATGACTCTAATCTTTGTCTTCAAGTTCAAACAATTCTTCAACACTGCGCTCAAGCACATGGGAGATTTTTAACGAAAGTACTGTAGAAGGAATATATTTTTCGGCTTCCAACGCATTGATGGTTTGCCTGCTTACACCCACCAAATTTGCGAGCTGCTCCTGCGAGTAGTTTTTCATTAATCGATGGATTCTTATCCTATTCTTCATGTTCCGATCTCCTATTCATCTTCCAGATATTTACCTTAAAAATCGTAATATAGGCAAGCAATAATAAATGTGCAAATAGAAACGAAAAACTAACAAACGTTTTTCCGTAAACAAATAGCATAACAAGCGTACTCAAAACAATCATGACGATGACTGCCCACGACCAACTGTATAAGCGTATTGAATTGATCATTTCGTCTTCCACCTTCCGTCGTGTAAAAGCAAAACATGATAATCCGAGCAGCATTGTCAACATAATCAGGGTCAACAAAACATCAACCTCCATAATCTCAAAGAACCCAATCGGGCTAAAAGGGGTATCATTGATGAAAACAAAGGTTTTAATAAATATGCCGCCTGGGTCAGATCGGTCCCGAAACGAATCCAGAAAGTATAGTCCTAGGCTAATTGCAACTAGCAGCAAGCCAATCCAGCGAAAATAACGGGGTAATAAAGGAATTTTTTTCATTACACAATAAGTTTATATCTCGATTCAAATGTAAAAAATACCAGACATAATGACAAATAAATTTTACATAAAGACAGGTTTATTTTACACAAAACTTATCAAGGCGCTAACGGTAGAACAACAACGACCAATCTTGCGAAGATTGATCGTTGGATAGTTCCTGTTAATTTTGAGTTGTAGCAAGTGACTACCAAATAGGTATCAAACTGCACCTTTTAACAGTGCTTGTTCAGTGCTCGTTCAGTGCTTGTTCAGTGCTTACTCAGTACGAACTGAACAAGCACTGAACGAGCACTGTATGAAAATTGATTAAAAATTGTTTTTATATACAATGTGATATTAACATGTTTCAGTTTTAATGTTTATATTATTATCTATAACCCAAGAGTAATTATTGCAATCATCAAAATCGGAATAAATCGATGGCAAATAGAATAGTCGGGATCTGTGCGGACATAAAACAAAAAGAGGATTATTTTATCCGGCATTTTACCGTTGCCATTTTCAACCAAGGCGCGGTAAAACGTACAGCAATTGTTTCTCCAGATTTGCCCGAAGCTTGAACATAAGTGATCATCTTTCCGTGATAAACGCGCTGCTTCTTGTCCGTATAATCGCCCATATCAGCATTATTTCCAGCTTCCATTCCAAGTAGACGCGCATTCCCCACGATGTCACAGGTAATTTCATCTTCCGACATTAAGACAGGAACACCCTTTTCATCCAGGATTTGTAAAGCAATCTGGATCACTCCCCCCGCTTCGACTTGCTGATTACCCAAAATGACAGCTTGAATAACTGCGGGCCTATCGCTGGATTGAATCGCATGCCGAACGACCTCCTTGCCATTCGCATCCAGACCAACAACCTCTAGTTTACCAGCGGCATGGGGAATATCCCAAAAGATAATCCCTGTTTTCTGATCGTATTTTTTGTCTTCGCCCACCACTTGAGCATCCAATTCTAGGCGCGCGCTAGCACTATTGGTATAACAGACTACCCTAATCTGCTGGCCCTCTTGGTAGTTCCAAACTGGCCAGGCATCCATGGAAGGCGCTTCATTTTTCCGTTGCCCCTGTTCGGATTCCAATGCAGACCAAACATCTGTAGTTGTTGCTCCGCCCTTCAATGGATAGGTTCCCAAATAAGCCATTGGTTTATCGGACCACAGCGATTGGCGGTAATAGCCTCGCGGTTTGATAAATCCTGCGAAATCCAACAGCCCCGAATAAAATCCCCGCGAAGGCCAACGCCCTGATTCTCCAAGATAGTCAATACCTGTCCACAAAAATTGGCCGAATATATGGTTGTTGTCACGTACGGCAAGCCATGCCGGAAGATCGTGCCGGTTTTCACTTCCGAAAATTACCCGTTCTGGATAGCGCTGATGATCCAATTCATAACGACTTTCGGTATAATTGTACCCGGCAATATCAAGTGCTCCCGGATAGGCTGTTTCATTAGACATCGCTACTCCAGCAAGCCCTGCCGTAACGGCTCTGCTTTTATCATATTTTTTCACAACCGCAACCAAGCGTTTGGCGATATCGCCCAATCGCATCGCATCTGGTGCTTCTTTTTTATATCCGCCATACGAAGCCTGTGTAAAACCACCCTCCTTTTTCTCGCCGTTAAGGACAGGATGTGAATAAGGGTCATTTGGATAATCCACTTCGTTCCCTATACTCCAGGCGAAAATCGAGAGGTGATTGCGATCCCGTTTGACCATATCTGCGAGATCCTGCTCGCCCCAACTTTCAAAAAAGTCATACGATCCCTCAAAACCGGGGGTCCCGACATTCCAGCCCTGCAGCCATTTCCGTTTTGGAAATTCCCATTCATCAAATGCCTCATCCATAACCAACAGCCCCAACTCGTCACATAAGGTGTAAAGCGAGGATGCTTGCGGATTATGACTGGTTCGAATGGCATTGACACCCAAAGATTTCAATGTCTGCAGCCGCCGACGCCATACCTCGGTATACATTTCAGCACCCAGCACACCGGCATCGTGATGTAGGCATACGCCTTTGACTTTCATCCATTCGCCGTTTAAAGCAAAGCCCTTGTTTGGATCAAATGTAAAAGTTCGGAAGCCCGTTTTGATTGCCGACTGATCAATTTGCTTTCCATTTTGCAATACGCTTGTCCGCAAGGTATATTGATTGGGTTGATCCAAGCTCCACAATTTAGGGTTTGCAACCGTCAATTGCTGCTGTATCGTCGCTTTAGCGGTAGCATCAATCTTCACTTTCTCCGATTTATTAGCGACAACCTTCCCTGCGGAATCAATCAACTCCTGCACAACGGTAACCGCACTGCCGTTGGACGTGCTATTGACAACGGTCACTTCGGTATTTAACATTCCTTTCCCTTGCTTTAGCTCGGGATAGGCATATACTCCCCATTGATCGATATGCAACGCATTTGCCTTTATAAGCCAAACGTCACGATAGATGCCCGATCCCGTGTACCATCTTGAATCGGCACTTTTACTGTGGTCGACCTTAACAGCGATGGTATTTTCTTTTCCAAACTCAATATATGGTGTGATATCATAAGAAAAGGATATATAGCCGTTGGGGCGTTTTCCAACAGATTTGCCATTGATAAACACCTCGCTTCGGTTGTATACTCCCTCAAAATAGATAAATATTTTTTTGCCCTGATCTTCCATAGGCATTAGGAGCTGTTTTTGATACCAGCCAATAC
This sequence comes from Sphingobacterium sp., assembly GCA_050281725.1. Lineage (GTDB taxonomy): Bacteria > Bacteroidota > Bacteroidia > Sphingobacteriales > Sphingobacteriaceae > Sphingobacterium. The sequence goes on along the minus strand of JBMAAL010000004.1, from coordinate 109,346 downwards.
CGCCCGGTAAATAGCCCGTCGCGCTGGCTAGTGTTGGGCTCAGTGGATATTTTACGCTCCAATCATGAGGCAAACTAACCTGCTGCCAGCCTGCGCGATTCCTTTCGGCGCCTGCTTGTCCCTCGATATCGCCCAAATGGAAACGCCAATCCGAGTTCACACGCTCGGCGATACCAAATCCAGGCTGTGCATATAGGCCATGGATGCCCATACCAATAGAAACAGTTAAGACTGATAGTTTTTTTATGAGATTCTTCATTTTACTTTTTGCATTAGGTTCAAGTGATTAAAGCGTTGGAACAACAGGCAACACATGGCCCTGATCATCAAAAAATAACCGGTCCATGCACACCTCCCGATTAAACCCGGCAGCATCGCCCATATCGATACCTTTGGGATAATTAAAACGATGGTATACAATATACCATTCATCTTTACCTGGAATCTGCAAAATAGAATTATGTCCTGTACCATAAATGCCTTGGGCAGGATCCTTTTGCAATACTAAATTATTTTCCGGAACAGTGATCGGTCCGTCTGGAGAAGTAGCGGTTCCATATCGCACCCGATAATTTTCACTTCGGGTATCGTCTTCTGACCAAAAGAAATAATAGAGTCCTTTACGGTAGACAACATAGGCACCTTCGCGGAATGTTTTATCCGGAGTCAGCACCTTTACTGTATTTTTTTTAATCGAAACCATATCTTTGTTGAGTTCAGCAACAGCCAGGTAACCATTTCCCCAATACAGATAGCTTTTTCCCGATTTCGGATCGTTAAACACTGCAGGATCAATCTCTTGCCCTCCTTTTACACCATCTGGTTTGAAATCGATCAAGGGTTTACCTGAATCTTTAAATGGGCCTGTGGGCAAATCGGCCACCGCAACACCAATCTTCTGGGCTGCTGTAAAATAATAATAGTACTTATAATCGTTCTTGACTTTCTTTTCCGTAATTGTAGGTGCCCATGCATTTCGAAGCCCCCAAGCAACATCTTTTTTCAGATCCAAAATCACCCCTTCATCTTTCCACTGATTGAGATCGGAAGACGAGAAGGTCTTGAAATAATAGCCCCCCCAGCCATCAAAACCATCACTCGTTGGATAGATATAGTATTTTTTTGTTTTATTGGAATAGAGTACATCCGGATCGGCATAAAAGCCATCTAAAACGGGATTCTTTCTGAATGCGAATTCCATATCTTTGGGTTTCCCCCATTTGGAGGTCAAGTCCAAAAGTTCTTGTCTTGAAATAGGAATAATGGTCCCATGACGTGGATGGAAATCCATGTCAATTTGATGGTCGATTACTTTAAAACGATCAAGGTCTTCGGAGGTGCAGAATTGGTACTTCCCTTTACCATAGACATCATACATCAGGATATATTTATCCGACTGATTGAGTTTAAAGACACTGGATCCTTCCACAGCATCATTGGTCTGCTGTTTATAGCCCGGCTGTTCAATCCACTTACCCGAAGTCAGTGAATCGGTTATCGCCAACTTAATGCCATTTCCATGTCCTTCGGTTTTGTAAAAAAGGTAGAACAGGCCATTCTTGGCAATAATATCGCCATCGATACAGGATTTACCATTTTTGGGAAGAAACAATACTTTAGGTTCGGTTTCAAAATCTGTAAACGCCTTATTCGCATAAGCATAATAGATGATATCCGGACCATTTCCGTACTGCATGGACCAGTAAACCATATATTTGTCGACCGAAGGGTCAAATATGGTCTGTGGTGCCCATACTCTTTTCAACGCTTCCTGGCCTTTGAAGCGCTGCTGTATATCGATTGCCTGATGGGACCAATGCACAAGATCTTCGGATTTTAGTAGGATCAAACCCCGATTGGAATCCCAGCCTTTGGAGGAAGTCATGTCGGTGAGCACCATATAAAATGTTTTCCCGTCTTCACCCCGAAGAATATGCGGATCCCGGACACCACCAGTTTTGCTGATGACCTTAGAATCCAGGATAGGCTGATTATCATTCAACGCGCGATAGGTATAGCCATCTGTACTGATCGCAAAACAAACGGCTTCGTCTACAACAGCATTCCCTTTGAAATAGGCAAATAAGTAACCTGCAAAATCTTTGTCAGTAGGTCCGCTGCGATAAGCCTGTGCAAAAACACCGCATGTGGCATGTATTAAAAATAAGGTAACTAGGATTGAAAGTCTGTTTTTTTTCATGAAGATTTAGTTGAAGAAATAAGCATTAGCCTATTTTCGCGTCCATACATTTTTGCATCTCTAAAAGCCATGGGATTTGATCCCATGGCTTCGTAATCTGACCATTTAACTTGTCGTCAGCACCTATTTTAAAGCTATTTTCTGAACGGCAGTATAGTAGTACTCCCCGGATACCGTAGCTTTCACCCCTATTCGAGCAAACACATAATCGAGGTTTTTCAAATTGTCCGGCAACTCTCCGACGATGCTCGTCGGCTGACCAAAAGCAACGTTTGCCAAATTGGCGTCTACCCGGAACTCGCGTTGCACCTGATCTGTTAAGACAGATTTGCCGAGGTAAAGACGCACAAATTCCATATTTGCCGTACCTACTATTCTGTTAACCGTAAAGTTAGCCGAAATACTGTTATTATTTTTTTGAAAAGACTCGTTTGTCACCGTGAAATAGGGTGTTACAGGCACATCAATTGTCGTATTGCCTTTCACTTGCACCAAAACCGTATCGCTTGCCTGTTGTAGCCATGGTGAATCTCCTTTCCGCACCAATTTGTATTCACCATCAAAAAGACTAACAGAAAAAGAGCCGTCCTGATCAAAATATACGGGTATTGCTGAGCGAAGCGGATATCCATCCTGCCATAATTCCAATTGAGGGCCATTATTCCGAACGCCAATCGCCTTCCCCTCATAGACAACGCGCCCTGAAAGCGTTGATTTTGGAGCTTCAAAATTATCATATTCGCAACCGACAACGAGTAGACTTGCAAAAGCTACCAATAAGCTTAAAAATTTTATTTTCATGGTACAATTGGATTAATGGAATGGATTTCTAACTATTTTAGGATTTTTGTTAATGACATCCTGACTAATGGACGCATAATAGTTGGCCATACGGAAAAAGCGTGCCTTTCTGAAACGCGCAGGTCGTACCCGTTCATAGATATACTTACCGTCATCTGCATGCCCTGGACGCACGACACGATAAGCATATAGTCCATATACAACCGCGTTGGGATCATTTTCAGATCCGTCCCACACCAAATGTGCTATACGCCACCTTTTAAGATCATAGTAACGATGATCTTCGAAGGCAAGTTCGACACGGCGTTCGTTCCGGATAATATCCATGGTTAGGTTACTAACGCTATTGGCCGGAAATCCTGCTCTTTCGCGTAACTTATTGACATAAGTTCTTGCGTCTACAGTCTGTCCCAGCTCAAATGCCGCTTCTGACGCGTTGAGATAAATTTCACCCAGGCGAAACCACGGCCACCAGTTAGCAGCTGATGTACCGCGTGTACTGGCTGCCGGCGCATCACTGACAAATTTACGGATATAGAAGCCGGTATTGCTGACGTCCTGTGCGTCATAAAGCGGTCCATCAAAGCCGGTCCACAAACCACCACTAGCATAATTCTGTCCCAATTGTGGGGCTGCTGTAAACTGGTAAGCGCCATTCGTCCCCCAAGTTGCCACTCCAGCTTGAATACTAACAGCACGTCCGCGGAATGAAGTTCCCGGATAAATCACCGTCCCAAACAAACGAGCATCTTTATTCGCAAAAATATCGTTGATATTTTGGTAGGCCAAGTAATTTCCTGCGCTGTTTTTATCATGTAGTGTACCTTTGCTACCATCTAAGTAATCAAAACTTTCTACAAGACTTAAGGAAGGAGAAATCGTCGATGATGACTCATTGTCTTCGGTCAGACTTCTGACGATATTGTCATAGGCAAAGCGATGAACTTTTAAACTCGTTACAAAATCCTTAGCAAAGATGACCTCAGTACCGGTTTTCTTATTAAGCATATCATAAAAATTGGCACCTTTATCGGCATTCTCATTGTAAAGCGCATAGGGACCATTCATAATTTCCTTGGAAGCAGCCAGCGACTTGGTATAATACCCCGTCGCCATATTGGCAGGAATCCCTACTTCTCCGCCGGCTGTCGTTATCGGGGAGGCCATCAGGTTATTATATTTCGCGATGGATGCCGCATAAAGCATTGCCCGGCTTTCCAAAGCTAATGCCGTATACTTATTGGCTCTGGTCTTACTGGCATTATAGACGGCGAGATCTTCCTTGATCTCTTCTAGTTCTTTGTAAATAAAATCGTAGACTTCATACTCCTTGGCACGTGCCACCTGCAATGGTGTTGGATCGCCGCTAAAGTCATAGATGAGCTGGGTTGTAACGATCGGTACACCGCCCATGCGTTTGACGAGCTCAAAATAAACAAAAGCGCGGATGAAGCGTATTTCGGCTTTATACTGTTTGCGTTGTGCATCAGACAATTGTGTACTGAACTGATCGATATTTTCGAGGGAAAGATTCAGATCCCGAATCAGTCCATAATCCCAGTAACGACCGTAATCGTCACCAAATTGGTAATCATTACGCCAGTTTTGATCACGATGTCCCGACCACATAGCATCATCCAATTCGGTCATTCCTCCTGTATTGAAAACACCATGTAGCGTTGGCATTCTATCGTAATAATTGGCGACGAGTGAAGTCAATAGTTTCGGGTCATTCCAAAGCTGTGCATCGGTAATCAAAGCCTTTGAATCCCTATCGAACCAATCGTCGTGATTGCAGCTGCTTAACGAGGACAAGGTCAATAAAGCAACGCCTATATAGGTAAGTTTAAATCGTAGTTTCATGTTAAAAAGTCATATTAAATCCAACCATAAATACCCTTTGCTGCGGATATACTACTGCTGCTCTTGCTTCGATCTCGGGATCAATCTGGTAGTCTTTGACATTGTCAAACGAAATCAGATTTGAAGCGTTGATATAGAAGCGTACTTTTTCAGCCTTTATCTTTTGAATCCACGCTTTTGGCAGATTGTATCCAATCTCCAGGTTGCGGACACGTAGGTAACGTACATTGGTCAACCAAAAATCACTATTTCGACTATTGGGACCTGAGTTGCCGTTACGAATCGCTGGGTAGCGTCCTGGAATCCATTCGCTGTTTGGATCATAAGGGTCTTTGCGATGCCATCTATCTTCAAGTAGATAGGCTGGAGAATTACCCCCACCATGGAAGGCATTACGTAACTCATAATCCTGAAACCAGGATTGTATCGCACCTCCTGCAAGATCGATATTCAAGTTGATTCCTTTCCAGTCAAGTCCTATCCGACCACCAAAGCTCATCATAGGTGCCCAACCCGTTTGGTAACCAATTGGACGTTGATCCATATCATTGATAACCCCATCACCGTTTACATCTTTATAAATCAAATCACCGGGGAGTTGAGTCCTATTGTTCTGACCATCATTATTGATCGGATGGTTGCGGATCTCTTCTTCCGACTGAAATCGTCCAACGACCTGGTATCCCCACCAAGCTCCACCCCAGCGGTCCTCGATCGAGTTACGGTATTCATTCCATGAATTACTGAAACGAGGTTTATAGGTTTCTAACTCGCGATAACGTGAAAAAGTCATGTTCCCACTGACAACATAGTTAAGTTCACCGACCTTATCGGTATAGGTAATAATACCTTCCGCACCATAATAGCCGTTCTTACCGAGGTTTTCATTGGGAAGGTCATAACCGATTTCAGCTGGTAATAGGACATCATATCGTTTGCCAGGATATCCAGTACGGATAATTTTAAAGATATCGGCCGTCAATGTCAGCTTATTCTTCAAAAGGGTAGCATCGATCCCCATGTTATAATTGGTGTTTTTAACCCAGGAAAGGTTGCGCACCGGCAAACCTCTGGGCTGTACCCCGGGCACATAGGCGCCGTCCAGGACAGCACTTCCAGCCGCCCAATTATATCCGGCAAGATAATCATGCATACCCACGCCCTCTTCCAATCCTGTTTGTCCGATCGAACCACGGATTTTAAGGTCACTAACCACGGATTTTAAAGGTTTAAAGAATCCTTCATCCGAAATACGCCAACCTACTGATGCGCCTGGAAACAATCCCCAGCGTTTACCTTCATAATATTTAAAGGAACCATCATAACGGCCCAGAACTTCCAGAAGATACTTGCCCTTGTAGTTGTAATTAATACGGCCAATATATCCAGCCCGAGCCTCGTAAGCCCATTCATCGGCCAAACTATTGAGCTCCGACAGTCTCAACAACGGAATATAATTGTTTGAAGGATTAGCGCCCAATGCCTTATACGTCCGGTCCCAGTCTGAACGCTCATAGCCTAACATTCCTGCAAACATGTGATCGCCGATCTGTTTATTGTAATCGACCTGAAACTGTGCAAAGCGAGAAACAATCTCCCTCGTGGTATCGTAACGCCAGCCAGCATCACTTCCGCCAGTACGCTTATAAGCATTATTTTCGTATCGATATACATCGTAGGTATATTGGAAGCCTTCAAATTTATTGTTGGTATAATTGTAAGAAACAGTTCCTTTTGCCGACAAACCAAATTTTGTCTTATAGGCCGCAAAGAGATTCACATTGCCAGCAAGGTATTTATTGTCTTTATAGCCGGCAATATCGCGACTAAAGAGAGCTGGGTTATAGGGAAAATCATTGGTATGATTGATATACTCCGGATTGTCATTTGCATAGGGGCCTACAGTCGGTCTATTTTTCATTATCGCCAAAATAGACGAGAAATATCCATCTCCACCCGGTAAGCCAACATCCTGGGTTCCCTCATGTCTTCCCGAAATCTGCGTTCCGACAGTAAGTCCATTGAGTACCTCAGCTTCCATATTGGCCTGAAAATTGGTTCGCTTATAATTGAAATCCTTGATCATTGCATCCTGACTGAGGTGGCCCAATGACAGGAAATAATTTGATTTTTCACTTCCACCAGTGACATTGGCATTGATGTATCGCTGTGGAATATTCTTACGGATCACCATATCATAATAATCATAGCCTTGATAGCCAGGCTCTGTTCCAGCCTGCCATTTAGCCAACTCCTCGGGCGTATACACCGTCTTCGGATCGCGGTTTTCATTTTGCGCAGCCTCAACCAATCCACGTGTGTATTGTTTCGCGTTTGCCATGGTCGGAAAACGTGTCAAATTCTGCCAGCCTTGGTAGCCATTAATATTGATTTTTGCACTTTCTCCTTTTGCGCCTTTTTTGGTGGTAATAAGTACAACACCTCTAGAAGCACGGAATCCATATACCGCTGCTGCGGCATCTTTCAAAATAGATATACTCTCAATATCTTCGAGATTCAGCGAATTAAAGATATCTGCTCCGGAGCCATTCTGTGTCCCTACCCAGTCAGTACCTTCCTGACCGCCATAAGCAACCCCATCAATTACGTATAACGGCGAGCCCATATTCCGGATTTCAATCGCTGCACCACGACCGGGACGCGCATCTTTGGCACGCACGGAAATCCCCTGCACCTTTCCTGCCAAAGCCCCAGCAGTTGTCGTTGATGATGACCGTACAATATCCTCTGATTTAATATTGCTTACCGCCCCTGTAATATTACGTTTGGACTGTTTACCATAACCAACAACGACGACATCCTCCAATACATTTTCATCTGCCTCGAGCTGGATTTTTAAATTTGTTGTTCCATCCAATGGAACTCGACGAGTTTTATACCCAACAAATGACACGACGAGCGTTCCTGTGTTAGCATTCAGCTCAAATTTCCCCGATTTGTCTGTTGAGGTCCCCTTCCCCCCTTCCAGGATGAGTACACTCGCGCCAACGATAGGCTCGTTTGCTTTGTTGAAAACTTGTCCCGTAACCTTCTCCTGCGCATACAGCAATGTTGGCATCACACTCAACATGGTGTAAAAAGAAGCAATCTTTAAGTTTTTCATAAATTTAAATACGAATTAAACAGTAAATAATACAATCTAGCTGGACAAGACAATATGATGGTAAACTATGGTCTACTTTGGTTATTTCTTTTGCATCGTTGCCACCCCTATCTAGATTTTATAATTGGATAATACTTCAAACTTAGCCCATTTTGCAGCATTACATCATATACAAATCCGTCAAAAACCATATAATTTTCAGTCAAAAACAGCTTTTTAAACCTATTTAAGGCATGTTTTCTGTTTTTAAAACCTGATCTTGCTTTTATCGGTCTGCTATGGGAGAACTGTTTCGTCCTAAAAAAAATGCCCCTAGCCATGGAGGAATAGCAGGAGCATTATGATCTTTTGTATATTCTTTTAATACGTTACCCGGATCTTATTGTCGGATCGCTGGTATTCGGAAGGTAGCTGGCCAAACTCTTCCTTAAAGCACTGCCGAAAATAAATTGCACTATTGATTCCGACCATAAACGACACTTCAGTCACATTATATTTCCCCGTACGAAGTAGATCTGCAGCCTTATGGATACGTATCTTGCGAACCAGCTGATTGATATTTTTACCTGTGATCCCCTTCAACTTGCGGTATAAGGTAGACTGACTCATATTCATTCGGTCAGCAAGGGCAGCGGCGTCCAATACCTCATCCTGCATATGCTGCTCGACAATCTGCATAAAATCCTGAACAAATTCATTTTCGCGCCACAGCTCCTCAGGAGGCTTTTGCTCGGTATCGGCGTCTGAATAGGATGATTTCGTATTTAAACTTTCCAAAATCAGTTCATTGATCTGTTTCTGTCGGCTCAATAGGTTGTCGATACGCTTGAAGAGTAAAGCTGCTGTAACAGGCTTGATCAGATAGGAATCTATCCCCAGATCATACCCCCGTTGCCGGTCTGCATCGGTGTTTTTCGCCGTCAATAGTAGCAGTGGAATATGACTTGTACTGCGTTCCTGTTTGAGCTGCTGTACCAGCTCAAAGCCATCCATATCGGGCATCATAATATCACTGATCATCAGATCAGGTATTCGTGCCATCGCCATTTTATAACCCGCAGCCCCATTTTCAGCGAGCACCACATCATAATGCCTTTGCAGGGTAGTTCCCAGATACTCACGGAGCTCCGAATCGTCCTCGACCAGTAGAATAAGGGGACGCTGCGAAGCCGTAGGCGGTTCGCTTTCTTGTGTGACAACTTGATTGACTTTAAGCTTGACCGTAAATGTAGTGCCTAGCCCAAACGTACTAATTACCTCCACCTTTCCATAATGTATTGCAACAAGTTCCTTGACCAAAGCAAGGCCAATTCCTGTACCTTGCGTTCCTGTGCCGGGGATCTGATAATACTTTTTAAAAATCCGCTCCATATCTTCTTCGGCAATACCGGCCCCCGTGTCTTCTACCGACAATATGGCCCAATGATTTAAATCCGCTCCTTCGTAGCGCAGACTTAGTTTAATGTAGCCCGAAGCTGTGTATTTATACGCATTCGACAATAAATTGTCTACAATCAACTGCACAATTTCTGCATCAAACAACGTACGTATATCCTCTGCAGGGAGCTCAGACAATACGCGAAGACCAGGCTTGTGATTCAATGTTTTATATTTATGTGTCAGATCGGCGAGCATTTCGCCCAAGGAACCAGCTTCGGGTACAAAGGGTTTAAATTGCGATTCCACTTTCCGAAACTCCAAAAGTTGGTTGACTAATGTAAAAAGTCTATTGGCACTTTTCTGAACTGTCTGAACCAACGCACGGTGTTTCTCAGCAAGCTGCTTTTCTTGCGACAGATCCTCAAGGGGGCCCAGGATCAACGTCAGGGGTGTACGTAATTCATGGGTGATATGCGTATAGAAATTCATCCGCTCGGCATGCAGCTGTTCATCCTGTAGATGTTGTCGTTCTTTAAGTTTGAGTTCCGATTCGGCTTTCATTTTTTTGAAATAAAAGGATATAATCACATATCCAATCAGCAGTACGAGTACTATATAAAATGCTTTAGCGGGGAAGCTCAAATAAAAAGGTGGCGCGATCTTAATCAGCAGCCGTTGGTACTCTTGCGACCACTGACCGTTTTTCATTCGCGTACGAATGAGCAACTCGTGCTCACCATAGGGAATATTACGAAAATCGAGGTTTGTCTCATTGCCCAGAAAAATCCAGTCATTATTGAGTCCTTGCAACTGATAGCCAAATTCGACCAATCCATCCAAAGCAAAATCCATGACAGCAAGTTCGACGCGAAAACTATTTTCATCATAATTGAGCGCAATAGTTTTTGTGCCCGAGGGATATTTATCTACCTGCGCATTGGATTCGCCCGACTGAAAAACAATAAATCGGCTCACGCTCACAGGCGAAGTAGGTAAATCGGATGGAATATTTGCAGGATTGAAATAACACGTCCCTTCCTGCATCCCAAAATACAGGCGTCCTGTTGCATCCTTTCCAACACTTCCATTGATAAAGCCGCCCAAGGGTAAACCAAAAGACTGGTCGTATTGGAGGAAACGTCTTTCTTGCGGAACATAGCGCAGCATCCCCGATTTGGTCGCGCACCAAATATTTCCGGCATGGTCCTCTGCAAGTCCATTGAGAAACAACCAGGCATTACCTCCCGGCGGCAACAACACCGCGAGATCACCGATCTTCTTAGCTGCATCTTGCATGGCCAATCCGTGGTTTGTGGCTATCCAAATGTTATTATCCCAGTCTCGTAGTAAATGATTGATTGTATTATTACGCAATCCACTATTGCTGTCCATCTTACGAAGCAGTTTACGATCGGAATTATAGACATAGAGACCCTGTCCATAAGTTCCTACCCACATATTGTGCCGACCATCTTCCACAAGCGTTCGCGGGGCATAATCACCAAGCATAGGCTTATTGATCAGAAGCTTTTGAACATGATGCGCCACTCCATCGTATATAAAGAGCCCCTGATGAGCAGCGATCCAAATGTGCCCCAAATGATCCTCATATATCGCACGAACTTCGGTCACCGACTCCCCTAAATCGATCGTATGCCAATCGGAAGATCCAGCATATTGGACAGCAATGCCGCCCTTGCGCAATCCCATCCAGACATGCTGATGCTGATCTTTAAATGCCGTAAGAATAAAGTCGTCGGGCAATCCATTTTTTTGGGTAATCTGCCGCAATAACTGTCCTTCGGAATTCATTTCTACCATACCAGAGCCCTCTGTAACGAGTCGCATCGCCCGATTTTCACCAGCTAAAACATTACTCACAGTTGCCAATCGGTCAGGTAACATATTATCTGAAGGAAAAACACTAAAAAAAGGAGCCATATGCGAAACAACCCCTACACCTCCACCATATAACGCCAGCCAAATATTTCCGAACTGATCCGGTGTGATGTGCTGGACCATGGTATTATTACCTTTGCCAAGATCAAAAAGTTGTCTATGCTGCACACCTTCAAAACGTTTATCATACGTATATTTTGGTTGCAACAAAAATAGTTGCGACGACTCACCCCCTATCCATAAGGTATTGCCAATTTCCTGAATGGCGTAAACAAAAGGTTCATTCCCATTTTTTGCTACCCCTGCCAAAGGAATCTGCTGTAGTTTACCCGATGCTGGATGATATACAGCCAGCCCTTTACGGGTTCCAATCCACACATTCCCCCCCTGATCACAAAACAACACTTTAATCTCATTATCGGGAAGTTTACCTAACGTATTCTGATTCGTCAATCGTTTCAGTGATCGACGAACGGGATCCAAAATTGTCAGGCCTTCATTGACATGCCCGATGTAGAGCATTCCGTTTTGATCTTCAGCTAAAGACCAGATGCTATTTTCGGGAAGTCCTGGAAAGTTCTTTTTATTAAAATGACTAAATTCTCCGGTTAGGGGATCGAAATGCTGTACCCCTTGATGATAGGTCGCCAGCCACAGTTTTCCGTCCTTACCTTCGACCATATCCGTAATATCATTCGTCGCAATGGACTTTGGATTAGCAGCATCATGTGTATAATAGCTGAATTTATTTGTACGTAAGTCAAGTACATTTAGTCCATTAGATCGCGTTCCGATATATACTTTTTTGTCAGCATACAACAAGGTATTGATTTCGTTGCTATTGACCGATAGCCCATCCTGCTTGTCTGTTGCATAAAAGGATTTAAAAGATTTTCCTGCATAGCGGTTCAATCCCAATTCGGTTGCTATCCACATAAATCCTTCATTGTCATGCACGACATCCAATACCTGCTGATTGCTTAAGCCGTCTTGAAGGGAAAAAAAATGGGCACGATTGGGTTGTCCATAAACTTGGGCCAACTGCCAAAAAACACCAAGGATAATAAGAAAATTTTTCATAGTTCCGCCACCACCAAATAAGTTAACAACACTAACTGACTCCATTGAAAGGTATTTTTTGCGGAATATCATTCGCCCAAGTCCATTGACAACTTTTTATAAAATTGCATCGTACAGCAACAATTACACAATGAAATATGCAGGATATAAACACAACATAGGCCCATTCAAATAAAGGTTATTTTCAAGTTAAAGATAAGAATAAATACATAAATGTCAAATAAACATTTATAATAATAAAGTGAGATATACATACCACAATCTCATGAAATGCCACTTAACCAAAATGACCAGCTAATACCTGAAATATTGGTATATTGCAACACAATCTAATAATACTTGTGAATCACAAAAAACACATTTATGAATAAAATCTTCTCAACCTTACTCGTATCCTGTGCCCTGTATCTGCCGACAGCAAATTTTGCACAACAAAAAGATGTGCTGCCCCAACTCATTCCGTTTCCGCAGCAACTGGAAGCTCAGCCGGGTCTCTTTCAGCTAAATGGTCAAGAACTGGGTTACTCTATTGATCCGGCACTTTCTTCTAGGTCACTGTTGCAATGGATCAACCAATCCCTATTTGGGCAACTGAACAAAAAAAGCGTGAAGAAGACAAACGCCACGCTGCAATTGATCAAAGGTCAGGGGCTCTCAAATGAGGGGTATGAATTGAAGATAGATCAAAAAGGCATACAAATAGTCGCTTCTTCAGAAAAGGGCACATTTTATGGTTTACAGACAATCCAGCAATTGTATCTACTTTCGGGAACAACAGACAAGCTTGCTCTTCCTTACTTAACGATCAAAGATCAGCCTGCTTTCAAATGGCGTGGTGTCGAGCTCGATGTAGCCCGCCACTTCTTTCCAAAAGATTATATCTATAAATTTATTGATCTGCTTGCAACCTACAAATTCAACAAATTTCACCTGCACTTAACGGACGATCAAGGCTGGCGTATAGAAATCAAGAAATACCCGAAATTAACCGAACAGGGTGCTTGGCGTACCTATAACAATCAAGATTCGGCCTGCTTTGTGAAAGCCAAAGAGAACCCCGACTTTAATCTACCGAAAGAATTGATCCGTACAACAAACGGAAAGGAAGAATATGGTGGTTTCTATACACAACAAGATATCAAGGATATTGTTTCCTATGCGGCCAGTCGCCAGATAGAAATTATTCCTGAAATAGACATGCCCGGACACATGATGGTGGCTACCAAGGCCTATCCTGAACTCCTATTGGACAGCCAATCCGCGGGCTGGGGAAAACAATTTTCTGTCCCCATCAGCCCTTGGAAAGAGAGCAGCTATACCTTTGTTGAGAACGTACTAGGCGAAATTATTGACTTATTCCCTTCGCATTATATTCACATCGGAGCCGATGAGGTCGAAAAAGACTCCTGGTCAAAATCAGCAGCGGCCCAAGCTTTTATGAAAGAAAAGCAAATAGCGAACTTACATGATCTTCAAAGTTATTTCGTCAAACGGGTGAACAATTTTATTCGCTCAAAAAATAAACAGAGCATCGGCTGGGATGAAATATTAGAAGGTGGTTCGGATACCAGCATGATGGTCATGTACTGGCGGGGCTGGGTAAAAAATGCACCTATGGAAGCTGTAAAACGCGGTCACCAGGTTATAATGACACCTACTAACCCGCTTTATTTTGATTATTTACCCAATAGCAGCAGCCTGGATGCTGTTTACAATATGAGCGTTATACCTTCGGATATTTCCAGCCAAAAAGCACCGCTGATTCAAGGGGCACAGGCTAATATCTGGACAGAAATGATCCCTTCCACCGCACGGTTGGAGTTTATGATTCTTCCACGGCTAAGTGCTTTGTCGGAACGCGTATGGACCAACAAATCCCTGTATGATAGCTATAGAAATCGCGTCATCACACACTTTGGCCTTTGGAACAAAATGGGTTTACGCTATCGCATGCCAGACCTCACAGGATTCGCCGAAACACAGGTTATTGTTGACGGAAAATCGACCCTGAAGGTCGCGAACGAACTTCCACAAAATCCAATACACTATACAACGGATGGTAGTCTTCCAACGCAGCAAAGCCCGGTATTGAACGGTTCGCTCGTGGTTAAAAAAGAAGGCCCAATTCGTTTTGCGACCATCTCGTCTTCGGGTGCAAAAAGTGAACTTTATCAGGTTGATTTTAAAAATGATACCTGGAAAAAGAGTGTAAAACCCGATGAAAACAGCCTAGCGCCGGGGCTTATGGCAACACTTTTCAATGGAACTTTTACCAACACATCTGCCATTACGGGACCTGAAGTACGCCGGGAAGTGATCAGCAATGTCGCTTTAAGCGATACGATCAAAATGCCTTCATTTGGTGCAAAGATACGGGGATATATCTATGTCAAGGAAAAAGGAATCTATAATTTCTACTTCACCTGTGATGATGGCGGTGTCTTGCGGATACATGATCAGCTCGTCGTCAATAATGACGGGCAGCATGCACCGATTATGAAAAGTGGACAGATTGCTTTAGAACCTGGCTACCATCCAATTGCTGTAGATTTCCTTGAAGCTGGAGGCGGATTTACCCTAAAACTTCAATACAGTCTCAATGATTCAAAGGTAATTGATATTCCCAAAAAATCCTTTTTCCATAAAAAGGATTAAAAAAAATCGACATAAAATAGCAGTGATACCATCCCCAGTGCAGTCAATTCGCACTGGGGATTTTTTTACCCCACAAGATTATGGTCTAACTCGAAGCTAGGGATAACATATTCGCAAAAAGACGATATGCTCCCGCTACCCCTGCAGGAAGTTGTCTAAATAGAGACAAACTATTGTAGATATAATAGCCTTTTCCTGTTTTGCGAAGCAGCAATAAACCATCTTCATGATGATTATTTGCATTTTGCCCACGTAGTATCGGTTCAAAGTCTGCACTCCATTTTTGCGGTAAAAAAAGTGCCCGGTCCTGTATCCAATTTTGAAAATCACGCTGCCCAATTACATTGGGGTAGTTCAATATGCGATGGGAAGGGTTCAAAAATGATATATGACTTTCTGTATCTGTAATTCTTTCCTGAGAAACAGCTAAAGGATAAGTCCCAACCTCAGTCAAATGCAAATCATATGGCGTATTATACTGCCCTATCAATACACCGCCCTGCTCCACATAGTCACGGAAAAGCTGATGAAATTTCGCAATTAAGGGATGAGTATTGTAAATCCGTACCCCCAGAACCACTGCATCAAAATCGGAAAGATTTATTTCACCAATGGACTCAAATGGAATAATATTCAATTGTTCAACAAGTTGGCGCAAGCTCCCTGCAAGTTCATCGTTCATCCCCGAAATATAAGCAACTTTCCGGGCAGTAATATCCACTGGCAAATTTAGCACCCGCAACATTCCCCGGGGAAAGTAAGTTACTTTGTTAATATGCGGATAAACAATACTTTTAGCTGTGAACGGATATATACCTGCCATGGTCTCAATCTCAAATCCAATCTCTTGTATCTCTTCCTGTGCTGCTGCTGAACTCAACTCAAAATAAATTTTCTCGGCCTCATTGCCTGCGATGTTGAGATCGATTTCTGTCGGAAACGCACTCAGTCCGTCCGGGAGCGTTAACCTCACTTTTATGGGTAAGGATTCGGCTATATTAGATTGCAGCTCCAAAGCAACTAAACGTTGGGTCGCATTAGACAGCACAACGATATCCGAATCAAATGCTGCTGTTACCGGGGGAGCTACCATAACGGGGCTACCAGCATATTTTACAGGTAGCTTAATCGCGATCGGTAAGCCGGCAAATTGCAGTTCCAGATGAACAGACAATTCAGTCCCATATTGTGTCAATACAACATCAGCAGACGATTCTGGTGTATAATTATGTGCGTCACCATTAGCATTAAGCCAAGTTGGAAAAGAAGGTAAAATCGTATCCAGAAGCTGACCATTTAAATGGATCGTCTTCGAAGGTGACAAAGTAGAGTCTATTTGCTCTCCGTTACGAATAAATGGAACTTTCACTGTGGTCAGCTGCAGATTGGATTCCGATGGGATATGCGCATTCAGGACCATATTAACCTCGGTTCCTGGTACCCACAGTTCCTCAATAGCCTGTACTTCCAAAGAAACACCAGCAAAGTCGAGCAGAAGACGCTCTACCTCAGCTCGCTTTTCATGGATAACATGGTCATCGGGAACAATCCTCATCCAAAATAAAATCGTTCCAAGCTCCAAGACAAGTTCTGCTGTACCTGACTCACATTTTGCAATGAGGTCGTCCACCAAGCGATTAAATACGAGTGAATAAGAATCTTGAGCAGTATAGTGTGTAAAAATAGCGTGCTGTTTCTCCGAACTGATCGTTGTACCTTTTAATAATTCAAAATATTCGGTACTAGGATGGTGCCGAACGAGACTTCCCATGGCCTGAGAACGATGTTGATTACGGCTTTCTGCTGCAATTTCACCATAATGTAAGTCAAAAGAGTTATGTCTTACAGGGATATCCAAAGAAAAATACGCTGGCAAAGGCCTTACTTCTCCACCGATATCCTTAACACCACTGTCCTGATACACATTCCACAACAGCTGCCGAGCCTGCCAAGGGCCCAATTCGGATAGCTGTTCTATATAAGCTGATGGATCAGCGGCGAGATCAAAAGCCTTTGCCGCTAGAATTGCTGAGGCCTGATGATGTCCATGTGAGTCCGGGACATCCGGTGAAAAACGTGTTACAATTACAGTAGGGCGAAAATAACGGATGGTCCAAACCATATCGGCAAGTACACCGTTTTCATCCCATCGTGCCAGCGTTTCATCGACAGATTTTGCAAATCCAAAATCCTTAGCACGTGTAAAGAACTGTTTTGTTCCCTCAATTGCACGAGCAGCAAGTGATTCCTGCACCCGAAGTACACCCAGATCCAGTCCCTTTTCTGTGCCAATAAAATTCTGTCCTCCCTCACCACGAGTCACGGAAAGATAGGCCGTATCGACCAACTCGTGTTGAGCCAAAAAGGTCAACAATTTATTATTCTCGTCGTCCGGATGAGCACCGATATATAAAACACGATCAGACATTTTAAGCCTACATAACGCACGCCTCATCATTTGTTCTTTACGCGAAAAAGCCTGATCTAAATGTTGTTCGTGTGTCTGCTGTGCTAAATATTCCAATGCCATATCCTTCCTACTAAATATTTCTACGGCTCAAATATAGGAATATTTTTCAATAAACTACTAAATTGGTAGATTATATATTTTAATCAAGAATTAGTATTAATTATAATGGAGGATTAGCGTTAAAAACAAACATGTTGCTCGTAAAAAAACACTAATCTAATCGTGTCAATACACCTTCTTTATGGGCGTAAAATTCATAGCTGGCTCCTTTTCTAAACTGCATAACCTTTTCGATATGGATACTACTATGGTTTTTGCTGAGGGTAAAGTATTTTTGCCGGAGCTGAAGCGGCAGACCAGTCCAGTGAATAGATCGTTCGAATTCCAGACCATGAGCTTTACTATATTCCAAGACAAGATTTGTTTCTCTCCAGTTCAAAGTAAGTTCGGTTTTATTTGGCGAATGAGCCAAGCTAATCAGCAAACTATCCTGATCGACAATCTTACGCGAACTACCGACCAGTAATACTGCTCCCGAAACCACCATAGCGCCATAACCTATTTTTTAAAGAGCTGATCACTGACATAGGGCAATATAAATTTGACTGTCACTGAAGAGACTATTGTTGCTATGGCAATAGCCAAGCCCAATCCCA
The DNA here is from genome assembly GCA_050281725.1 of Sphingobacterium sp. Lineage (GTDB taxonomy): Bacteria > Bacteroidota > Bacteroidia > Sphingobacteriales > Sphingobacteriaceae > Sphingobacterium. The sequence continues at coordinate 91,218 of JBMAAL010000004.1, read as the reverse complement.
AGGCTGCCTTAGAATAAAAACCTAAAATAATATAAATAATAAGCTTTACGAGATGTAAAAACACTTCATTTGCGGCACGGGTGACTATAATCTCTTCTTTGGAAAGGCCCATTCTCAGATAGAACCGATTGAACAGCAACCCAATCGCACCTGTAATTCCAGAAATAAAGCCGGAAAGAAAACCAATAATTGCCAAAAAAGATTTCGAATACTTATTTTCCGATGGCAAATCCGCATTTTTTGATCCAAATAATTGTGGGATATTTCCAATAAGGAAAATGCGACAATCAACTGCAAATAAGAGGGTTCGATATATTTAATCAGATATCCCCCCAATAGTACAGCTGGAATTGAAAACGGAAATTTAGAATTGATATCCCTAGCCTCTCCATCTGATCTACACCATTCATCTGCTCACTGCTTAACCTTGTTTTTGTATAAAAACTAAATGCTTTCGTATAATATAGATTGCGTGGAACAATGAAGAATATAGATTTGTAACGATATCCCATACGATAGAGGCATCAAATAATTTTAAACGCATATAAATTAGTCGTGATGAAAGTTAGACAAGTGTTGATTTTTAAAAGTTCTGTAAAAACCAAAGACAAGAAAAATTTCTTGATGCAGTTGGTCAAAACTCATCTTCCGCAAATACAAGATGCTACTGTCGATCTAGATGATGAGGATGCCATTTTCAGGTTCGAAACAGAAGGGTGCTGCATTGACTACCTGACGCATTTCCTAGATGGTCATGGTATCCAAGTTGATTTCTTGGATGGTTTTGTAGTTGCCTGAGCAGCCATTTGATTACAACAGACCTCCAGTATACTGTTTATAGAAAGCTTCTCGATAGATTTCACCGATCGGAATTTCAAATTTGTCGATGTAAACAGTATGGTTGTCAAAAGAATCAATAAACGACAAATTAATCAAATAGGATTTACTGGTGCGTGCAAAGAGGCTCACCGGAAGTTTCTGGTGGATTGTTTTCAAATTCATTGCAGTAATCAGTTTATTGTTCCGCGTATAGATGACCACGTAATCTTTGAGTGCTTCTATAAAGCGAATATCAGTAAACGCAATTTTATAGTATTTCCTATCGGATTTAATAAAAAGAGCCTCCTCATTAGCCTTTTCCACCGTACTTTGGTTTTCTGCTAAGGCCAATAGTTTTTTATAGGCTAGCGCCTTATCGATCGCTTTGGCCAAACGTTCTTTATTGATGGGCTTCAAAAGATAGTCTATTGCATCCAATTCGTAACTTTTCAGTGCATACTGCGCATAGGCTGTCGTTAAGATCACCAGCTTATCATTGGGAAGTGATTGTGCAAAATCAAGTCCATTAACCGTCGGCATCTCGATATCCAAAAAAAGCAAGTCCACAGGGTTTGTCTTGATACATTCCAATGCCGATATCGCATTGGAAAATGTACCGACTATCTGAATGGACGAAATTTCTTCGATTAAATTTTTCATTTCTTCCCTAGCCAGGGGTTCATCGTCTACAATAATGCAATTCATAATGGAATAGTAAGTTTAACGCTATACAATGTCTCAGTCGTTGACACCGAAAGTTCATAATCATTTTTATACAGGAGATCCAGTCGTCTTTTGGCATTAGCCAATCCCAGTCCACTGTATTTGCTTCGGACAACTGAGTTGTCTGGATCTTTCGAATTTTCACATTCAAAACAAAGCCGTTGATCCGTCTCAGAAAAATGGATTGTGATGAAAGTATCAGCATCACCGGCGCTGAGACTATGTTTAATTGCGTTTTCAACAAAGGCCGTAAATAGATGCGGCGGTAGAAATACACCTTTTTTTTCCAATTCTATTGGGCAGGATATACGCGTTGTGAGGTTATCACGGCGTATTTCCTCCAATTTTAGAAAATTGGAGATAAAGTTGATTTCAGATCTCAAAAGCGTCCTATCATCATTATTTTCATAGAGCTGATATCTTAGAAAGTCTGATAGTTTCATGATGACCTCCGTAGCCATATTCGGATCTTTTCGAATTAAAGCCTTTACATTGTTCAGCATATTGAATAAAAAATGTGGCTGAATCTGGTTCTTCAAGGAAATAAGCTCTGTGGTCAGCGCCAAATTTTTCAGTTCAGAAATGCGCTTATTGTCTTCCAACCAACGCTTAAAAAGCTTAAAAGTCGTCGTAGTTAGAATAATAGGGATGCAGATAAATAAAGCGGCAATCAACCCCATAGAATCCGATTCAGGCTTTTTTATAGCCGGAACATGAATGGAATAGATATAGTTGGCAATGTACATAACCACCAGTAAGCTAGCTGTCACCAGCAATATTAATGCTAAGACATATAACTCATATTTGGCCTTAAAGAAAAACTTTGGTATCAGTACATACATATTAGCGTAAAACATGCAGACAAATACAAACCATAGGATAATAGAAAAATAAAACCGATAACTACCCTGAAAATGAGAACTCGAATTTGCATTTGCAAAGAGCAACAGTAAACCGATCAGAAAAAACACATGTCGCAGTGGCCTGAATTTATTTTCTGTAAAATACCTTAAAACAATACTATTATTGAAGTCCTGCATGCTTTAGAACAATTTTAACCTGAATAACAAAAATAGCGCTTTTCTTGGCAAGTACCCGATCTCTTATACGAAGGCCTATTTTTTTTATACCAAAACTGGGAGGTGATTTTTAACTCTCCTTTTCACTGTTCCCCTAAATTGGACTTTTGTATAAAAAGAAGACCTGTTGGTCTAAAAAAAGAATCATACTTACAAATTCCGGCTATTCTTACAATGATTTTAATCATACTTTATGCAAAAAATACTTTCAGTGTTTGTGCTGTTACTTAGCATATCCACGTCCATCGCACAGACTAAAGATAGCGTGCAGCAAAAAGTGAGAGCTGTGGTTACCGACAAATTTCCCATAACACGGGTCCTCAATTTAACCTATGAATCCAATACAGGATACAGTTATTCATCAAAGCTCCAAGGTCAGGATTTACCTAAAACAAAAGTAGAATCGATGTACCAAGCCGGAGGGAGTATCAACATTAATTTTTTAAAGAGCAGAACCTGGAACTTGGGTACCAATATTGGCTATCAGTTTACTTCTGTAAACTCCAATCGTCCAGACCTCATCGCACAATCCACCATACAGTCAACCCATCAATATCATTATCATTACGAATCACTTAATCTTACCCGTTATTCACGTTTATTGGGCAAAGTGGCGTTTTATACTGCAACGGTTGCTGCCAATGGGAGTGAAAATGCAATCGAACGCATTAATGGTATACTGTCTGCTACTGTGGTACTAAAAGCTACCCGGGAGATTCAAATCGCCGTGGGCCTCATCGGCTTTATAGATCCAGCAGCAATTATTCCGGTTTTCCCAACCTTTGCCTACAAGCAACAATTTGCCAATGGGATGATACTTGATATCATCTTACCTAAAGGAGCCTACCTTCGAAAAGAGGTCTTGCGGAATGGCCGCGTTTCAATAGGTTCCGATCTAAATAGTACGATCTTTTACCTCTATAACTTTCAAGGCGCTCAAAAAGTATATACCTTCAGTCAGATGGAGATTAGTTCGGGTCTGACTTATGAACATAACCTGGGCCGATCTTTTATTGCCACCCTTAAATCAGGACTAAAAACCATACCTCGTGCACGCATATTTGAAAAAAACAAAAGCCAGCGCGATTATGTATGGGAAGCAAGTCCTGATCCTTCATTTTATATTAATGCGGGGCTTTCCTTCAATCCCTTTGCTAAGAAAAGGAAATAATATCTTTTTTTCGGGCTATCCACCCCACATAAATCGATGATTGAAAGAATCGAACAGGACGTTCAAATCCAGCTTCTTCACAGAGCTCGGCTAATCGTTCTTCCGAAACATGCAACAATTCATGCTCGATTCTTCGCAATCTTTGAGCGACCTGTATTTCATCTATCCCCTTGGGCAGAAGAAGCCGCAACAACCGCAAGTTTTGTTGAATCTGCTCCTTATTGCCCGTAATATCTAATAATAACAATGGTGCTTGCGGCATCATTCTCTTGGAAATATTTTTAAGCATAACCAATTTTTCGCCATTGTCTTCCAAAAAATGTAATACAAGCAAAAGCGTCGCAGCACCATATTGTTTCTCTTCGTCCAAATCACTTACCAAACCTTCGATAAGATGAACATTCTCGTCCGCTTCAAATTTTTCCAGGGCCTGACTAATCATCTCAGGCGACGGATCTACCCCGGTTATTGTCCAAGATTCTGCTGTGTCAACAAAACGTTCTATTTCATTCCCTGTACCGCATCCTACCACCAATAAATCCTTATTCTCAGTCTCTCGGAGGAGCTTAGGCAACTGATCTAAAAAATAATGGTAATTGGGAATCCAGCTCTCAACAAATTGATCATAGCCACTTGCACGCTCATTTTCAAACAGTTCTACTTTATTCATTATATAACAATAATCGTTCAACATAAAATTAGCACTCAATTGAAAGGGTGTTGCCCTTCTGTATTTCAAATATACATCCAAAGTTTCTATTTAAAACTATTCTAAATAACTAATGATTATTGTGACAATCCCGTTACTAATATTTCACCTCTCTGATCCGCGAACGAGTTTTATCTTAAGAATATCAGTGCTATTTTTTGAAAATCTATCAATTACTTTTTTCAGATCGATTCCGTTCACCAATCCAGGTTTAAAGATATCACCCAGTGTACGCAAGTGTTCAATCGCATTCAAGTGAACTTCCTCTTTTTTTTGATGCTTTTTAAGTATTGATTTTGATATAAAATTAAACCTTTTAGGTATTATTAAAATCAATGCAGTCTGCTCATAGTTAATTTCACCATGCGTAGTGACGATAATTTGTCCCACAACTCTGTTGTCCTTTCACTATGACACTTTCAAAATTGCTATGATACTTCTTCACCCCCCATGTTCAAGCCTTTTAGGGATAGATCCCCTATTTTTTTAATGGCGGGATTGATGAAGGTTCAGCATAGTTTCTTGGCAAGATCTAACAAATTAGCATAAAAAAGGCCAGGAGATCAACCCCTGGCCTTCGAAAAATACAATATCTAACCTACATTATTTACTTTTTTAACCGATGTCGATCACAAATGGTTTTAAATATTTTTAGGAAATTCGTCTTTCCACCAAGTAAAACGCCAGTCATCGCCTTCTTCTTCGGTCAATAGACATTCTTCAAGCTCCGCCAGATATTTTTCTTTATCCAGATCCTGACCTATAAATACCAATTCATTTTTTCGATCTTCCCACTCCGGGTGCCAACGATTAAGAAGTTCAGCTCTGATTTCGGCATAACTGGGATACTGATAACGCTGCTCTTCGGGCATGCTACTCCACCATGAGCCTGCACTTTCCAATCTTACACTACCTCCTGCCTGACTAAAACTAATCGCAAGATTCGGTCGGGATGCCAACCAGAGGAGACCTTTAGCTCGTATGATATTATGTGGGTACCGCTCATTGAGATAACGGTGCAGTCGCTGGGGATGGAAGGGCCGTTGCGATCGAAAGACAAAAGATGAAATACCATACTCCTCTGTTTCGGGGCTATGTTCATTTTCAAGTTCTCTGATCCATCCAGCCGAAGAGGAAGCTTCATCAAAGTCAAACGAGCTCGTACCCATAATTTCCTTTGGATCAACACGTCCAAATTGTGTACGGATTAACTTGGCTCCGGGATTGAGCCGCCCAATAGCAGACTCGAGAGTGCCCAAAGTTTCCTCGGATACCAGATCGGCCTTATTCAAAAGGATAACATTGGCAAATTCTATCTGATCAGTCAACAGATTTACAATTGCCCTATTGTCATAGTCGTCATCCGTCAGCTTCCGATCTAATAAGGTATCGGCGCTTCCAAAATCTTTAGCGAAATTGAAACAGTCCACTACAGTTACCATAGTATCAATGTAACTGAATGTAGACAGATCAATACCATTATCAGCACTAACATAACTGAATGTCTGCGCTACTGGAATAGGCTCCGAAATACCAGTACTCTCGATAAGAAGATAATCAAAGCGATTTTCTTTCGCTAGTCGCTCCACCTCCACCATCAAATCCTCCCTTAAGGTACAACAAATACATCCGTTGCTCATCTCCACTAATTTTTCTTCTGTTCGCGACAGTACATTTTCACGTTCAACAGCTTGTGCATCAATGTTCACTTCACTCATATCATTAACAATAACAGCAACTTTCTTGCCTTCCTTATTGTGGAGAATATGATTCAATAGTGTGGTTTTTCCTGCACCTAAAAATCCACTTAAAACGGTGACGGGTAATTTAACTTTTTTGGAAATGCTGCTCATAGTAATTTCGTTTAAACAAATATAAAAACAAAACAACGTAAATGCAACATTATTGCTTTATAAAGATATACGCTAAACCAATACCTTGTGAACTTCCTTAAAAGCTTGCGAATGATGAAGTACAAACCTCGTTTAACAAGATCAGCTACTCGTTGTCGTAACGTACGTTCACGATCAACATCCCAGTATTTGCAGTCTAGTATGATAAATGGGGAAAATCCTTCAGCCCTTTATAAGCACCATTTTCCATCACCCGGTCACAAGTACATCGATTGGTGTGTCGAACTTGTTCTGCAGTTCGATCTATAAGATGGTAAGGCGCCCAAATCTAACGGAAGGAAATATTGGTTTATCTTCGATAAGATATTGAAATATCCTTGATATCCAGCAATAAATATCTCCACAACAAATGGTAAATCATTAATAAAGCTAAAGCCGCCTGATGTAGCAAAATCAGAACGGCTCAGCTTACAGCACAGGAAAGTCTGTAAAGGTTACCTACCAGTGAATTAATTCGCTTAAAACAAACGGACTTTAAATCCCAATTGGTACTGGTCAATATGTGCATCCCAGTTGTCTACAATTTTATTATTCTTTTTGAACTGTCGGTATCTAAAATACAGCGCGCCAAGATCTATCCCTAATGCGTAACCTATCCGTGTACGACTGTTGAACGCGGGTTTTCCATCATTAAGTTTATACGAGTCGTCGTTGAGCAACATATTCAAGTCTAGGCCACCCAAGATTGAAAATTTCCTCGTAAAATTAATTTTAAGAAATACGGGTGTATTGAGATATTTCAACGAACGGGTCCCCTTGGATAAGCCTCCAGCAAGAGAAGCTGTGTTATCATTGACACGAATTCTGGTTAAGTTGTAACTAGGCTCAACTTGAATATCCATCTTGCTATTAAGTCCAAAAATCAAATCTCCTCCCAATTGATATCCCATTCTATTGGCGCCAAATGCATTTCCACTTGCACGTGAAATATTACCACCCACCCGAAGTCCAAACCCCATTTGTCCGTAACATACGCTCTTGAAGCCAAACAATCCCATGATCAGAAAACAAACTAGCAAACAATACTTCAATTTTAATCGATTTATCTTTATCATTTTTACAATAAAACATATCATTACTTCAGGGAAACAACTGTTTTCCTATAATTTGTCTTTTCACAAAATAGGCAATATTGTTCTTCTTTATACCTTCTTTCAATAGCCGTGCTTCCTCTGTAAAGTAAGTATGGTGTCGTAAGAAGACCAGGGTCAGTGCATACCATATGCGGTAACAAAGCTAAAATTTCGTGAAAAACAGATTTAACATATTATACCAAAGGGCTTATTTTTTATACCAAAGACCCCTTTAAACAAAAAAGGCTAGGTGTGATTACCTAGCCTTTATCCTTAATTTTCCTTTTTCTATCAATTATCCTAAGCGCCAAATCGCTTTAGATGGTTAATTGCTGTTATTTATTAAACTATTTGATCGTTACAGCAAAAGCATATTCATCTGGAGGAAGACATTGTGAAGCGTCACAAGCCTGCCATTCCACGGTACCTTTTACTGTTGCTGTTCCTTTAATGAGCGAAACCTTTTGCTGAAAGATCACTTCATTGGTGAAGTATCCCACATCCATTTTGAAAACCTCTTCGTGTTTGATCTTTGGTTTTGGTTCAGCCGTCTTACCGACCAAAACGTAGTCAGCAGCTTTACCAAAATTGAAAGATGTTGGAATTGGGCCACCGTCTTTTACATTTTGGGAGTAAATGTGCCAACCATCTTGAATAGTGGCCTTCACATAGACTATAGCTTCTTTTTTGTTCAATTTTTTGCTGGCCACAGTCCATTTAACAGGCTTATGAATCTGAGCGAAAGCTCCAGTAATGGTGAACATTACCACGGTTACTAACAGTAAAATCTTTTTCATCTTTGTATCAATTTTTCAGTTTATTATTTCATTGGCAGTACATCTTATACAGTATTTTCCCTAAGAAAGATCCTGCCTAAATACTTACAACAATATTCGTTATAAACAGAATAAAACACAACACCTCTTTAATAAAACAATAAATATTATCAAAAAATAATCATAAAACCATATTTTTTACAATTTAAGGTATATTGTTTTTTCAATTCCAATAATATATTCAAAAAAGCTATCAGACTAAAGCAAAGGGTCTTGCCCAATACACCTTGCTCAATTGGCCAATCACCTAAAAAACTTAAAAAATACTAAACCATCGCTAGACAAGTATTGTTATTCAATAAACACATATATATTCATTACTATGGGAAATCTATTATATACTATCGCTGTTATTTTGGTCCTGATATGGGCAATCAGTTTTTTTGGAGGCTTTGTTGGCGGAGGGCTAATTCATATTCTTTTGGTAATTGCTATCATCGCAGTACTTTTACGAGTGATCAAAGGAAACGCGTAACAGACTTTTTCAATAAAAGTTTGGTTTATAAAAAGGTCCTCATTTTGGAAAAGAGGACCTTTTTAGGGTGTTAATTATTGTGTTAATATCAAAGATTCCGTTTATACTAAATATTTAGATCTCCTTCTTTACCAATATCTTGTGTATTACCTGTAACAGCTGCTTTCAACATTTTAAACAAGTTGACAACCATATTGGAGTTTGAATCCCAATAATGTGCTTCTTCAGGTGTGACCTGTAGCAATTGAATATTGGGATCCTCTTTTCCTTTCTTAAACCATCCTTCCATCATTTTGTTCCAATAGCGGTCTATCCTTTCCTGATCCCGCGAAAGACTCGCTTTACCATTTATACACAAAAAGGTGTAGGTTTTGGGATCCGCATAAAATAGGGAAACTTTGGAATCCTGTGAAATATTTTTAAAGGTCTCACTTTCTGCCGAACAGATGTACCAAATGTCACCATTTGCATCCACTTCCTGCCTGCTCATCGGAACACCATGGGGATAGTCAGAATCCGATGGAAATGAACAGACTGTTCCCACATCAATTTGATCGACGATCGCTTTTAGCTTTTCTAGCGCTTCTTTATTATTCAAATTATTCTCTGCCATAATATGTAGTTTATTTATGAACAAAATCCCGTCACAAATCGTTTATTTTTTTAGCAAATTTGGGCACTCCTCGGCAGTTGAAGGTGAAAAGTACGAATATAAAAAAGGTAAATCAAGTAATTTTACGGGGATTTATTACTAATATTATTAGTAATTTTACAATAAATTATTGGAGAATAAATCATGTTTGGTTTTGATGATAAATTGCAAATATTAGCTGATGCCGCTAAATACGACGTAAGTTGCAGCTCAAGTGGAAGTAAACGAAAAAATAGTGGTGGTATAGGCGATTCATCGGCTAGTGGCATTTGTCATACCTACACCGAAGATGGCCGTTGTGTCTCTCTACTAAAAATTTTGATGACCAATTACTGCATCTACGACTGTTCCTTTTGTGTTAGCCGACGTAGCAATGACGTGCAACGCGCAGCATTTTCGGTGAAGGAAGTTGTCGAATTGACCATGAATTTCTACCGTCGTAATTACATTGAAGGTCTTTTTTTAAGTTCGGGTATTTTCAAGTCTGCAGACTACACGATGGAACGCTTAATGTTAGTTGTCAAGAAACTCCGAACGGAAGAACGTTTTAATGGTTATATCCACCTCAAAGCCATCCCCGGAGCAAGTGAATCATTATTAAAAGAAGCAGGTTTATATGTTGACCGAATGAGTGTAAACCTCGAAATTCCTACTGAGGAGGGACTCAAACTTGTTGCTCCCGAAAAAGATCATCAGTCCGTTCGCGAGCCTCTGGCGATTATTAAAAATGAAATTCTCAACCTTCGTCAGGATCGAAAAAAAGACAAGAAAGCACCCTTATTTGTACCAGCAGGCCAAAGTACGCAGCTGGTCATTGGAGCAACTCCAGAGAGCGACCTACAGATTATGCAGGCGGCCAATACATTCTATAAAGATTACAATCTCAAACGGGTGTATTATTCGGGTTATATTCCCATCAACGCGACCGATTCCAACCTTCCGCAAATTGGGACATCACCGCCTCTTGTACGTGAAAACAGACTTTATCAGACAGATTGGCTACTTCGGTTTTACGGTTTTTCGCTTCATGAAATACTCAACAGCACGCATCAACATCTCGATCTAGACATAGACCCTAAGCTTGCTTGGGCGCTACGCAACCCGCAATTCTTTCCTATCGACATCAACAGCGCTACTTATGAGTGGATTATCCGAATCCCCGGTATTGGCAGGCAATCTGCCAACAAAATTGTACAGTCGCGCAAATATGGAAAATTAAAGGAATATCAACTTCGAAAAATAGGAATTGCCTATAATCGCGCCAAATATTTTATGGTTTGCCAGGATACACTCATAGCTGGAGGCTTCCACTATCCCGAAAACATCAGAAAGTCTATTCTTGAAAGTAATCCTCGTACACAGGTCACGGCTTCCAATACCCAGCTAACGCTTTTCTAATGGACTATATTTTTGACGGAAGTTTTTCTGGATACCTCTGTTGTGTATTTGAAGCCTTTGAACGGAAAGAATTTGATAGCATTCCGACAACAGAAAAGTCTATGGAAATTAGCATTTTTTCGGAGAAGCGACAGGTTCATACTGAGGTAAAAAAAGCTAGGCGCATTTTAGTGGGAATAGAAAAGATACTTGGAGCAAAAGAAACAAAAATTTTTTATCATAACTTTTTATCCGATAATCAATCTGAATGGCTCAATGGATTTCGACTGATTGTTGAACTTTTTCGAAGGGGAAAATTGGATATACGCAATTATGGATACCCACCTATACTCCGTATCCGTCAGACAGTCAAAAAAATCAGCCGTGAGCGACACCGCATGAAGGCTTTTATCCGATTTGTGAAGTCTAAAGATAATCTTTACACAGCCATCGTTGAACCCGATTTCAATGTGATTCCCCTGGTTGTAGACTTCTTTAAAAACCGATTCGCCGACCAGTGCTGGTTAATTTATGATATACGGCGAAACTATGGCTTCCATTATGATGGCAAAAATATCTTGGAGGTATCCAACAACAATACACATGAGGTTCAAGATCCATATCAGCTAGAAGTGGATCTCGACCCTCAAGAAAAAGATTATCAGCATCTCTGGAAGACTTATTTTAAGAGTACCTCTATTGAATCACGTCAAAACATGAAGCTTCACTTAAGACATGTTCCGAAACGTTACTGGAAATATCTCGTCGAAAAACAATAAGTCCCTAAATAGCGAAAATCCCGTTCATAAAATCATTTTGATCCACCAAACAATTTGCTGACCAACCAAATGACAATAGCGACTACGACAACAACCAATAGGATGCCCGACCATACGCCTGCTTTAAATATACCTTCAATTGCTGCACAGCTCGACACGAGCATCAATAAACTCGACATGAGCGCAAATGGAATTATCTTTTTCATAAATACCTGTTTTTATTATTAATTGTAAGTATGACAATGCTGGCGTAGAAAATGTTTTACAGCAAAGACGTTCATGTACTTTTTACATCTTACTGCTGATCCATCTGATATTTTCACTGTATTAAATACCTGAGCAGTCCGTATTTTTTTATCAAAAAATGAACTCTCTACGTTATTTATGCCCTAAAAATACGGTTAGCGAGCCAAGGGAAACTTTTGGGTACAGCATTTGATTCTGTTTACACAAATAGCAAAATAAAATTTAAACAACAATTGACTAAAGATATGGATACGATACATCAAAAAGCACAAAAAATGGGATTGGAAAAAGGTTATTATCTATTACTAATGGCTATATTGGATTTACCTGTTGATGGCCAGAAAAAATCGGAAAAGAAAAAATAAGAATGGGTAGGCTACGGGACAGTTTTTTTTTGAAAAGTAAAGCCTTTTTCAAATACATGAAAAAGGCTTTTAGTAGTATTTAAATTAACAATTTTTCCTAAACTCTTCGGGGCTCATTCCTTTATTTGCTTTAAAAAATGTACTGAAATATGGCACATTTTCAAAACCGAGTTCAAAGGCAATTTCTCTTACTGTTTTAAAAGTATGGTAAAGTAAACGCTCTGCCTCCAACAAAATGCGTCCACGGATAATCATACCACAGCTAATCGATCTCTTTTTCCTGCAAATCCGATTGAGATAGTTGATCGATATATTTAATTGCTCCGCATAAAATGAAGGATAACGATGTTGCGCATAATGACTATCAACCAAAGACTCGAAACTTCGGACCTTATAGTCGACTTCGTCCAATTGCATAGACCCTTGACCGACCATGATATGCCTGCTCAAAATCTGGAACAGCATAATTAGGTATCGTCTCAAGACGCCTTTAGCACTTAATTTAAGAGAATTGTATGCGATATGCATCAGGCGCACTACTTGCAGACAACTGATCGTATCTTCTTTTGATAGTGCAATCCCGTGCATACACCTACTCTTAAAAAAATGAAAACAGTTCATTACTTCAGTATTATGCTGTTCACTGAAAAACGATTCAGTAAATAGAACACTGTACCCTTCTACGGATGAGCATGGCTGAAAACTGCACACGCAATTTGAATTGATACTGATAATATCTTGGCTCGCCACAATATGTAAACCTAGATCTGCTACCATGGACAATTTGCCGCTGTTAACAAACAGAAGGCTGTAAAACGAACGTATATGCAATGTATTCTGATTGGCCTTAGCATGTAAAAAATCTGCCATAGGCATAATAACGATTCCTTGCGAAGCGGAATCAATATCTTCTAATTTTAGAAAATCTAGTTTCTCTTTTCGTATGACCATTTTTTATGATTATTCTGTAAAAAAATATGTTTAGAATAATCAAACCATCGGCGGTCTTAAAATTTTATGCGTTATACCACTGCAAGTATCTGGTTCAAAATCTTTTGGATAGACAATCTTTACAGCAACACACACTGGAGAGCATAGGAAGATTTCCCTAGTTTGCTGCAGAAATACCAATGTTTCCATCCCTTTCATTTTAGCAAGTACATCGTTCACATCCTTTTGTTCAACCGTTTTTTCAATGAGGTAACAGAAACCTTTACAGCTCACTGCTGGTTCAAAACGATTGATACAGAGATTTTCTTCAATATACGTACGATTGCATTCAAATTCAAGAAATGCCCACAAGAGATTGGTTGCCTGCAGGCATATTGCCCAAGCCATTATCATACAAAACAACCATCTACAGCGGTGAGATTTCATGGATACGGTCTTATTTTATTACACTATTACGTTCAAGCAAATATTCATCCCAAACCGTATCAGCTATACGGACCACATTGGAGTCCTTCGGCAGGATAAAATCTGCAGGATTCTTTCGATTCTTTTTTGAATGATCACCAGTACAGGAAGAATTAAAAAGAGTAAGTGAAAATGCGAACAGTAAGAATATCAAACCCTCGGTAGTCCCCACATGGGAATATATAGTCATATGTATTGATTTAAATCTTTTGAACACAGGAAGGGCCATCAGTCAACATGTCGACAGCCTGTACTAAAAAACAAAATGATTTAAGCCAACGGTGGATGAAAAATAGAAAAGATTGGTCTATAGGCATAGTTTACTTGATATTCCGGAAATAAGATTTCCGCAACTGCTTCTTCAAAAAAAGTAACATCAAGGTTAAAACACGACTGGTTATTGATAAATACAAAATCGATTATACGTGATTCCAGGTTCTTTTGTTCCTTCTCTTCATGTTCACGCATCTTTTTCATCAAAATACATTGTCCTCGACAGGAAAGTGCTTTTTCATTGAATCGATTGATACATTCATTCTTCGCGATATAATCTCTGTTAAGCTCAAAAACAGTCCATAGCCATACTGTCGAGAAGCTCTGCAAGAGCATCAGCGGCAGCAATATCCATATCATTTTTTGCGCTTTCATGTATCGACAATGCCGTAAATATACTAATTATTGGCATACCAGTAACGAGCCGTCCTTTCCCAAAACGCCAACCCACTTTCTAAAAAATCAAGAACTTTTAGTAGATTTAACTCAAAATCAATGGCTTTGAACAAATGAAATTTAACCCTTTTTTAGTCATTAAATTATTACTTGGGCTATTTATCTGCATTGGAGTAGGTTTAACCCTATTTATGATTATTCATGGCGCCAAAGTCGTAGGAGCCTATGTCGTTTCGGGACTTTTCACCCTATTCCCCGGTATTATCCTGTACGGTATGACAATTGGATTTCGAGTTTCTGAGAAAACAATACAGCAGCAAATAACGCTACAGGAAAGTGTAACATCTGATCATAAAGGCTTGTCCCATCAAATTCCACTGCTAAAAACAACCCAATTTATCCCTTGGGAGACGATTGAAACTGTTGTCTATAGCAATTACCACAGCGACGACAGAGCACAGTTCAACTTGCATTTGACCCAGCCAGCATTTCAACTCAGATCAGCAAACCCAGGCTGGACAGCGAAAGTGCTCTTACCTTTAATAAAAAAAAGTAAAAAGGTTATTATTGACGATAATTGTATCAATTTCCGCGAAATCCCACAAATGCTCGAAAAATACTTATCCCCGGTAACCCCGCTCAACATGAACGAAGTCCATGGAAAAGGAACATTGATAAGTTCAAATACAATCATAAGAAACAATACGATTCAGATCGAAGAATATTGGAAACCTAAGCCAAATTTTGAACCTGAAAAAGTCATTTATGATCGATACAACCGGACAATTGATGAACTAAAACAATCAAAAAACAGCTAAAATTTGTTTTCCTGGACAAATTCACCTACGTCATTTGCAACATTCAACAGGTATCGCTTATTATTTATTATTACGTTTGTGAATTGGCTTAGTGATAGTTATGTTTTCAGCTGAGGCAAGCAGAATAAAAATCCAAAACAAGCTGATCGGAGATATGACATAATTCCATTATTTGTTGTTGATAAAATAGATAAATTTGTCACTGTTAAAATTATTGAGATGATTAATAGAATAACAGCATATTGGAATGACCGTAGTACTTCCTGGCGCAAGGAACGGGACGAAGCCTGGTCACGGCCAGAGACCGAACGCTGGCTTGACTTCTTTAAGTCTGTCCGTAGTCAGGTTACAGGCAACAAAGTACTTGAAGTCGGTACTGCTACAGGATATTTCGCTAACATTATGACCTTAGCGGGTTTTGAGGTTACTGCCGTTGACCTCTCCCCTCAGATGATTGAATACGCAAAGCTCGTCAGCCAAGAACTGGAGCTCAATGTGGACTATCAGGTCATGGACGCACAGTCGCTACAATTTGAGACCAATACCTTTGACCTTGTCTTCACCAGATTGATGACATGGACTATCCCGGATCTTGAAAAATGTTACCGCGAGACGGAACGTGTGCTCAAATCAGGTGGAAGACTGATCAACTTGGATGCCGATTTTGGGAAAACAGTTTTTGGTACCGAAAGACATGAGGAATGCCCTTCGGGCGCTATCGATCAGATCAATGCCATTAAATCGGCGCTAGACATCAGTGCACATCAACGTCCTGCCAAAGATCTCGAACTATTAAAAGAGGTAGGATTTGGTTTTATTTCAGTCGATATGGATGCTCAAAATCGCATTCTTGACCTCCCTTTCGAAACCGAAGGGCTTTTTATGCTGGAAGCTGTCAAAAAGTAAAATACGAATTTATCCTAATAAGGCACTCCAAAAAGGCATATAGGACCCAAGTTCAATATACAGAAAAAACAAAAGGCCTCCATCGACTGGAGGCCTTAATGATTTAATGCATAACTTCGGGGCATTAGATCTGGTATAAGCGATCCAAACATGTTCATAGTTCAAGTTAACGGCTTTTACCCCACGTTCGTAGTTCTTCACGCTATTGAACGTGTTGATATTAAGAACTACCTATTTAGGCAATTCAAAGATTCCCCTTAAAGTAGACAAATTGTTATCAAGAGACAGCCTGATAAGCTTTTCGCGGAAACGAGATCCGTACAGAAACGCCTGTACCATGCTGATTCTCGAACTGTATTTTTCCATCAATCCGTTTAATCAAATCCTTACAGAGTGAGATACCCAATCCTGCACCATTTTTGTTTTCAGATCTTTTACGGTCCCAGCTATTGACAAAATTTAAATTATGGAGGACTTCCGATGAAAGTTCTTCCCCATCATTGCTGACGATAAGCTCCCATCGACCGCTTTGGTCATCGATCAATTGCAGCGTAATGCTGCCGCCGACTCGTCCATATTTAATAGCGTTGCTAATCACATTTCTAAGCACAAAAGCGAGAATTCCTTTATGTGTATCCGCCCAAAAATCCGGATTCACTGAATTTATGATCAATATATTGAAACGTTGGATTTCTAGCGCATAGATTCCCAATACCGCATCAATTTGATCGCAAATATTGCAGTTCTCGGTATTTTCAAGCTTATCTCGAAGTTGTGATTCTGTCCAGAGTAAAACCTCTTCCAACATCATACGCGATCTGGCCACCTGTCCTTTTAGATTTAAAAAGATGAGTTTAAGATCCTCCTTATCAACGAGAGAAATATCATCAATCGCCAGCAAAATTTCGACCGATGCAAATGGTGCCCTGAGATCATGTGATGCAATTGACAGGACTTTAGTCTTGAAACTCTCCGCAATTTTTAACTCCTCATTATAATGATGAATACGAATTGCCTGTTCACTGAGGATACTGTTGGCAGTCGTCAGTTTGAGCTGTTCGACCTTTAGCAACCGGTTCTTTCGGATTAAAAAGTAGATCAGTACACCTATTAGCGTTTTACTGATGACTATTCCAACGATAAGTAAAGTAATAATAGTTTGGCTTTGCACAATTTTTAGGTAATAAATTAATAATAATGACCAATGGAATATCAAAGCTAAACAATCACGTGCTAATTAAAAAATTTACCTTAAAACGAATCTCACTAATTTTGATCAATCGTTGCCCCTATAATTATAGAGTGAACAAGATATCCAACACGACGTTTTCATTTTTCCACTTTTTAAACGTGGAAGTAAAATGCTGCTTAATTCACAAAAATCGGTCCATCTTGGCGACGAACCCCGATTGGACCGAATCTTGCGAATTGCCCAGAAGCATTTTCGAGCACAGCATGATGAAAAAACACGCTAAAACTTTGCTGTTCATTACGATTGAAGTTTATTTTTTCCTTTAGGTATTTAAATTGTACGCTAAACATCTAAATGTACATATATTACTTCAAAAAACACGCGTTAGATTATGTGGAAATCTAGCATACCGCCGTCGTTTTAAAGCGCAATCAATAGCCTAAAAACCCGTCCAGGATCATTTACCCAGGCTTCTAAAGCTATTTGCGCATCTTCCGCCCGATAAATAGCTGTTATCAGATCTTCCAATGGGCAGGTTTTCATTTTCAGGTAATTCATTACTGCAACAAAGTCCTTTGCCGTAGCATTACGTGAGCCCCTGATATCTAGTTCCTTTTTAACAAAAAATTGGGTATCAAAGGGAATGGTATCTTTTACATAACCAATATACAGCACTCTACCCGTATAGGCCGCAGCTTCAATAGCGGCCAAGTACGTTTCTTTTCGGCCAACGGCTTCGATCACGACATCAGCCCCCAGGGATTGGGTTAACATTGCCAACTTCGCCTGCAGATCTTCTTCAACACTGTTAATTGTAAACTTTGCACCGAGTTTTTTTGCAAGAGCAAGCTTTTCAGCACTGACGTCGACTGCAATGACTGTGGCTCCCCGTAATGCTGCCCGAATGATTGCCCCCACCCCGATCATACCGCATCCAAATACCAATACAACGTCGCTGTCCGTTACCGAAGCTCGATCAACAGCATGAAATCCCACACTCATAGGCTCCACCAAAGCCAATTCTTTGGATGATAGTTGTCCCCCAGCGATAACCTTTTCAATAGGTACAACAATATATTCCGCCATGGCACCATCGCGCTGCACCCCCATGGTCTCGTTGTAACGGCAGGCATTAGGCCTATTATTTTTACAGGCGCTACATAGACCACAATTGGAATATGGATTTACCGTAACCTTTGTACCAATCTTAAGGTCTGTCACCACGTGAGCCCCCAATTCCACTACCGTTGCCCCAATTTCATGCCCCGGTATGACCGGTAAATTGACCAATGGATTCAATCCTCGAAAGGTATTCAGATCCGAACCACAGAATCCAACATAATCAATTTTTAACAGGACATGTCCCTCTTTAACAGTGGGCTTCGGGATATCCGTGATTTCCACACTCCCCGCTTTAATAATTCTTATTGCTTTCATTTATAAATGATATCAAGATTTAAACAGCAACTGCTATGGGTTATTGTGATACCAAAGATCATATCAGAATTCAGAAGGTTTCCTATTTCAAAATCTTTGTGTTATCATATAGTCAAAAATAATTATATAGCATGGAGAAAGGGACTACATTAGCGATAAAAAATAACACGATATCGACCCATCCCAACTAAGCATCACAAAACTCACCGTTAAAAAAGCACAACTGATTTCCTAGAGATACATCGATTGCACCAAAAAGAAACATTATCGATAATTGCACGTAAAAAACTCTATTTTTTTTAGAGAAAACGAGTATTATTGTACCTGAGATTAATATTGCATCTAATTATTTTCCTCTTCGCATAATGATAAATAACGAAAAGAATAAACTTGATTTTACACTATTGAATATTGGCTATGCGGAACATCAGGCAGATTGGAATTTTAAAGATATTAAGAGTCCTTTTGCCAGAATACACTATGTCTCTGAAGGAGAAGCAGCTATTATTGTAAATGACGAGGTCATTAAACTCCGACCTGGTCATCTCTATCTCACCCCAGCCTATATCCATCACAGCTATGACTGTTCCGATAAATTATCCCTCTATTATATCCATATTTATGAAAACCCCGAAATAAGATCGAGTATTTTCGACCGTTACACTTTTCCGAAGGAAATCAAATCGGATCAGCTATTGGAGACAGTCATCCAGCATCTCTATGCATTAAATCCAGGTCGTGAGTTAAAAATTTACGATCCAAAGAGTTACGATAATTCAATAGAATTAATGAAAAATATGGCACTACAGACAGCTTCACCTTTCGCCAGAGCGTCCGAAAACCAAGCGATCATTCATTTGTTGATGAGCAGGTTCCTTGCAGAAGCAACCAACAAAATACCCCAAGTCGAAAAACGCCTTCTACGCGTACTCGATTACATAGACGAAAATATCCATTATCCAATTTCTATCGAACAGCTTGCCAATCAAATTTTCATCTCCAAAGATCACCTAATCCGACTGTTCAAAAAGCATATAAATATCACACCAGTGAATTACATCAACCAGAAGAAAATAGAGAAAGCACAACTAATGATGTTAGTTGAGGAAGACAATATTCAACAACTGTGTTTTAGACTGGGCTTTGAAAATATATCTTACTTTAATAGACTATTTAAGAAACTAACAGGCGAGACACCGATGAGTTACAAACGTAGAATAAGCAGATGAAGTAATCCATTTATGAATAAGATATTGAAGACAATGCTTTCGTTGCTAATTATGATGCCCCATCGGCAACTTGATTTTCTTTAACTCTTCTAAATCGTGTATTGGTCGCTCTAACTGGTATGGAATCGGCTGACGTGAAAAACACTGAAAGTATTGCAAGCAGGCATCTTTCCACCAAATTGCATCTCTAATTTGGATTCTCAGTTTAGCTTGAACATCTGAAAAACGTGATCGATCAATATATCTTTCCATACGATCCCAAACTTTCTGAAATTCACGCACCTTTTGTACACCATGATCATAACGGAAGCATAGTTCGTTCCATAACGTGTTGCCACTTTTCATCCGATCATTCCAGGAGACATGATGGAACCATAATAAAAGATTTTCCGGACAAGTGGCTCTATTTCCATATATTTCGTTCAATGGTGGATTGTACTGTGATACTGCATTACTTCCCTTGGCTGTTCGGTCAAAACCCAATCCCACACTATCCGCATTATGGTAATACCAGGGCATCCAGTCTGGACGTCCCCCCGGGATATCGCCCCAAGGTTCGGGACCGTAATGATGCTCAAAAGCAAAAAGGTGATGTAGACCTAATGGCATCATATAATCGACCGCTGCCTCCCTAGATTCCAACATCAGCTTCTTGACTGGCTCGAGAAACTCCTGCGCTCCCGTAAATGTCAACCGTATCCACTCATCCGCTATTTTTGCTGAAGACAGGCTATTGTTCCAGGCCAAACGGCCGAAAGCATACCAGTTGGCTTGCCCGAAATGGTGTCCCGTCCAATTGGTATCCAAACCAATATTAGCTACTGCAGCGATTGCCGTTTTACGACCCAAATGCCCACTACTGTCGGTCTGCTTTGCCACCGTTCCGCCTTTACCAGTGGCATAGGTGTCACTATCCAATACCTCCTTAAACAAAGGTGCCAAATAGACCAAATGGTTGGAAAATCCCAGATACTCTTGTGTCAATTGAAATTCGAGCATCTTCGCTGTATTTGGCATCGCCCCCAATAAAGGATTGAAAGGTTCCCGGGGTTGAAAATCTATCGGACCATTTTTTACTTGAAGAATAACATTGTCACGAAACTGACCATCGCGTGGAACAAATTCTTGATAGGCTTGTTTGGCACGGTCATCTTTAGTCGGATGATAGACAAAAGCACGCCAAAATACGATACCACCATAGGGATTTAGCGCATCGGCAAGCATATTGGCTCCGTCCGCATGGCTTCGTCCATAATCTTGGGGACCTGGCTGTCCTTCCGAATTTGCTTTGATCAAAAATCCGCCGAAATCCGGAATTAACGCATAAATCTCCTTCACCTTGGATCTCCACCAGTGTTGAACATCCTTATTTAAGGGATCCGAATTAGCTAAGCCACCTAAATTTTTCGGCGCAGAGAAATTGATCGACACATATACTTTTATACCATATTTACGAAAGACATCCGCCAAAGCTTTAACTTTTATCAGATACTCCTTCTTCAATAGATCCGAAGAAGCATTCACGTTATTCAATACGGTGGCATTAATTCCAATCGAAGCATTGGCTCGTCCATATTGTTCATATCGGGGTGAAAGGTTATTCGGCAGTTCCTCCCAGTTCCATAGCGAATGCCCTGCATATCCACGTTCTATAGTCCCATCCAGATTGTCCCAATGATTCAAGACCCTAATATCGTAAGAAGGTATTTCAATGCATCCTGTAGGAGGTATTCCTGCTCCTGTCTCCTGAAGCCGTAATAAATGATAAACAGCATATAATATACCCGCTGATCGGCCGGCAACAATATAAACCTGATTTTCGTGTTGGCTTATTTGATAGCCATCTTTTAAGTCCTTTCTGCTATGATCAAGTTTTAAGATCACATCCCCACTTTTCCAATAACATTCCAGTTCCTGTTTTGCCAATGCCAAAGTAACATCAGTTGATTTTCCTTTTATAATCTGGACGGTGCCTACAGGTTTCTCCTGTTTTGAAAACCGCAGCCATAACTGACTACCGTCCTCAGCTTTTAAAGCAGCGGGAACACAATACAGTATGATCACCAAATAGAAATGAAAACGCATGATATACCTCATCTTGAACTAAAATATATCATTACGAAGACAATCCATCAATCGGCTTAATATGACCATTTTCATCATAGATCAACTCAATAACTTTCATGCTTCTAAGCCAGGTCTTTCCTCCAGAAGGTACCGAATCATGATAAAACAGGTACCACTTGCCCTTGAATTCGACAATGCTGTGGTGCGTAGTCCAGCCAACAACGGGCGATAGAATCACACCCTGATAGGTAAATGGTCCATATGGATTGTCTCCTATGGCATAACAAATCAAATGGCTGTCGCCTGTAGAATAGGAAAAATAATACTTACCTTGGTATTTATGCATCCAGGAAGCTTCAAAAAATCGCTTTTCCGTATCCCCTTGCGTTAATGGTTTGCCCTCTTTATCTAAAATAACAAGATCCCGTGGCTGTTCCGAAAACCCCATCATATCAGCAGACAGCTTGACAACCTTTGGAGACAATGCAGGTTCATCAGATTTTGGCAATTCATTAGGTGAAATAATTTTATTATTCCGATAAAATTGAAGTTGTCCACCCCATATACCACCAAAATATAAATAATAGGAACCGTCTGTATCTTTAAAAGCACATGGATCAATACTGTAACTTCCTTTGATAGGATGCTCCTGTGGAACAAATGGTCCATAGGGATGGCTTGCCACAGCAACACCGAGTTTAAAAATATCGTTTCTATCCTTCAAGGAGAAATACATATAGTATTTTCCGTCTTTCTCAGTCACATCGGAATCCCAAAGCTGACGACCAGCCCAGGGAATATCTTTTACATCCAGTACCTTTCCATGGTTAACAACATCCGCATCGATATCTTCAAGAGAAAACACGTGGTAATCCTGCATATCGAAATGGTCGCCGTTATCATTTTCGGGAATACCGCTCTCCCTATCGTGAGAGGGATAAATATAAATTTTGTTTTCAAAAACATGGGCTGAAGGATCAGCCATGTAATCTCCGGAATATAAATACCTACTTTTGCTCATATTTCTTATTTCTTTTTTTTTTGAGTCAACGCAATAATATCTTTTACAAAAGGTTTGGGCTGATAATTCCGATCAAATAACAACGGATAGTCTGTACGTCCCGGAATAGGCCAACCATTCTTCCATGAATCTCCATCGCCTACACCCCACAATGTCACACGCGATATTTTATCCCGATGTTTGAGATATAATTTAAAAAACGCTACATATCTCTTTCCTAGCTCGTCCATTTTCTCCGCTGGAAGCCCTTTTTCGTAGGGATTCATCGCTTTGCTGTAAGCATGACGTTCCCCAACTTCGGCTCCCATATTGGGGCGTACATGTGGCAGGACCGAAATATCCATTTCTGTTACCATTACCTTTGCACCAAGGCCCGCAAATCCGAGTATGGTTTTTTCAACTTCTTCAATAGGTGGATTGTCCAGCGCATTATGTTCTTGCATGCCAATCCCACTGACCTGACCACCGGCAGCCTTTACCTGTTGCACCATGCGCATAATCCCCTTTCTTTTTTCGGGGATTGCTGTCGAATAATCGTTATAATATAATTCAGCTTTTGGGTCTGCTTCATGGGCAAATTTAAATGCTAATTCAATAAATTGCGGTCCAATAATTTGGTAGAATTTGCTTTTACGCCATTCGCCATTATCCAGTATAGCCTCGTTCACCACATCCCAACCAAACACCCTTCCCTTATAGCGCGACACAACGGTTTGTATATGCTTCCGCATGCGTGCGATAAGTACCTCACGGGTGACCTCTTTCCCATTTTTATCGACAAAAAACCAAGCTGGAGTCTGCGAATGCCAAATCAGCGTGTGACCAATAATTTGCATTTTATTTTTTTCTCCAAATGCCACGAAACGGTCCGCATCCTTAAAATCGAACTCACCTTCTCTTGGTTGTAAAAACATACTTTTCATACAATTCTCGGCAACAATGGAACTGAACTGCTTTTTTACCACCGCTACCGCAGCTTCATCCCGCTCCCATATCTGATCAAGGTTTAATGCTGTTCCTATATAAAACTTACCCTCAAATGCATCTTTCAAGGTCAATGAATCTGGGGCTCGCTTCAGGTTTTGCAAAGTGGCTGAAGCAGTAGGACCAAATAATAATGTTGATACAGCTACAACAATAGTTTTTAACATCTTCATGGTTTATTTTTGATTAATAAGTATGTCTTGATTCTATATCCCTGTTAATTTTATCGATCGTTACATCATCCAGTTCATATTTGGAGATAACATACATGGCGAGTACCAAAAGTACTGCAGGAATAACAGCCACCAACCATAAAATTCCCTTTTCAGCCAATGCGGATTGTCTTACCGCATTATCTTTATCAAATTCAACATAGGCTAGTACCAAACCGGGTACTACACCTCCCAGTGCCATGCCAGCCTTATAAAAAATACCTGTCAGTGCATTGACAATGCCCGAAATACGCTTACCTGTTTTATACTCGCCATAGGATATGACTTCGGGTACAAGCGCCCACATATACCCCGTAGCAACGATTACACCAGTTGATTTGATAAACTGAGCTGTCAATACCAATCCAATATTCCCCTTAAGTGTCTCGTTGGATGAAATCATATATAACATGAGCATTCCAAGGATAGCGACACCCAGAAAAACATAAAACATTTGCTTCTTACCTATTGCACGTTTGATAACTGGCACCAATGGCATAAAGATGAAAGCAGGTAAAGACCCCAAGGCCATAAAATAAGGCAACATATCCGGAGCATGTACATTGTAGATCATGTAATAGGATCCTGCCGAATTACCGATGGCCATCATTGCAAATGCTGTAATGAAAAAAAAGGCCAAAATACGCAAAGGCCGATTGTGCTTAAATTCTCGCCATAGATCAGATACGCGCACATTATCAGTATCCTTTTCATCCATAATAACCCGTTCTTTTGTTTGCGAAAAACAAAAAATTAGAAGGGCCAATCCGACTAAAGCGTAAATCAGCATCGTTGTAAACCAAGCTTCGGCCGAATCTTTTGAGTTTATCTTTCCATCCGGAGAGAAATACTGTACAACCAACGGAACGCCATATCCGACCGCAAGCCCGCCAACGTTCGCCATGAACATGCGCGTCGATGTTAGTTTTGTCACCTCGTCTGTATCCCTCGTCAAGGAAGCATTTAAAGCACCATAAGGAACGTTCACCAAGGTATAAAGCATCGATAGCCCAACATAAGTGACATAAGCGTAGGCCAAAGAACCCGAAAAGCCATTCCAAAAACACAGAATTGCAAACCCTGTCAACGGAATTCCTCCCAACACCAAATAAGATCTGTACTTTCCCATCCGTGGATTTCTCTTATCGACAAATGCGCCTACAATGGGATCCCACAGGACATCCACGATTCGGACAATGAGAAACATAACTCCTGCCGAAGCTGCAGAAATCCCATAAACATTGGTATAAAAAATCAGAAGGTACATCGAAACAGTCTGGTAAATAAGATTCTGGGCAAGATCGCCAGCACCAAACCCCACCCGCTGTTTCATTGAAAGTTTGTAAAAACCTTTAATAGGCTTTACCTCTGTCATACTTTGATCCATATAATTGGTTATTCGATTAGTTGAATTACAAGGGTAAAACTACAAGTAGCTTTTGACCGGGAACCAATACAAATGTTTTATATTCCAATAAAAATGTTTAAAAAAGGCCGTCTATTTTTTTAGACAGCCATTTTCTATATGGTTTGTAAAGTCGCTTACCGGCTAAAGGTTCAATTCCTTACATACTTTACAAGATAACTTTTGGTTTGTCCTTTGTAAACACAATCTACCTGTGCGTAACCGGTCAACGAGCTGCCTTGCTTAACTTTGATTTCAACTTCAGGATTATTTGCCATAGCCTTTACCACTGGAATCTTCTTGTCGTTGGTTTCCATTGGAAAAGTAACTTCATAATGATTATAACCAACGATGCCATTCTCATCTGTCGATCGCACAGGAATAGAAGGCAACATTAGTTTTTTGCCATTCACTGTAATCGTAACCGAAGGTGGTACTGGACGTTCAATTTTTTTGTCTTTCGAACTAAATCCCAACCCTATAAAATCAAAAAGCGGCTTGCCTTCTTCACCCTCAGCGACCAGAAACAAGGCATGTTTACCATCCAGTTGATCTACATAGTTAGAAACATCGACCGTAAATTGCTTTACTGTTGTCGCAGTATTTGCCGGAACGGTTATTTGGGCAATCCGCTTTCCTTTCCAGGTATCATTATCCCAAGGGCCATCCAGCCATACGTTGACCTTAAATGAAGTTTGTGTTTTTGGTGTAATAAACAGATTAAAAGCGGTGCGGTTTCCATTTCTCGTTCCCTCAAAAGCCTTTAACCCAAACTTATCCTGTTTCAGCCCACCGAATCCGAAATATTTAAAACCTGCGATAGTTCCATTTTTCATATTTGTCACAGGCATATGGTTGTCCCATACATCCCATGAATCCTGTTGCAAGTTGATATCTGAAAGGTAACAGGCATATCCAGCGGAATAATACCGATAAGGGTCTAATCCATAAAAATGAAAGCCTTCTGATGTTACCTCTGCACCTTTATATTCTTTTCCCTGTTTATCTTTGATGGTTAAGTTTTCTTGAAAAGGGTCAAAAGCCCGGATAGAAACCATTCCCCCTTCCTTGACACTTTTTTCATCCCATGCAACTTTGATAGGCTCGACCACAGCCTGACGTGCAAAACCAAATCCGCGCGGCGGTCTATGGTAAAATACGTACCATTGTCCGTTGATCAGTTCGATACTGCCATGGGTATTATGCCCCGCATTGCTGGTTTCGATAGCCGATCCGTCTTTATTTAATACTGGAGCACGCGAATCGACCAAAACACCACCACTCTTCCAAGGCCCCAATGGCGAATCTGCCACCGCGTACCGCAAAGTTGAATTTGAGCTCCCTACCCCATATTCAGGACCTGAATACCCACTGTATACCGAAACATATTTGTTGCCGACTTTACGAATTGATGAAGCTTCAAAAAAATTAAAAGTTCCTAAATCCTCCCCCTCAAAAATATTAGGGTACGCGGTGCCTTTTGGATCACGCAATTCGCCATATCGTGCACTTGCCGGCAATAGATAATTAATAATTTCGGTACCCGGTCGTAGCGAATACATCGTTTTCTGATCTAACTGTGCCGCCATCGAGCGTTGAAACCCCCAAAAACCGTATGCCCGGAATCCCATTTCAAAATCAGGATCTTTGGGATCCGTCACATATTCAATGTAAACGGCAGGATCAAATCCAAGGATACTTCCAGGCAGGGTACGCTTGCCATCTTCCGTGAGGTTTATAGGTTTAAAGGGGCCATTAGGCCGATCGCCTCTGACTACCATTGCTTCACGTTTATCTCCTCTGCTGTGTGGAAACAAGTAGTATTCTTTTTTCCCATCTTTACGTTTGACCTCTACCAGATCTGGGGCATACATCACATCCCATTTTCCATCGATCGGATAGGTAAAAATAGCACCCTCATCTCGCCAGCTCGTTAAGTTTTCAATCGGCGCTGACCACATCCGAATGTCAGGCCCACAATAACTGGTAAAACGTAAATCATGGGAACCAATAATATATGCGCGATATTTCCCCGGCTGGTCAGGATCTTCAAAAACACGGGGTTCACCATCAGGAAGATGCTCCCAAAGCGGTAAGTACGGATTACCAATAGACTGGTGCACAAACCCCTTACTCAGATCCTTCACCATATTTTGCTGCTGCCCCAGTATCCTTGTTGTTGATAAAATTCCCGTAACGGATAATAACAATACCATTGTCCGTTTTTTTAAGACAATATTTAGTCCCTTCATAAATTGATTAAATTAATTAATTAAATTGCTGAATTATATTTTATGCTGTTCAATTGATTTCTTTTGCTTCAACTACGCATGCTTACCAATTATCGGTACGAAATGGTGCCGCTAGCATCCCTTCCTTATTGATTAGATTTGCATCTTCGGGATTATTGCTCCATGCGTAGCGGACTGCCTTTGGATTGCTGATCTTTGGATGACTCAACACGACCTCATTCCCACGTATGACGGCATTCGCCCACAAGAATTTTCGATCTGAACCTGCAATCGCAAAATGTTGCAATTTTTCACCATGACCGATAGTCAGTCCCTTTCCCATTTCGTCGAATGAAACAATAATCTGATCTCCATTAACCCGCATACATTTATACCGAGGACCGGAGGCGACCACTCGCTCGCCATACAACATCCTTCGTGCGCATACAAATAGTCGCTTGGCCATATCCTTTTTATTGAGCGGATGAATATCGTTCCACTCACCAAGATTATACGTTACCGCCAGTGCTGTAAATGGTATTTCTTTGCTGGCCTGAAACTGAGCTTCCCTGATCCGTGCCCAATTGGATTCTGCTGGTACCGTATCCTTGACCATAAAGTTCGGCAACTGTACCATCAGAAAGGGGAGCAGCGGTTGACCAAAATGCGCGCGCCAACTATGGACCAACAACGTAAGATACCGCTGATAACGTGATGGATCGGCGGTATTGGCCTCCCCTTGATACCAAAGTACTCCCTTTAACCCGTAGTCATGCAACGGATAGATCATTCCATTGTACAGGCCTGATCCAACTTGTCCCAAGTTCTGTAGGCGGCTTTTATAGCTATCCACTTTATCTTGGTCCACGGAAACTTGCCAATGCCATTCGCCTGTGAGATCAATGCGCACATCATCGAGCTTGATCTCATAGGATTTATCCGGTGTGAATCCACCATCCTTGTCATCCGTTCGCAGACGTACAGTTAAATTATTTCTTCCAGCACGAAGCACCCCAGCTGGTATATCGTAAATCCGTGGTGGATACCGATAGGCCGTAGAACCAACAAAATGACCATTTACATACACCGAATCACTATCAATCAACATTCCCAAATACAACTTGGCATGCCGTCCCTCTTTAGCGGCCGGAACGGCAAAATCCTTCCGAAAATAACTGACACCTCTGTTTAATCGATACGGTTTGCTCCAGTATTCGGGAACCGGCACTGTTGGCCAATGCAAATCATTATAATTTTCTGCGGTCCACAGATCTACCCCGTCATCTTTTTCTGCCAACCTAAGACTATCGATCGCATGTTGATCTAGCAACAGCTCTGGAAATTGCTTTAGAGACTTCTGGTCGATCCAGCGTTCTATTCCCGATCCACCAAGGCTAGATACGATCATTCCAACCGGAATACCGTTATGTTGGTAGGACTCCAATGCATAGAAATAGGCTAATGCCGTCCAATTCATCACATCTGAAGCTATTCCCGAATGCCAACGTTCACCAGGCGGTATCTCATCCTTTACCTCAATGGGACTATTTTGTGTCGGCACCTTGAAATAACGAATCATATGATTATTAGATTCATTTATTTCAGGAAAACGTTCGACAAGACGCTTAATTGGCGTTTCCATATTAGACTGACCCGAACAAAGCCAGACATCGCCGACTAACACATCGCGAATAACAATGTCATTAATCTCCATTGTATAAGGACCCCCATAATGCTGTGGCGGGATCCGCACATTCCACTTGCCATCCTGTCCGGCTTCTGTGTAATAATATGCCTCCCTAAACCGCAGCGTAACCTTCTCACCCTTCGCTGCCCATCCCCAAATATGGAGATCGATATCCCGCTGTAGAACCATCTGGTCTCCCATGATTGCTGGCAGCCGTACACGGGCAGCGCATGGCAGCAGTCCGAGAAGCCAAACAAAAACCAGTGTTAGACGACTAAAAAAAGATGAAAAGCAAAAGCAATTTTCTATTCTAAAAAACATATTCTACCACTTTACCTTCCAAATTTCCAACAATCGAAAAACAGGATATTTGACGGAGCCTTGCCTTTAAAAACAAAGTATACATCGTGTATTCCCTTCACTTTATCGGCTAGTACAGTCTCCACTGTAGTCCAGCGGTCATCGCCTCCAGTCATGGGAACTTGTATCGTAGCTAGTAAAGCTCCATCGCTCGCTCCCGAACGTATCTCCATACTTACACCACCATTATGTGTTGTTCCCACTCGCGCAAAAAAAGTGCAGGCACCTTTCTCACCAAAGTCAACGTTTTTCACACAGGTATAAGCTCCATCTTTCCTTGCCTTTATAAAAACGCCTACTTTTTCATTCTGATAAGATTTAACATGTTCGGACCACGCAATCATTTCGGCCTGATGGAGCTCGTAGGGGTTCACTGCTGCTACCGCACGAGTAATTCCAGCAGTCATTTTCATTGGCGGGATACTGCCGTCCGGATTAAAGTTTAGCTCCTGAACAGCAACAGAGCGCGTAAAACCTCCCCCTCCAGGTAAAGCACCATTGTGGTAAAAGAAGTAACTCTTTCCTTTAAAATCAACAACACCAGGATGGTTTGTGAATGCTTTTCCTTCCGCGGGCATGATTACTCCGCCATACTTCCAGGGACCTTCGGCTTTTTTGCTGGTCGAATAACCGATAAATTCAGGTAAAGGACCTCCCGGCCAAAAAAGATAATATAAGCTGTTTCTTTTATACAACCAGGGACCTTCCTCATAGGTCGTAGGTCTTTTCGGGTCCCCCGCTCTTTTTCCGAATGATCCTGTCGTCATCGGAACCTCAACGATATCACCCGCATAGGAGATCATATCGTCATTCAGCTTGACATATTTCAGTTGGGGATTACCCCAGTACATATGCGCCTGACCATCGTCGTCAATAAACACAGTCGGATCGATATCGCCCCATTCACTCTGCACTAATGGTTTTCCCAAGGGATCATGAAAAGGTCCCAACGGGCTATCAGCAACCGCAACACCAATCGCACCACGATTGTTCAGTTTAGAAATGACAGGCACGTATAGATAAAATTTACCGTTTTTTTCAACACATTGTGCCGCCCAGGCATCACCTTTTGCCCAATCAAAATCGGAATAAGAAAGAACCGCACCATGATCGCTCCAGTTCACCATGTCATTGGTTGAATATACCCGCCAATTATTCATATTAAACCAGGTGGACTCTTCTTCATCCTGTGTGGTATACAGATAAAGACGGTTATTATACACCATAGGTGCCGGATCCGCCGTATAGGCGGTCTGTACAATCGGATTTTGCGCCTTCAATGCATTTATCGTAACAAAAAACATGATCAGAAACCCGACCGGTAATAGCGTAAAAAATTGTTTTCTCATATCATTTTAATTGCTGGTCAAATGGAAGTAATCAAAGTCGACATAGCCGCCAGCTGCTTTACTCGCATAGTTAAAAAGTCCGAACCGATACCCCATAAAATGAGGAATGGTATAACTCATTTTTAACACGTTACCTAGCGTGTTCCAATTATGTCCATCCGTACTATAAAAAAATTGGGCTGTATCTTTTTTGTTTGAAAAATCACAGCTCGCTTTAAAAAATACACGTTGCTGTTTGAGGTCGATCTTGGCCAGTTCTTGTGGTGCACCCGTCATCGCATTGATCATTACCAACGATTTTGTATTTCCTTCCATCCGAACTCCTACCAAACCATAGTTTTTTTGCAATAGCGATAATCCGGCAAAATCACCATCTTTCATGTTAGAAACCTCTACAGCAATAGCGGCGCTGCAGCTTGGGCCGATGGTGCGTTGCGTCAATGTATTTTTGGCCGATAGAAAGTCATCAGTTAGGTCGCCGGTTCGCAGTCTCAAAAAGCCCCTGCGTTCGGTCACGGACCAGAGATCAACAGCTGGGTTATGGTTCCATTGCCATACCAGGGGAAGGGCGGGTTCTCCGGCTTTCCGCTCAAAATCATCCGAACTAACAATTCCAGGGCTTAAGCTTTTATTTGCAGGAAGATCCAATGTAGCCGGGACTTTTCCGTCAATACCAAGCACTGGCCATCCATCTTCCCACTTGACAGGAACCAAAAACGGAATTCGGCCTACAGCACCATAATCCTGAAAAAGATAAGCATACCATTTTCCGTTGGGCATATCGATCAGTCCTCCCTGTGCCACACCCTGATCCTGCAAAACCACTTTCCCCTCATACGGTCCTTCCAATTTGCTCGCCCGATGTACAATCACGGTGCGCATCCCTCCCGCTGGCCATGAAATATTAAAAAGATAATACATACCATTGATCTTAAACATTTGGGATCCTTCCGCAGGTAAACCGGCTTTGCCTTCTTTAGGCTTGGCGGGTAAAGAGGCATCTTCTATCAATACCCGTTGTGTTCCTGCTTTAACACCTGAAAAATCTGGCAATAATTCAGCAATATAGATCCGTCCCCCACCCCAGATCATATATATTTTCCCCTCATCAAAGAATAAGCTATGATCGTGCATCATCGGCGGAAATTCTTTCGAAACCCAGGGGCCATGTTCAATATCTGCTGTGTGGTAGACATGCGTTTTTCCTGTATTGGCCGAAAATGTGCTGACATAGTACCGCCCCTCATGAAAGCGCAAACTGCTTGCCCAGGAGCCGTGCCCATACGCATTCTTTTGGTTTGACAGATTGAGTTCGTCCTGATCGCCAAGACGATCGTACGCGTAGTTGACCAAGGTCCAATTGACCAGGTCTTTAGACTTCATAATCGGCACACCGGGGTTCATGTGCATGGTTGTACTACTCATATAATAGGTGTCACCTACGCGTATCATGGACATATCGGGCACGTCGGCAAAGATGATTGGATTATGGGCTTGCTGCGCCAATGCTCCCAAAAACGGGATTATCAAAGAGAAGACAAAAGCGCTGATTTTCATTCTTAACATATTGACAGGATTTATGAGTCGCATTAATTTAGTAAACCTTAAATGTATAGTGTTTTCCAGGCAAGGTTCGTACATCGTATTCATAATAGCTCGGTAATTCAATTCCTTTCAGGTGTGAATCTACCGAATGAATACTTACTGGTGTTATTACAGGAGCTAAAAGGGCATTAGTCTGATCGCCTTTTGCAATTTGAAGATCAGATCCTTTCAACGGCGTAGCGGTCCGCAGTCGCAAATTACCGCCTAAAGGTGAAAAG
Source organism: Sphingobacterium sp. (assembly GCA_050281725.1). GTDB lineage: Bacteria > Bacteroidota > Bacteroidia > Sphingobacteriales > Sphingobacteriaceae > Sphingobacterium. The sequence continues at coordinate 58,195 of JBMAAL010000004.1, read as the reverse complement.
ACCTTCACCTCCTTTATCTTTCCTTTTTTCCATTGCATTTCAATTTCAAATCCACCGCGCGCCTTGATCCCCTTTACCCAGCCCTCTTTCCATTGATCGGGAATCGCTGGCAGTAGATGCACAGCGCCATCATGACTTTGGATCAGCATCTCCGCAATACCTGCTGTTAGGCCAAAATTACCGTCGATCTGAAATGGAGGGTGTGCCGTAAACAGATTGGGATAGGTACGTCCCTCGGGATGGTTTTCATCAGAAACGGTCAACATCTTTTTTATAATTTCGTAGGCATGGTTTCCATCCAATAAACGGGCCCATAAATTTATTTTCCATCCAATTGACCATCCCGTCGCAAAATCACCTCGATAGATCAATGAATTACGTGCTGCCTCAAACAATTCAGGCGTGCGGAACGGTGAAATTTGACTACCTGGAAACAATCCGTATAAATGGGATACATGTCGATGTTGATTGTGCGGATCATCCACGTCTTCCAGCCATTCTTGTAACTGATTATAACGACCTATATGCATTGGTGGAATCCGCCCTGCCGTTTCCAGCAATGTATCCCTATACATTGCATCAACATTGAGCGCTTCTGCCGCCAAAGCGGTACGGGTAAGCATATCGTAGCATAGCTGATTATCCATGGTCACGCCTGCCGCAAGTGGCCCTTGCTCGGGCGAAATTGAAGGACTCAGGACGAGCCATTTTTCAGCTGGATAACCACGATGCTCGACAAGCACAGACAAAAGGAAGTCGCAAGCTCCCTTCATTACTGGATAATATTGCCTTAAAAAGACCTTATCTCCCGTAAAAAGGTAATGTTCCCACAAATGTTGAGACAACCATAGCCCCCCACTTGGCCACATTCCGGCAGCCGCAAAATCAATGGGACTCGTGACGCGCCAGATATCGGTATTGTGATGGGCCACCCAGCCGCGCGCATGGTACAATGTCTTCGCTGTTTCATCTCCGCTTTCACTGAGCTCTTTAATCATCGAAAATAACGGTTGGAGCGTGCCAGAAAGGTTGGTAACCTCTGCAGGCCAATAGTTCATTTCGGTATTGATATTGATCGTATATTTACTGTCCCACGCTGGTTGCATGGAGCGGTTCCAGATGCCTTGCAGATTAGCAGGTTGACCACCTGCCTGCGAAGAACATATAAGCAAATAGCGGCCGAATTGAGCCAACAAAGTCACGAGCGCCGGGTCCTGTGTACGGGCAAAATTTGCGATACGCTTTGCAATAGGCTCCTGATGTTCACTGCTCACACTGCCCAAATGGAGCTGGAAGCGGTTAAATTGTTTGCCATAAGAAGCGATGTGCTGCCGCAAAGCAAGCTGATAATCCTTATCCATCGCTTTTTGCAACCTTTCAGCGGCCACCTTATAGGGATCAGCACCCAGTTTTTTATAATTTTGGAAATTACATGCAATTGAAATATAAAGACAAATGGAACTTGCACCTTCTATGTCAATCGATTGGTCTTTCACAACAAGCTGTCCATCGGTATGCTTTACTCCCGTATGAATCTGATAAACAACCTGCCCTTTAACACCCTCATGATCGGATCCTCTTCCTGCTAAAATAAGCTTATCACCGTTTTTGTAAATAGTATGCTTCGACTCATTCTCATAAGTTAATGTGCAGTTGAGTTTCCCCTTCTTGCTCGACTTTATTTTCATGACAATGACATCATCAGCAAACGAAGTAAAAACTTCTCTGGTAAATGTTACCCCATCTACTGTATAACGGGACAGTGCTACCGCCCGTTCAATATCCAGTTCGCGATAATAATCCTGATACTGTTCATGCCCAGGAAACCGCAGCAGTATATTTCCTGCGGTCTGATAGGGCATACCATGGGTTTTGGTGAAGAAGGTTTCATTCGCAAGCCTATCGGCTTCAGCTGGTTTTGCATCGAATATATAATTCTGAATAGTTTTTAACGCCGCCCCGCCTTTCTTATTATCGTTGCGATAAGGGCCTCCCGCCCAAATAGTTTCCTCATTGAGCTGCATGCGTTCACAAGATGGAATTCCATAAACCATCGTGCCCAACCGACCATTTCCCAGCGGTAAAGCTTGTTCCCATACCCTTTCGTCTGCAGGTCGATCATACCATAGGGTCAATGCCGATCGCTTTTGGGCAAACAACAACGTAGTATTCAGTGACAAGATCGCAATGAATAGGCTTATGTACTTCCAAATAAATTTTTCAATCATTTTTCTTGATACCATTTTTTGCAGTTTCGGGATTAATGCAAAGGACCAACAAACTCATTTTGAGATCGGCCAAGGCAAACCGTCGAATAGTTTATTGCTATTATCAACTTATTAAGGTCTTTTATTTCTTATCCTTAAATAACAATTGCGAGACATTATAGAGATCATTTCTCCATACGTTGAAATCATGCCCCCCAGACTCCAGATAGTAAATATGAGGCACCCCATGCTCCGAAAGGTACTCATGTGTACGCTTACTGATATGGAGCAAACCGTCCTGGTCACCACAGGAGATCCACAGCATTTTTAGTCTATCTTTAGCTTCTTTTGGAACAGGCAGTAATTCCTGTGGTATCTTGGTGTTGGGTGCAGAAGAAAAGCCCCCGACCCAGGCGAAGGTATCCATATGGCCCAGGCCAAAATTCAGCGCTTGGCCTCCACCCATAGACAGCCCAAAAATCGCGCGGTGTTCGCGATCCTTGATAACGGGAAACTGCTTTTCAACAAATGGAATCAGGTCATTGAGCAGATCTTTTTCAAAAGTTGAAAACGCCGCTACCCGATCCGGTGCCATCACATTTCCACCAGCACGATCATCTTCCATGGCACGGCCATTGGGCATAATCACCAACATAGGTTCCATTTTTCCTTCTGCATATAGATTATCGAAAATAACCTGCGGGTTTCCATGTCTGAACCATTCCCGTTCATCACCGCCAATTCCATGCAGGAGGTACAGTACAGGATATTTTTTTGCGACACTATATCCCGGCGGCGTATATATTAGCGCTTTCCTCACGACTCCTACAGTTTTTGAAGGATAAACAAGGGAATCTATTTTTCCGGTTGATGTCAATTTTCGCTCAACATCAAATCCCTGTGGGGCAGCCTGCTGCGCCTGAGCTAGTAGGCTGATGGAAAAAATGCACAATAGGGTGCAGATCATCTTTTTCATGTCATAATTGGTTTAATAGTTACCACTTTCCTTTTTAGTACTCTTAACACTGCAGCTACAATAGCGTCGGCGTTTAGGCCATATTTATCCATCAGCGCACTTGGCGGTCCCGATTCACCGAAACTATCGTTTACAGCCACATATTCTTGCGGAGTAGGCAATTGTTTTGCTAGCAGTTGTGCGACACTATCTCCGAGTCCACCGATACGGTTATGTTCTTCGGCTGTAACAACGCAGCCCGTCTTAGCGACAGAAGTCAGTACCGCTTTCTCGTCCAAGGGTTTGATGGTATGGATATTAATGATTTCGGCATCAATACCCAATGTTTCCAATTCTTCCCCCGCACGTATAGCTTCCCAAACGAGATGCCCTGTTGCCAAAATAGTCACTGCATTACCCGGGTTGAGCATCACGGCTTCACCGATTACAAATTCCTGATCTTCCGGCGTGAAAACCGGTACCACAGGTCGTCCAAACCGCAGGTAGACCGGCCCTTTGTGTTTGGCGGCAGCTAGCGTTGCAGCCTTCGTCTGATTATAATCGCAAGGGTTAATAACTGTCATGCCCGGAAGCATTTTCATCAATCCAATATCTTCCAATATCTGATGGGTCGCTCCATCTTCTCCCAACGTAAGGCCGGCATGCGAAGCTGCGATTTTCACATTTTTATCCGAATAGGCAATGGACTGTCGGATCTGATCATATACCCGACCCGTTGAAAAATTGGCAAATGTACCTGTAAACGGTATTTTTCCACCGATGGTAAGTCCAGCCGCAATACCCATCATATTTGCTTCGGCAATGCCGATCTGAAAAAAACGCTCCGGAAAGGCCTTGATGAAATCGTTCATTTTGAGGGAACCGATCAGGTCTGCACAGAGTGCAACCACATTTTCATCTTCCTTTCCCGCTTCCAGCAAACCGGCACCAAATCCAGAACGTGTGTCTTTCGATTCTGTGTATGTATATTTTTTCATGTTAATCTATTTCAAAATCGCCCTACGATTAGGCAATATAATCACCCAATGTTTCTGCATTCTGGTTTAAGGCCAAACTTAGTTGCTCATCACTGGGCGCTATGCCGTGCCATTTATGCGAGCCCATCATAAAATCAACGCCATTCCCCATCTCTGTATGTAGCAATACCATTACAGGTATTTTAGTTCCGGTCGAAGCCTGGGCCTTTCGAAGTCCTGAAATCACAGATCCAATATCATTACCACGCATAACCTCAATAACCTTCCAGCCAAATGCCATCCATTTGCGGGGTAGGTCGCCCAGCGAAAGGACATCATTGGTAGCCCCATCAATCTGCGCACCATTGTAATCTACAATAGCAATCAAATTGTCCATTTCGTTGTGGGCTGCATACATGGCCGCTTCCCATACCTGCCCTTCCTGCAATTCGCCATCGCCCATCAGCACATAAACAAAGCGGTTATCTCTATTTAGTTTTTTTGCTTGAGCAGCGCCAATAGCGACAGAAAGTCCTTGTCCCAAGGATCCCGAAGCGATACGGATACCTGGCAATCCTTCATGCGTTGTCGGATGTCCCTGCAACCGTGAGTTGAGTTTTCTGAAAGTGGCAAGTTCATCGATTGGAAAATGCCCCGATCGCGCCAACACACTATAAAATACCGGAGAGATATGACCATTGGAAAGGAAAAACAGATCTTCTCCCATACCATTCAAGTCAAAATGATCGTTTCGCTGCATCAACTCGAAGTACAAAGAGACCAACAATTCAGTACAACCTAACGATCCTCCCGGATGCCCCGACTGGCAACCATGTACCATGCGGAGTATATCCCTTCGGACTTGCTTAACAATCGCTTCTAAATTATGTATACTATGTTTTGTCATGACCATCTCAATTGTTACTTTGTGCAGCAACGCGTTTATGATCAGCTAAAAATTGAGCAAGCCCACTGTCCGTCAGCGGATGTTTTAAGAGGGAGAAGATTGCCTGCAAAGGTCCCGTCATAACATCCGCACCGATCTTGGCACAGCCCAAGATATGCGCGCTATGACGTACCGAAGCCGCAAGAATCTGGGTTGAAAAAGCATAATTATCGTAGATCGTCCGTATTTCGCGGATCAGGGCCAGTCCATCGACAGATATATCATCGAGCCTACCGACAAAAGGAGATACATAAGTTGCTCCGGCTTTGGCAGCCAAGAGTGCCTGCCCGGCAGAAAATACCAGGGTGCAGTTGGTTTTAATTTGCTTTGTACTAAAATATTTAATCGCTTTAATGCCGTCTTCAGTCATCGGGACCTTAACAACAATCTTATTATCTAAGGCCGCCAAGAGCAAACCTTCGTCAATCATCGCGTCAAAATCAGTTGAAATCACTTCAGCACTTACATCACCGTCTACAATATCACAGATAGCTTTATAATGCGCATGTACAGGAGCTGTTCCTGTAATCCCCTCTTTGGCCATCAGCGAAGGATTGGTCGTTACACCGTCTAGGACGCCTAAATTTTGAGCCATACGAATCTCACTGAGACTTGCCGTATCGATAAAAAATTTCATTTTTTTTAGTTGATTAGTTTTGTATTCGCTAGATCTCCAGCGATTGGTTATAAGGCAAAACTATTGTTTTCAACAAGATAGGATTGCAACAAATAAAAAAAAGAAGGGTAAAAATGTTTAAAACAGATTACCCTTCCAAAAAACTGATCTAAAACGACCTTTTTAAACCACAATTTTATGCTTATTACACGGATGTGCTTTTTTGCGATTGGATATATTCACTTGGTGTCATTTGATATTTCGCTTTAAAGACTTTTGTAAAATAGTTTGGATTGGCAAATCCCGTCTCGTAAGCAATTTCGGAAATGGACTTATCGCTTTTTTCAAGCAAGCCTGCAGCCTTTTCTAGTTTTACCGAGCGTATAAAATCTACGGGTGACATTCCCGTAAGTTCCAGCAACTTATTGTATAGGGAGGCTCGGCTCATCGACGTGTGGGCGCTCAGCGCTTCCACCGAAAGCTGTGGATTATCGATATTATCGTGCACATAATTGAGCACTTTTTGTAAAAATTTATCTTTTTCGGACCTGATCGTCATTTCGGGAGCTACAATAGATACCTGTTTACTATAAACTTCCTTGAATGCTTGGTTCAGCTGGAGCAGGCTGTTAATCTTCGCCACGAGTACATCCATATCAAAGGGTTTGGTCAGGTAACCCACCGCCCCAGACTCAAGACCGCACACAAGGCCATTATCGACCTGCGAAGCCGTTAGCAAAACAACAGGGATATGTTTTGTCCGCTTATCCTGTGCGAGCTTCTGTGAAAATTCCATACCATTCATATACGGCATCTGTACATCGCTCACCACAAGGTCAGGATGATGGAAAAGTGCTTTTTGCCAGCCATCCTTCCCGTTTGTAGCCTCGATAATCTGATAATACTCTTTTAAAGACTCGCTGAGGTAATACCTAAAATCTTCATCATCTTCAATAATCAACACAAGTGGGCATTGTCTAAGCTCCGCAGGCTGTGCCAAAGCGATCGCTTCTGTTTCAGGCACACCTTCGTAAACTGGATCAGCTTGATCCAGCCATAGATCAAACCTAAAGATACTTCCGCTGTCAGGTTGACTGCTAACCGAAATCTCGCCATGATACATCTGAACAAATGATTGTGCAATTGATAGTCCGATTCCTGAACCTTGACTCGCCACTTTGCCCTCAGTATCATGCTGAAAAAAGCTCTCAAATATCGATTGTTGCAATTGCTCGGGAATTCCGATACCAGTATCCCGTACTTCAAGGGAAACATGCAGTTTTTTGTCGACCATATTTACAGAAGATATACTTACGGCGATGTCCCCACCCTTTTTCGTGAATTTGAAAGCATTATAGATTAAATTAAACAAAACACGCTCAACCTTGTTACGATCAAATCGACAATATAATTTCTCCTGGCAAGGGTAAAAAGAATAATCTATCCCTTTTTGTAAGGCCATATCCTGAAATGAGCGGTATACTTCCTGTACAAAAGAGACCAACTCGCCGGCCTCATCCTGCAATTTCAGTTCATGGTATTCCATTTTTCGAAAATCAAGTAACTGATTGACCAAATTCAACAGGCGACGCGCGTTACGGCTGATCAAATTTAGCTGGTCTCCCAGCTTACTATCTTTATTTTTGGCTACCAAAGCATCAATGGGTCCTGTGATCAAAGAGATTGGCGTACGGAATTCATGACTTAAATTTGTTAAAAATCTGATTTTCATTGCATCTAACTGATGTTTTGTGTCGGCATCTCTTTTTTGTTGCTCAATGAGCTGCCGCGCCTGCATACGCTCCTGCTCAATCGCAAATTTTTGCTTTAACTTTTGAATCCCACGATGCCTGATCCAAAGGAGTACACCCAATACCGCAAGCACATAAAATAGATAGGCATAAATGGTACGCCAAAACGGTGGGGCAACGTGTATAGCAATTGATTTGATCTCCTTGTTCCAAATGCCATCATTATTGCTTGCGCGTACCTCAAAGACATAATCTCCGGGATCCAAATTTGTATAATAGGCACTGTTTTCCTTTCCGTTTCGAATCCAATTTTTGTCAAAGCCGACAAGTCGGTACTCGAATTGGTTATCCTCAGGTACAGTTAGATTTAGAGCCGCAAAAGAAATTGAAAAATTTTGTTTGTACTTCAGGTTAATACGATCGGCAGTCAACAGAGACTGCTGAATTGGACCTTTCTCCGTGGGCTGAACGATCACATTGTCAATTTTTAAATCCGTCAATGCGACCTTGGCAGGGTTGCCATTTGTTTTTAAATGTGCCGGATAAAAATGGTTAAATCCCTTCTGACCGCCAAAGTAAATTTCTCCATCGTCCGTTTTTAACGACGCACCCAGCATAAAAGCACCTTCTTGCAACCCCACTGCATTTGAATAGTTTTTAAACGTATGATGCGCCGGAGAATAACAACTCAATCCTTTGTTTGTTGAAAACCAGACTCTTCCTTTGTCGTCTTCCACAATACTCTGGATAGCACCATTTACCAATCCATCTTTCTCGGAAAGTGTTTCAAATAGTGCTTTCCCTTTTCGCAGCAAGCCTACCCCATTGCCATTTGTTCCAACCCATAAATTCCCATTTTTATCCGTATGTATGGCTAAAATATAGTTGCTTGGAAGCTTATTTTTCGCTTTATCATATAGGGTAGTCCGTTGTTTCAAAGGGTCATACATCACCAGACCCGAGCCGTACGTCCCTATCCACATGTTGTGTTCTTGGTCTTCCGTTAGCGCACGTATAAAATTCCCCGGCAACTCGATCCCTTCGTCTGAGGGTTCTTCCCGTTTGTATTTTTTGACAGTTCCGCTTCCCTTTTGGATGATGTTCACACCGCCTCCATTTGTCCCAACCCATGTATTTCCCTGAAAGTCGACTTTCAAACAAAAAATATCGTTATTATTCAAGTTGTCTGTTCTATTCCCAACGGTGTATCTTTTGAGATTTCCTGAAGTGAGATCATAATTCATCACCCCTTGCTGATAAGTTCCGATCCAAAGCTGATCCAGTTTTCTTTCCAAGGTCAGCACCGTAAGATCTTTAGGCAGGCTCGCAGATAGTACAAAAGGCGACAATCGATCCGTCGTTCGATCGTATTTCCAAATACCACCACCATCGACTCCCAGAAAGATCTTATTCTGATAGGCCGCAAACGAAGTCACTATAGCTGGGTCCCCAGTCATCCCTTCCAGGAAATCCAGGCTTTTCAAACTAAATTGACTTAAATTGGTATCGAACTTATTTAAGCCGCCCTGAAACGTACCTATCCAATAGATTCCACTCTTGTCCATAAAAATAGACCGTATCGATTTATGAGAAAGGCTATGCACATTACTTGGATCAGGCTTAAAGGTCCGAACTGTAAAATCGCTGGTATTAAGTACATCGAGACCATTATCCGTTCCGATCCATAAGTCCCGCTTTTGATTGTAACACAAGGTATAAATGCGTGGGCTGCTCAAAGCACCTCTTCCCACTCCCGCTCCAATTTTTTTGAACTGAACATCGCCAGGATTCAAATATTTAAGTCCAAGCATAGACCCAATCCAGATTCTCCCCTCATCGTCTTCAACAATGGAAGTAACTTCAATCCCATTCCCATACCCCTCCTGCTCCGAAAGGACTTCAAAACGTTTAATGGTCTTTAAATCTGCTGAGATACGAAAAATTCCATTCTCTGAAGACACCCACATGTTGCCTCGTCGATCACGAAAGACACAGTCCGTCACTTTGCCTGCAAACGTTTCCACAATACGTCGATAGGTGGGATCCATCTTCTTTTGTAGATCATTCACATCTACAATATACAGAGCACCATAGGAAGCGATCCAAATATTTCCGTTTGCATCGTTATCAATTGCATTAATCGCGGTACTGAGCCATTTACCATCGGGAGTAAGATTATACGAGCGGATACGGTCGGCTTCCCGATCATAGTAACTTAATCCACCTCCATTTGTACCGATCCATATCCTTCCCTTTCTGTCTTCACTTAAGGCCGATATATGATTTGCCATTAAACTGTTTGCTTTATTGGCATCATAGCGATAGACATTGTAATGACGTCCGTCGAAGCGGTTAAGTCCATCCTCTGTTCCCAACCAAAGAAAACCATAGCTATCGCGATAGATACTATAGATGGTATTAGAAGAAAGTCCGTCTTTTGAATAATAGCGTTGAAATGTTACAGGCTGGTTTTGCCCGTACGAAAATAAGGTCAGCAATATCCAGCTTAATGCCAGTAAAATCCGTATCATATATTTAGGTATCTAATCTTCAGCACAAAAAAATCTGTGTTGAACTGTCAACTAAATTATCAAATTAATCCCTACTAAACTAGTCTCTACAATCATTTACATCATGTAAGCGGTAATTTTTGACATTCTTATCCTTCATTTAAACATTCTTGCTATCCACCAAATTTTCCAATGGCTAGCTTTGGTTTACAATTATAAACGGCTTTGAAAGGCATTCCCAATATAGGGAAAACTATAGGCAAACAATGCAACCGGTTGCTATATCGTTATAAAAAAATTTAACCAATTATTATACAGCATATGACAGTACTTGATGATCCATGACTGTCCCTCGATTTTTTATCAAAATGAACAAAGGGAACACCGATACAAACGTATCTAGCCAATTAGAGAAAATTTAACCACGAATTCTTCAACCTATTTATCAATCCACAAATGCGATGATGATTACATGTACAATCACACGAGTAAGGCATTGGAAAAAGCTATGGGGTATAGCTAAGCCATTCACTTTACTGCTGTTCCTGCTTTATGTGGGACAGGCAACACTCTATGCTCAGGCCAAAAGGCAGATAAGGGGCATTGTCGTCGATAGTAACCATAAAAAGGTGAGCGGCGCGTCCATCAGAGTAAAGGGTACCTCGTTAGCCACGGCTACCGATGACAATGGAATTTTCACGATCCAAGTCCCTGCAGATCATAATTTGTTGACCATCTCCAAACTAGGATATGGTCAACTAGAAGTGGATATCCACAATAAGAACACGGTAGAAGTACAGCTGACCGATAAGTCTATCGAAATCGAGGAAACCGTTGTGGTCGGTTACGGTCGTCAGAAAAAAGAAACCGTTGTTGGCGCCATTGCGCAAACTTCCGGTAAAATCCTCGAGCGCGCAGGTGGTGTTTCTAGTGTAGGAGCGGCATTGACCGGTAACGTACCCGGGGTCATTACCACGGCAAGTACCGGTATGCCGGGGGAGGAAGACCCTCGTATTGTGATCCGCGGGCGCAGTACCTGGAATAATACCGACCCATTAGTCATGGTCGATGGGGTCGAACGACCATTATCCGCCGTTGATATCAGTTCCATCGAAACGGTTTCCGTCCTCAAAGACGCATCAGCAACCGCCGTGTATGGTGTCAGAGGAGCCAACGGCGTTATTTTAATCACCACCAAGCGGGGGAAAGAAGGGCAAATGCTGATACGCGGTACCGTCAACAACATTGTTAAGACCGTGTCCCAGCTTCCGGGCAAAATGGATTCATACGATGCATTGATGCTACGCAATAAAGTGATTGAGTATGAATTAGGCATTAACCCTGCGAGTTGGGCCGATTATTCACCACAGGATATTATCAATAAATACCGTTTCCCGGCCGACCAAATGGAACGGGAGCGCTATGTAAATACCGATTGGGCAAAAGAACTCTTTAAAAGCCAAGCATTTTCGCAAAATAGCAGTGTTAATATTGCCGGCGGTACACCATTTGTCAAATACTTTGCCAATGCAGATTATCTCTACGAAGGTGATATGTTCCGCCAGTTTGAAAACGCCAGAGGTTATAAAGCGGGTTATGGATTTAACCGGCTCAATGTACGTTCGAATCTGGATTTCCAGCTTACGCCAACAACAAAATTTTCAACGAATCTAGCGGGCTCCCGTGGTGTCCGAAAAAGTCCATTTGGTGGCGGCAATAATTATTCCTATTGGATTGCAGCCTATACCGTAGCACCGGATGTTATTTACCCACGTTATTCCGATGGTACCTGGGGATTTAATGCGCCAAATCCGAATGCCGGAATAAACTCCGCGCGTGTACTGGCCATCAGTGGAACGGAATATACAACTACAAGTCGCATTACAAGCGATTTCACACTGGAACAGGATCTTAAGTTTTTAGCAAAAGGACTCAATATACGGGGAACACTCTCGCTGGATAACACTTTTGTTGAAGCCAATCGTGGTATCAACGACGCGAATAATAACACACAGAGCAAGTGGATAGATCCCAAAACTGGACTTCCAACCTACCAGATCCCTTTCGATGGCACCAATAGATTTGATTTTGTAGAGGGTATTGACTGGACAACAGGAGCAGGATTTGTCGACGACAGAGCCACTTACAGAAGATTATTTTATCAGTTGCAATTAAATTACGCGACAACCATTGCTCAACAGCACAATATTTCGGCGATGGGACTAGTCAACCGCAATCAATATGGAAGAGGGAGCACCGTTCCCTCCTATCGCGAAGACTGGGTATTCCGCACGACCTACAATTACAAAAACAAATATATGCTGGAGTATAACGGCGCATATACGGGATCGGAGAAATTCGCTCCCGAAAACAGATTTGCTTTTTTTAATTCAGGTGGTATTGGCTGGTTAGTTTCGGAAGAAGAGTTTATGAAGCCATTATCCTTTTTGAACACCTTAAAGCTGCGTGGCTCTTATGGGGATATTGGCGACGATAGTGGTGGTGGACAGTTTCTTTATTTAACGCAATGGGCTTATGGCGGTACTTCAGGAATGGGGGTCGACGGCCGGTTTTCCTACTCGGATGGAAATACCAGTCCTTACATCTGGTATAAAGAAAATGTGCTTGGAAACCCCAATATCCGGTGGGAAAAAGTGAAGAAGTTAAACTTCGGCGTGGATTTCGGACTGTTCAATGGACAGATTTCCGGAAAGGTAGACTTCTTCAAAGATCATCGGACGAATGTGCTTATCACCGGTGGCGGGCGCTCCATTCCCTCCTATTTTGGTGTCGAGGCTCCAACAGCCAACCTCGGAGAGGTTGAAAATAAAGGTTATGAGGTCGAACTGAAATTCAATAAACAACTTAGCCCCGACTGGCGGATATGGGCCGATGTCAATTTTACTCATGCCAAGGACAAAGTCATTAATGCCGATGCCCCTGAGTTGCTGCCCGAATATCAAAAACCGGATAACAAACAGGTGAGTCAAACCTATTCCTATGTTAGCTCCGGATATTATAATACCTGGGATGAACTGTATGGCAGCACCATACATGAAAGCAATGACCTTGCTAAGCTTCCCGGCAATTACCACATCCTGGACTATAACGGCGATGGTATTATCGATGCCAAAGACAATATTCCTTATGCCTTTCCTTCCGTTCCACAAAACACCTACAATTGTACAATTGGGTTTGACTGGAAAAATTTCAGTGTCATGACACAATGGTATGCCGTCAACAATGTAACGCGTCAGGTTGTCTTCAATAGTTTCTCGGGACAGCTTAATTTGGCCTACGATGAGGGCTCTTATTGGTCAAAGGACAATATCAATGCCGATGTACCACTCCCACGATGGTTATCCCAATCAAGCAGTTACGCCCCCGGCAACAGATATATGTTTGACGGTTCATACATTCGATTGAAGACAGCTGAAATTGCCTACAATTTTAATCGCGAATCCAGCGTAATCAAACGCCTGGGTCTTCAAAATCTCCGCCTATTCCTGAATGGCAACAACCTGGTCTTCTGGTCGAAAATGCCGGATGACCGAGAATCCAATTACGCCGGTACCGGTTGGGCTTCTCAAGGAGCTTATCCTACGGTAAAGCGTTTCAATCTAGGTGCAAACATTACTTTTTAAAGCAATTAGACAGATGAAAAAATATTTCAAGGTAATCTTTATAACGGGTGTGCTGTGGTCCGCCACATCATTACTCTCCTGCAATAAATATCTAGATAAAGAGGAACAGTCCAATGTATCATCCAAAGAAGCATTTAAAAACTTTATCAACTTCCAGGGTTATACTGAAGAACTATACAACTGTGTAGTCAATTTCAGCAACAACTACTGGACCAACTCCTGGAACTGGGGTGAAGATGAAATAACCTCCACAGCGAACAATTTTCATTTTGTAAATAAGATCGATCAAGGCAATTTTTGGGGTTGGCAGAGGGAATTCGACGGCTGGGGTGCTGGTTGGATGGATCAGGGCGATTTTACCACTAGAAACGACGATGTATTTGCCAATCGTGCCTTCCGAGATCTATGGAGTGCCTCCTGGTTTGGCCTTCGTAAAATAAGCCTTGGCCTAGAAAATATCGATAAACTGACCGAAGCGACGCCGGAGGAAAGAAACCTGATCAAGGGGCAATTGTTATTTTTCCGGGGTTGGTTTCACCACCGGTTGATGGAATATTTTGGCGGTATGCCGTACATCAATTATGTACTTCCAAGTGACGAAAAGCTTCGGTTGCCAAGACTTAGCTATCAGGCCTGTGCAGACCTTGCCGCGGCCGATTTTAGAGAAGCGGCCAACCTCTTACCGATCGACTGGGACAATACAACCGCAGGAAAGCGTACACTGGGTAAAAACCAGTTGCGCATCAATAAAATCATGGCGCTGGCCTATCTTGGCAAAAACTACCTTTGGGCGGGAAGTCCACTGATGAATTTTCAGTCTACCGGGAGTAAAACCTATCAGGCTGATTATTGCAAAAAAGCTGCCCAGGCCTTTGGCGAATTGCTGTCCCTTGTGGAGAGCGGCCAGACAAATTATGCACTGGTACCCCTGGCCAATATTCATTTAAACTTTTACACTACGGGACAAAACTGGGCCATGCCAGGTAGTACAGAAGCCATATTCAGGGGCCCTTATATTGACGCATGGGTATCTAACTGGGGAACAAGCAAACAATATATCCCACTGGAGGTTGGAGATGGCGACCTTAAGTTTAATCCAACGGCAAATTATGTCGATTACTATGGCATGAAAAGCGGCTTACCGATCAAGGACATTACTCAGTCCGATGCGGAGTCGGGATACAATGCCGAATACCCTTGGAAAGATCGCGACCCACGTTTTTATAAGGACATTATTTTTGACGGTACAAAAGTCGTACAGGGAAATATGTCGGCATCAGAAGAAAAAAACCGCTATGCCAATCTATTCACAGGCGGAAGCTATCGGGATACCCGTACTGGAAGTCAGACAGGCTACGTCTTACGCAAATTTATCCCTTTAACATCCAATAAATATGACCAAGCCTACAGTTACGGTACCAATCTTCATATTTACGTCCCTTACATGCGTCTTGCTGATGTCTATCTGATGTATGCCGAGTCTGCCCTAATGGCTTCCAATTCGGCCACGGGCAAAGCAGACAATTATGGTAAAACAGCTGTCGATGCCATCAATATCGTACGCGATCGCGCCGGTGTGGGCCATGTAGACAGCAAATTCCTCAGCTCCGCAGCCGCCCTGCTTCCCGAGTTACGTCGCGAACGTGCTGTGGAACTTGCCTTCGAAGGTCACCGTTTTAATGATCTGCGCCGTTGGTTGTTATTGACCGAAGCGCCTTACACCTTAAAGAAAGCAGTTTCGTTTGATCGAGCAGGTGTGTTTAACAACCAAAATCCGTCTCAAAATCGCGTAGTCAATATCCAAGAGAACCTCATTCTGGAACGCAAATTTACGAGCAAGCATTATTGGTTGCCACTAAAGGTCAGAGATGTCAATATGTATCCCGAGTTCTATCAGAACCCAGGCTGGTAACGAGTTTTCATTTAATCATTCAAAAAATGAAGTACAAAAAATTAAGTATAGCACTATGTCTTGGATTAAGCTGGATCGCCACCACGGAAGGAATGGCCAAAGAATCGCTTAATCCAACCATTGGACAATATATAAATACACATTCAACATGTTCGAAAACTGGTCTTCAGGACAGTATCGGCAAAGACAGTACAACACTTGTACAAGTTGCTTTCCGGAAAGTGCAGAAAAAAGACCTCATGGGCAATGTCCAATCCATCAACATCCCACAATTGCTCGACAAGAGCTACAACAGCTACAGTCTGGAAAATCTCGATGCCTTTATTTCTGGATATAACGGTAATATCTGGGGAATGAGCGGTTATCTGGTCTTAGTGGATGGATTTCCGCGCGACGCCAATAACGTTATGCCGACCGAGATCGATCAAATCAGTGTCCTAAAAGGAGTCAATGCCATTGCACTCTATGGTAGCCGGGCGGCAAAAGGTGTAATCAGCATTAACACCAAACGTGGAAAAGCTGGGGGTCAACAGATAAAAATCAGGGCTAATAGCGGTATTAATACGGCGATCAGTTATCCGCAGTACCTGGGTTCTGCCGAATATATGACGTTATACAACGAGGCCCGGCAAAATGATGGTCTCTCGGCGCTCTACGGCACCGAAACCATCTACCAACATGCAGCCGGAACAAACCCTTTCCGCTACCCAAATGTTGATTACTATTCCTCGGACTATATTAAGGATCATTATAATCGCTACGATGCCACCGCCGAAATCTCGGGCGGAAATCAGCGGGCACAATATTATACCAACTTTGGTTTTTGGTCCGAAGGATCTATGCTCAATTTTGGACAGGCCAAGAAAAATGGTGGTGCCAATCGCTTTAATATGCGTGGCAACATCGACGTCAAAGTCAATGAATTGATCTCGCTCAATGTGGACGCTTCGGCCAGCTTTTACATGTTAAAAGGAGTCAATGCAGATTATTGGGGAGCAGCAGCCGTCGCTAGGCCGCATCGCTTCTCTCCGCTCATCCCGATCGATATGATCGAAGAAGGCGATGTCAATTCGATGGTGTATGTCAACAATAGTAATTTTCTTATCGATGGTAAATACCTCCTGGGGGGAAGTCAGCTAGATCAGACCAATGCCTTTGCTAACATTTATGCCGGTGGCACCAACCGCTATCTCAACAGGCAGTTTCAATTTAATACAGGTTTGAATTTTGACTTGAAAAATATCCTGGAAGGCCTGGTTTTCAAAACCAACCTCGCCGTGGACTATCAGTCCAATTACAATCAGGCCTACAACAACAATTATGCAGTATATCAAGCCTCATGGAACAACTATGACGGAAAAGATCGGATCAGTGGCCTTACAAAATATGGCGATGATCGCATTTCGGGCTTGCAAAACATCAGCGGTAGCACTTATCGGCAGACCATCGGACTCAATGGATCCTTAAACTTTAACCGCACCTACGATAACAACCACCATGTTTCGGCAATACTATTGGCCAATGCATTTCAGATCGCTGCCTCCGGCAGTTACCATAAACTCAGCAATGCTAACCTAGGGCTACAGTTAGGCTACAACTATTCAGGTAAATATTATGTTGATTTTAGTAGCGCCTATAGCCATTCGGCGAAATTACCGCAGGGGAACAGACAGGCCCTCTCCCCGACATTAGCCCTTGCCTGGCGCCTGTCAAAAGAGAACTTTCTTGTCAATAGTAAAGTTGTCAATGACCTAAGATTGTCCGCTTCGGCGGGGATCTTAAACACAGATCTGGACATTAGCGATTATTTCCTGTATCAAGGCTATTATACCTACAACAATGGGGCCTGGTATAGCTGGGCGGATGGCGCATTGGTGCACTCTTTTGACCGACGGAGAGGCGACAATCCAAACATGAAATTCCCAAAACGCAAGGAACTTAACATCAGCCTTGAAGGTGGACTTTACAATAACCTGATCACCTTCAATACATCTTACTTTTTTAACCGCATGAGCGGCGGTTTGGTACAAGCGGCAACGCAATATCCGATGTATTTTACAACAAGTTGGCCTGTTTATTCGGATCTTCCCTTTATCAATTACAACAGCGACGAACGGCGGGGTGTAGACTTTGGTATCAACCTGAACAAACAGATAAACCAAACTTTTGTATCACTGGGATTCAATGGAATGTACTATACGACAAAGGCCGTAAAAAGGGACGAACTTTATCAGTTTAGCTATCAAAATAAAGCCGGAAGACCGCTGGACGCATTATGGGGTTTACAGCATGATGGTTTTTATATGAGCCAGTCCGACATTGACAATTCGGCCTTCTCTTCATTTGGTGAGGTAAAACCGGGTGATATTAAGTATAAAGACCAAAACGGGGACGGCACGATTGATACGCGTGACGAAGTTTATCTGGGCAAAGGCGGATGGAGTGGAGCTCCACTTACATTAGGACTCAACCTGACGGTCAAATGGAACAACTTCACTCTATTTGCTGCCGCTACAGGCCAGTTTGGTGCCAAGGCCATGAAAAACAGTTCTTACTTTTGGGTAGATGCGGAGGATAAATATTCGGTGGTCGTACGCGACCGCTGGACAGAGTCGACCAAAGAAACCGCTACCTATCCGCGCCTAACTACCTTCAACAGTGATAACAACTTTCGAAGCTCAGATTTTTGGCTTTATAAGACGGATCGCCTCAACCTGTCCAAAGTGCAGCTTTCCTACGATTTTCCCAAACGTATACTCAGTTCCAAATTTATCCATGAATTAGGTATTTACGCCAACGGATCCAATCTGTTGATGATTGCAAAGGAAAAAGAAACCATGCAATTGAATATCGGACAAGCGCCTCAAACGCGATTTTTCAACGTCGGCCTAAAGGCTCTATTTTAATCATGAATATTTAAAATGAAAATGATGAAAAAAATACTAACGCTAGCCATCGCGAGCAGCCTGTTATTTTCTTCTTGCGAAGATATGTTTGAACCGGCTCTCGAGAATAATCTTGAAATTGAAACAGCCAATAGCCGCCCGTTATACGCCCAGGGACTACTTTTAAACGGATACAACCGAATTCCAAGCAATAGCTACAGCTTTGATGACGTTGCGACCGACAATGCGGTGAGCAACGATAAGAACAATACTTTTCTAAAAACGGCAACCGGCCAGTGGACAAGTATCAACAACCCCTTCGATCAATGGCGCAACAGCTATTCGGCCATACAATACCTGAACAATTTTCTGTCCTTAACGGACCAGGTTGAATGGGCCATGGAGCCAAAAGTGAGCGCCCTATTCAACGACCGGATGAAAGGCGAAGCCTATGGCCTTCGTGCACTGTTTATGTTCCATCTCCTACAGGCGCATGCCGGCAAGTCAGGCACAGGAGAGATATTGGGTGTTCCGATCCATTTGACTCCTGAGACCGTCAATTCGGATTTCAATCAACCCCGAGCCTCCTTTGAAGCCTGTATGCAGCAATTGTACGACGACATCAACAAAGCAGAGGATCTATTGCCGATGGATTATGAAAATATCGCTAGCGACAACCAGGTTCCAGTTAAATATGTAGGAACCGTAAACGCCAATGATTACAATCGCGTATTTGGTTCCACGTTTAAATTACGGATGACCAAGCGCATTGCACAGGCTATTCGTGCCAGGGCAGCGCTATTAGCAGCAAGTCCAGCATACAGCGAGGGGAGTAAAACGACCTGGGAGCAAGCCGCGATCTATGCGGGACAGGTCATCCAAGCCAAAGGCGGTGCCAGTAGCATCGATCCTAAAGGATTTACCTGGTACAATAAAGAGGTGGTAGACGGTTTAACCTCCGGCTCCAATCCGGCCGAAATTCTTTGGCGTACAGACAAAGGAAATAGTAACAGTATGGAGCAAGATCATTTTCCGCCCACATTATTCGGCAGAGGGCGGCTCAACCCAACGCAGAACCTGGTCGATGCTTTCCCTATGGAGAACGGCTATCCTATTACCGATGCCAATTCGGCCTACAATAAAGCCAATCCTTACGATAAACGGGATCCCCGGTTGAAGACCTATATCATTGTCAATGGTGCAACAGCAGGTGTCAGCAATACAGCGATCAATACGACAGTCAATAGTCCGACAAATGACGGCTTGAACAAAGTCGAAACATCCACACGGACCGGTTATTACCTGAAAAAGCTCCTGCGTCAGGATGTCAACCTCAACCCCTCATCTTCTACGCAACAAATGCACTTCAATGCGCGTATACGCATGACGGAAATATATCTGGCCTATGCCGAGGCGGCGAATGAAGCTTGGGGACCAACAGGCATGGGTACCTTTACGTTCTCGGCCTACGACATTATCAAAGCTATTCGCCGACGTGCAGGTGTAGGCATCAACAATGGCGACCCTTACCTGGAGCAGGTCAAAAACAATAAAGATCAAATGCGGCAGCTGATCCGAAACGAACGCCGACTGGAGCTCTGTTTTGAAGGATTCCGGTTTTGGGATCTCCGCCGTTGGAAAATGGATATCAATGTCGCCGCAAAAGGAATGAGTATCAACAACAACAGCTATACCGAAATACCTGTCGAGAATAGACTCTATGAAAACTATATGAATTACGGCCCAATCCCGTACAGCGAGGTACTTAAATACAGCAATCTTGTACAAAATATAGGCTGGAATTAAACTTAACATGCACACGATGAAAAAGATCAATATCCTGTACGCAATGGCTTTAGTGAGCCTGGCGTCCTGCAAAAATAACGACTGGGAGTTCCCTGACTTTGAATTTCAATCGGTATACTTCGCTTATCAGACACCGGTCAGAACAGTGACCCTCGGCGAAGACATCTTTGACAACAGCCTCGACAACCAACATAAGGTCAAAGTCATGGCAACTACAGGTGGGGTGTACAACAACAAGAAAGATATTCGTATCGACTTCGTTGTCGACAACAGTCTCACAAATGGGCTTAGCTACCCAAATGGGCTGGCTGTAACCGCATTGCCTGACAATTATTATCAGCTTGCCAGCAACCAGATCGCTATTCCCAGCGGTAGCCTCACGGGCGGTGTGGAGGTACAGCTGACCGACGCATTTTTTGCCGACCCCAAGTCACTGGAAACTTATTACGTTTTACCGCTCCGGATGACAAAGGTTGTCAATGCCGATTCAATACTCTCCGGTAAAACCTCCTTACAGACCGCCAATAGGGCAATTGCATCCGACTGGGACGCTGCACCGAAAGATTTTATCTTCTATGCCCTCAAATATATCAATCCCTGGCATGGCAATTACCTCCGTCGGGGTACTGATCAGATCGTTGGCAAAGGTGCCAACAGTAGCTTGACAAAAAGCGTTGTCAGGCATCAGGCCTATGTCGAAAAAGATGAAGTCAAAAACATCAGTACGGCAGCACTTAAGAAATCGATCTTGCCCCTATCTTTTAAGGGAGCAGGTGATGTCAATATCAATGTCAACCTGAACCTATCTTTTGACGACGACAACAATTGCAGCGTTAGCTCGGCTAGTGCCGGCATATCAGCTACTGGAAGTGGGAAATTTGTGAAACGGGGCGAAAAAAACAGCTGGGGCAATGCAGACAGAGATGCACTATATCTATCCTACACGATCGATATGGCACAAATGAGCGTCACAAGCAAGGATACTCTCGTGATGCGGGACCGATCCGTAAAAATGGAAACTTTCACGCCCGTCAAAAAGTAGTATCAATTCATTAACGAACAACGATGAAAAAAATCAATAAAACTATCGTCATCCTACTTTCGCTCGGCACTGTTTGGAGTTCCTGCTCCAAATATCAACCCTTGGAATTTGCTGTTGATAAACCGCAGGAAGTGCTGGCGCAGGAAGATATAAATGCCTACAATCCCCTGAAAACTTATTTAGACAAACAGGCAAGCCCCGCATTTAAACTTGGTGTCGCGCTCAATATGAACGATTACTTTAATAAAGGAGTACTCTACCGCTTGGCTAACCGCAACTTCGAAGAAATGGTGATGGGCTATGAAATGAAACATGGTTCCATTGTGCAAGCCGACGGAAGCCTGAATCTAGCTCGTGTAGAACAGCTGATCACAGCCGCACAGGAAAACAACATGGCCCTGTATGGCCACACGCTGTGCTGGCATTCGGGACAGAATGCCACCTACCTGAATAAGTTAATCGCTCCTGTGGTTATACCAGGTTCTGGAGGACCAGCTCTAGCGGGACATGCACTAAAAATGAGCAATCCTTCTGTTGTCAATGCCTGGGAAGCACAGACAGCCACAGACATTAACCCAACGGAAATAGGGAAAGAATATGTATTGAAGATTGTGGCCCGGGGCAGTAAAGCGGGCAACATTGGTATCGATCTGCAGAGTACCTCCAATTATACGGGTGACAATATGGGTTCATTGGCATTAACAACAAGCTACAAAGAATACGAGCTCAAAGTGACCGCAACTGCAGCGCGTAACCGTTTTATTATCAATTTTGGCCAATACGATGGGACTATTTTCATCGACAAGGTCATGCTGACAAAAACAGGTAGTTCGGCAAGCCTTATTGCCAACAGTGATTTTGAAAACAATATTGATGGCTGGTTTGGCTGGGGAAACAATTCCTCCAGAGCGCAGTCCGCCAATGGCGAAGGTTATGGAAGCCCTGGGGGCAGCACGATCGAGAAAACCCCTGCCGAGAAAGAAGCCATACTCGCGAAAGCGCTGGAGACATTTATTGCCGGCATGCTTGAGAAAACCAAAGGCTACATCAAAGCTTGGGACGTAGTCAACGAACCGATGTCCGACTGGCCAGACCAATATGCCCTAAAGACGGGAGTCGGCAAAACCGATCTGGCAGATGATGAATTCTACTGGCAGGATTACTTAGGTAAAGATTATGCCGTGAAAGCCTTCCAGTTTGCCCGCAAATATGGTAATGCCAATGATCTCCTATTCATCAATGACTATGGCTTGGAAGGCAGTGGTAACAAATGTAAAGGGCTCATCGCCTATGTCAGCTACATCGAAAGCAAAGGGACCAAAGTCGATGGAATAGGTACCCAGATGCACATCGATATCAATACCGGCAAAGACAATATAGTCAATATGTTTACGCTTCTGGCTGCTACCGGCAAGTTTATCAAAGTGTCTGAGCTCGATATTGGTTTGGGAAATGGCATAAAGACAAGCAATGCTACAGCTGAAATGTATCAGAAACAGGCTGACCTGTACAAATTTGTCGTCGAGAAATACTTCGAGATCATTCCCAAGGATAAACAGTACGGTATCACCCTATGGAGCCCATTGGATAGTCCAGACCAAGAAGGTTCATTCTGGCGACGTGGAGAGCCCATCGGCTTATGGACCGAAGGATTTGTTCGAAAGCCAGCCTATCAGGCGGTTGCTGAGGCATTGTCAGCTAAAAAATAAGATCATTAATCACCCTTTAAATATGTAAATTATGAGAACAAACAACATGTGGTTATTGCTGATCTTTTTATTAGCTATTTTTTCCAGCTGCTCGCGGCTGGAAGAAAAAACATTGACCAGCGAATCCGAAAGAAGTCTTAAATCCAATGTTTCCGCGCAAGCCGTTACAAGCTGGCCACGGCCGACCCCGACCCTACATGTCGGTGGAAAGTACCTCAAAGATCCCTGCGACAATAATATCGTCCTGCATGGGGTAGCCATTACGCCAAGCCCCTGGTTCAATGGCTGTCAGTATGGAGCCAACTCGGGCTACTGTACCTGGGATAATTACAATGTACAGGGCGCGCTCAATTACAACAAGGCGGTGATGGACAAGCTCAGCAGCGCCGCCGACGGTTGGTACCTCAATTATATCCGTCTGCACATCGATCCGTATTGGACCAATGATCCGGGAGCTCCCATTCCCGAAGACGATATTTCCAGGTTCAACTACAATCGCCTGGTTACTTACACCGATCAGGTCATTATTCCCTTGATCAACCATGCCCGCAGCCGGGGTATGTATGTCATTTTGCGTCCTCCAGGTGTATGTCCGCACCGTATTGCCGTCAATGATGCTTATCATACCTATCTCAAAACCGTATGGACTTTTCTATCGCAGCACCCTGCACTGAAAAATGCAGACAATGTGATGTTTGAGTTGGCTAACGAACCTGTTGAAATCCTTGGGACAAACGGTACCTGGGGCACAACAGGGAACGAGCACTTTGCTGCCCTCAAAAATTTCTTTCAGCCCTTAGTCAATATCATCCGTAACAACGGAGCCAATAATGTCTGCTGGATACCCGGTACCGGTTGGCAATCCCATTACCAGGGTTATGTCACTAATCAGATTACCGGCGGAAATATCGGCTACGCCGTACATATCTATCCGGGTTACTGGGGCGGTGTCAATACCTATCAAGCTTTCCAAAATGCCTGGAATACCAATGTCAAACCTATTGCTGACATTGCGCCGATCGCCATTACAGAGACCGACTGGGCTCCACAGGGATATGGTACCTTCGGCACAGGATCGACGGGCACCGCTGGTGGTAATGGTTTTGGTGCAAATTTGAAATATATCGTCGATCAATCGGGTAATGTGAGCTGGAACCTCCTTGCCCCCGATGACTTGCTTCACAAAGGGGCCCCCAATGCCGGCACCGCCTTTAATAACGATTGGGAAGCTTGTGCTGCACCGAGCAAACAATGGTTTCAGCAATATGCTGCCTCCAATTACCCCATGTCTAACTGTACGGTCACCAGCTTGGTAAATAACGGGGTTTACGAAATCGAATTTCAGACCGATGCCAACAAAGTCCTTGATTTAAAATCAGGGGAAGATGCCAACGGTGCAGCACTCAGACCCTGGACCCGAAATGGCGCAAACGCACAGCGCTGGGTAGCCATCGATGCAGGCGATGGTTACTGGCGCTTTGTTTCCAAAGCTAGCGCGAGCAGTCGTTGTATCGATCTGACGAGTAACAGCAATGTACTCGGAACTGCCATCCGACTCTGGCAGAACTATGGCAATGATGCACAGACCTGGAAGGTCACAGCTGTAGCCAATGGCTATTACAAAATTACCTCAAAGGTAGATGCCACACGCGGTTGGGATGTACTCAACTGTACAATGGACGGCAATTCCAATCTGCAGCTTTGGGATTATTATGGTACATCCTGTCAATTATTTAAATTCAAATTTATAGCGATGAACTAAACACTATCTTTTCGCGGTAAGCTATTCTTACCGCGAAATAGTTTATTTTAATCACATGAAAAACTTCACGATGCAACAAACACAATTTAAAATCCTGTTAATGATCTTCCTACTATGCGGTTTTTCAGGTACAGCAGCGTTTGCCCAAGACAAAAACTTTCATATTTACCTTTGTTTTGGACAATCCAATATGGAAGGGCACGGTAAATTCGAACCACAGGATACCATGGCCATCGAACGGTTCAAGGTACTATCGGCAGTAGATTGCCCCGATTTAGGGCGGCAATATGGCCAATGGTCGCCGGCCCGGGCGCCCCTTACGCGTTGCCACACCGGACTTACACCTGCAGACTATTTTGGCCGAACACTTATAGAAAATCTTCCCAAAAATATCGAGATCGGTGTCATCAACGTTTCAGTAGGCGGCTGTCATATTCAATTATTTGATCAGGACAGCACGGCAAGTTATGTTGCAAGGGCACCGGAGTGGATGAAATCCATGCTTGCTGCCTATGACAACAATCCTTATCAGAGACTGGTAGCCTTAGCCAGGATGGCGCAGCAGAAAGGTGTTATAAAAGGTATTTTGCTTCATCAGGGTGAGTCCAACACTGGCGATCAGCAATGGCCCAATAAAGTAAAAAAGGTCTATGAAAGCCTCCTAAACGATTTGCACCTGAGTGCCCAAGATGTCCCGTTGCTTGCCGGCGAACTCCTTTCGGCCGAAGCCGGCGGTAAATGCGCAAGCATGAATGCTATCATTCAGACACTGCCCGCTACCATCCCTACTGCCCATATCATCTCCTCCAAAGGCTGTGAAGGTATCGGCGACGGACTGCATTTCAGTCCAGCGGGATACCGGCAGCTGGGCAAAAACTATGCGGCAAGCATGCTTAAATTGCTGAAAAAGCAATGAAATAAAAAAGCTAGGGAATCAATCCCTAGCCTTTGCAGATAATCGGCCATACTGATACACCATGATCGATATGGCCATTCGTTTGAATACTAGTGTACTTTAATTTCCAAAAATTTTGGCTAATTCCTGGTGTAACAGTTCACCTTTGATATTGATAGCAACAATGTTTCCTTGAGGATCCACCAGATAATTTTGCGGTACGGCACGCACGCCATACAACACTGCTGCCTCATTGCTCCAGCCCTTTAGATCGGCGACATGTATCCAAGGCAATCCATCATCCTTAATGGCCTTTAACCAGGCATTTTTTCCTTTTGTATCATCCAGCGAAACTGCGAGCACTTCCAGGCCCTTATTTTTATATTTGTTGTATGCCTTCAATAAGTTGGGGTTTTCAGCACGGCAGGGACTACACCAGCTTGCCCAAAAGTCGATCAGCACATACTGACCTTTAAAATCAGATACGTTGACCAATTTCCCTTCCGTATCCGGCTGAGAAAAATCAGGTGCCTTATTACCGATTTTCACACTTCTCTCCGCCAGAAAACGTGCTTCCAACTGTCGCGCATTTGTCATTTGACGGACCTCTTTGGACAGCTTCAAAAACAAAGGTTCGATCTCACTGAGCTTGCGTTTATTGGCCGCATCAATAAGCGCGTCCACCGCAAAGATTGAATTGGGATTTTTGGCAGCAAATGCCAGCTCTTTAACCCGTCGCGCTTCGAATCGTGCCTCAAACTTCTCATGGATAGCCTTATACTGCTCATTGGCATCAGGAGCATCCTGCTTTACGGCCGAAAAGGCCTTATTACCCGCATCAATAATATCCATAAAACCACCGCCAATCTCACTTAAATAAGCGACATAGGCGTTATGCAAGGGCGACCCCTTTATGGCAGCGGTACGCAGCGAATCTTTGATGGTCATGTTGTAAGTTTCATTACCCAAATAAAAATATAACCGATCGCCAATATTTTGTGCGATCAATTTACCCTTACCATCCTGATCAAACACCATTCGGGAGTAAGCGGGCTCCTCCACCGTTCCTTTGAAACTAAATTTACCATCCACAATAGCCGATGAATCCGATGCTGGAAATCCGTCTTTTGTATAATCCAGATACACTTTTTTGCCATTGAAAGTTTTTGGTGCATTTCCCTTGATCTGAAAACTGGCTTGTTGCGCAAAGGATGTCAAGGGCAAAAATGCCAGCGCTAAGACAGCTATTTTAAAATTTTTCATGTTTATATAATTAGATTGTATGTTGTTTTTTTTTACTTACGCCAGGTCATATCCACGGGATTTCCGGGAAGACCGTCAATTGTTTTAAGCAGCTCGCCGTTTTTCCCTACCCGGATATCCAAATAATACAGCGCGCCTTCTGCCCCCGCAATCAATGTATTCTCATCATCATCCAATTTGAGCAGGCTGACATCCGATTTGATGGCTGCCTTCAACAGTTCCACCTGCTGATTGAGCGGATTATAGCGAAACACCTGATTTTTGTAGGCCACATAAATGTACCCATTTCGGGTAGCCACCATTTTAGTTCGCTCATTGATCCATTCTTGGTGTGCAAATAGTCTTTTGTGTATTGCCGCGATCATAAAAGGCCCATTGAAGTTCGCATTGAGCTTCAGCTCATAAATATTACCGCTAGCATCTTTCACATAAGCGTAGGTATCCGTATTATTGATCTGTACCATCTTGATCAGATCCATACCAACCTTTGTCGGGTCAAAAATTTCAGTATTTACGGGACTATACTGGGTACCAAAATACATCGGACTGCCATACATATTGATTCGGGTAAACTGCTTTTTATTTTTCTCAAAACAGATAAAACTATAATTGTCCCCGATGGTTGTCATAACAATTTCTGGTGCTAATTCGTAATCCCCATCCGCATAAGTCCCAAACATGCCGTAGGTATTTGATTGGTCCCAGGTATTTGTAGTTCCACCATAAAATTTGCCATTGATAACCCCCATCATTACTCCCTGGGGATGGGCGAGCAAATTTCCGACAGCAATCGTTGCGGGGGCTAGAAAAAAGTTATCGTGCAGCGTACCGGGCTTCACCGCTTCTTTAACCAAATTGTTGACATCGAGGCGTACACCTGCCTGTTTGGAAATAATCCAGTATCCTAAGGGGGTATTTCCTGTGAACTGGTTTTTTAGGTAGTGGATATGCATCGGATCCGGTGGTAATGGTTCGCGATTGATCGCCTCATAAATATTGGCTTGTACGCTGTTGTCAGGTTTTATAAAGGACAGCTTACTGACCCCATTCTGGACGGATAACACAAGTGATCCCCGCGAAAAAGCCGTCGCTCCCTGGATTTTGAAATTATAAAAATATTTCATTCCATTGGCCGTATTGGTCACCGTAAGGCGCGCCGTGTATCTTTTGGCCTGAAGCCCAAAAACGATGCGCAGTGCAGGTCCTTCATAGTGGTTGGCTTCGGGGACAATTGCCTCGGGTACATCGATGCGCCAGTTAAATTTCAATGAAGCCGCATCGATGCCCGTAATTTTAGGTGCTATAATAAGACTATCGCCAACCGAAGCTTCGTACAAGGTATCCAATCCGGTAATCTGCGGTCCCTCAGGCATATCGATGGCATAATTCCCCTTGTCCTTATAACAGCTGCCCAAAACCACTAAGTTTAAAGCCACAATGACAAAAAATAGTATTGCTCTTAATCTCTTTACATTTCTTTTCATCTTATCTGACTTCCTTTCCTGATTCATCTATAAAATAATACTTACCCGAAGCGCTATTCTTTCTCAATAAGATGCTTCGGTTTGGATTGTCCACGTGATAGAACTGATAGGTCTGTCCGTCATCTTTACTACTTAGCACATAATTCTTTTCTGGGTGATCTTTTACCCATTTAAAGGGGTCATTTAGCATCATCAGCAGAAGATTGACAAAGTAGAGATTCTTTGGTGCATCAAGTCCCACTGTAGAAAGCGAGCGCTGTTCTGTGACAATTAAGAAGAGCTGATGTTTTACCCGCGAATAATTATCAAGCCACATGGTCCACCAGGCCGGTTGCTCCAATCGGGCAGAAATTATGATGCGCGCGCGTATCAAGGCTGGATTTTCAACAGCAAAGTCATCGCTTGCCTTTAGTTTTACGAGCAGTGATACAGATTGATTTTCAAGTTCGCTGATATTGTGTACGATAATGGGCAACCGTGCCCGGCCAGCATCACTTTCTATGGTATAGGCCGGTTTCAACTGTTCATAATGGAGATCGGCACGGGCCGTTGATGAATCCTTTTCCACGAAAGCCTCGTATTGTCGCGCCTGCTGATCACGGTATCCCATCACTTTGACAGGAACAAAAATGGTATCCTGTGCCTTGGTCATATCATAGGCAAAGGTGTATACAATGCTATCCCGATCCGCGTCGCTCAGATCGAAATAAACATTCGCCGACCTATCGTAAGTCGTTAAAACCGCCTTTTTACAAGACCACAGCAGCAGCAGGGGCAGTAGCAGAAGTAATAAAATATCTTTTTTCATTTTTGGTTACTATTTACCGTTGTCCATAAATTATTTCATCATCAGGCAGCGGCCATACATAAATTTGTTGACTGGCCGGAATGGTGGTGCCTTGCTGTCCGATAATCGGTACATTGAGCCGCTTATAGGCAAAAAACAATTGTCCTTCGGCAAACATTTCCTTACGGTATTCCTTAAGGAGTTCGTTTCGGAGTTTGGAATTGGTCGATATATCTACTTTCTGACCAATGCCCCGATGTTCACGTACCTCATCAAGCCATGCTGCAGCCTGAGTGGGAGACGTCTCGTAGCTACATTCAGCTGCGATATAATAGATTTCGGACAAGCGGATCGCAGGCGCTACCAAATAATGCAGATTGGCTGCAAAACTGTCGCCCAATGTATTCCTTCGATATTTGTGAATAGATGATATAAAGGAATTCCCCACGCTTACCGTTCCAAACCATTGCGTATAGCGCATGTCACCGCCACCGGCTCCTGCAACCTCGTAAATGGTTTTTGCTTCATCCTGATCCAGGTAAATGGCGCTGTTATTGTCCTGAAACCAGTCGTTATTATAGGTGCTGTTCATGGCTGGTATATACCAGGCAAACAATAGCTCTTTATAGAAAATCCGATCTTTTTTATCCGCATCGACGGCAAGGAAATCCGTGGCATTGGTCCATGGAAATTTTTTGACATCGATCACTTCACGCGCGTTCAGCAATGCCTTTACTTTATCTCCACTATAGAGATAGGTACGCGCTAGTAGCCCACACACGGCATAATAGTTGAGCCGGTGCCTTCTGTTCTGTAAAAAGAGACTCTTATCCTGCAATTCTGAATTTTTCAAGGTGTCTCCGACGGTAGGATAACCAATCACGTAGGATTTCAGGCGGATGGGATCAACCTTGAGCAATTCTTTAGCGTCTTCCAGATCCCGGATCACCGAATCCAGGAGCTGCGACACTGTGGATAGTTTAGTGGATTTATTGGAATAGGTCGTTACATAGGGAATGGCTTCTAATTTGTCGTTCACAGCCGGAGCTGGACCAAATAGGCGCAAAGCATCAAAATGTAGGTAGGCTCTCAAAGCCAGCGACTCCCCTTTGATCAACTGATAATTGCTTCCCGTAAATAATTGCTTTTTACGGTCAATTTCACCAAGTATCAGGTTAGCATTGACAATACCATTGTATAAGCCTTTCCAAATATTGTCCTTTCGGCCAATAAAGTTACCGTCATTGTATTTAAACAACTTGGTCTGCTGATACCGCAAAGGATCATTACTTGACAGCGCATAGTTCTGTGCCAGCACCTCCGGTGTTCCGATGGTCAGCTCCTTGCCATAGAGATCATCTTTAGCACATCGCGTATATACGCCGATCAGGGCTTCCTTGAAACCGTCCTCGGTAGAAAAGAGGACCGACTTGTCGATTTCACTTTCAGGTTGTATATCCAGCCACTTGGAGCAAGAAAGCGTACTCAGGGCTGTGAACAGTATTAAAACTATAGTTAACTTCTTCATCTGTACATATTTTTTCCATCCGTAGGATGGGACTTACCATCTTTTATAATCCTGCCTGTAGGGTAAAAGTCACACTGCGGGCAAATGGGTACGTAATTCCGCGTTCTACTTTCACAGAAGACCAACGAAAAATATCATTTGCAACAAGTCCAACGCGCAGGCTCGACAGCGCCAGTTTTTTCGACAGCGCTTTTCCAGCATCGTAAGAAAGATTCAGTGACTGCAGGGCAAATAAATTGTCAGGCATGATAAAACGCGAGGATACCCGTGTCTGCCCCAGATCCTGTATGCTTTTGTAAAAAGTCACATCGCCGGGATTTTTCCATTTTTCCTCCAGGACTCTACTGTCCACATTGTAGCGTGGATCGGCATTTTCGACACGGTCTACCAAGGTTTGGTTATAGGTTTTACCTCCTATCCGCGTCTGGAAATAGGCGACCATCATAAACTGCTTATAGCGCAGTGTCCCGCCGAAAAATCCTTCCATTTTTGGTGTGGCCACCCCGACGACATCAATATCCCGTGCATCCCAGTCATACGACAATGTGCCATCTTTTTTGATATACACTTCCTTGCCGTTTTCAGGATCTATCCCCAAGGAAGGGACGGCATATATGGCGTCCAACGACTGGCCTTCTTTATAGCGAAGCAAGGGTACGGACATTAAATCACTCCCCTGCTGTGCTTCATCGACGCGTTCGTTGTAGCTCTTCAGTGCATTTGAAATACGTACGATTTTATTTCTGTTCCGTACCAAATTTGCCAATAGACTCAGCGTCCATTTTTCTTTTTTAAGGGCAATCCAATTGGCGTTGAGCTCAAATCCTTTGTTTTCAAGATCGCCCAGATTCTCTTTATAAGAGCTGAATCCCGTAGAAGGAGCCAGGTTGATATCAGCTAGAATATCACGGGTAATCTTATGGTAATAGCGTGGCGAAAGTGTCAGACGATCGTGCCAAAGTCCAAGATCAAGACCGACATCGGTACTCTGGGTCTTCTGCCAGGTCAGATTTTCATTGCCATAATTACGGACCGTACTTCCTAACCCTGAGGAATACCAATTGCTCTTATCATAACTATAGGTTGTCCGCGACATGTAAGGATCGAACTGTACAGATCCCGTCAGTCCTATCGTAGCACGGAGCCGCAACTGGCTGACCACATTGTTGGCAAACCATTTTTCCTTATGCATATTCCAGCCGATTCCTGTCGACCAAAAGGGGGCAGTACGCTTGTTGGACCCAAATTTGGAGGAGCCATCAATACGGACAGTGGCATCCATCAGATAACGGTTATCATACGAATAATTGGCACTGAGAAAGGCACCAAATAGCCTGGAGGCACCCAAGCTACTCGAAGGACTCGCATTCTCAGCATATCCCTTGGCAAATCCCACACTGGTAAATCGGTCATTCGGAAAGCCTATCGCTTTGAAAGAACGCTCATCATAGCTTTCCGTCCGGATATTGGTTCCCCCGACCACATTGAAGCTATGTAGATCAATCGTACGCATCCAATTGAGCCGTATGTTTGCATCCCAATACAATTCATTGTTTGTATAGCTGGTATAACTACCCTTTTCATCTGTTTGTGCTGTAGGATAGAAATAAAAATCATTGGCTAAGGGCGAGCGGAAATTATCATCGGTATTCAAGCGTTTCAACAAACTCACCTGTCCCCGCAGGCGCAGTCCATTGCTGAGGTCAAAGTCACCGGAGAAATTGTTCAGCAATTCGGTATATCCCAGTTTATTGAAACTATTCAACGTCGCATTGTAAAGTGGATTCAAGACATATTCCCGTTGTGCACTTCCCGAATTTGCCACCCTTGTCCATACATCGGCCTCCTGTATTATATTTCCTTGATCATCTGTCATGCGGTAATAAGGATTCATTCTGACATAATCCGCAAAATTTCCATAGGGAGATTCACGTCCATCGACCACCGTTACGGCAAGCTCGTTCTGAAATCTAAATTTACCATTGAGGTTATAGCTAAAGTTTAATCCGCCCGAATATTGATTTCTTCCCGATCCTTTCATCACACCGGGTCTGGTCTGATAACGCATGTCTACGCCATAACGAAATGTCTCCGAACCACCTTCCAGATAAAGGCCATGCTTTTGCCCGACCGCAGTCCGTACAGGCTGTGACAGCCAATAGGTATCCACACCGCCAAGGACATTGGCCAACTTTTGATAATACAGCTCATCCAAGGCATCCTGTGGCTGCCGCTGAATCGTGGCATCATACAGCCCGGCCAGCTTCTCATAAGCCAATTTATCAGCAGCATGCAAAACATCATATCCGGTCAGGTCGGGCATATTCACATTGCTCTCATGCGTATAAGTCAACTGCAGTTTACCGTCCTTGGGCATTTTGGTCGTAATGACCATTACACCGTTGGCCGCTCTCGAGCCATATATCGCGGTTGCAGCAGCATCTTTCAAGATCGTGACACTTTCAATACGGGTCATATCCAGGTCGAGCACCTTCTGTACACTTACTTCAAAACCATTTAATATAAAGGCCGGCATATTGATTGTGGTCGTGATATTATCCCTTCGCAGCACTTCATTTCCGCCGGTGGGCAATGAAGAAGATCCACGCACATTGATATTTGGCAAAGCATTGGGATTGGATCCAGCAAGATTGTTGTCGAGCAATTTAAATGATGGATCGAACACCTGCATGGCCTGCAGCACATTCTGTGGATTGACCTGCCGCAGTTCATCGCCACTTTTGGTAATAGCAGTTCCGGTATAGGAATCTTTTTTCAGCACCTGATAACCGGTAACAACGACCTGCTCCAGTGCATTCGCTTCTTCTTCCATCACTACACTGTACTCATCTTTGTTTTCGACCAAGGCGAGCGTGTAATTTTTATAGCCCACCCGACTTAATGTAAGCGGTTGCATTGTACCGACAAAAGAAAAACGTCCCTCTTTATCGGCCACTGCGATGGTATTACCCAGCTGTGAAATATTCACGTCAGAAAGCGGCATACGGTCTCTCCCAAGGACCTGTCCGCGAATCTGCTTCTGGGATGATTTTTCTACCTGGGGGAGGTTTTTAGGTTCGGATTTCCGTGGACTTGGTTTTCTTTCCAGGAAAATCGTCTTCGACTCAATCGTGTAGCCGATTTCCTGCGGACTTAAAATTTTATCAAGAAATAATTTAAGGGGCATTTTGTCCGCTTTAATTGAAATTGGCTTCGCCGACTCCAATATCTTTTTGGCTCCGAGCACTTCATAGTTCGTCTGAAGTTTGACCACCTGCAGCACATCCATCAGTGGAACATTGCGCCCGGCATAGGTTATGGTTTGCGCATTTACCTTATGGCCCAGCTGAAGCAAGACAGCCAAAATGAGCCATAAAAAGGGTCTTGTCGCTTGTGAAAAACAACTTAATTTCATTAATTCTAGTTAGTTTAGTTAGGTTAGATTGCAGGATCCATTGCATAGATGACAAGATCCACTGCCCAATTTGTTAATTCATATCGTTTGGTCAAGTATAATTTTACGTTCTTTACTGCCCTCCTTTCTGTGCTTTAGGATTATTTTTTTCAATGATGAGTTTCCCATCGTCCGTCAAATGATAGGACAGATCCTGGTCTTTTAATATTTTTAGGATCGTTGATAATTTGCTCGTTCTGAATGTTCCCCCGAAGAAGGAAACATCGGGTACATCACCCTTATAAACCACATCAACCGCATACCATTGAGACAGTTCATCCATGACCTGCCGAAGTGATTTTCCGTCAAAGTTGAATTTGCCATATACCCACGCCATTTCCTGCGCTATGTTGACCGGATGCTTGGTCAGCTCCGTTCCGGCGTTGACCGACTGATCGCCGGGCAGCAAGGTTACTTTTTGGCCTTTGATCAGTTCTTTTACCTGTACTTTTCCCTCCAGCAAGGTTGTTTTTGTCTGTGTTGCTGTCGGATAGGCATTGATATTAAAATGCGTTCCAAGCACCTGCACCTGCTGATTTTTGGTGTGCACAATAAAAGGTTGATCTTTGCGTTTTGCAACTTCAAAATAGGCCTCGCCCTGGAGACTGACCTCGCGTCTGTCTTTCGCGAATACCGTCGGATAGGCAAGTGTAGTCCCAGCATTTAGCTTCACCTGAGTGCCATCGGGCAAAGTGACCTCGTAGGTACCACCACGCGGAGTTTCTATCCGGGCGGATACCGCTGCATCGATCGACGCCACTTCATGACCATCGTTATAACGTATACCTCCGCCATCGATCACGACTTGCTTTTCGCCCCTATTCAAAGCATATTGTCTACCGTCTGAGAGTGTTATAATCGCCCGATGGGAAGCCGGAAGGCGGTCATTTACAGCCTCCAGTTGGGTTTGAACCGGCCGGCTGTTATCCTGATTCCAATACCACACAACCGAAAGTGCTAACAGCACACTGGCGGCAGCAACATAAGGCCATAGACGCTGCAGCAGCCTAGACCTTTTGGTTGAAGAATGAAAGGAAAGCTTAGCTTTTATCGACTCAAAATTACGTTGCTTTTCAAAATGCTGCAGACTGGCATAAGCCTCACGCTGCTGCGCCTCATCCAGGCAACGCCAATAAATCTGTTTGTTCATCACGGATTCTTGCAGCCAGCGTTCCAAAAAAAGACGGTCTTCGCCGCTGAGCGTTCCCCGCATTTCACGGAGGACAAGCGAACTGATACGGATAAGTTTTTCTTCTTCTTTAGGGTCCATTTTACGCTATTTCATCTATAGATACCACGCCGATTTAAAAAAGTACCAAAGACAATTAAAAAAAAATTAAATTTTTCCAAAAAGGACGATCAATGAGAGTAGATAATTAAAGGAATCGCGTTTTAAATGTTGGCGTAGCAGGCCTAGGGCACGTAACTTTTGATTTTTTACGGTTTGAATATTTAGTTGCAATAGATCCGCGATTTCCTGATTGCTGTTGCCTTCGAGGTAGCTCAGCTGTATAATTTCACGTGCTTTGGGCGGTAGCTTCTGAATGGCTTCGTAGAGTTCGGCCATGGCTTCGGTATACACAATTTCATGCAGATAAGATTTTTGATCCTGTTCCTGTTGTGCCACGTAACTATCGACCCGATTCAATCTTCGCTTCCGGGCGGTCTGGTGATTGATGCCTACATGACGCGTGGCCTGATAAAGCGCCGCCTTCAGATGTGACAAACTTTCAAAGCGCCGTCTGCTCTGCCATAAGCGGAGAAATCCCTCCTCGGCGATATCTTCAGCTTCTTTGCTTTCAT
This sequence comes from Sphingobacterium sp., assembly GCA_050281725.1. Lineage (GTDB taxonomy): Bacteria > Bacteroidota > Bacteroidia > Sphingobacteriales > Sphingobacteriaceae > Sphingobacterium. The sequence continues at coordinate 22,259 of JBMAAL010000004.1, read as the reverse complement.
CAACAAAGCTCGATGCGTATAAACAAATGCGGCTAAAATAACGGTTATATACATGCGCACAAGCCTGCTCCTCCCCGTTGAGGAAGTCTTCAAGCAGCTCTTTTTCGCTCGTATAATTCATTGGTAGATCGGTTTAGCTAGCAGTTCATCTTTTCGTGGTTAAAGATAACTAAATTAATTTTCACCATTTACCTCATTAAGCCATAAATTTTTCAGCAAAGCACATAAAAAACAAGCTCAGGTCAGTAATTTATTCAGAACTGTTTCCTTACCCTTGTTTTTTCGTTGACAAATGCCCTACCTTTGAGCTGTCGCTTTTTAAAGCAAAACCTAATCCAATAAATCAACCTATTTGCAGTATGACACCTTGCTCCAACAAAATTTCTGAAAGCACCTTTCTCCGATACTTCATTATTTGGACAATTCTATGCTTGATCACAGGCTTCAATTACTGCTTTGCGCAGCGCAAGCAGACCGTTGAGCGCGAGATACCGAGATCTATTATTGACCGAGCGCTAGCGGCTTCCATAAAAATGTTCGGTATAGACAGTTTGAGCGGTCAGCAAAACAGTGCGCCTTTCAGTGGAGTCATCGTGCGCTCGGATGGAACGATCCTTACGGTGGCGCATTCCACCAAGCCGGGCGATTTTTATCGGGTGATTTTTCCTGATGGCAAGCAGGGTGTTGCCAAGGCGCTCGGACGACTGGTCGTCGACCAACAGACCAACTTGCCCGATATTGCGATGATGAAGATGCAGGGCGAAGGCCCCTGGCCATTTGCTGAAATGGGCTGGTCGTCATCCATCGCCGAAAAGCAGTCCTGCTTTGGACTATCCTATCCCGAAACCCTTCCCTTTAACATACCATTTCTCCGCACTGGGCGCATTCTAAAAAAAATAGATGACTACGGTTTTATTCAAAGTAGCAGTATTATGGAGCCCGGTGATTCTGGGGGCCCATTATTTGACGCCTTAGGCCGCGTAATTGGTCTACATAGCCGTATCGATGCTGCGGAGGGCATCAATTTTGAGGTACCTGTAAACAGCTATCGCATCTATTGGCACTCGCTGACCCATCCGGTTGCAATCAACAGCTACCCTACTGTTCCTGATTCAATCGGAAGCGATCCCTTAGCGAAAAACCTCATGGTATTGGGACTCAAAAAACCGGCACAAGATCCCAAAACAAATGTTCAGTCCATTCCCATTCGTAGTACATTACATGGCGATAGTATGTATATATTGGGCACTGCATTTAACCTGGCAAACAACAAGCAGGTGATCTTATCCAAAAGCAGCCAGGTTGGTGCCGCACCAATCGCCGAAATTCACAATTGCACCTATGCCTTGACGATCCTGTTCAGAGATGAAGAAAACGACCTGATCGCACTGTTAAGTGATCATAAATTTTCGGCAATCGCCGCATCGGAGATCACCAGACAAGGCATTCCTGATTCTTTAATCGGTATAAAGCTGTGGTCGCTGCTTGCAGCCAATAAGCGTAAAAGCGGTGTCTTGGGCATGTCGCCGCAGACCTTCCCTCGCATACCGGTTCCGGGCACGTTCGATGCGCAGATGCAGGAGATTGCAGGTCTTCCAACCTTAACAAAAGTGGACAGTATGGGTGCTGCAGGACGGGCTGGACTTCGTGTTGGAGATCAAATCATGGCATTAAACGGCCAGGATGTTGCAAGTGCCCTCAAAATCAATGCTGCTATGCAGCAATTTTCTGCTGGCGATACACTAGCGGTTCAATTCCAGCGCGGGGTGACAGCGCTACATACCCAGGTCATTCTGTCCAAATGGGCAGTGCAGCAAAACCCACATCCCGCGAATCACATTCCCAAAGGAAAATCAACGCGCAGGGATAATTTTCCACGTGTATTTCTCCACGATTCCCGCATTCATGCCGATGAATGCGGAAGTCCGATCATCGACAGCGAAGGCAATTTTATAGGACTCAATATTGCACGCTTTAGTCATACAGCTTGCCTTGCTATCCCTCGAGATACTATCCTGGACATTTTATCCAAAGCGCAACACCTCATTAGCAGCTCAAAAAGATGATGTTATCAGGTAATTTTTAATACTGTCGCAATATTGTTTTGAACGAAGTCGTCGGGTAGCGATACTTGCAGGGCATTGTCGAGTTGTCGAAAGAAAATCCGATCATCCGTTCCGAGCAGCTCTACCTGACTGACCTTTCGCGTATGGACTGCCGAACGGCTCAATGACTTGATTGTAATCTGCGTTCCGGTCGTTGTTCCCATAATAAAGGCATACACTGTATTTCCCTTTGTCGTAAAACGGACATCATCGCCGGTAAAAGCTTTACCTTTTCCTTCATTGAAGCCCTGCACATGCAATGTTGGAGCTTCCTCTTGTGCAGGTCCCTCACCAAAAATGCGCCAAGGACGCGTTCCAATAATGGCTTCTTTGTGTATGGCCATCCAGCTTCCTATGCCCTGTACCACTTCCTTCGCCCTGTCGTCGATAGAACCATCGCCGCGCAAGGGTACGCTCAATAGTAAATTACCATTTTTACTAACTACATCAATCAACATGTGAATGACGGTTTTGGCCGATTTATACTGATTATTCTCATAAATCCGACGATCATAATGCCAGGAACCTATGCAAGTGCAGGTCTGCCAGGGCTGTGGTTCAATGGTATTGCTCTGTCCCCGTTCGATATCCCATACCAGGCATTTCCGTTGCTGCTCATTCAGGATTTTACCGTTGATGACCACATCAACCTTGCCTTTGTTTGCCTGCATACTTTTATTATAGAAGTCGGCCGCGATCTCCAGTCCGACATTGCTGATTGGATAAAGCGGCAGTACCGTATCGTCGAAGTAAACCATGTCGGGCTTGTAGTTATCCATCAGTTCCAGGGTGCGCGCTTTAAAATTTTCACAGTACGCTTTGTGAGGTACACTCACGCCGGAGGCAACATCCCAATGCCACTGCCGATGAACCGTATTGTCGTCTTTGCTATCCAAACTAGGTTCATGATCCTGAGCGTAGAGCTCCTGGGGATCGTAGTCTGCCCACCATTTTCCTGCGCCATCTTTCTTTGTCAGCTTCCCATCGTATGGCACTCCGGCAAACTTTCCGGCTTTATCACTTCGTTGCGCCGTCTCATACCAGGTCCAGGCATGTGCTGCGTGAACGCTCACACCAAATTTGAGTCCTCGTTTTTTGGCAGCATGCTCCCAGCCGCCTACAATATCTTTTTTGGGGCCAACATTGACGCTATTCCATTGATGGTGGCTACTGCGGTAAAGATCCAGGTTATCATGATGATTGGCTAGGGCCATGAAATACTGGGCACCGGCATTTTTATAGAGGTCCATCAGCTCTTCCGGATTCCAATTTTCGGCTTTCCATTGATGGATCACATCCTTGAAACCAAAAACGGAAGGATGTCCATATTTTTCGAGATGATACTGGTATTGATCGGAACCTTCCTGATACATACCGCGTGCATACCAGTCGCCCCTTTCAGGTTGACACTGTGGGCCCCAATGTGCCCATATACCAAATTTGGCATCCCTAAACCAATCAGGTACCTGATAATTTTCAAGTGAGCGCCAGTCGGGATGAAAAGGTACTCTTCCCAAATAGGCGTGTGCAGCGCTAAATTTGCCAAGGAAAAGCGTCGGAATAGTTGCACCGAGAAACTTAATTGCTGTTCTTCTGTCCATTATACGATGATGTTCGATCAGAATGCCACGACACAAAATTGCTCGACAAGGGCATCCGGTTTATAATTTGTTATCTTCTTGAATACCAAAAATACCTGTATTGGATCAGGAAAGAAACTACATAATCGATCAATACTAGTACAATATCGACACAGGTTCCTTTTTGTTCAGTTGAACAAAAAAAGGTGCCCTAAAAAGGACACCTCCACCTAACACTAACTATGAATAAATAAAAACATCTATTTTCCCAGATCAATTGTTCATATCATTGCCTTTCAAATTTTTATTATTGTCCAATTCCGACTGTGGAAAAGGATAGAACATCGCTTTAGCCGACCAGCCTCCTTTTTTTAAAGGTTCCAGCCAGCTTGGATTGGCCATTCCCCACCGTAACAGGTCAAAATAACGTTGATATTCACCCAAAAATTCAACAAATCGCTCATGCACAATAATATTTTTAATTGTATTTAAAGGAATGCCATTTTTTACTAAACCCTGTGCGATCAATCCGTCTACGTCAGGAATAGTCCCATTGGATTTTTGATACCACAGGTGCGGCTGCTCATCGGGAACGATATTATTGGCACGTTTACGCACGAGGTTGATGTATTGTTTCGCTCCGGCGATATCGCCACGTTCATTGAGACACTCTGCATACAGTAGCAGTACATCGCTATAGCGAAAAATACGATCATTGTTGCCATTATCAAAGTCCGCGATCTGCACATCCGGACAATATTTCCGGGTACCAAAGAAATCTTTATTGGTCGCCAGGTTTTTCATCCAGTCCGTATAGGTCGTGACCTTACCGTCCAGCTGTGTAAACTTTGCACCATTCTCGCACCAAAGCGTCATATATTTTCGAGGATCTCCTTCCTCAAATTCATCATGTGCCATTTTATTGGGCGCCAAATTCCACCATGCTCCACCCGTTCCGTCAAACATACCGATTTCCTGCCACCGCCATGAGCTCGATATATCGTCCCCGAGCCAGCCCGGGCCATTGTAAAGTTGTACCTCGAAGACCGATTCTTGATTGTTCTCTTTCTTTTCCAAAAAATTATCGCTGTAGGAGGACATCAACTGATATTCCTTGCTATCAATAACACTTTTCAATTGGATCTCGGCATTTGCAAAATCCGCTGCCTGTCCTTTTGCCAAGATCGGTTTGTACAGGTAGGTTTTAGCCAGATAAGCCTGCGCTGCACCTTTGGTTGCCCGGCCGATCATTTTACTGTCGGCATAAAGTGCTGCCCGCGTTGGCAACAGTTCCGACGCTCTCTTAAAGTCATCCACGATGAGGGCATATACGGCCCCCGCCTGTGCGTTGCCTGGATAGTAATCTTCGTTGGTCTCGACAGGTTTATTGATCAGCGGAATGGTTTCGCCAAACAACATGCTAAGGTGCAAATAGTTCAAACCCCGCAGAAAATACGCTTCCCCCAGGAGTCTATTCTTTCTATTTTGTTCTATTTCGCCCTCAAAGTTCTGAATACGATTGATCGCTAAATTAGCCGCAAACACCCCGTTCCAAAAATCTCTCCAGGTCTGGGCTGCCATCCCATCGCTCGCAGGGGTATTGTAGGTATCCTGATACATGGGTTCCCATTTGAAGGTATGATTATAATCATCCCCAGGAGCCAAGAGCTCGAAATACAGACTACGTGCATATCCACCCTGCGTACGGCCGATCAGCGCCTGGTAGGCTGGTATGACCGAATTTTCCAATTGATCGGCTGTTTTATAATAGGTGTCTGTCGACAATTCCTGCGGGTTGGAGAGATCCAGATTCGGTTTGCAGCTCGAAAACTGTATCAACAAAGCAGCAGCTGCGAGTTTTATATATTTTCTATTCATGATGTCGATAAAAGGATTAGAATGTAAATTGAATACCCATAAAATACTCTCTTGAATTTGGAAAGCTCAGCCCCCATGGCGTTTGCCCATCGATACCACGGCTCAGATTGGAGCGTGTATCGCCCGACCCCACTTCAGGATCATAACCTGAATACTTGGTAAAGGTCAGTAGGTTTTTTGCGCCTACGTAAAACCGCAATCGGTCGATCTTCCAGCGTTCAAGTCTTGGACTAGAAAAACTGTAACCAATGTTGACGACTTTGAGCCGCAGATAAGAACCATCCTCCACAAACCTGTTGGATGCCCTTAAATTTTGATTCGGATCGCCGAGTACAGCACGTGGAATATCGGTATCTGTATTTTTTGGATAGATGGTCGTTTCACCGGATACGGGATTTTTGAAGACAAGTTCTTCTGCGCGGTAGCGATCAAGTGTTGACGCAAAATTATTGTAGTAATGGTACATCCCCTCACCCCAATAGCGGCTATTGTTGTAGATATCGTTTCCTTGGCTTCCCTGCCACATCATCGACAGATCAAATGTACCAATAGCACTGTTGTAGTTAACATCGGCATTGAAGCCGTAACTAAAATCAGGTATTGGGCTTCCCAAAAAGTCCTTATCCTGATCATTTAGGACCTTGTCTCCGTTTCGGTCATTGAAGCGCACATCGCCCAGTGACGCATTGGGTGCAAAAGTTTTATCTGCATCCAATTGTGCCTGGCTGGTATATAACCCATTGGTTGTGTAACCCCAAAATTCCCCTACCGAACGACCAACAGCTGTTCTTGTGACGTTTTCACCCCCAGGAGAGATACTTCCCCATAAAATTTCATTATTGTTGCCCAGACTCAGCACGCGGTTTTTCACAAAAGAAATATTGGCACCGATACGATAGCCAAAATTACCGACCTGATCTTTGTAGGAAGCCAAGATATCCCAGCCCCGATTCCGTATGCTACCGGCATTCAGCACGGGAAAGTTGTTACCATACCCGGCGGTAAACGAAATGGGTACATTGATCAACATGTCCTCGGTCTTTTTATTATAGTAATCAACTGTCAAAGCCAATTTATGATCAAAAAGCTCTAGATCGAGACCAAGATCAGTTGAATACTGACTTTCCCATTTTACATTCGGATTGGATGGCGTCTGTGGCAAGGCACCCGTGACCATCACATTGTTCAGGTAATACCAGACATGGTCGAAACTAACCGTCCGTTGATACTGATATTGTGCAATATCCGAATTACCCAAAAGCCCATAACTACCCCGGAGCTTCAATTCGCTGATTGCAGGAAACGCTTTCATAAAGGATTCCTGACTGATGCGCCAGCCTGCAGATACCGAAGGGAAGTTTCCATAGCGGTATTGATTACTGAAGTTGGCCGATCCATCCCGCCGCATGTTAAAGGTCAACAGGTAACGATTGTCATAATTATAGTTTATACGCCCCAGCATGGAATACATAGCCGACTGACCCACTCCTGACCCCACAAGACGGGAACTCGCCACGGATGCTGAATTAAGGATCAAAACATCCGGACTTGGCAAACCGCGGGCCCCAGCATTGACAGCATTATAGCGGGATTCTTCCGAAGTGATCCCCGCCAAAGCCGAAATCGCGTGCTTGCCAAAGTTATTCTCATAAGTCAGCGTATTTTCAAATAACCAGCGGTTATTCTGACTGCTTGAAATATTGAGTTCATCCGGATTATGGTTCTGATATTGACCAACGGAGTAGTTACCGATATAGCCTTCATTGCGTATGCGGCTAAGATCTACACCCATGTTAAATTTATACACCAGTCCTTTGACGATCTCATAGGTAGCCCAGGCATTGCCGTTGACCGAAAAATTGTCATTGACGTTTTTGTTGAGGTAGGCATTTGCTAAGGCGCTCTGCACATCCGTTCCATTGCCAGCTCCGGCAAAACCGGTGCTGCTGTTGGTATCATAGAGCGGTAATGTCGAGGACCACTTTTGTGCATCGATGATATTTTTGTCGCTCCAGTTGCGGCGAGTGTAACCTACGGAAAGTGTTTCGCCTATCTTGAGTTTTCCTTTGGTAAAATCAGAAATGAATTGTGCTCCATAATACTTGTTTTTGTCCTGTATAATGATGGATTTATCAGTTGCATAGATACCGCTAAGACGAAAATTAGCGTTTTGAGATCCGCCTGAAACCGAGAGATTATGCCGTTGATAATTTCCCGTCTGTAGCAGTTCGTCCATCATGTTATACCCCTGCCCGATGTCGGCGGGTTTAGATAGTGCCGCCAGATAATCTTTGCGCAAAGGATCTTTATTGTACATTTCCTCATTAATCAATTCGGCCAGTTGCTGTCCGTTCAGCAGAGGTATAGTATGGGAAATATTTTTGATGCCGGCGAAAGCATTGTAATCGAGCTTCACATCCCCGGCTTTACCCCGTTTTGTGGTGACCAAAATAACGCCGTTGGCCCCACGGGAACCATAGATGGCACTTGATGCAGCATCTTTCAAAACCTGAATGCTGGCAATATTATTTTCATCCGGCATAGCTCCGCCGATCATCCCATCCACGACATAGAGCGGATCGGTTCCGTTAATGGATCCAACGCCACGGATACGGATAGCGCCATTGGTTACCTGCACCCCGGGCACAGCACTCTGAAGCGTAGCAATTGTACCTCCAGGTACTTTCACAAGATCTTTGGTGTCCACAACAGCGATTGAAGAGGTCAGATCCACCTTCTTCTGTTTACCATAGCCCACAACGACCACTTCATCCACCGCAATTTCTGCGGCAACAAGCGGGATACTGATTTCTGAAGAATTACCGATTACATATTCAACATGGTTATACCCTACATTGGATACAATAATGGTTTCGCCCGGATTGAGCTTGAGTACAAATTCGCCTTTCTCATTCGTTGATGTGCTGAGGATTTTGTCTTTCACTTTGATCGATGCCCCTACAATCGGCTTCCCATGGTCACCAATGATCTTCCCATGGACCACTTTTTCTTGCGCGGATAGCTGTCCAATGGCCATTAACATGGAAGCCATTAACAACCACCTCATTTTCCTATTCCTTTCTTTCGGAAAACAAAAGAAAGAAGATACATCATTTCTGTTCATAATCTTTGTTGAGATAAATGTCCTTTAACCCCTAGAGGTGCTTACTTGGTTATTTTTTTTATACTATTGGTTATTTCCCATACCGTTTTTAGGTGCCAGCCTGTTCCCGCAGGCCTCTACCTAACAACCTTGCATCTATATGATGCATTACTTAAATTCATTTTTGTATTTACCGAACCCTTGATTTAAAAAATGGATCGGCTATTTGCCAATTGGTTATAAAACAAAGCTAGAAGTTTCGACAAGATCGCTTTGCAACGAATATTTAAAAGAAGGGTAAAAATGTTTAAAACCTGTTATCAAGGACTTCTCCAATTGAATTTAGCTAAAGATTCAAAGCCAACCTTTCGAGCTAAAAAAGCAAATCTATGGGAAAAGTCTTTGTGGAAGGTCTATAAAAATGCAGCGATCAGGTCGCTACGAAAAACAATTTAACGCAAAAAATAATTCCTCATAATTTTTCATCTTTTGAAGAAATATCAACTATATTTCACATCTTTGAATTGACTTATGCAATCGATTGAATTAACCATTTAACGCATATTTCGGGTAGTCTTACCCAACCTATTTTTTAAAGAAAAAAAACGAACCAAACTTAATGGAATATTTTTCACTATTGAAACATCGTTCTGATGAAATCATTAAATTCATCGCTAATTGCGGTATATTTTCTTTACTTCTTAAAAATGGTAAGGTAATCCATTTTATACCGGAAAATCCCGATCATTTTATGGAATGGTTGGGTAGCAAAGGCATCAAAAAGTCAAAATCTGTCGCTTCTGAGGAGGAGATAGTCGTATAAATGAATAACGGATATTTACAATCCCTGATAAAAAGAAGCTTCTTATCGACCAAAAATAGTACAATATCGACCAATAAAGGCTGCGAGATTATTTTCATTTGTAAATAAGGTGGAGATCCGTTAGACTTGTACTTAGATAAATATGCGCGTGTCATATATAGTTGCGTCATCATTTTTGATTTTTAGAATCTAATCTTACCGCCACATGAAGCTGTCTAAAGAAAATCTGGTTAATATAGCTGTTCACAATATAGATCTACCCAACTCCTCCATTTTCGATTTACCGGAAAAAGTGATTCAGTTTGGGACAGGTTCCCTTTTGAGAGGACTACCCGATGATTTTATCCATCGGGCGAATCAGGCAGGGCTATTTAATGGACGAATTTTAGTTGTAAAATCAACCACCCAAGGTGACAGTTCAGCTTTCAATACACAGGATGCGCTATATACCCTCTGCGTGCAGGGTTATTCAAATGGAAAGATTGTCGATCGTAAGCAAGTAAATGCCTCCATTTCCAGGGTATTGTCGGCACAGCAAAACTGGTCAGAAATTTTGGAAACTGCTACAAATCCGCACCTGGAAATCCTACTATCCAACACCACAGAAGCAGGTCTGGTCGAAGATAAAGGTGACATCGGGGATAATCCTCCTGCAAGCTTTGCAGCTAAAGTAACCGCTTATCTCTATACCAGATTCCGTCATTTTAACGGCGATCCAGGCAAAGGACTTGTTATTATTCCGACGGAACTCGTTCCCGACAATGCACAGGTACTTAAAAAATTGGTCATACACATCGCTGAAAGGAAAAATCTTAGTCCCGAATTTGTTAGCTGGATTAAAGAGGCCAACCACTTTTGCAATTCACTCGTTGACCGCATCGTTCCGGGGAGTACCTCGAGCAGCATGTTCCCCTATGAAGACCAACTCGCTATTATGGCCGAACCATATCGTCTCTGGGCAATAGAAACAGACAGTGAAACCGTAAAAAAACAACTTTCATTTGCTGCAATTGATCCTGCAGTTAAACTTGTAGCCAACATTGAGCAGTACAAAGAGATCAAACTACGGTTATTAAACGCCACCCATACCCTATGCTGCGGCATCGCGCTTTTGTCTTCTGTAGAATATGTGAAGGACTTTTTCCAGGTTGCCGCGTTTGACCGGTATATCCGCCATATTCTTTTCAACGAAATCGGCCCTACACTACAACATTATGCCCATATTGAGCAAGCAGCATGGGAAGAGTTTGGTGGGGCGGTGATCGACCGCTTTAAAAATCCCTTTCTTGACCACCGCTGGCATGCTATTGCTTTACAGTATACCACCAAGATGAAAATGCGTGTGTTTCCCCTAATTGCCCCCTGGTATTCTTTTAAGGGCAAACCACCAGTGGGTCTAGCCATTGGTGTTGCGGCTTATCTACTGGGCATTCGTGAAGCCGCCAGTGGAAGGCTTGTTTTTCAGGACGACCTCCAACCGAAGCTGGGCCAGTATATCGACGGTTTAAAGTCGACACACGCCTTACTGTCCGATAAGGGTATATGGGAGCTGTCATTGGCGGACTATCCTGAATTTTCTAACCTGATACAGGAATTAGTTGAATTTATCGAGGCCAACAGTATCGAGCAAGCAATTGAAAAATATGTAAAGATCAACTCCCACTAGGAACCAAAATTGGATATATGACCAGTCATTTCAGTGACGGAAACGGTTTAATCTCATTCCAGTGTATGAATGGTCAGTATTAAACTTCGCATATCCTGCTGGATGGAACGAATGTTTTTAATACTCTTTTTTTACTTTTTTTTTCTAAAAAGCAGGCTTTTTATTTTTTGAAAATCGGCACAACAGGTCGATCACTCCATATTTTTTAATATATTTAAAATGAAAACAGGAAAACCATTGTAGACAGATACAATGAGGATGCATAATATACGAGCCTAGCAACATCAAAAGACCATTTATGAAGAAGACCACTTTTCGGAACCTATTTGTCGTACTATCTTTTATTGCTATTCTATTGCCCATTTACCCATCTATTCGGTCGTATTTCAGCAAAACATGTATTATCGAGAAATATGGCGTCAATTACAACGAGCATCGCAAAAAACTGGGGCTGCCTCCCCTCCCAGCTAGCTGGGGTAGAAGGAACCTCGATTCCTGCATCATTTGGTATAATCCAAGTGGCAATACAGGATATCGCTGGAAAAACATCTATTTTAAAGGCTGCAGTATCAAAAAAGAAATCGATCTTTTTGCTTTCAGCTACGATGCCGAGAAAAGGCAATATACCAAGGTATTGGAAGTGACGACAGGTTATGATTTACAGGAGAAAGTGTTGGATATCAACTACAAAGTAATGACCGCATCATACAGTAAACAGATCGAAAAAAAAGAAGCTGACTCATTGATCAGCACTTTAACGCTAAATGACTCCAAGTAATCCTTCATCAGTAAACTTTCGATAAAAAACGGCATTGAACAATGTTCAATACCGTTTTTTATGGACATATCATTTTTATTTCCAGATACGAAGTCTTTCAAATTCACCATACCCCAACTGGTTGTTACCGGCAATCTGATAAAGTCCGACGCGCAGTCTTTTGCCGTTCAGATCGGGACGTAGAAACGGTGTTCCGGGTAGATCCTTCCAGTCCATGCCATCTCCCGAGCAACGCAAAAAGAAATAATTACCGACCTTTTGAACCTGAAGGTAGGGCGAAAAATTAAGGCCCGTTCCCGTATTCTCTTCCTGAAAAATCTGTGGGCCGATGCTCCGCGAAAGATTGCCCAGGTTCCATCCCGTCAAAATACAATTGCTGATGTAGGCATCCTTACGATCCGTGCCTTGAATCATGATACCGGCTTCACTTGATGTACGTACTTTACGGCCCAGGCCTACTACATCGCTTACCTTAACCTCTAGCGTGAAATCGCCCTCCAGCTCTTTATATACAAAGGGAGCCAGAAGGTCTGCATCGCCCCATTTTGTATTTTTGGACTGGATTTTCCAGGTTCCAGCCAGGTAGGAAAGTGCTGTCTGTGTACTATCGGTTCTTTCACTGTATTGATAACCATCCCAGAAAGGAATTTTCTGATCCTTGCCCGAATAGCTTTCATCGTGTGCTGGCTGTACTATTTTCGGCTTTTGCGCCGAAATCGATTCCACTACCGGTTTACTGACATAGCCAAAAGCATCTTTCGCAAGAACTTCAATTGATTTTCCGGGTTTGGACGATTTAAAAAGATGGTAAGGCTGCTGCTTCCAGCCTGAGCTCTCACTCTCAGAACGGAATAGATACCACATTCCTGGCTTTTTCTCGACCTGTGCAAATACCTGATCGGCATTGATCAGGCGCGGTGGAGAAAGCACCTGCGGAACATACCCGTCCAGTCCCTTGGCCAAGCCCGCTTTCCACTGACTGAACTTTGCCTTTACTTCATCCGATGTTAAGGTGCCAGCATAGGCGCGAAAGAAATGAAATGGATTAGCCAGTTCGAGGGTACTCTTACTTACCCGCAGCAGTTTGTCAGAAAACACACGCTTTTCAGCCTTCCCATTGCGATAAAAGCTCTTCTTGCCTTTATCATATACAAGCACAGCATGCTGCCAGGTAACATCGTCATACCAGTCAAAATCCAGCGTAAACTGCTGCTGCTGAATAATCTCCCTTAGCGCCGCACTTTCAAAAGCCTTACCTTTCAGAGCCAATCTATTTCCCGCTACCATGACCACCGCATCGTCAACCGTCACTAAAGTATCCTTTGCTGTTCCCTGGTTCCGCAAGGTGCTGAGCTTTCCGAGGTTTAAATCGTCAGTTTGCAGCGCAAAGAAATTCGATTTCGGGACTTCATTGGCCAACCTGACCACTTCCTTCTCATCCAAGCTCGTATTATATACCTGCAAACTGGATACATAGCCCGAAAAATGCTGGTCCAGCACATCCGAAGCTCCCAGGACAAAAACATCCCCGGGCTTGACAAACAGCATCCTATTTTCCCTGCGCTGCAGCTTTCCGTCCACATAAATAGACTCCTGATAGCCGTCAAAAGAAAATACAATATGATGCCACACATTTGAGCCCGGAACCGATGCATATCCCAAATCAGGCCAAGAGCCATGCGTGATGGCCCCACGTCCGGCATCAGCACCATAACCAAAAATCGCTTTACTGAGATCCTGCTGCCCCGACGACCAGGCAACCAGCTGTTCAAACCTGGCTATGTCCGGATTATTGACCCATAGCGCAATACTATAGGAACTATTTGCAGCCAACGACTGTGGCACGGCGAAGGTCGATCGCAATGTAGTCCCCCCATCAAAGAAGAATGCCTTTTTACCCTGATAATTTTTAACAGCCAGGGCCTGTTCCGTACCGAACATCCCCCCGAGTAGCCCTTTATTCTGAATACCTTTTATGTGTTGCCCCTCCTGGTAATCGGCCGCATCGATATGGATTAAATTACCCAATGCGACTTCCTTCACGGGCATCTTTTGTGCTGCCGACCAAAGCGTCTGTTGCGCAAGTTTTTGTGCATACACCTTCATGTTCCAAACGCCACGAGGGAGTCCATTCAATTGGCTGTTCAATACATGTAGCCTAACATATCTCGTCCTAGCTGTGCCATGTTCTACAATAGGACTCGCCCAGCGGTCGTTATCCGACCGATTCACAAAATTCTCCCAGACAAGTCCATCCACAGAGGTTTCGAGTCGGTATTGATAGGCATACGTCGGATATTCAAACTGAATGGATATGGTCTGTATATCCATTGTTTTACCCAAGTCGATAGCTACCCAGGCCGGTCCTTGGTTATTTTTGGCCCGCCATAGCGTTCCATTGTTGTTGTCTACTAAAAAAGAAGGCCTAAAGTCTGTATTGTAGCAGGAAGAGGCCGTCACAGTTTTACCGAAAGCCAAATCGACTGGCTCTGCTGCTGCCGGAAGCAAATCCGGTACACCAGCATGTGTGGGCCGCACCGGCTCAATATCGCCGTCAGGCGTAAAGAATAGCTCGTCCAGGGCAACCTGACGGTGGAATCCGCCCCCAGCATGTGGATTGTTATGCCTGTGATAGACGATGAAATAACGATTATCCTGTTCAAGAATGCTATGATGTCCCGGACCGTGAATACTACCATCCTCGTTTGTAATCAATATCGGATTGGTCGATGGGTATTCAAAAGGTCCCATGGGACCGGTTGTACTTTTAACGTATTGCACACGATACGTACCATCTTCGCAATGCCCCGAGGAGTACATCAGGTAATAGATGCCCTTACGCTTAAACATATAGGGAGCCTCAAAAAAGTCCTTTGCCACCGTATTGGGAATCAATGCTGTCTTTTCGAACGTTTTCATATCCCTGTTGAGTATTCCCACCGCACATCCATGATCGGGGTAGATTCCCCAGGTTCCCCAAAATAGATAAATACGGCCATCATCATCCCGAAAGGTTTGCCCGTCCAGAGTAATTACGCCTGGAATCATATAATTAGGGATCATCGATTTGCCTTCGGCTACCAAAGGTTCCCAGGGTCCCGTTGGGCTGTCGGCCACTGCCCCAAAAATTTCTACAGGCTGACTATAATAGAGGTAATATCGTCCGTCGTATCCCTGCGTCATATCAGGCGCCCAGTACCAATGTGTATTGGGCCAGTTCATGGGCTGAATGGTCCAGTTCTTCAGATCCTTGGAGCTCCACACCTGCGAAGGGCCTGCGCCCCAACCGTTCCCATCCGTAGTCGCATAGATATAATACGTATCCGCTATTTTCTTGATGCTCGGGTCCGCGAAATACCCGGGCAGCAGTGGATTCAATACATTGGGCTGTTGGTACGGTTTCAACGGCTGAGCCACCAGCCCTGTTAGCGACATAACCATTGCTGCCAAAATAGCGAAAGAAAAATAATGTTTCATGATAACACAAAGTTTACAAGTACATAAGAGTTTACAGGTACATAAGAAACGATATTGCCATTCAACTGACTTTATAACAAATAAAATCTACGATAAATGTCTATTTAACATTAAATTTATAACTTCAGTCATCGCATTACAAATTTTGAGGGCTAATTGGTTAAAAATGGGCTATTGAAGGTTAAAATCTACCCATAAATCGAGGGCACAATCCTTCATCTTTGTAAGAGCATTGACCTTAGCTGTCTTATAATGAGTATTAAAATATCTAAAATGAATCTTAAAAAATGCTATTGGATCCTATTTGCGCTCGTATGCACACAGTTGCCAAGCAGCGTATATAGCCAACAGGACGAACACCCCGTATGGAAAGCAGTCAAAGCGCAGCAAGCCACTTTAGGCGTAGAAGAGGGCGCCAAAAGCTTTACCCTCAAAAACCTCAATGTAGCCATCCTCAATGCGTCGCAGACGCTATCTTCTTTTCGCCCCAACGGTGCTGAAAAGAACTTTGACTACACCCCCGTTGAGTTGTTGGGCAAAAGAGATCGCAATCAGTTTTTTCATATCGGTGATATCACGATCAGTTTGCGTCGTCAGGGCGACAGCTCCTGGAGCGCCTATTCGTCGGCTACAGCGCGTAAGCACGTAAAGGCGCTAAGCCCTGCAAAAAACACCCTGGCCAGCGCAAATATCAGTCCTACGCTCAACAACATCCCCTTAAAAGTCATCCGCAACTGGCAAGATGACCATGGCGACCTTATCCTTAGCTTTGAGATTTCAAATCCAACTGATTATACCATCGAAATTGGCTCGCTGGGTATCCCCCTTCCATTCAATAACAACATGGATTGGAAAAATCTCGATCAGGCGCATGCACAGAATGTATTTTTCGATCCCTATATCGGCCAAGATGCGGGTTACCTGCAGGTTAATCGTTTGCATGGCAATGGACCGAGTCTATTGGTATTGCCCTATAAAAATGCAGGCTTTGAAGCCTACAATCCGCTCAATACCGACCCGACTCCCCGAAGTATTACCTTTGAGGGATTTCATGAATGGCTGATCCACAGTAAGGCCCATGCCGAGACTGACTGGAAAGGTGTAGAACAGTGGAATACGCCGACTTCTACCCTCTTGAAGCCACATGAATCAAAGACCTTTGCCTTAAAATTTGTCCTCGCACCAAGTATCCGGCAAATTGAATCGGAGTTATTGAAAAACAATAGGCCTGTTGCTGTTGGACTTCCCGGATATGTTGTCCCCATGGACAATCCCGCCAAACTTTTTGTCAAGCACAACAAAACGGTCAAAAGTGTCAGTGTCTATCCCGAAGGTGCACTAACCCTGACAAAGAAAGGAAGCACAGCGCAGCAATGGACCGAATACGAAGTGAAGGGCAACCGTTGGGGACGCGCGCGGCTTACCATCAACTACGGGGATGGCATTGCACAGACGATCCACTATAAAGTGATCAAATCCGAGAAAGAAGTTGTAAAGGATTTGGGGCATTTCCTCACCACCAAGCAGTGGTATGAAAATGATAAAGATCTTTTTGGCCGATCACCATCTGTTATATCCTACGACTATGAAGAACAGCAGCCCATCACCCAAAATAAGAGTGCCTGGTTTGCGGGTCTGAGCGATGAAGCCGGTGCTGCAAGCTGGCTTGCTGCCCTGATGAAACAGGTACTGCAACCCGATCAACAAGAGATAGCCAAATTGAAACGTTTTGTCAATGAGACCCTATATGGCCATATCCAGCATAAAGAAGGCGACAAGAAATATGGGGTTGTCAAAAGCCTTTTTTATTATGAACCCGACTCGATGCCCGCAGGAACCTATCGTTCGGACATCAACTGGAAGACCTGGGCTGCTTGGCCAAAAAAGGAAGCCGATGACATTGGGCGGTCCTACAATTATCCACATGTGGCAGCAGCACACTGGGTGATGTACAGGCTTGCCCGCAACTACAACAATCTGGTCAACGAGGAAACCTGGGACAAGTACCTCGAACGGGCTTACCAGACCAGTATCGCCATGGTCGAAAAAGCGCCTTATTATGCGCAGTTCGGTCAAATGGAAGGCAGTATTTTCCTTATCGTCCTCAATGATCTCCGCAAGGAAGGATTAACCACTATGGCAGACAAGCTTGAAGCCGCCATGCGCAAGCGGGCAGAGCATTGGAAAACCCTCAATTATCCATTCGGGAGCGAGATGCCATGGGACTCTACAGGTCAGGAAGAGGTATACCTCTGGTCGCGCTTTTTTGGTTTCGATGAAAAGGCTCAGGTCACCCTTAATGCCATCATCGCCTACATGCCAACCGTTCCGCACTGGGGTTACAATGGCAGTGCGCGCCGTTACTGGGATTTTGTTTATGGTGGTAAGCTCTCCCGTATTGAGCGTCAGCTGCATCATTATGGTTCGGCCCTCAATGCCATTCCTGTCCTGACGGCCTACCGTGACCATCCGGAAGATTTCTATCTGCTCCGTATCGGACATGCCGGCATGATGGGTGCATTGGCCAATGTCACCCAAGATGGTTTTGGTCCTGGAGCATTCCACTCTTACCCGTCCACACTGGCCAATGACGGCATCTCGGGCGATTATGGAACCGGTTTTTATGGTTATGCCGTCAATTCGGGAACCTATATTGTCGAACATCCCGAATTTGGCTGGCTGGCTTTCAGCGGTAATCTAACAACCGAAAAACAGCTGGTCAAGGTTGCCCTGACTACAGCTTCCAAAGGACGTGTCTTCCTGGCAAAAGAAAATCTTTGGCTGACCACCGATGCTGGAGAAATCGCCGAATTACAGTACGATCAAAAAGACCGCAGCGTCACCCTGATCTTCAATACGGAGGCAAACCAATATAGCACGAATATGCTGCTCAATGTAAATCCCGAAAGCCATTATGAAGTGGAAGGAATAAACAAAGATGCGATGAATCGCTATGTAATACCCCTATCAACAAAAACGGTAAAATTGAAAAAGCTGAAGTAGAAGTAAATCGAACCGAATGCCTTTTATAGCACGGTTATAGGTATCCAAATATACATGCTAAAAACACACGTGGTCATTAAGAATCGGGCTTCCATTTAAATGGAAGCCCGATTCTTAATAACTCACTTTACCAGCATATTTCCTGATACCTTTCCTAAGGCTTTCGCCATTCGAAAAATCCTGCGCTAACTCAACAGTTTTTGCTGAAAAGCGAAACGGATCAAATCTGCCGTATTCTTACTTTTTGTCTTATCCATCAAATTCTGGCGATGCCCTTCAACCGTACGTTTGCTTAGAAAAATTTTATCCGCAATCTCCATTGCCGTGAAGCCCTGAGCAATGAGCTCCAGCACAGCAAACTCCCGATCGGAAATCTCATACTGTGCCAGGCGCGAACCTACATCGACCGTAACACTGCTCTCGACGTCATAATCTTCCATAAAGCGCAAACCGAAATTGGTCATCAGATACTTGTGACCTTGCGCCAAGCGCAATAAGCCAAACAAAATCTCATCATAATCGCCGGCCTTGGACAGATAGCCGTCCGCTCCGCTCCGAAAAGCTTCGGCAACGTCAGCTGGTTTCTCTATCATGGACAGTATGGCAAACTTGACATCCGGATAGATTTTTTTGGCCATCCGGATAAAACTTATGCCATCCATCCCCAGCATATTCACGTCTGTCAACACCAGATCCGGCAATGTATTTTGTTCAAGGTAGATCAGTGCATCCTCTGCACTATCTACTTCAGCTACCACCGTAAGCTTGTCGTGGGTATCAATTATCAAGCGTATCCCATTGCGTACAAGCCGGTGGTCATCAACTAAAAGAATTTTAGTCATTTTTCCTCCAATCCTACTAAGATACTTTATTATTTTTAATAAGTTAATTTTTTAATACTATTCAGTTAAAAATAGTATTCGAATCTACTTGACCTTACGCCATATTTTTTCGTTACCCACCTGATCATAGTTGGGTGCCAGCGCAGAGAAGCGCAGCGTCTCCTGACTGCCTAAGGCAAGGTAACCAAATGTCTCGAGGCTTTCATCAAAGAGCGATAATACCCTGGCCTGCAGCTCTGTGTCAAAATAGATCAGCACATTGCGACATAGAATCAGCTGAAAAGCATTAAAAGAAGCATCATTCACCAGATTGTGCGAAGCGAATACAATTCGTTCCCGCAATGCGGGATTGAGTTTCACCCAGTTATAATTCGCGGTATAGTACGATGAAAAATCAGCTTTACCGCCTGAAAGCTGATAATTTTCAACATAGGATTTTAGATTTGCCATCGGGATGACAGCCTTCTTTGCCTGCTCGAGCACCGAGGGATTGATATCGGTGCCGTAGATCAGCGATTTGTGCAGCAGATTATCTTCCTGCAATAGGATGGCCAGTGAATAAGCTTCTTCACCTGTTGCACAACCAGCTATCCATATACGGATAAATGGAAAGGTGCGCAATTTGGGTAGGATTTCCTGGCGAAGATGTGCGAAAAAGCTGGGGTCACGAAACATTTCGGTCACATTGACTGTCATCTTTTCGACAAATCGCTGCAGGTATTCCGGATCGTGGACAACACGATAACGCAGTTCGGCAAAGCTCGCAAAATTATCCAGCAGGCAAAGTTGGTTGATTCGCCGCGATAAGGAGGCTTTTGTATAATGGGTAAAATCGTAACCATAGAGACGCTCCACATCCTCCATCAGCATCATCACCTGCTCTTGGCTGACAATTTTTTTTCCCGTAATCATCCTTTTATTTCCCCTATTAGCTGCACCAGAAGTTCAATGTCTATCGGTTTCGAAATGTAGCCATTTGCCCCTGCAGCCAGGCATTTTTCACGGTCGCCGGTCATGGCTTGTGCCGTCACCGCAATGATGGGCAATTCACAGGCACTCTTTGTTTTCCGAATCAGCTGGGTGGCTTCATAACCGTCAATCTCGGGCATCATCATATCCATGAGGACAAGGCCTATGCCGGCATGATCCCGTAACTGAGCAAGTCCCTCTTCGGCAGACAGACAGCCTATCGCTTGAAAACCTCTTGACTTCAGGGCCAATTTCAACGCAAATATATTGTTCTGATCATCGTCGATAATCAATATGGTTGTGTTCTTATCCATGCTGTTTATTTATTGCGTTTTATTCATACATCCACACACGAAGTAGAGACAAAAGCTGATCAATATCCACCGGTTTTGATATATAATCAGACGCTCCTGCTGCAATACATTTTTCCCTATCCCCCATCATTGATTTGGCTGTAACAGCAATAATGGGCATGTTTTCGTAGCGCTGATCTTTTCGGATCGAAGCAATCGTTTCGTAACCATCCATTTCGGGCATCATCATGTCCATCAGGATCACCGCTACATCCGGATTATCTTCCAGCTGTTTCAGCGCATCTTTTCCGTCCGTTGCCGGGACCACGGTCATCTGATATTTTTCGAGCGCCTTGGTGAGCGAGAAGATATTTCGGATGTCGTCATCCGCTACAAGTACCTTTTTACCTTGCAGAACATCCCGCAAAAAGCCAAGTCTACCCGGAGATTTGGTAGAAGGACCATTATTTTCCTCTACGAGATGTAGAAATAAACCCACTTCGTCCAAAATACGCTGATAGGAATTAGCCGTTTTTACAATGATAGAATCCGCATATCGTTTTAATTTCATTTCCTCTACCTGCGAAAGGTTCTTACCGGTAAATACAATAATCGGCAGATTTTCAAGACCCTGGTTTCGTTTTACAGCTTCCAATGTTTCGTAGCCAACACGGTCTGGAACCCCCATATCAAGTATCACACAGTCGGCAGTGTCTGAGCTCAGCGCCACAATGCTATCTTCGACATTGCTCTTGATCTCCGAGGCAATGTCAAAACTTCCGAGGAAGAGCGACAGCGCTGCCGCGTGTTTGGGATTTTCTTCAACGATAAGTACTTTTTTTGGATGCCGCGTGAGGGCATCCTCTATTTTACGGAACATATCACCCATCTGCTCCAATGCCATCGGTTTATTGATAAAGTCAATGGCGCCCTGCAGCAGACTTTCCCTCTTAACCTGCAAAGAAGACATAATATGCACCGGTATATGTCGAGTCTTGGGATTTTCCTTGATCTCAGCCATTACCTGCCAGCCATCTTTGAGCGGAAGCTGAATATCCAGCAGAACGGCTAGCGGCATATAACGTGCCACCATCTCAGCGGCAATATCACCACGGACGACCACGATACCTTTGTAGTTTTGCTGGCGCGTATATTTCAGCAGAATCTTTGCGAATTCAATATCATCCTCAACAATCAAGATAAAGCGATCGCCTGCTTCGATGCTGTCGCGGTCATCCGGAATATCGGCTGGGATAGGTATCTCCAGTGTCTTTTCGGCAGGCAAGTTCACTGTTTGCGAAGTCTGCACTACAGCTGTAGATGCCTCTTCAGCCAAATCTAGCTCTATCGGCAACAATTGCACCGTGCCGAAAGCAGCTGCCGTGGCATCCGAAGTCTTCGCTGGAAGGATCAGCCGGAAGACACTGCCTTTGTTCTCTTCGCTATCCAGCAAGATTTCGCCTCCGAGCAGACGCGCCAGTTCCCGACTGATGGAGAGCCCCAGTCCAGTACCCCCAAATTTGCGGCGTGTAGAACCGTCTGCTTGTTGGAATGCTTCAAATATCAGATGCTGCTTGTCTTTCGGTATCCCGATTCCGGTATCGCGCACTTCAAATACGATACGGTTTCTCTGCGACTGTTCGCGGTCAATATGCAAGGTAACCCTACCCGAAGCTGTAAATTTGATGGCATTCGACAATAGATTACGTAAAATCTGATCCAGGCGCTGCTTGTCTGTTTCG
>JBMAAL010000003.1:0-144937 GCA_050281725.1 Sphingobacterium sp. | reverse complement strand
GCAAACTCTCCCTTTGCACCGAATTTATCCGACAGTTCTTTACTAAAGCTCAGATCCAGGTAAATCTTTTGATCACCAGGACAATAAAAAGGTCCGTAAGAAGCCTGTCCCATGCCACAGCCGTCCGTCTGTGTACCACCATCATAAAAAACAAGGGTAGTTGGTGTATAATTCTTCTGCATTTGTTCCTTAAACAACTTTGCCCAAACATCCTCCGTACTTTGAAGTATAGTCAAGGAGAATTCGGTTAGCCTTTTTTCTTCAGGATTTAACTCACGTGGCTGCCCGGACTGTTCGGTTTGCGCCCCCATATTTTGGGCCTGCTGTAAGAGTTGACTCGGATCTCCACCCATCAAAAATCCAATGACCAAAACAATAATTCCACCAATTCCTCCTAAAGCAATTTTTCCTCCCCCCGACATTCCTCTACGGTCTTCAAAATTACCACTTTGTTTACCTCCTTGCCATTTCATAGTATTTCAATATTATAGTTAATAATCTTTTCTAATGTTGGATAAACACAAATTCGGTACCAATGTTCTACAGGAAGCAAATTTATTTGAAGAAAAAACTCATACTACAATTTACATCATAGCGCGCTCATATCATAAATTTACCGGTAAGAAAAGAAAGTCATAAGCAAAAACAATGCTTTAAAAGAGCAAAACAGGAATTATTTCCCTAAGTCGTGATATTCGTCATTGTACATCAAAACAAATTTGGCTAAGTTTGGGCTTTCAAAAAAACTGACATGAAATTAGAAGAACAATTACAAGCGAGAGCTGGCGGAAAATGTGAGCTAACAGGCGAAGATGCCACTTTAATTGCTTATACATTACCACCGGAAATAACATCAAATTTGGACAATACTTTACTGATTTCAGAAACATTGGTCAATCAGCTCAACAAAACGGAGCAATTAAATCCGGACGACTGGAAATTCCTTCCAAATGCGATGTGGTCCGAAAACCCATCTATACAAATTGTATGCTGGCGTATGTTAAACCGACTAAAAAATGAAGGCTGGGCATCTGAAGCATTGGATATTCTATATTTAGACGATGAGACATTAGCTGAAGCTAAGAAAACTGGAGACCATGAAAATGACGGCTATGTTTCTTTTCATGAAGATAGCATCGGGCAACGACTATTGGAGGGCGACACTGTTGTTCTGACAAAAACGCTTGATGTGAAAGGTTCCTCTTTAAAAGCGACTTTAGGTACCGTGGTGAAGAATATTCGACTGGTAGCAGACAATATCGAACAAATTGAAGGAAAGATTGAAGGTCAAACAATCGTGATACTGACCAAATATCTCCGTAAACAAAATTAAAATAAACTTTTCGTCTAAATAATTAAGGCTTAAACTGGAGATCATTCCTGTTTAAGCCTTAATTATTTAAATAGATAGCTAGTTGCCACTATTGCGGATAATTCCGCACAAATTCGAAACGATAGTTTGGATGTTGTTTGAGACTATCGATCAAGTCCGATAATAGCCGCTGTCCTTTTTTCGTTTGATACATATTGTCATGTGTCAATAGCACAACATTGTTCTTCGTATAAGACGTACCTTTGCGGAGTAAATTCTTCATTTGGGTATACAATTGATTCACCGACAGGTCCGGTTTCCCTGTAACACCATTAATCTTCCACTCACAATCCCAACCAATTACTTTATAACCATTTTGGTGTAGTAATTCGGCCGTCGAAGCCCCACTTTTCAAATCAACCTTTTTACGGTCTCCGATATACCAGATATTTCGTCCCGGCAACCGCACTATTTTATGTGTTAAGCCCAACGACTGCTCAGCAAGTTCAAAATCTTCAAAGGCCGTCTGCGCATTCGAATAGAAAGTACTGTATTTATTATGCGCATGCCAGTAACTGTGGTTGTAACAATCTACTAAAGGATTATTTTTATAACGTTCTGTAAAACTGTGCAATTTTTTACTCATTTTGTCATGATTCCCAATCAGAAAAGCATTGATTTTTATGCCTTTTGCTGTCGCAATGGAATCAAGGTGCTGACTTCCATTTAAGGGACCATCGTCAAAAGTGAGATAAATATAACGTGGAGAAACAGTATCAGTCAACAATACCGTTGTATCTTTAGCTCCTTTGTAGTCCACATTTTCTTCCATTTTTGTAATGGTGTCTTTACGTAGGGAATCTACTTTACTTATTGAATCCTGCACAGCAAGCAAACTATCCTTTTTTGGAGGCATAGAGTCAACAGACCCCACATTTTGCACCTTATTTGTCCCACTTTGATTGCAGGAGTAAAATCCCAAAATAGATATACTTAACCCTACCCATACAACACCTGAATTAACCACTTTTCTCATTACAAAAATTAACTTACCGTCACAATTACTTCACAAACACTCAAAATCACCTAAAATAAGCTGATCTCAGTCACGTGTAGCGCAAAATTAATATATTTTTCATTAATAAAGCTGTTATGTTATTTAATTTATTGTGCATGCACACTGAAAGCTTCATAATTTCGCATGTCTCCAGCGCTACGAAAGCGGACCAACTGTTATTTCCGGCCAAAAAAAAAGGAACCTATGTTGCTATAGATTCCTTTTTTATCCTGTTATTCAGATACTCGATTAATCCCGATGTCTTCCTCCATGACCGTTACCACGCCCGTGTCCATGTCCCTGATCATTGCCACGCCCGTAACCGCCTTCACGACCTCGTCCATAACCGCGGTCGTTTCCTCTATCGTATCCCCGACGCTCACCCCATGAATGTTCACGGCTTACCCTACGCTCACTGGCAAATGAATATCCCCCGCCATGGTGGCTATCCCGAATAGCGATTTGTCTTCCACGGGAAGCGCCATAACGACTTCTATACCGGTCGTGATGATGCCAAGGTGTGCGATCGTTGATCACAACTTTATGAGCACGATAAAAATCGTAATGTCTGTATCTTCTTGGTAAACTTGCTCTTCTTATCCAGCCGCCGTTATCATAATAAACGTAACATCTCGCGGGTACATCGTAATACATATTGTATTCTGGAATATAATAATAACGGGCGTAATCATAACCAGCTGGTCCCCAGCTCGGCTGACTCCCGATATTGACACTAATACTGACTTGCGCATGTGCAGCTCCCGCTGTAAAAAGGCCTGCAATAATCGCCGCCGCATAAAACAATTTTTTCATAAGTAGCTCCTCCCTCTAGTTTGTAATTTCTTCTTTACAATACGACAACAAACAGTATGCAAAAGATTAATGTTCAAATGTTAATTTTTGTTAACACAACAATAAAAACCTCATTTTTAATAGGTTGTAAAAAGTGTAATTCACAACAAACCCCAAACTTTTTCGAAGGATCTGTTGTTCATAAAAATAGGACTTTAATGAATAATTACCATGAGCATATACAACGTAGGCATATTTGTCGGTAGCTTAAGAAAGGAATCTTTCAATAAAAAGATCGCACAGTTTATCCTCGACCAAGAAGAATCGAAATTTAGCTATCGCATGATTGATATCGGCGATCTCCCTTTATATAATCAGGATTTCGATGATGAAGGTAACCCACCGGCTAGCTATGCACGTTTCCGTGAAGACGTAGCGTCCTTGGATGCTGTACTTTTTGTTACCGCAGAGTATAACCGCTCGATTCCGGCGGTATTAAAGAATGCGATTGACGTGGGTTCGAGACCCTATGGAAAAAATACATGGGATGGCAAACCTGGCGCCATCATTTCTTCCTCAACGGGAGTTTATGGAGGCTTCGGAGCCAACCATCATTTGCGTCAATCGCTAGTCTTTGTCAATATCCCAACGATGCAGCAACCCGAGGCTTATTTGGGCGATATCAGCAACTGTGTCGGTCCAGGTGGAGTGGAATTACAAAAAACAAAAGATTTCCTCCGCAACTTTAAAACGGCATTTGAGCAATGGGCTGAGCGAATCATTCATACAAAAGGGCAGAATTAAGTTCTGCCCTTTTGTATGAATGATCAAATTAAACTAGTCTTGTTCATCACTGACGTCATAGTTCCAATGCTGTAATTTTTCCTGTAAGATCCGCGATATCTTATTGAAATAGCGCTTTTGCTTATAGCCCATTACCCATTGTACCCCCTGTACAGCGTTGGTACAGAAAATCTCATCTGCCCGTTTCATGATTTCGGGGCTTATCTGTGCTTCCACCACTTCTATACCTTCATCCTGTGCCATGTCCATGACTACCCGACGCATCACCCCTTCAATACATCCTTCGGATAACGCTGGTGTATAAAGCACCTTTTCATAATAGACAAAGATATTTGAAATTAAGGATTCACATAGGTAACCTTCCTGGTTTAGAATCAACACATCATCAAAAGCCATTTTCTTTTTATAGATGCCAGCTAACACATAAATCTGCGCATTTAAAGATTTAATCTTTGAAAGATCGCTATAAGGCTTTTTGAATTCATTGTACAGCCCTACAATCAAACCGACCTTCTTATCGCGAAGATTAGGTTCTATGCGCTGCACCTGCAAAACAAAACCAGGTTTATTACTCGTTGGACTATACAATCCGCCTCCAGATCTAAACACGATCAATCGGATACGAACCTGCTGCCCCAACATGTTGTTTTTACGGATTAATTCTTCGGATCTCGAACGAATAAAAAATTCATCGAACAGGTTCGCATCATCCAAATGAATCAACTCCATTCCTTTCTGTAAACGCTCGACATGAAAATTTAGAAAGCGGATATCACCATCCTTATACAGCATCGTTTCGAATAATCCATCCCCATAACGGAAACCTCTATTCTCAATGCTAAATATTTCCTGATCTTCCGGCACTACACTTCCATTGAAATTGATATAGTTTGTTGGCATCTTAATTTTGTTCTAAATTTTAATCATTTTCTATAGCCATTGAATTTGCCGCGTATCCGCGCCACTTTTCTAAAGCTAAACGAAAATCTTCTGGATATGGTACTTCAAAATACATATTTTCTTTTGTAGAAGGATGAATAAATCCCAATACTTGCGCATGAAGTGCTTGTCGTGGCAGCAATGAAAAACAGTTATCCACAAACTGTTTGTACTTTGAAAACACGGTACCTTTTAAAATCTTATCGCCACCATACATGGCATCATTAAATAGCGGATGACCAATAGATTGCATATGCGTGCGAATTTGGTGTGTACGCCCTGTTTCTAACTGACACTCTATTAAGGTAACATAGCCCAGTCGCTCCAAAACTCTGTAATGTGTCACTGACCAACGCCCCTTGTCGTCACTATCATACATCGCCATGATACGTCTGTCTTTTAGATGACGTCCAATATAACCTGTAATGGTTCCGTCCTCTTTTAAATCCCCCCACACTAATGCAATATACTTACGGGTAATGCTGTGATCGAAAAACTGCTTTGCCAAAAAGGCCATTGATTTTTCATTTTTAGCAATGACCAATAGTCCAGAGGTGTCTTTATCGATTCGATGCACTAAACCCGGACGATCGGAGTTTCCAGGTAGCTGTGGCAGCTGCTGTATATGATACGTTAATGCATTTACCAAGGTTCCCGTATAATTATTATATCCCGGATGTACGACCATACCCGCCTCTTTATTCACGATCAGCACGTCGTCATCCTCGTATTTGATATCCAATGGGATATTTTCTGGATAAACTTCATTATCCCGTGGTGGATCAGGTAGCACCAATGTAATCACATCATCAGGTCTAACCTTATAGCTCGCCTTGATCTCCTTACCGTTTACCATGACAGAACCAGCTTCAATAGCATGCTGAATTTTGCTCCGCGTAGCATTTTCCACCCTGTTCATCAGATATTTATCAATGCGGAGTAATGCTTGCCCTTTATCCACTTCAATACGTAGATGCTCAAATAATTCCTGTTCTTCCTGATCTTGCGATCCAATTTGTTCTGTCATGCTACAAAAATAAACCAAATGAAACAATTTTCGTTAAATTTGTTTTCATTTAATATTATGTTGCCGTTCAAAATCCATAGCCCCGAAACTGAATTGTGCCTTCCGACCTGGGAGAAGAAGCATATTAAAGTAACGCTTAAGCGAGATGACCTCATACATCCGTTTATTTCAGGCAATAAATGGCGAAAATTAAAATATAATCTGGAAGAAGCCCTGCAGCTTCAGAAAAATCACCTGGTTACTTTTGGTGGGGCATGGAGCAACCATCTTTTGGCTACCGCTTGCGCCGGCGCTACCTTCAAATTTAAAACAACTGCTTTTGTTAGAGGTGAAGAAGGGGTTAACAACCCTGTTTTAACGATGTGTCGTCTTTTCGGGATGCAGCTTATTTACGTCGACCGCGAATCTTATCGAAATAAAGAAAATTTATACGAGCGCTATTTTGGTCAGGATCCAATGACATTCTATATACATGAAGGCGGTTACGGTATGCTCGGAGCGAAAGGTTGCTCCGAACTCGTTGATGAACTCCAGCATGAATACCAGCATATTTTTACAGCCTGTGGTACAGGAACAACATTAGCCGGAATAGCCAACGCTGTAGAAAAACGCGATCTATTTACCCGCGTACACGGCATACCTGTTTTAAAAAATGGTGGCTTTATTCAGGAGGAAGTCGACCAACTTTATCCCAACATAAGCGCTCCTATTTTACATCTTGATTATCATTTTGGCGGTTATGCCAAATCCAATGCCGACTTGCTCGCCTTCGTTCAATATTTTATAGCATCCACAGGAATAATGATTGAACCTACTTATACCGGCAAATTGCTCTATGCCGTGGATGACCTGATCAAAAAGGACTACTTTACCCCCGCCGATCAGGTACTCGTTATTCATACCGGCGGACTTACAGGTTTACTTGGTATGTACGAACGGTTTAATTTTATTGATCTACATCAATAAATACACTAGAACGCTACACAGCGACATTTGATTGACATTTATTCAGCAATTATATTGTAAGTTTGACCAGATTTAAAAATAAATCAAATCGAAAACAGGCGAAAATCATGATTTTCCAAAGGTACCAACGAGGTCAGTATAGGTATTAAATTAATGATATAAAGATGAAAATATTAGCATTTGCAGGAACAAGCAACAAAAACTCAATCAACAAAACATTTGTCACAAGTACTTCAAAATATTACAAAGAAGCAGACGACATCATCGAATTGCTAGACTTAAACCATTTTGAAATGCCTATCTATTCTTACGACAAAGAAGTCGAGTTGGGCATTCCACAATTAGCGCATGACTTTGCAGCTAAAATGGATGCCGCAGATTTCCTTTTGATTTCTTTGGCAGAACATAATGGGTCCTATACCACAGCTTACAAAAATATCGTTGACTGGGTTTCACGTATTCCTAACCGTAAATTATTCAATGGCAAACCTGTTTTCTTATTGGCTACTGCCCCTGGTCCAATGGGAGGTGCCACGGTATTGAACACCGCTGTCAATCGAATCACTTGGGATGGTGCCGATATATTAGACTCCTTCTCCCTTCCTGAATTCCACAAAAACTTTGAAGAAGGTAAAGGTATCATCGACCCAACGTTAAGAAGTCAATTGGAAGCTAAAGTACGTAAAACAAAACGTGCACTTGCCGAAAAAATATCCGTTCAGGGTTAACAAAAGATTAACAAATAATCATTGTGAAAACCTCTTTTAATATGTAAATTGAAAACCTATTAAAAGAGGTTTTTTGATATGGCAAAAAAAATATTACTACTTGTAGGTGACTTTGTAGAAGATTACGAAGCAATGGTTCCATTTCAAGCAATGGGTTCAATAGGATTAACGGTAGATGCAATTGCTCCGGACCGCAAAAGTGGAGATGTAGTTCCCACAGCAGTGCATGATTTCACTGGTGATCAGACTTATAAAGAACTGCGCGGGCATAATTTCGCAATCAATAAAGATTTCGACGCGGTAAATGTCGAAGATTATGACGGTCTATATATTGCTGGAGGGCGATCGGCAGAATATATTCGACTCAACAAACGTGTTTTGGAGATTACGAGACACTTCTTTGAGCACAATAAACCTGTGGCAGCAATATGTCATGGCATCCAAGTGTTGACAGCAGCAAAAGTACTCGCAGGTCGCACATTGACAGCTTATGTTGCTGTGGGTCCCGACATTGAACTAGCAGGCGGCACATGGAAAAACATCCCTGCGGATCAAGCGGTCGTAGACGGCAATTTGGTCACCTCTCCTGCTTGGCCAGGACACCAGGCAATTTTAAAAGAGTTTTACAAATTATTAGGTATAACAATTACAATTTAAGTATTTTTAATGAAGAAGAATAAAAGGCTATGGCTTTTGGTCATACCGATTTTAGTGCTGTTGGGTTTTATTTTAAAAGATAGCTTCAATCAGAAAAGTATTGAAGATCTACCGGGAGGTTTTAAGGAAGCTGCTTTCGTCAGAAATGAACAAAATAAAGGTGGTATTATACGCATTTACGCCGTTACAGTGGGCGACCTGTTGAATGCAGATTACTCAGCCTGTCTTGATTTGATGCCTGTTAATGATTACGGAAGCACAACCACGGTGTATTTCTTCGATCGAAGCGCTCCTTATCCGACAAGCTTGTCAATTGACACACCACATTTTGACACGACGAAATACAAAGCGATTCAAATTTCCAAAAAGTACGGAAAGAAGAAATAGACGAAATCAAACATAATGACATGTCCCTCAAAGTCTGCGTAGACTTTGGGGGATTTTTTTGCCATGCAGTGCTCGACCTTGTAGCGGTTATTACCAAGTAAAAAGAACGATGGCAAAAATGCACCTTTAAAACGACGGTCGAGATCCATAAACAAAAAATAACTTAATAATTCTTTAACACAAAAAAGTTCGATTATCCCTTGTAGAGCTATAGTTTTGCTTTTTAAATTTACGTATATTTAGCTATGGCGAAAAAATTTATTCCTAGAGACGTTAGTTGGTTGAGCTTTAATGGCAGAGTACTTCAGGAAGCTGCGGATGAGACTGTCCCTTTACCCTTAAGAATCAAATTTTTAGGTATATTTTCCAATAACCTCGATGAATTTTTCCGCGTGCGTGTTGCAGGTCTAAAACGGGCTATAGACCTCAAAGATAAAAGTGCCAATCAATCCTTCTATGAAGATCCACAGCTTATCTTAGAAGAGCTCAATATTCGGGTCATCAAGCAGCAAAAGAAATTTGACAGTACCTGGAATCGTATCCAAAAAGATATGGCCAAACAAAATGTCTATATTAAGACCAGTGAGGAACTCAACCCCGAACAACAGAAGTTTGTGAGCGACTATTATCAGGATGATGTAGAGTCGAACGTCATTCCGCTGATATTGGACGATGTACGTCCTATGCCCTATATTCGGGATAAAAGCCTTTATTTGGGTATTGCGATGGGAAAACAGGAATGGCAGTATGAAACCAAATTTGCACTGATCGAAATCCCGACCAGTCAAAATGGACGCTTCGTACAGTTGCCTTCGCCAAAAGATGAAAAGCACATCATACTTTTGGAGGATGTTATCAAGTTTAATCTTCCTTTGATATTTTCCTATTTCGGTTTTGATGTATTCAATGCACACGTATTTAAAGTAACAAAAGACGCCGAATTTGATATTGACAATGACATCAACACGACGCTGGTCGAGAAGATAAGCAAAGGGGTAAAAAACAGAAGAAAAGGTAAACCTACCCGATTTATTTTTGATCAGGAGATGGATCATAAATTGGTCGAATTCCTGATAAAGAAACTTAACCTTTCAAAAAAAGACAGCATCATTCCAGGACAAAAAATACACAACTTCAAACACTTCATGGATTTTCCCAATAATGTGTTTAAATCCTACAATCAGCCCTTGGAACGGACGTCCTTTCCACACCCCTATTTCAAAAACTACGAACGTGTAACCGATACCGTATTGAAAAAAGATGTGCTGCTCTCCTTCCCTTATCATGAGTTTAGACCGATCATTGATTTACTTCGGGAAGCGGCTATGGATCCGGATGTAAAAACGATCCAGATTACGGCATACCGCTTAGCTTCGAATTCAAAAATTGCAAATGCCCTGATTAACGCGGCCCGCAATGGAAAAGAAGTCACCGTGATGCTTGAACTTCGGGCAAGATTTGATGAGGAAAACAACATGGACTGGAAAGAGAAACTAGAACTGGAAGGCATTAAAGTATTGACCGGTATCCCAAATAAAAAGGTCCATGCAAAACTATGCGTCATCAAAAAACGTATTGGGATGAAAACAATCCAGTATGGATTTGTCAGCACCGGAAATATCAACGAAAAAACGGCAAAATTATACGGAGACTACTGCCTCTTAACGAGTAATAGGGATGTTATTGCTGATATAAATAAGGTTTTCAATTACCTGAGACGTCCTAAATCAAATCCGGCTGAAATTATCAAAAATTGCAAAAGTCTGTTGATTTGCCCAACGGATATGCGTAGAGAACTTCTACACTACATCGACCAGGAAATTACCGAGGCGAAGGCTGGTCGAAAAGCATACATCATTGTCAAGGTAAATTCACTGAGCGATAAAGAAATGATTAAAAAGCTCTATGATGCAGCAACCGCTGGTGTCAAAATAGATCTGATCATCCGAGGAATCTACTGTGCAACAAATCAAAAAACGTTTAAATTGCCAATAAATGCCATTTCAATTGTAGATGAATATTTGGAACATGCTCGTGTGACGTATTTCTACAATGCTGGCCGGGAGCAGCTGTTTATTTCTTCGGCAGATTGGATGACAAGAAACTTGGATCATCGCATCGAAGCAGCGGTCAAAATAACAAGTAAAAAAATCAAGGAAGATTTAAAGGAAATGCTTCAGATCCAACTCAATGATAATGTCAAGGCCCGCATACTCAACAATTCACTGAGCAATCATTATGTAGAGAACAAAAAGGCGCCATGTCGTTCACAAATTGAAATTTACAATTACCTGAAAAAAAAATTAGCCGATCATTAGTGGGCTATCGATCAATAGGAGCACAAATTGGCCAATAAGCTAAATCGAAGGTTTTCCTGTCAGCACGAACGAGAATCACCCTTTTATATTATATTAATTAAGACACAAGTTGTATCTTCATTCCATGAAATTCAACTTGTGTCTTACGCTCGGTTTAGGTCTTTTCACACTTTCACTCAGTGCGCAGGAAAAGACCATGCCATCTGATTTTGTATACGTCAAGGACATTATTCCCGCGATAAGCTTGGAAATACGTTATTTCGGTAGTCACAACTTCACCGGGAGGCCAATTCAAGGTTATGAAAAACCAGTCGCTATTTTAACGAAGCGCGCAGCACTAGCACTGCAACAGGTCGAGAACCATTTAAATAAAAAAGGTCTTGGCTTGAAAATATTCGATGCCTATCGTCCGCAACGCGCTGTTGACAACTTTAAAGAATGGTCCTTAAACACCAAAGATACCATCGCAAAAAAGGAGTTCTACCCGCTTATCAATAAGAAGAATTTGTTTAATCTAGGCTTTATTGCTTCCAAATCTGGCCATAGCCGTGGCAGTACAGTCGATCTAACGCTCATTAGCTTAAAAGACCAAAAAGAGATTGATATGGGTGGACCTTTTGATTTTTTCGGCGCAGTATCCCATCATCAGTATGCAAATCTGACAGCCCAGCAAAAAGAAAACCGAAAGATCTTAAAAGAAGCAATGGCTAAGTTTGGCTTCAAAGCTTATGATAAGGAATGGTGGCATTACACTTTGCAAGATGAACCCTATCGTAAAACCTATTTTGATTTTATCGTAAAATAAACATGTCTGTAAAGGAAACTCCCATCAAAAACAAGGGCTTTTATGTCTTTCATTTTAAGGGCAACAAATCGAAACCTGTCTTTAGTTCCGAGCAGCAGCACATTTTAACAAAAGGTGAGCTCTATTCGCTCTGTTTAATAAAAAAAGGGGAGACTTCCTTTATCATTAATAATGAGCGGGTACAAGTTGCTCAAAATCACCTATTGTTAACCAATCCGTCCTCCCGGGTGAATGGCTCTTCGGTCGTTAAATCTTGGGACTGTGAGGTATATTTGTTTTTCTTTACGCTGGATTTTAGCTTCAAATTGGATTTTCAAGAAGATTTCTTTGAGGTCACCAAAAAGTCGCTTGCCTTAAGTGACAGCTACATCTGGCCGCTATCCAACCAAGATTCGACCAATTTATCCAACTTATTTAAACAGTTTATTCATTACGATCGACAAGAGTCCAGCTATCTTTTCAAGCATCAGATTATAAAGTCATTAACGGAAATCTTATTTTGTGAAATAGCCCGTCTAGGAAGCCAAAATATGCGAAATACACCAGCTATTCCCTCTCGGAAAAGAGAGATACTGGCCAATTTCCATTTGCTATTAAAAAAGTCGTTTCATAAAGAACACATGGTGCAATTTTATGCGATGGAACTAGGCATCACAGCAAAGCATCTATCCGTAATTACCAAGGAACTAACGGGAAAATCAGCAATAGAACTTATTCAGAATGTCTTAGTGGAGGAAGCAAAATCATTACTTTGCCAGGGGCTTTCCATCGGAGAAATAGCGGTGAAATTGCATTTCTCGGATCAGTCCTTTTTTGGTAAATTCTTTAAGCGAAATGTTGGAATCTCGCCTAAAGAATTTCGTCAGAATCTCTATTTAAACAAAATCGATTAAATCGAAGATACTTGTAAATTGCTGGTCTGCAGCTGAGGTATCCTGCAATGTATCCTCGCCCCAAGTCTGCCCTTTCAACCATAAGGTTTGGCAGCCAACAGCTTTGGCAGGAACCATATCTTTACTATAGGAATCGCCCACAACCAATACCTCCTGCGCAGGAAGTCCTATTTTCGTTACACCCAAGGCATAAATTGCAGGATCAGGTTTGCGTACACCGACGACAGCCGACTCCACAACAGCCTGAAAATAAGATAGAATCCCAAAATCATCAAGTACCGATTTTAAATTACCATAAAAATTGGAAACCATGACAATCGGATATTTTTCATGAAGTGAGTTTAACAGTGGTTTTACCTGTTCAACCGTATTCTTTGCCAGTGAATAACCGTCAAAGGCTATTTTATGCGCTAACGATCGATCTAAGTCGTACCCTGCCGCAATAAGATAATCAAATTGCACATTGAGTTTTGCTTCAAGAACTTCCAAAAAATTAAACTGCGGCTTAATGATCGGCTGTAAAGCCATCTGACGCTCCGCGTAGGTATAGGCTTCCTGAAAAGCGTTCAAATTTACAGGAACCTGATATTTTTCATAACCCGACCAAATAACAGCTCCCCAATGTCCCCCATTGGTGTCTAAGGTTCCACCATAATCAAAAATAATCCCTTTAATATTAAACTTATCCATGTTATTTCTTTTTTACTAAACTCATCCACCCCAAACCGATCATAATCCAAACAATTTCCCTAATCCGTGTCACAACGCCCATAAAAATACCGACTTTCGCAGGCAATCCTATACTCATCACAGCCATCGCTAATCCACCTTCCCGCGTTCCCAACTGCATTGGAAAGAAAAAAACAAGATTGGCAAATAGGGAAGATCCTGAACTAATGATCATAGCATCAATAAAATCAATATTGATATCTAAGGCTAAACCAATAAAATAAATCTCAAAACAGCCCACAACACGTGCTACAAATTCCCAAAAAAGGGCCGTATAGAAACGATCGCGGCGATTTTGAAAGAGGTTTTTCACCTGTTGATCGACGTCATTCAAGGTTTCATACTTCGCATCCAGTACATTACCGACTTTCTTACCTATCAAAGGCAGCTTAGACAAAGCTTTCAAGAGTGAAACTGTAATTCCCTTCTTATAAAATTTCGTAAATAACCAAGTACAGATGATAGCCATCACAAAAATAGCAGCACAGGCTACATTGACCATCGTGCTAGCAGGCACAAACCAAAGAATTAGAAAAACAGAAGCTACCCAAAATAAAATATGCGATAGGATGTGCATGACACCGTATAACAGCACGGAAGAACCTGCCTTTGAACCACCAACATAGTTTTTAAGCTCCATAATACGATAAGGCTCACCCCCTAACGCAACAAATGGTGTTATATAATTGATGGCATAACCCGATATCGTCAATTGTAATACCTTCCAAAAGGGCACGTCTGTCTGTGGCAATTCGAGTTCCTGAATAATTGCCTTAAATGCCATAGCGTTCATCCAGTAGAGCACTGCCCAGCTACCAAGTACAGGCAGAAACCACCAGCCAATGTTTTCAAGGTTGTTCCAAATCTCATCAATTCCCATTGCATGGATCATATAGGCCAGTGTACCTATACCGATCAGCATAAAGAGCACTTTATAGATTTTGCTACCCATAGGTTGGATCATTTGTTAATTTATCAACAAAATAGCCACTTACCTTTTCTTGTCGATTACACATGTAGATCAATATCGGATTTAAGACAAACATGTCAAAGAAAAAGTAAATCCAAGGCTGACCGATAAACAACCAAACAAATAGGAAAATCACCCTTGTATTGAACTGCACAATATTTGTATACTTCATCAATGGTTTATTTTGAGTTCTAAAGTCGACCATTAATTGTTTTGGCAATTCGTCTTTATAGCGACTTTTCACTAGGTGCAGTAGCTTTTGCAGTTTTGGCGAAAGCTTTTCCTGGTTTCGTGTATAGCCCATATAGCCATTCAACACAAATTTGCTAAAAAAATTCTTGCGCCAGGACAACGCATCGTAGTCAACTTTCAAATCACGTGTATTGTCCAGCTCACTTCCAGCTTTACCTTTTATAAAATACAAATGCACATTACGGTAATAATCCGCCATTGCTGACTGAATCATATGCGATACACCTGCAAGTACACAAAATACCCATAGCCATTGTGGCCACCCCTCGTTAATACTGCGTAAACAGATCGCAATATGAATAGAAGCAAACCAAAAATCTCCAGCAAAACCATCCAAGATGCGACCAAAGCGACTTTTGTTGTCCGTCATTCTGGCCAACTGACCATCAGCACTATCTAAAGAATTGGCAAAAACCAATAAAAGCATGCCGATCACATTAATCCATAACGCTGGGTAATAGAATAAAATACCCGCCGCAACGCCAAAGAAAATACTAATAATGGTTACAGCGTTGGGTGTAATACCAATTTTTGCACACACTTGCGCGATGCGATAACCTATAGGTCGATAAAACCAAATATCAATTCGCTCCTCAGTATCATTAGATTTTAAAGATTGTTCGAATGCACTCAAATTATCTTCTTCGATTACATTAACTTGTTCTTTCTGCATTGTGGTTCTTTTCAGTAAATTTATGGTAAACCATTTGAGCAATGGCCTCAGCAGCCTCTGCCCGACATGGCGCAAAACTTGGCCAGTCGTTTAAGTCAATAATATGGAAGTCTCCATTTGCATCAATAATCACATCACCGCCATAGATATGTACATCCAGGACTTCTGCAGCACGATTAGCGACTTCTTTTAGCTTGTCGAGATCAAAAGGAAAGTGTACGACCTCATCATTAATTTGTTCATACAAATCATATTTGTGATGATTGTGTTCATAGGGGTAGAAATAAAAGAAGAAATCCGTTCCCCGCACCGCATAAAACTTCAGTAGGTCTCCGGCAAGATGTTCAGAAATCACCGCCTCTTTAATCCCCCGAAGCGCATATTCATTCAAGATATGTTGCGCTTCTTTCAGACTAGCGGCAAAAGTA
Source organism: Sphingobacterium sp. (assembly GCA_050281725.1). Taxonomy (GTDB): domain Bacteria; phylum Bacteroidota; class Bacteroidia; order Sphingobacteriales; family Sphingobacteriaceae; genus Sphingobacterium. The sequence continues at coordinate 129,200 of JBMAAL010000003.1, read as the reverse complement.
ACATCTTCCTTATGAATCGCATGAAAATCGCCACGTTTGATCCATACCCCCTTTCCTTTCAGTTTCTCAAAAATAGATTGAATATCGGCGACCGTAGAGATCACGATACTTTTCGGATAAGGAACTCCACCTTCCAAAAGCTTAAGGGTCATATTTTTCCGAAAGCAATTTTCAATTCCAAATCCTGAATTCAAAACATTGACCCCATTATTTTGAAGAGATTGCAACTTTTTCACTAAAGTCTTTGTTCTCCCCATGGTCAGAATATTATCCTGCTTCACGGATGCTGAAGACAAAAATTCATCTTCATTACAAAGCTCTACCGAGGCACCTTTTTCGGTCAGTTTTAAAACTACTTCATTGAATATAGCGGCATCATTCCCCACATGGTTGGGTGAAAAGCGATTTTTTCGAGTTACGCCTAAAATAGAAATCATATCGCTCATTTTACTAACTAACCTCCTCACTCAAAAATTGTTCTGCGACAACACGATCTTTTAAATGATCAATATCGACCACCTTTTCAAATACAAATGCTTCTACTTGTAAATCGTTTTCCAATAGAGCACGCTGAAAATTACGCATTCTGGAATTACCTGCTTCGACGGAGCTTAACGCACAGTCCATCGCCGCCTGACGAAAGCAGTAAATTCCCCCCGAAACGTACTTCGTTTCGGCGGTTGCCGTATCCAAAAAAGCTTCCACCTGAAGCTGCGAATCTGTGTTCACATAGAGCGGACTCTCATCGTCAACAAAAGGAGTGACAGCCATAAAAGCATCTGCCTGTTGATGTTGCTGAAATGCTTCTAAATAGGCATGAAATTCATGTGGCCTAAAAACCGTATCTGTTGTGGTCAGACAACAGGACGACCAGTCGGGGTTGTTTTTGACAAGCAAGGCAAAACTATGCAATGAACTTGCAGTATCTTCCTCTATAAGCACAATAGGTAATTCAAACGTCGTTTTTTCCAAAAACAATTTCAATTCCGGAGATTGTTTATTGATAATAACATGGACTTTTTGTGCCCCTTCTTTGACAAACACGCGAATCAATCGTTCAATTAATGGAACTCCATGTAATGGTAGCAAGGGTTTCGGTAAATTGAAGCCCTCTTTTCGCAATCGAGAACCTTCTCCCGCCGCTATAATTGCAAATTCCATTTCTTCTAATTGCAAAATAAAATCATTTATAAAAAAAGCAAAACCCCCGTCACTATTTCAGCGTTCGTAAGCGCAAAAGTCTACAGAGGGTTAGATCACAAATCTTCAATACCATAAAGATGTTGAAGAAAAAGGGGAAAAACTGTTTTTAGACAATTGTTTCCCCGCTCTTATTAAGTTAGCTTATTGAATACTATCGACTAGCTCCTGATAATAATCCAATCCCAAATGTGTGATTAAATCTTCACCCATAATGTGACGCAATGTATTTTGCAATTTCATCAATTGTTTGAAGATATCGTGTTCAGGAGGCAATCCTGGAGCTGTTTGAGGCGATTTCAAGTAGAATGACAACCACTCTTGAATACCCGACATACCTGCACGTTGCGCCAAGTCAATAAACAAAGCCAAATCCAAAGCAACCGGTGCTGCTAAAATTGAATCGCGGCATAAGAAATTGATTTTAATCTGCATTTTGTAGCCCAACCAACCGAAGATATCGATGTTGTCCCAAGATTCTTTATTATCACCGTGTGGAGGATAATAGTTGATACGTACTTTATGGTAAAGGTCACCATATAACTCAGGGTTCTTTTTCGCATCTAGAATTTCTTCCAATACCGATAATTTAGATACCTCTTTTGTTTTGAAATTTTCAGGATCATCCAATACTAATCCATCACGGTTACCTAAGATATTCGTAGAAAACCAACCTTCAACACCCAAAGCTCTCGCTTGAAGACCTGGTGCCACAATTGTTTTCATCAATGTTTGACCTGTTTTAAAATCTTTACCTGCAATTGCTACACCATTTTCATGCGCCAGCTCAACAATCGCTGGAACGTCACATGTTAAATTTGGTGCACCATTTACATACGGAGCGCCCTCTTTCAATGCCGCATAACAATAGATCATACTCGGTGGAATACGTTGATCATCATTATCTAACGCTTCCTCTAATTTAGCTAATGTTGAAAAAGCTTCGTTTGTCTCAATATAACGCTCAGTAGATCCACACCATACCAATACAATACGGTCTAATCCGTTTTTCTCTTTGAATTCACGAATATCACGTTGTACAGCATCTGCCAATTCACGGCGAGTTTTTTCAGATTTGATGTGCGTTCCGTCCAAATTTTTCACAAAATTACGGTCAAACACAGCTTTCATTGGCTGGATAGCCTCCAATTCAGCCTTAACAGCATCCAATTGACCTTGCTCCAATACCTGTGCTTTTGATGCAGCCTCATATACGTTATCTTCGTATACGTCCCAGCCACCAAAAACTACATCTTCCAATTTTGCTAAAGGGACGAAATCTTTAATTAATGGATTTCTGTTCTCAGTGCGTTTACCCAGACGGATTCTGCTCAATTGAGAAACAGATCCGATTGGTTTTGAAAAACCTTTGTTTATAGATGCCACACCAGCGATTAATGTTGTAGCCACAGCACCTAATCCCGGAATAAGAATACCCAATTTTCCATTGGCATCTTTCACTTGTTGTCCCATATTAATTCTATATACTTAAATTGTTATTTAATTGATGTATTATGATAAAATAATTCTTAAAATTAGCTTAAAAAAACATATTTCATACCACCCCCCACTTAATTTATAAAATCGTGACAAATAGCGATACAAAGCCCATTCGAAACCTAAAGAAATAATCCGAAAATGAATTATTATTTAGTGTCCTACAATTCCATCTGACTGAAATTTAACGTTTTTAGCTAAAGTTGTTAACCCAAAAAACAATTCTCCTTAATTTTACTCAATATATCAAGATTCGAAAACTAATCCAAATTCAACGCAAAAAAAGTTTTTCTTTCTCAAAAATTGGTCGATTTTTCTTTTTCTATTCGCCATAAATATGACAATAAAATTGGAAAATGGTTTTAGTAGCACTAACTTTAGCCTAAAATCTAAATACAGGCAATGAATCTATCGTTCAATTTATAAACCAACAACTGTTGATTTGCACATTGCCGAGAGATAAATGGTCTGCCAAGCGATAACGCGTTGATAAATTTAACGGTATTGCCTATAGCCTAAGGTGCACAAGAGTATCCGTAGCACTGCAAAAAACGAAACCAAGTGTAAAGTATAATTTTACACCAAAGAATGTACTGAACAAATAATTATCTAAATGAAAAATACAATTTCGTGCCTAACTTTGGCGCTTTTAAGCGCAAGCCAGTTATATGCTCAAACAGCTGCCGACTCGGCTTACGTTAGAGATCATTATGAAAAGACCGAAGTAGCAATCCCGATGCGAGACGGGAAAAAATTATTTACTGCGATCTACAGTCCAAAAGACAAATCGAAGAAATATCCAGTTTTGCTCAATAGAACGCCCTACACGGTTTCGCCTTATGGACAAAACGAATACAAAAAAAGCCTGGGCAACTTTCCGGCGATGATGCGTGAAGGCTATATTTTCGTCTACCAAGATGTACGTGGCAAGTGGATGAGCGAAGGTGAATTTGAAGATGTACGTCCGACCACCTACAGCAAAGACAAAAAAGCCATCGATGAAAGTACAGATACCCATGATGCGCTTGAATGGCTACAGAAAAATCTCAAAAACTATAATGGCAAAGCTGGACTCTATGGGATCTCCTATCCGGGCTTCTATTCTACCGTCGGATTGGTCAAAACACACCCGAGCTTGAAAGCGGTCTCCCCACAGGCTCCGGTAACGGACTGGTATATCGGCGATGACTTCCACCATAATGGTGTACTGTTTCTTCAGGATGCATTCACCTTCATGTCAACCTTTGGCGTCCCACGTCCAAAACCCATTACGCCAGATCAATTTAAGAGCAAAATTCAGATCAAAGAAGCCGATAAATACAACTTCTTTTTAGAAGCCGGAACAGCGCGGGAACTGAAGGAAAAGTATTTCGGTGACTCCGTACAGTTTTGGAATGACCTGTTTAAACATCCCGACTATGATGATTTTTGGAAATCGCGTGTGATCACCAATTCTTTACAGGAGGTAAAACCAGCTGTGATGGTGGTCGGTGGTTTCTTTGACGCGGAAGATGCTTATGGAACATTTAAGACCTACCAATCGATTGAGGATAAAAGCAAAAAAAACAATTCGATTTTAGTCGCGGGGCCTTGGTATCATGGCGGCTGGGTTCGCGCAGAAGGAAACTATTTAGGTGATATCCAATTTGATAAAAAAACCAGCATTACCTATCAGGAACAATTTGAACAACCATTTTTCAAATATTATCTAAAAGATGAAGGGAACTTCGCACCATCGGAAGCGAACATTTTTGTCTCCGGAAGCAATGAATGGAAACATTTCGAACAATGGCCACCCAAAAATGTAGAAACAAAAAAACTATACTTCCAACCTCAGGGGAAACTTGGATTTGACAAAGTTCAACGTACAGATTCTTGGGATGAATATGTCACAGACCCCAATAAACCGGTTCCGCACCAGGGTGGGCTAATCCAAAACCGAACTCGAGAGTATATGGTAGATGATCAGCGTTTCGCAGCGAGCCGCCCTGATGTAATGGTTTATCAAACAGAACCGTTGACGGAGGACCTGACTATAGTTGGCCCCATCAAAAATTTCCTCAAGGTATCTTCAACAGGAACGGATGCAGATTATGTTGTCAAACTGATTGATGTTTACCCTAACGATGCAGCAAGTTATCAAGGAAAAACAATGGCGGGATATCAAATGATGGTACGTGGGGAGATCATGGCCGGGAAATACCGAAATGGTTTTGAAAAAGCACAAGCCTTAACTCCGGGAATGGTCGAAAAGGTGAATTTTGAAATGCCTGATGTTGCACATACCTTCAAAAAAGGACATCGCATTATGGTTCAGGTACAAAACTCCTGGTTTCCGCTGGCAGAACGAAATCCACAGGTGTTTTTAGCACCATATACATCTACCAAAGCTGATTTCCGCAAAGCTACACAACGTATTTTTCACGATGTGAACAATGCCACATACATCGAATTTTCTGTCCTTAAAGATTAACAGTTAAATTTGAATACTCGCACTTAAGAGCTTGTTGAATAAGGCTACATCAGCTAAACCTGACGTAGCCTTATTTTTAATCTTCCGCCACATACTTATCTTCTCCGGCCTTCCATCCCGCAAATAATAAAAGTACGATACTCCCCGCTAAAAAATAGAACGAGTAATGCCAGGTAGCATCTATTTCGTGCAGCTACTCCGTATTATCAAGAGCTTGGAGCTTCCGGGCACAAAACAGTTCACCATCTCTCAAATCGCCTATAAAGTCGGTTACAAAAGCGTCCAAGCGTTCACGAATAGCTTTTTATACCGTGATGAATATACAACTTCGAACTTCATGGTGGGCTAGTTTTGGCTCAACCACACACAATTTTGTAGCTGTTCAGCTACAAAATTCAGCGCGATTCAAAAAAATAGTTACAAATATTTGCACAGGTGTAATATTTACACTATCTTTGTATCATCATAATTTAGGTTTATAATTGGTTATTTAAGGTTTTCATTCTCTCCGTTTGAAAACCTTTTTTTATTTTATTTCACAGTGCCTCAAATCATCTCGTCGCTCCGGAAACGTAATTAAATCCCCTCTACGTCCAAACAAAAACTACTATTCTCCTGTTCTCCAAAGTAGCGCTTAAATTAATTCTCAAAAAATTCAAGAATATCTTTAACAATACTGTATTTTTAACGAATATATCGGATGAGAAAAGATCATACGAATAAAATAAATTTTAAATATTGAAAAAATAAGCTAAACATATATGGCAGAACATGGGGATTTGCAAATCGCAATACTAATCGATGCGGATAATGTATCTTATCGAAAAATCGAAGAGATTTTGAATGAAGTCAAGAGATATGGAATTCCAACCATCAAACGCATCTACGGAGACTGGACCAACCCATATGTTGAAAAATGGAAGGACAAACTCCTCACCCACGCAATTACGCCCATACAACAATACAGTTATACACAAGGCAAAAATTCAACCGACTCCGCATTAATTATTGACGCCATGGATATTCTGCATTCAGACCGGGTTGATGGGTTTTGTATTGTATCCAGCGACAGCGATTTTACCCGATTGGCCACACGTCTACGGGAATCAGGCAAACTGGTCATCGGTATTGGCGAGAAAAAGACACCCAAACCCTTTATTGCTTCCTGCGATAAGTTCATCTATGTCGAAATTTTTGAGAAAAATCAAAAGAAAGAAACGGTCGTAAAGAAAAAGCAACAAAATCAACCCAAACCTGCCCCAGTTGACAATCCAACAAGTATAGCGGTATTGGACGAGGAGACTTTGGAACTTTTAAAAGACACGGTTGATGATACCGCAGATGAAAATGGCTGGGCATTCCTGGGTGAAATCGGAAGCCTTTTCAATAAAAGAAAACCAGATTTCGATGCGCGCAACTATGGATACGACAAGATGTCCCATCTTTTCAAAGCCTACAAAGAGGATTTTGAAATTGAGGAACGCAACACCGACAAATCGCGGATAAAACATTATTATATCCGTAATATCATTAAACGCCCTTTATCAGCTATCAGCCCTGCTCCGGCAGTGGAAACTGAGCACAAAACTCCTGCTACTTCCCTAAACTCAATAGAAACACAGGGAAAACCAGCAAATTCAAACAATAGAAAGAAAGGCCGCCAAGAGAAGAAACACCAGGACAAAACAAGTTCTGACCCGATACAAAACGAAGCTCCAAAAGTGCAGGAGATTCAGGAGCAAAAAGCAGAACCCCTAACTTCCATAGTACAGACGCTACCAACAAACATGCTGTTCCCTTCGGAAGGCAACAAAATTACTGCAGATGATGTTAAAAAATCGCAAATAAGGATCACAAAAGAATTTAAACCTTTATTTCCCACTAAATCCCAAAAATTAAGGATTATGATCAATGCCGGAGAATATGAATGCAATTTCACCTATCGAGGCAGAGGATTTCATGTACTTAAACTTGGAAAAGAGGCCGCTACGCAACTCGGTCTTACAGAAGGTATACAAATACAAATTGTCAAATTGAACGAAGTTAGCTTTAGCCTTCAAAATAAATCAGTTTAAATCTTATTCAGGGCGATTTTTCCCTTTTTGATAGCGTGATAGGACAATAAAACATTGTCCTATCACGCTATCAATATATAAAGCTGACGGGTTTATCGTATTGAAATAACGATTAACGTCTACCTGCAAATTCCATCGTAAAATGGTAGTTCTCATCGATTGCCATTGGCTTGCGATCTACCTTACGAAAATCGCGTGCTTCTTCGGTCCATAGAAAGGGGTAAAACGAAAAAACTTGATTACCATTCAAGGATTTGACATCTTCACTCCAGTCTTTCCATTTAAATGTTTCGTAAAACTGCCTGATATCGCCTTTCAATGCCCAAAAAATAAAATCTGAATAACCACATTCCAAACTTTCCCATTGTAAGGTATCCTGTGCGAAATAATAGACCTGTCCGATAGCATCTCCCAGAGCACCGGCATTGATGGCAAAATAGCCGCCCAAAACATCGTCAGCAACGAGTAGAAATCCCCCTTTCTCGCCTTCCTTGTCAAAACTTTTCCCTTTATTCCACTCCATAATCCCTCGGTTCAACTGCGACGAGCCAGAGCCCAAAATCCGCAACCAGCCACCATCGATTAAAATACCACCAGTGTGATGAATAATAGCTCCCATAGGAGATTTTGTGGTAATTTGTGCCCTTAAAAGTTCCTCATCAGCCCGCTTAGGGTTTCGAGGAAGCACTTCATATGAATTTGTCGCTTCTTTCAACCAGCCCTCAACCAGCTTCCATCCCGAATTACTTGTATCAATCAGTTCTTTTAGACTTTTCATTTCTTGTGCTTTTATATATTATGGTCAATTTTATCCACCAACCAAATGGGAGGTTTCCTGTCCTATCAATTTTGCCGAAATTACCACAATTCTTTATCGCATCCAAATTACAACATACACAAGAACGGATTGAAAAAAATATTCATCGAAAACATGCACCTAAAGATTAGGAACCTTGCATCTATTTTGACTAATTTTAGGGTATGCAACATGAATTAGAAAAACTGAGATACCCCATAGGTCGTTTCGCGATACCCGATGTCATTGACGAATCCCTGCTGAATGACTGGATCAAGACAATTGCCGATTTTCCGGCTCGCTTAAAATCCGAAGTCGGCGACCTGACGGACAGTGCGCTAGAGAAGCGATACCGTCCTGAAGGCTGGACGATACGTCAGGTTGTTCATCACTGCGCAGACAGCCACATGAACAGCTTTGTCCGTTTTAAGTTGGCCCTCACAGAAGAAGACCCAACTATCAAATTATATGAGGAGAAATTGTGGGCCGAACTTCCCGACGCAAAAAATATTCCAATAGAAAGTTCAATGAAATTGCTCGAAGGCCTACATGAACGCTGGGTTATTTTGTTGAAAAGCTTGACGGGCGAACAACTTGAAAGAGGTTTTATTCATCCGGCGACCAAAAGGTTAATATCTTTAAAGATCAATATTGGCCTATATGCATGGCATTGCAATCACCACCTCATGCACATTGTCAACGCTAAAAACCATTGATGGGAATCACATATCGCAATGATCATTTCACTTTCAGTCAAGAGATCATTGCGATAAATTTACTTTATGGCCGTCATTTTACGATAAAGACATCACCCACAGAAAGGCCAACATTCCCGCAATCAGGAGTCCAATAAGGCCAGACACCAAAAATGACAGAAAATAATACCCTACAGTCCGTGTTTTTTTCTTTACAATATGAACAATACCGACCGTTAATGTATAAACCGCTCCAAATCCAAAAAAAACAATCATAATCAAATCGATCAGAATGCCACTAAAATCTATATTTGCTGATGATAACATGATTTACTTTTTCTTTTTAAATAGTTTGCTAAAAAAGGAAGGACTTGCACCTGAATCTTCAGGCTGATTATCCCATTGCAATAAATCCTTTTCGATATCCAGTTCATTGCTTTTTGCAAAATCTAGCCAATAGACAAATTTTTCCTTATTTCTACATGCAGGATCGTTCTTGTAATAATCCAATAAGCGACCTGTGGCACTTTCGTAAACACCATAGTTATTTGCACGTTCAAAATAATGAATCGCTTTTTTACTGTCCTTTTTAAGTTTTAGGCCCTCGTCATAGAGCAGCCCATAATAAATATTGGAATAACTGTTTTCTTTATCTCTTTTCAAGTAAACCAATAGGTTATCGTAATCTTCCAAACTGTAATAGATGGAGGCGATGCTGCTGTTATTTTCGACCCATTTCAATTCCGCTTTTTTATAATAAGCCAGGGCTTTTTCCAGATCCTCCTCAACATACGTCCCGCTTGAATAAAAGTAACCCAAATTGGACAGCGCATAGCCATTACCCAGTTCGGCTCCTTTTGTATAAGCTTCAAATGACTTTTTCAGATCTTTTTTATAGCCGATACCATACTGAAAGAGATAACCAATCGCATTCCATGCACCGGCATAATCTTTTTGAGCCGCCTGCTCATAATATTGAATCCCTTTTTCTAAATCTAAAAAAGGGTTATCTTCACGCTCTGTATCCGTATAGATATTCCCCAGTTCATGCATACTGCCTTCGTTGCCCTGATTGGCAGAAAAGGTAAAATAGCGTATCGCCATCTCAACATCGCCTTGTCGGCAACAGTCCATGGCCATATGATATAGGGTATAACTATCATAACTGGATTCAAAATTATCCCCCTTTGCAGCCTTCCATCGTTCAAAAAACCGATTAGATACATCAAAATCTTCTCCTGACAATTGATCCAGTTTTTTCAGAAACTGACCATATTGATCTTCCGGAATTACTTCCACGCCATCATAACCTTTTTTATACAGCAGGTCACCTTGCAGCAACATCAGATCCTGATAATGATCAACACTTGCACAGACATAATCGTAGGCGGAGCTAAGCGCCTTCTGCGCTGCGTCATAGTAGTAATACCTTCCCGCATTGTCTTTCAGAATAAAATAATCCATCACACCATAAGCAATTTTTACATAGTGCGTTGAGAGCGGAACCAGCCAGTCCTTTTCAGCAACCTGATAGATTCCCCTCCCGGTAGCTGTTTCGATAATATAGCAATCCCAGGCGCCATTACCAAAATCAGTCCCCCCTTGAATGGACCGAATTCCCAAATCTTGCAGTACAAAGGCGCGGGCTTCCAGATCATACAAACGGATGCCGCCGGAATCAGCAAAGAATACTGCGCCTCGGCCATTCCCAGCATTGAGTACATCAACATCTTTGACCAAGAAAGTTCCATCGGGAGACAAAACTGATTTTTTCTTTCTATTCAAATTAACCGCATAGAAATCAAACAACAATTCGCTTAATGCACCACTGGCAAAAGCGCCAAGCAAAATGCCTTTATTGGAATAATAATGACGCAGTTTACTTCCGGCAATATCTTGGTAGATAAATCCATCGTAATCGATGGCAAACGGTTTATCAGCACCAAAAGCATTGAAGAGCAGGCCTTGAGCATCAACGATATAATATTGCTGATCTTTCTTCCCCTGATAATAACCGTAAGCAAGATCTTCGAGTTCATCATATTCAAGCGGTATGATTATTTCTCCGTTCTCGACGTTGACCAATCCGTATTTTCCGTCTAAGCTCACCTTACCAACCGTTGATCCAGCTCCATATTGGGCTGGCGCCGCCGATGAATAAATACAGGGAATAGTTTCTTCTCCGCCCCTGTTCAAATAACCGAATAGCTGATTTTTCTGTATGACAGCGATCCCTTCATAGTCAAAATCACCAATTTCCTGATAGCATGCTTCGACCTTCACCTCCCCTTTTGCATTGCGTATCCCCCAAAGCCCCTGATCTTCAAAAAATTGATTATCCAGACTATCAATCGCATCCCTATTCCACCAGCCCAAGCCATAGTTGCTCCAGTCCAGCTCGAGCATCGCTAAAAAAGAAGTATAACCAGCAGGTACCAAAATAGATTCGAGCTCAGCTATGGACTGTTTTTCGATTGCTTTTTCATAGGCCAAATTCTTCTCATAGATTTCAAATGCAAAATCTTTTGCCTGTTGGCTATGTTTAACATCGCTCATGTTAAATACATCACTTGCATTCAGCTGGAAGTAATCGAAGGGCAAACCGTCCAAAAAATCGAACAGCTTCCCAATAGCTGCAATGGCCAGCGCATCGGAATTTAACCCATATTCATGAATGAGCAAATCATAAAAAGCGCGGAGCTTGCGGATTCCCGGTTCCTTTTCTGAGTAAACTAAGGTACCTTTTGCCTTCGAATTCGCGGCAAATAAGGGAATAAAGAGCGGAGGAATCACATAGTTCCATTCCCCTAAATAATGAGGGAAATAGTCTTGATCTTTCTTATCCGTATTGTAAATATATATGCGATGAGCCATTTTCTATGCGATAATAATTGTTTTGCTATTGATCAATTTCAACAGCATTTTCTTTAGCAAAATGTAACCAAAACTCGTATTTATCTGTGTTTGCTGCAGCTCCGTGCGCAGCATACAGCTGCAGCAAACGATTGACAGCATAAGCATAGACGTTTTCTTCATTGGCTTGTTCATAGTAACGGATGGCTTTTGGCAAACTTTGTTTAACGCCCAGTCCTTCCTCATACAAAATCCCATAATAGATAGCGGCAAATTGATTTGCGGTATCCCTTTTCAAATAACGCAATAAGTTTGTATAATCTTGTCTTTGATAATAGATTTCTGCCATCTGCGCATCATTCGGAATACCCACTTTTTCAGCTTGCTTAAAGTAATCTAAGGCTAAGGCATAATCTTGTTCCACATATTCACCCTCATAATACCAGTTACCCAGGTTGCTCATAGCCTGCGCTTCACCCAGCGCAGCGGCTTGCTGATACCCTTTTAAAGCTTTCACTATATCGAATTCGACACCGTGCGCTGTCGCATATAAAAATGCCCAGTTATTCCATGCCTGAGCATGATTTTGCGTCATTGCCTGTTCATAGAAGGACTTTCCCTTTGCGATATCCATCCCTTCGTAGTCTGCATCTGTATATATATTTCCAAGGAAATATTGACAGTCCGCACTACCGCGATCGGCCGCGATCGTGAGCAGGCGAATGGCATCCGACACCTTCCCTTCAGCATCGAGCTTCTTCCCCTTTTCGAGCAGTGTGTCATTATCGAAATACTGTTCATGTCCTTCACCCTTGCGCTTGGTCCAGGCTTGATAGAAGTGTACAAAGTAGCTTTGATCGCGCCCCTGTAGCTGATAGCGTTCCGTATATAAATATCCAAATTCCGTTTCTGGAATGTCAACGATATTCCGTTGCATGTCGAGACGAAACAGCTTGTCTCCTTTAAAAAGCAACAGGAGATCCCCTGAGATTGCCTCTGGCGCTGGATAATGAAAAGGCGAGCAAATATAATCGTAAAGCTCACTGCAAAAGTTAAGCTTCGTATCGAAATAGTACATTCCCTGTGGACAGTGTATGCGCATAAAATCCAAAAAGCAATGTTCGATTTTCTGATGGTCAATAGCCGGTTCAAGTAACCATTCCCCCCGATGAGCATCATAAATCCCCTGTCCTTGGGAGCAGCCTACAACAAAAATATCTTTACGGTGCTGCTGTATACTATCTACTCCTACTTTGTCTATTAGACTATCCATCAGTCGAAATATTCCCTGCTCGAGCGAATAAATCTGCCATCTTTTATTTTTGAGATACGCGATACTTCGGTAGTCATCCAACACAATAATGCGATCAATTCCTTCATCCAAGATGTTACCATCCGGTTTAATAACGGCAATTTTTGGCTGTAGCTTATTGGGTTTAATCCAAAAATATTGATTGGCTAGCGGCTCCAGGCTACCTTCCAGAAAAGTTCCTAAATACTGCCCGTCCATTCGGTAATACTTCCTTTTTATCGTTCCTTTTTGCCGGCTATAGAACAGCTTGTTATAGTCATACATAAATGACTCGGGTGCGGGATCAGAAATAATCAATCGTCCTTCAGCCGAAAGGAGAATGTGGCTATCCCCTTGTCTTGCATTTAAAAAGCCATAGGCGATCCAGTCGAGTTCATCATATAATGCAGGTATGCTCAGCTGTTTGGTATCAATATGCAGTACCCCACGTTTTCCTGCCACTTCCACTTCCGCGTAATTGTTCCCGTCGATATGCCGGGCATCAAAAGCCTCTCTATATTGACAGGGAATTAGTATAGTGCCGCTCGTATCAATATAACCAAAAAGGCCATCGCGTTCAACAACCGCAATCCCCTGTTCATTGAATTCGAATATTTCATCATAAATCGCCGCAACCAAAATATCCCCCTTTGCATTTTTTAATCCTTGCTTTCCCCCTTCTTCAAAAACTTCCGGCCCGGCCCCTTTCCACACCTCTTCTTCCCATAAGCCCAGTCCATAGTCTATCCAATCGGTCTGAAGGGCATCTAAAAAAGAAGTATAACCAGACTCTTTCACAAGCGGGTTCAGCGGATCTAAGGACTGCTCATCGACAGCTTGTTCATACAATAAGGCTTGCATTTTAATTTCTTCCGCCCAATCTTTGGCTTGCTCCGCATCTTTTTCCGAATTCATGGTAAAAACATCGCGTCCATCAATCTGAAAGCTATCAAAAGGTAGCGCTTCCAAAAATTCAAACATGCTGTTGACAGGCTCATAATAGCTTTTTTTATAATGCAATTGATACCTATCAGCCAACAACGCATAAAAATAGCGAAGTCTTGCGATCCCATCTTCCTTGTTGGCATAAAGCTGAGAACCTTTGGAACGGACATTGGCGGAAAATAAAGGCCGCATGAGGATGGGAATTTCATAATTCCATTCGGCCAGGTAAGTGGGATATGTTTCTTTGGTCTTGAGATTTACATTATAAATATAAATACGATGTGCCATACTTTATTTCTTCTGTTTGTTGTTGTATCACATTGATCCATTCCATACGACAAGAATCATGCGAACGCCGTAAAAATACCGTATTTATCGATTTTTTCGATTAGCGGAAAACAGGGATTTTTTTCTCACCCTATTTTCGGCAACTTTGGATTGGATTTTGTAACAGAAAGAACAATGAATCATTTCAAATACAGTTATTATAGCAGTGCATTAGCACTCCTCTCGTTACAAATTGCTTGTCAGGAAAAACCAAAACAAGGCAAAGTCCCTGCTATCCCAGTGAAAGCGATGGAAAGACCTGTTGAAGATACTGTCCTTAAAGAAAGCATATTGCCCAAACTTTCCAAACTGGATAGCGTTGACCAGGCCAATGCTAAAAGTGTACAGCAATCTGACGAAGTCACTAAAGCTTACGTAAACCTGTCTTCGAAAGACAGTACTATACGCTTACAGGCTAATATCCGCCTAGATCACCGTTTTTTTGGCTATGAGGAAGCAGATACACAGTCGACGAAATTACTGTTGTTTTCCATCTTTACCAATGATGTGGAACACAATCCATTTCAACTCAAATTAGGCGCATATTATGATACCTCCGGCTTAGAAAGTAGGGGTTTAAAACTAAAATATGCTGGCCTAAAGGGCGACTTTGTAACAGCAAAAATCATAGACGCTACCGATACACCGGTATGCACCGTCTACTTCGAAAGAAAATGGGTCGAGATTGAATAACGAAAACCGTTTCTCAATCGATATGTTTATGAGTAACAACAATAATTACCAAAAATAACGATGAAGATAATCTTAAAGACTATGTTTCTGCCCTGCATGGTATTGTTTTTCAGCTGCCAGCAAAAGAATGAAGCTAAAAAACCAGCTGCCGCACTCAGCAGCACCGCCAGCATAGACTCCATACAGAAACAAAAAGAGCGAACATCCATATCCGATGATGACTTTTCGCTCTTTAAGCAGCTCTATCCCATTGCTATTCTTCAACCAGAAAGCAAAGATAGTTTTAAGAAATATGGCATCGAATTCTCAGGAATATGTTATGCCTGTGATCTTGCAGAAATCAAAATCAATAAAAAACAACTGCTCTTGGTCAATGTCTGTGATTCCAATGAAATCTATCAAATCAAAGATTTCACCTATAATTTTCGTGGCAGTGGCCTCACGATTAAGACTAAAAATAATGAGTTTTCCTTCAGGAAAATAGAGAAAGAGCCTATTTTCGAATTACAAATCAAGGGGGATTCTCTTTTGTTAAAAAATAAACGTATCGCAAAATACTACACACAAAAAGCTTTGATCGATCAGTTCGAAGTCCATGATTGTGGTGATTTTCAGGGTTAGCTTAAACGCGACTCACCTCGAATTAGTACATTAAGATAATGCTGCACCGGACTTTAACGTAAGATCTTAAAAAAACCAGACAGCAATGAAAGCAGGCAGGCGCCAATTTCATGGTTGCCTGCCCCGTTCGTTAGACCTATACTTCAAAATAAAACCCCGATTCAGTAAGTTCTTTATATTTTACCCTGTCAAAACTATAGATCTTTGCTGCCCTGGCACGACGATCTTTCTGTTGATCGCTATGATCAATCAATAAGTCCATACTGAGGATTTTTTTACGAAAGTTTCCCCGATCAATTGACCGCTGCAGAACGGTTTCATACAAATTGTGTAAATCGGGTAACGTAAACTGTTCCGGTAAAAGTTCAAAACCAATCGGTTGATAACGAATTTTACCCCGGAGACGTGCTAGAGCAAGATTCAGGATTTCTTGATGGTCAAAAGCGAGATCCAGGTTTTCATCCATATTAAACCACCTTACGGCTTCAATATCCAAGCCTGCCTCCAAGCTATACGACTCAGGTCTAACAAGCGCATAATACGCGATGCTAATGACTCTTCCGCGTGGATCGCGCGCTAAGTTTGAGAAGGTATAAAGTTGTTCGAGAAAAATATCCTGAAGCCCCGCTTCTTCATGTAACTTACGGAGTGCACAGTCCTCGGCTGTTTCTTCCTCCTGGATAAAACCACCCGGAAAAGCCCATTTCCCTAAAAAAGGTTCTATTGCCCGTTTAGTCAACAATACCTTGAGCTGATTTTTATCAAAACCGAAAATCACGCAGTCCACGGTGACCGCTGGTCTTGGATATTCGTAGGTATACTTTTTTGCTGCGGCTACCATAGGTTACAAATTTACTTCGGTTGACAATCTTATTTGGATCCCATATTTTTCTTTTAAAGTCTCAAAATGCTGTAAAGTCTGCTCTTCAAATCCGGCAATCGGCGACATGCAGTCTATCAATAAAGTAATACGGGAGGTAATTGACCGATCATGTTCAAAATATTCCAAAATCTGCATCGCCGAAGCCAATACGCAGTGGCTTGATGCCTCTCCCGCGATATAGATCGCATCATAGTCACGAATTGCATCAAGTACAGCGTGGTTTACATATTTATTGTCGTCGTATTCCGCTTTGATAATACCGTACATTTCCGTATTCGGATCTTGCCCTTTATAGACCAAAATCGGCTTAGTCTGACGCACGGCACTGTGGAAATAGAGCATATTGGTAAACTGGCTCTCCAACTGCGCTCCCGAACTGCCTTCCAGACAATGGTATGGCCAGATACACAATTGTTTTTTCCCCTCAGATTCCAAATGCCGCAAATAATCCAATGAAAGCGCCGTATTGCCATTGGCGGCATACCAAATACCATCGCGGACATCGGAATGACGAATAATAGTAAATGGCTCCGGATGATTTCCCGCACTATCAAGCCACCAAGCGGGATGGAAAATCTGCATTATCGAGTGACAATCGAGACTACACATGACTTGCGTTAAGGCCTCAACATTACGGTACATCCACTTTGTCAGCCGCTGCACATCAGCCTTTGAACCGTTGACGGCAAGGCTACCGATGGATTCCATAAAATCATTTTGGACGTCGATCGCCAAGAGCAAGGTGCGTCTTTTGTCCGAGGCTGCTGGAGGGATATCCTCTTCCTTGGCCAAGGTCAACATGTCCGCTACATTATCCTTTTTGCCGCTGGCAATCTGTTGGATATTTACAATTTGATCAAATTGTGTTTTTATGCTATTCAGTTTCATAACATCGATATTTATTTCAACGCAGCCGTTATTTCGCAGAACGATGAAGCCATTAAAGCCTTCTTCCAGTGAAAAATCATCTTCACTATAGTACTTTTTTGTCCCTTGTTGCCTGTTATGAGGTGCTTGCGTCGACTTCTCGAACCATTTAAAATTAACCTTTGAACGTAGGCACCGCTGCAAACTTGTGGGCAGATTGTTGTATACGTTTACGAATAAGTACATCTATAACCGGGTCGCCCGATGTACCTTTTAAAATAAATCCATCGATTTGTGCATAGGTCATACCCAATTCCTCTTCATCGGTCTGCCCCTCCCATAGACCAGCAGATGGACTTTTATACTGAATAGATTCGGGCACACCCAAAAATTTGGCTAAGGTATACACTTCTTGTTTGGTAACCATTGCCAGAGGGTTCAGATCATAGGCACCATCGCCCCATTTCGTAAAATAACCTACAGTAGCTTCTGCCATATTCCCCGTACCAATAACAAATCTGCTGCCGAGCTGTGCAAATTGATATAAATACGTCATACGAACACGTGGACGGATATTGGCAAGGCTCAAGGCGCGGTTAGCTGCCGTAGCTTCTGCGACAAACTGCTCTTGATGAATTGCCAACGCATCCACAGCAGGTTGAATGTCAAACACATGAAATGGAAAATCAAATTTCTGAATAAGCTCCATGGCATGTTGATGGCTTTTACTATTGTTCATATCACTGCCATAGGGCATCAACACCAAGTGTACATCCACCTGTGCCAGCCGGCATAGACAAGCGACAACACTGCAGTCTATACCACCACTCATCCCCAGTACAAGTCCTTTCCGGTCGGCCGATTTCACCTGTTGGGCAATCCAGGATGCCATCAATTGTGCATACTGTGCAACGTTTTCATCCTGGATGAAAAACGGTTTGTTTACGCTATTTTCCATATACTCGAATTGTTTCAGTTCTTAATCTATTCCTTATTTCTTCAAAACGCATTGTGCGTATAAATTCGCCATTCAGATAACATGTTTCCAGCAGATTTCGTTCACCCAGATCGGCGACCGTTTGCGGTGTAAGATCGTCTATCAAAAGAAAATCGTCATTTTCAAAGAGCACTGCGACCATCCCCTTTTGCGACTTTTTAAAGTTGCCAGTATCTGTAGCCGGGCGTTTCTGAATCGCTTTAAACTCACCATTGACAATCTCGGCCGTTCCTTTTAACGCAAAGCCAAAGGTATCCCGTGTCACATACTGATAGGTATACGAACCTATTCCCAATATGGTATTCGTAGAGGCAAAACCCTTATCCAGCAAACCTTGACAGATCTTATCCGCTCGATCGACTGTAATGGAATCACCGTACACTACGCCGATATGAGGATCCAGCTCCTTAAAGCCTTTGCTGTTGGTCGTACCACCAAAAAGTTCAAACAAACGTTCGACGATACCTTTCTGCACGGTACTGCGCTCAGATGCAGCATCGCCACAGATAATCTTCACGGGATCGCCACTATCGGGGCGAATAACAACCTTCCCCGCCCTAGCCATAATAAGATCTTTCAATTGCGGCAATACGTTGTCAACTACATTCCAAAGGTCATAGGTATCCGATACGATGGAGATATTTCCACTTGGGTATACCGTTGTGATTAAATGTCGAAATGCTTCTACCTCGTCCTCTCCGTACGAACACATCACACTGTGCTCCGTCGATGGGGTGTACATCATTACATCACTTTTTGCATGATAGTAGGATTTCAGATACTCCCGAACAGACAATGTAGCAGAGACACCGAAGCTCAACAGATGTCCCCCGGCCGTACGATAAGCCGTTTCAGGAGACCCCATGCCACGCATGGAAAAATCTCCGGCCTGCGTAAAGACTTTATCGACGTCGCCCGTTTTCTCGGCAAAACCCGTCAATAACCTTTTATAGCGATCTGCGATTGTCGCTGCAGTCATCGGTGACCAGATAAAGGCCGATAATTGTGTTTCCAGATAACCCGGAAGCCAGAAAAAATCGGGATGTGTATTTTCAATCGTAAACATCGGTACGCCAATAGGCACCAAGCTTCCTTCCTGCAACGCATTTACCTTGATTGGAAGATACCCCAGCCGATGTAAGTCGCGAATATGTTTCGATTCATGCGTCGATGCAAACTTCGCGTTTGTATTTTCAAAAACAGTTGCAATTGCCTCTTCGTAAGCCGCCACGACCTCTTCCTCCGGTTGAGCAAAAAAGTTTGCATCAAATGAATTGGTGATTTCGGCCAAAGCACCCTGTAATCCAAAAAATACAACATGACTAATACCTTCTATGCGAGACATGCGTGGCGTCCAAGTCTCATAAACCCATTCCGTATGTGCTGGATATTGATCCTTATGGCACAATTTATAACCATCCGTCCAAAGTATTGGATTCTTGCTCATTGATTTAAACATAGCTTTCAGTCGTTAAGTTGATGTAATGTATTTTGGGGTGCTCGGTATCCATCATGGAATTGGTGGTAAAGACGCTGGTTATCGGTGAATCATCATCCAGCAGGGTTCCTTTAAAAATTCGGGCTTCGCAATGTGTGACCAAAAGATAGACTGCACTGGCTCCCATTTCTTTCAATATTTTCCCGGCCCAAAGAAATGTGCCACCTGCAGAACATAGGTCATCGACAATAATACATTTTGCGCCGAGCGGAATATCTCCAGCCTTAAGTTCCATCCCTTCGATCCGGCCTGTTTGTGGGTTCCGCTTTTTCTCAAAAACACAGCTATTTTCATAGCCGCTGTTGATGTAACGTGCCGCCGCTCCTTTATCCGGGAAAACAATCCGATCTGATTCCGAAAAATCAAGCTTTTCCATTAATTGTGGCAACCAGTCTAATGCCGGGTAAATCGCTATACTGTTTGCTAAAAGTTTCAAGGTAACATTGGAATGGGGTTCGACAACAAATACCCGGTCAAATTGCAAACCGTTGATAAATTCCGCCACATATTTCAATGTGAATAAATCACCTTCAATTTTGCGATCCATACGGCTATAGGGCATATAACGGATCAATAACCGACAAGTTTCAGCTTCGGTTTCATCCAACCGCTTCTTGACAAAAAGCAAGCGGATTAAGTCCCCATCCTCCTGATAAGTAAATTCAATGAGATTGTTCTTTAAGATCAACTGATCAAAATCTTTCACTTTTGTTTCCCCATTTGGAAATTGCTCTGTGACTACCTGATGCTTATTTAATACAATCATAACTTCTAATTTCACCTTGTATTGTTGAGTATTTTTTACTCAACAAATATGAGGATTAAATTTAAGCTTGCAAAATATATTGAGTACTTTTTACTCATAAAATCAAAAAAAATACCATAAACTACTAACAATCAATTAAATAATTTAAGAAGACTAGCTAACGTAAAATTCCTCCCCCTTTTCTAAATATTGGTCCTAAATCTGATTTCCTGATTAACCTATATTAAACCGAAACATAGGTATACCAAGTAGTATCTTATAACAATTTTTAATCAATATTTAGACAGTGATCAGTCATTAATTATACAGTCCACACTGAGTCATCACTGAGCCATCACTGAACGATCACTGAACAAGCACTGAACAAATAATGTTAAAAGGTAGAATTTGATAGCTCGCTGATCCCCGTTTGGCTACACGGCACCCAGTTCTTCGTTTGATTGACGGGCAGAAAGAAAAATACGTACGACAAGACAGAAAAATGCGATGGAAATATGGACTGCACAGGTCCTATAGGAGATGCTTAGGTGATAAAAAACTGCTGAGCGACAGTCTCCATAAAAATTAGCTGATTATAGGGATTGAAATTTTGCGATAAAACAAGATCTTTGTCTATACCAAAGTCAAAAAATTCTTTGTCAGCAAATTTGTGAGCCGGCGGGGGACTTTAGATTACTTTAAGCATAAAGCATGGAAATAGCCAATCTTATCAAACAGGATATTGAGTCAATCTTACAGATTGAATCTCAAGACATCAAACAGTTGGTCGAGGACTATCGCGAAGACTTAATGGATTCGGAAACCTATGACGCCATTGATGCGTACAATATGCTCTATTCGAATATTTATGAAATGTCCGAGGAAGAATACCTCGATGCTTTTCGCACGTTGGGAGAAGCCTATCCAAACTTTGGCAAGGCCGATGAAAATGATTTCCAAAAATCAATCGCTGAATTAGAACGATTAAAACATGCTTTTAATGAGCTACAGCTCCATACTACAGAAGGCAAACAGCTTCTCGCACTACAATTAGCCGTTTTGGAACTGGACATTCAGGTCTATCGAAAGCTTACCTTGTCGCCGACTACAATGGAGATACAAGCTGAAATCAATTTATTGGAATCCGAATCGTTTGGGTTAACCAATCAGATCAATCAGTTTTTAGAGCTATACCACGATTAGTCATGCGATCATTTTATACCATGAATCGTTTAGGGTTAAAAACAGGTCTCTGCATTCTTTACTTAGTAGCCGGTCTGGCAACATCGTTGTTTGCCTATCAAAACAACGTCGTTTTTCAGTCACAGCAGCAGCCAAGAAATAGACTACCCTTCTACATCTCGGATCAAGGGACACTTTGTTATAACTTGCCTGTGGACACAAGGGGCGTATACGCCATACAGATCGATCTCAACAGGCTTTTTCCCACCGCAACGACGGAGCATCTTCGTTCAAAACATTATGAATTATCAGACAGCACAATAACAATAATCAACTATGCCGAACCAGCTATCTCCATCAACTATAGGATTGCTGACAACACCTTTGTAATATCCAAATCCTCCGATTGGCTCGCGGACTATCAACCCGAATTTCAATTTATCGCTTTGGACAGCTTCAGACACATGGAGAATTTATTCGACACGAACGATCTGAGCGGCCTAATGCAACTGGAGAAAACCAAGCTCCCTTTTGAAAATATACTTTTATTTTTTAGTCAGCTGCATGGATTTTCCACAGTAGAGGAATTTAGCAGCAATGCCATTCATCGGATTTTAGAAAAAGATCAGTATACTATTGCCAAACAATTTCATCGCTTATTTCTGACTAGAAATAGACAAGTCGATGATTTTAAAATACTGAAGGCGGCAATAGAAAAAAACGACATGGATTTTATCCGTAAAACCTCGCTAAATAGTCTAAACCGATTGGGTATAGATGAAATTAAAGCTGATTATAGCTACACCCAATGTACATTGCTTGGGAAAGCTATCTTAATGAAAAACGAACTAGCCATCAATTACCTTTTACAAAAAGGCGCTGCTACAGAACAGGTATATCGATATGAATCTGCCGTATTATCTGCTTTTCAACTTGCCGAAAGGACCAAGTCAAAAAAAATCATGAAACTATTTCAATAAATCATCAATAAAACAATGAAAAAGACACTTATTTACCTGCTATCGCTGGTTAGCTTGATGTTGGTCACACAGATCTTTGCTGAACCAGTACGTGCTCAACTAAAAAAAGTGACACCCAAACAAGCGAACGATAATTCGAAATTGCCCACACTGAAAGATGGCGATATGATCTTTCAGTCTTCCATTTCACCACAATGTAAGGCTATCCAATTGGCAACGCGTTCTCCCTATTCCCATTGTGGGATTATTTTTTACGAGCAGGGCAAACCTTATGTGCTGGAAGCCGTACAGCCCGTGACTGTAACTAAGTTAGAACACTGGATTGCGCGTGGCGAAAAGCAGCATTACGCGATCAAGCGCCTCAAAAATGCAGACCATGTACTGACCAATTCGACACTGGCCAAAATGAAAGCAATCGGCAAAAATTTTCTCGGAAAAAATTACGATGCTACATTCGAATGGTCTGACGATAAAATATATTGTTCGGAATTGATCTGGAAAATATACCAACGTGGAGCAGGCATCGAAGTTGGGAAGCTTGAAAAGCTGAAAGATTTTGACCTAAGCAGCCCCGAAGTAAAAGCTAAATTGAAAGAGCGTTACGGCAACAGCGTTCCGCTGAATGAAACGGTCATTTCACCAGCTTCGATTTTTAATAATCCGTTGTTGATCACGATTGTGAATACGTATTAAGCATACCTACAAAGTTTATTTATTTTTGAAGCTGAACGGCCTTGCCGCCGTTTAATTTACTTTCTTCGGCGGCGTCTATAAACGCGCATATTGCCAAGGTTTCCCTTTCGTCAACCGGACTTACACCCGTTTCGAAAAACGGAAGGATCTTATCCAACAAGGGGCCGTATCCCATAAATTGCCCCAAATGGATAATCTGATCTTTCAAAAAAACCGTTCCACCAAAATCATCCTTCCCCTCACGAATGCCCCGAAGTGAGGCAATTCTTCCATCCGCCCAGTCCCCAACATAAAACGAAGTACCCTGTTCCTGAATAGTCTTTACCGAAAGACACTCCGGTCCCATCAACGCAAATAACATTTCAACTCCATGAATGCCATACCAATACAGATCCTTATGTGAAGGTTCCGTTACTGCCGGACAATAGACATCTGCTCCGATTATCTTAGACCTATCCAATTCCTGAAGACCGGTAATATAACGTAATGAGCTTGATGAAAAAACAGGACAACCATACTTTCTTGCAGCTTCAAAAATTTTGAAAGCGTCCCCATAGGAATTCGCTATTGGTTTGTCAATAAATAAAGTTTTTTTAGCTTTGATTACCTGAAGTGCCTGTTCCAAATGAAGGTTTCCGTCATTTGTCTCCAAAAGCACGTAGTCTACTTTCTTCAATAGCTCGGCAATACTTGATACAATCGAAACTCCGAGCTGTTTCACTTCTGCTGTAATTTTCGGAATACGCTCGATACTTAAGGGGATTGTTTTACTTCCATAGGGATAAGCCGCAACAACCCTGAATTTTCCATAGGGATGATTGCTAGCAGCCGTATTAATCGCTCTTGTAAACGCGGCGGCATGTGTAATGTCTAGCCCAATGATCCCTATCTTTTTTACGTTCTCTTGCTCCGAGAACATCTTGTTATTCGCATGAACGGTATAGGATAGTCCAAATGCAAAAGAAGACATCAAGAATTTTTTTCTATTCATTTGATTCATTCAAAAGGAAAATAGCTGCATTGACCAAAACAGCCATGGATGTTTCGAAAGCCTTTTCATCCAGATTGAACTGTGGATTGTGAAGGCCATATTGTGTGGTAGAATCGTCATTATGTGTGCCTATCAACATAAACAACGAGGGATAACGATAAGAATAATAAGCAAAATCCTCGGCTGCCATCCAGATTTCGAGATCTTGTGGCACGCTATTCCCCATCGTCTCCGCGATAATAGTTTTGACTTTTTGCGTTAATGCGGGATCGTTATAAAGTGCGGGGTAACCATGCCTTACTTCAACTTCCACCTTTGCACCCAGCGAAACGGGAAGTGTTGCCGCTATTTCAGCAACCATTTCCAGCGCCTCCTTGCGCCATACCTCATCCATTGTACGGAATGTTCCCGCTAATTTGACTTCCTCGGGAATAACATTGGCAGCGCCATCTCCAATAAAACGACCAAAGGTCAATACAGACGGTACATCAGGGTTGGCTTTCCTACTGACAACTTGTTGTAATGTGGTGAGTAACTGCGCGCCGATCATAATGGGGTCAACAGCCCGATGTGGCTCCGCAGCATGGCCACCACGTCCCTTAATCGTGAAATAGAATTCGTCGCTCGAGGCCATAAACCGGCCGGAACGTAAACCGACTTTTCCTACAGAAACACGAGGACTCACATGTAAACCCAGCACGGCTTTAATTGTTCCACCAAAAGATTCCAGAATCCCGGATTCCAAAACCTGAATCGCTCCTCCAGGAATCTTTTCCTCAGCGGGCTGAAATAGCAGCACAATTTTACCCGAAAACTCCGTTTTATAATCATTTAATATAGATGCCGCCCCCAACAGATTAGCCGTATGAAAATCATGGCCACAAGCATGCATGACACCGCTATTCCTCGATTTATAGTCCACATCATTTTGCTCATGTATCGGCAAAGCATCAATATCAGCCCGTAATACCACAATATCATCACTCGCCGATTTTTGCCCGTTCAGCACAGCCACAACGCCTGTTTGAGCGACCAGCTCAAATGGTATACCCAATTCCCGGAGTTGTTGCTGAATATAGGCACTTGTCTCGTATTCTTGAAAAGACAATTCAGGACGCTGATGGATGTGTCGGCGCATTGCAACGATTTTCGGAAAAATAGTCGCTATCTTGGCATTTAATTCTTTCGATATTGGGTCGATCATCTGAATAAGTTTTAAGAGTATAACAAGTCAACAAGTTAAGCTAAAAATAACGCACATAAAAATAGAGCACCAACACCGTTATAATGATCCACCATAAGGTCGGATTTCTAAATCCACGGTAAGCGGCTTTATCCTGATCCGGCACCTGAAAAGAATCGCCTGTCAACACCAGATTTTTTAACCTTGCTTCGGAGACCGCAGGTGTCAACAAACTGACCACTGCACAAGCAATCATGCATGTCCAGAATACAATGCCTGTTCTATTAAAAAACGGCATTTCAGGTAAGGTGTATTCCAAAAGTAAAGAAAGAGGAATTGTCAATAAACCTGCTGTCAAAGCACCTTGCGATGTGGTTCTTTTCCAAAATACCCCCATTAAAAACATGGTTGCAATGCCTGGCGTAAAAAGACCATACAGATTCATCAAATAAAGGAAAACCGGCTTATCCGAATAACTGATCAGCACGACCGCACTCATGATTCCGAGCACGATAATAGCGACTCCGGACCGCTTACCAAAACGGACTGCTTCGTGGTCGCTTGCATTTTTATTAATATACTGGCTATAAATATCCACGGTCAGAATTGTTGTACAGGAATTGATTGCTCCTGAAATATGGGACATGATCGCCGAAATTAACCCGGCCATCACCAAGCCAACCAGACCTTTAGGCAATAAGGTTTCCACCAGTGTCGCAAACAGCAAATCGGGCTGATCGAGATGCGGCAGGAATTTTGGAGCCACCAACGCCGGAATAGTAATAATCAATGGAACCAAAAATTTAAGATAGTCACCAAAGATGACCCCCATACGCCCATGCCATTCGTTTTTTGCTGCCAATACGCGCTGCACAATAAACTGGTTCGTCGCACAATAAAACACGCTGATACACAACAATCCACCTAAATACATGGTCCAGGGAAAATCAGGATCAGAAGCAGGATAAAACATTTTCCAATCTTTGGATGACTCGATGACCGACTGAAAACCTCCTGCGGCATCTATGGTGGCAAAAGTTAGTACGATTCCCCCCAGCACTAAAATGACAAGCTGCACCATCTCCGTCCATATCACCGCTTTTAGTCCACCTAATACGGTATATAAACCGGTCAGAATTGCCATTCCAAAAATGCTGTATAAAATAGGAATGCCGAATAAAGCGTGCAGCGACAGACCGCCCAAATAAAGAACTGCCCCAATCTCCACAAAAACATAGGTAAACAAGATCAAGATAGCGTAAAGCACGCGCGTAGCGTTGCCGTATCTCTTTTCGAGGTATTCAGGAATCGTATAGAAACCATTGCGGATATAAAAAGGGAGAAATATCCATAATAATGCATTAAAACCGATTAGAATCGCGCCCCACTCCAGGGTAATGGCGACAAAACCACGACTATAAGCAGCGCCCATAGCACCAACAAGATGATGGCTGCTGATATTTGCAGCGATGATACTTCCGCCAATCATCCACCAGGGCAGCTTATCGCCTGCAAGAAAATAATCCCGCTTCGAAGCGGAGTTTTTTTTCGAAGCGTATAAGCCCAATACCACTATACCAATAATATATACGGCAAAAATAATGACATCAATCCAATCGAGTTTCATCGGTCAATAATGTTTGAATTCCTAATTTAGTTTGTTCAATAAGTATTTCAAGACCGCCGCTGGCATAGGGGCTTTGCCACACGGCATAAATATCCTTGTCATAAAGCTCCTTCGGTGCAAGGTAACCCACATAACCATTCGCGATATTGATAAATACGATTGTATGATCTGGAAATTCGGCTCTTACTTCGATTTGATAACGGGAATAGGCTTCGTTGGCCTGCGCCACCAACACTGCATCCCCCATTTTCCAGATCCACACCGGAATAAGGGCATCCTCTTGATCGCCGATGGATTTGCGGGTATTATATTTCCGCCAAAGGCGATCTTTCAGAACACGGTCCGTACAGCGTTCGTATTCATTCAAAATTGCTTCGGGACTGGGGAGCTTTTTGTAAGGCACTTTGATCGATAGTACCTTTTGCTTAAAATCGGTTGAAGCGCGCTGTTCCCGGAATCCCCAACAGGCCAGTGGAGCCCCCGAGAGCAAAGATTCCCTAAAAACCCAGTTTTTATGACTACGCTGTTCCTGGGCCAGCGTCGCGAGCACAGCATAGCCCAACTGCTTCCCGTTGGCTTCGACCAGTGCCGGATCTTTTACATACTGTCTCCGTGGAGCCAGATCACCGGATGCGCCCTGTAAAAAAAGACAAGGCACGGATAACGAGCGCTCTATTGTATTTCGCATTTCGCCAACAAAATCGGGCGAGAGCAAATCATTTTCGTGGGCAAAGCTGGTTGGGTGGCAGGCATAATTGCAAATAACAGCCTTTAAACTTTCAGTTTCATCATATAACCGTCCAACCAACAAGGTTGTATCCGCTTCTTTCAAGGGGTTATAACCAATCAGATAATGAGAGGCCACTTCCAGATCGCGGTTGCTGGCCAAATCACATACACCATAATTCCAGGTTAGACTTCCGTTAAACAGCTCACTTTGTGCCATTTCAACACACGATATCGCCTGTTGTTTGAGGAATTCAAGGTAAGGCAAAATCAGTTCACCTCCAGGTTGCGCTGCATCTGTCGAACAGATGCTTGGCCCGGCATGGGTATGCGACAGCGCAAAAATCAGCTGCGATTCAGCCAGATTAAAGTGACTGAGCAGTGCTGATCGCAAATTTTGTTCATCAGCGGCATTTTTCCACCAGCCCAAATCGGCGGTCAGCAGAATTGCAGGCAAGCCATCGCAGGATTGCATAGCTAAACAATGCATCATCAGAGGTTGGTGAACAGCCGTTGCCTGGTCAAATGCAGCTGCACCCCAATTACGGGAATAGATGCCGACCGGCGGAGTAATATCACGCTGGCCAAGTCCAAATCGTGCGTACAAGCTACCTGTCGTTTCTTTCAAGAGGTCTTTCTGTTTCATACGTTAAGGTCTAATCAAAGACAGTCCACCATCCATCACAATTGCGGTACCAGTCATATGTTTACAATTGTCCGAACAGATCCAAAGCACCTGTTTTGCAACCTCTTCAGCTTCTATAATCTGACCAAGTGGCACCACAGCCTTTGCTTTCATTTGAAGTTCGGCATTTGATGACCAGACCACTTTGCTCAAGCCGGCATTGACATAGCCTGGTGCAATCTCGTTGACACGAATTCCGTAAGCTGCATATTCAAGGGCCATGGCCTGGCAGAGCATACGCAGGCCAGCCTTAGAGACACTATAGGCCGGTAAATTATGATGTACGGCATGTGCCGCCCAGCTGCCCATAAAAACGATCGAACCTGCAAGCTCATTCTCCACAAATGACTTCGCACAGGCATTCGCCAAGAAGAATGAACCGTCGAGATTAACGGCCATTTCATTCTTCCATTCCTCATTGCTTAACGTGCTGAAATCTTTAATCGTAACGCATGCGGCATTCGCGATACAGATGGATATTGCTCCCAACTCCTGCCTTATCCGTGTCACCCAGGCGTCCACCTGCCTGCCATCCGCTACATCGACCTGATCATAAAATAGGCTCGTTCCAGCGTCATCCAACAAGGGCCACCGCTCGCTAGCCACATGGGGTTCAAGCCGATCCGAGATACATACAATGGCCTGCTGGGTCAAAAATGCTTCAGCCATAGCCCTTCCGATATCACCAAGCCCCCCACTGATCAATACGACTTTATTCTTATATTCCTCCATTATCGCTATTTTTAGACTACCAATCCCCTACACTACCGTCTTTATAGAAAGTTCGCTGCAATATTTCCTGTTGAAAAGGATGCTTCTTTACCTCTTCTTCATTAATTTCAATGCCCAAACCAGCGCGCGTATTCGGCAGGACAATCCGCCCTTTCTCTTGAACCGTAAATCCTTCGGTAACCACGTCCTGACGCCATTCGACATCCTTATGCACGCTTTCACAAATAATATAGGATGGTGTTGCAAATCCCAGCTCAATGGAAGCAGCTGTACTCACGGGGCCCTGTGGATTATGTGGTGCCATAGATACACGATAAGCATCGGCCAAAGCTCCAATTTTACGCGCTTCAGTCAGACCGCCACAGTGGGTAATATCAGGTTGAATCACACTCACTGCCCGCTTCTCGAGCATATCCCGAAATGCATGCACTCCGATCAAACGTTCGCCTGAAGCAATAGGTGTCGTCACTGCCCGTTGAATCAAGGCAATATCTTCCATGGTCTCTGGCCAGCATGGCTCTTCAAAGAAATACAGGCCGTAAGGCTCCAATGCTTTCGCAAATTGCATCCCCATACGTGGGCTTGGCCGCGCATGGCAATCCACCATAATATCAATATCGTCGCCAACAGCGTCACGCATCGCCTTCACGCAAGCTTCAGCATATTTGATGGGGCGAAGACCTTCCAAAGACATCGTCTCTGGAACAGCCATCGATTTAAAAGCAGTAAAACCCTCATCAACGGCTTTCAGCGCAAGATCTCCAAATCGCTTGGCATCATCGGGAGCAGTTTCGTAAAAATCTTCCATACGGCCACCACCTAAATGACAGTACAAACGAATATAGTCACGTACTCGACCTCCCCACAACTCATGACAAGGAACATTGTGAATTTTACCTAAGATATCCCATAAGGCGATGTCGATACCACTGATGGCCGTGCCGCGAACGATACCGTTTCCATGCCAGAAGTGTTGTCTATACATCATCTGCCACAGGTATTCAATACGACGCGGATCTTCGCCGATCAATAATTGAGAAATATCTTTGATTGCTCCGACCACACTTTGCGTATGCCATTCCAATGTGGCTTCGCCCCATCCCCAAAGCCCGGGCTGGTCGGTCATAATTTTGACAAAAATCCAATTTCGCATGCGCGCATGGCATACAAAGGTTTCAATAGCGGTTATTTTCATAGTTAGGGTTTACAAACTTTTTATTACGCGTTCAGTTGCCTCCAACGTTCTGTCTATATCATCCTCCGTATGCGCAAAGGAGATACTTCCTTGTTTAATTGGTGCCGGGAAATTGAAAATCCCTTCTTTAATAAGCTTTTTACGATATTGGGTATCCAGTTCAAAGTTGTGGTTATCCAAAATATCATGAAAATTGACTGGCGCATGGTCCATAAAATATGTACAGAAGGCAGATCCTTGACGTGCAACATAAAATGGTATGCCTAATTTAGGAAATATTTCGTTATATCCCTGTTCCAAACGCGCACCAAGCGCTTCTACGTGCTCATAAACGCGGTGCTCGGCGCTTCCTAATTTTTTCAATGTCGCAATCGCCGCCGCAGTCGTTAGCGGAAAAGCATTAAAGGTACCGGCAATCATAACGCGCTTCGACTTATCAGGATCCACAAAGTAATCCATATATTTTTTCTTTCCTGCAATAACACCCAATGGGTAGCCGTTTGCAACCGCCTTTCCAAAGGTTGAAAGATCCGGCTGAATACCACAGATGGACTGATAGCCCCCCAGCGCATGTCTGAATCCGGTTTTCACTTCATCAAAGATCAACAGAAATCCATGCGCGTCGGCCATGTTGCGTAAGCCTTCCAAATAACCTTCCTTCGGCTTCACAATCCCGATATTCTGAAGAATAGGTTCCAACAGAATACAGGCAACATCATATTTTTGAACCACATACAGCACACTTTCCAAATCGTTATAGTTGACAATGTGTACCAAATCGCTGTGATTTTTAGGAACGCCAGCACTCAATGAATCGAATGGATATTCCCCCGGACTTTGATATGAACCAACATCTGCACGTTGACTGATCACATTGCAGGCAACATCGTTATGCCAGCCATTGTAGCCCCCCTGCATAACAATTACATGATCGCGCCCCGTTACAGCACGGGCAATACGGATGGCATGGTAAGTCGCTTCCGATCCTGTCGTTGTAATCTGAACACTCTCCACCGAAGGAACAGACTGACAAAACAGCTCCGCAAATTCACCTTCCAATAAAGTTGGCCCAGCCCCCATCAATACCTGCTGTTCCTGTAAGGTCTGTAACACCGCAGCATTGACATCCGGGTCATTATGCCCCAGAAAGGATGCAGCAAATCCAGCCTGATAATCTATGTAGCTGTTCCCATCAATATCTTCTACCAGACTACCATTTCCTTTGACGAAGCAGATATTCGGATCTGACTTTCGATTTAACGATACCACTCCACCAGGTATCCATCTTGCATTCTCCCGCAGTATCGCGGCTGATTTTTCATTTTCTTGCATGCCTATTAAAAGTTTTGCTATTTGTTATTGTTATAATTGGACGATCACCGCCACACATGTTGCAGTCATCAATAAATTGTATTTAAATACACCTTATTTTATGTATACCAAATTACAATATTTTTGTATACATTTAAAATAAATTTTAAAATTTCTAAAAATGAACATTCTCATTGAAGGACTTCTTTTCCCAGAGGGACCCGCTTTCGACCGGGAGGGCGGCATATGGCTTGTGGAAAAAGAAGCAGGAAACTTGATCTATTACAAAAACAATCAGTATAGCAGAATAGCTGTGAATGGACATCCCAATGGAATTGCAATCGATAAAAACGGCATGATATGGTTTTGCGACTCACAGCAAAACAGCATCCGTTGCTATGATCCCTTCGACAAAACCTGTACGACAATAGTCACGGAAATCGCAGGAAACCCATTAAAAATGCCCAACGACTTATGTTTTGACACCGATGGAAACCTGCTATTCACCTGTCCTGGAAATGATCTAGCAGATGGTACAGGCTACCTCTGCTGCCTAAATAAACATGGTGCGCTTACGAAAATCCACACAGGCCTTTTTTACCCAAACGGATTGGCTTTCGCAGCAGACAAGTGCACGCTCTTCGTTGCTGAAACAGGCACAAAATGGATCTGGAAAATGCACTGGAACGCCTTTACTTACCAAGTCGAACAAATCGAAAAATTCATCGAAACAGGAGGTCTTATTGGCCCAGATGGAATTGCCTTCGATCAGCATAACCAGCTTTACGCCGCTATCTATGGGTCACAACACATCCTATCCATTGATATCAAAAACAAAACGACCAAGAAAATACTTACGCCGGGAAAGAACCCAACGAACTGTGCTTTAGACCCGAAAGGCATTCAGGGACTTATGATTACTGAAGCTGAAAAAGGGCAATTATTACAGTGGGACAGCACAAAAAAGGGTCTATTGTAAACAATAGACCCGCTATAAAAATCCAAAAATATTAAACGAGCTCCAAAGCCTCTTGCTCACCCCGATCCAAATGATGAACCAGGGTTGTATAGGCCTTATTCCAATCATCCGCTTTCAGCGCATCAACAATAGCGCGATGCTCCTTCTCTGTATCCAGGTAATCTTCCATCTGCCCCATAATAGCCCCGAGTTTCATATGAAATAAGGGAATGTTGCTGTTCTTGTAAATAGAAATTAATCTTGAATTGCAGGTCCCCTCAATAATCCGCTCATGAAAACGAACATCCGCCTCGCAAGCGCCACCATAATAACCTTTACTGACCATCTCAGAAAAATCGTTGCAGATCAGTTCCAAATCTTCGATAAGCTCTTTACTTTTCTTTGAAAACAAAATCTTTAATGCACCTATCTCCAGCAACTCACGCAGCTCACGAATATCTTTCACATCTTCGACCGTCATTTTCTTCACAAAGCAGCCGCCTTTTTCACCAAACTCAACCAGACTCTCTCCCGCCAAACGCATAAAAGCCTCACGAACAGCCACCCTACTCACCGTCATCTTATCCGCCCAAGCACTCTCCACCAATCTTGCCCCTCCAGCCAGCTGACTGGACAAAATTTTCTTACGTACTTCTAAATAAACTTTATAGGCAAGCGAATCCTCTTTCATATTGTATACAATTTTATGCAAAAATAAGAATACAAAATCATTAAAAAAATTTAAACAATGTATTCTTTAATTATTCTTTCCTTCTTGGGCACCATACTTTCTCCCCGGCGACAAATAAATAGTTTCGGCTTTAGATTTCCAACTGGTTGTATGATTCCCTTTCAGGACATTTATATTAAAGCTACTATTTTTTAATGAACTTTTCATATTCCAGAAACCATCTTTCAAACCAACCACAACAACCTCGTACGATTGATCTCCCGGCACCGCAAATTCAATGGGTTCATTAAGATATTGATTTGGTTTGGCCACCACCAGTAGACGATCAGCCACCCTTATTAGGTAATAATTCGCTTTTTCCTCCGAATACACAGGTAATTTTGAAGAGCCACTCTCCGTCATCTGAAAAACCGAAGCATAACTGGCCTGATCACTTTCCTGTTTGGGCGAGACCATAATCCGTGTTCCCCTAGCCTCTGGCCAAGGAGACTTGACCTGATAAAGATCACCAAAAACAAAAGCAGTTGAATCACTCGAATACAGTTTCACCGCACAGTCTTTTAATTGCGGCTTCAGCAGATCAACATAAGTAGCACCAGCAACATTTTTAAATTGACTATGCAATACAAAACCTGTTTCACTTTGTAACGGCTTTTCAAGCGTATTGATCTGCCAGTAGGGCTCAAATTTCTGATCATTGGTCTTCAGCTCATCCAATAGGACAATGACAGCAGGCACATCCTTCCGCTTCAAATTCAAAAACAGGAAACTTTTTGCATACGATTTTACTTTAGCAGTATATGCGGCCGTTAGATCCATATTGAAATAGCTATAGTTTGGCTGAATCGGGTCATCACCAAAGGCAGACGCCCTGATTTCTCCGGTATGGTACCAGGAATCCGTTAACACCTCCTCAACCGTGCGTGGAAAACGCTGGCTAAACCGAGTTCCGCCATCATTTGTTTTTGTCCGGAACAAAAGTGACTCAGCAGGATCACGCACCAACAGCATACTATGCGCTACCGATCGCTTATTGAAATTAAAATCATAGGGGGAACCATACGAAAGGTATAAACCAAGATCGCCGACCTGGATCCCATGATGATAAATCTGCAACGCTCCCGCATCGGCATGCTGGTGATTACCGAAATGATAACCGCCACCTTTGATTTCAGCAACCACATCCGAACTTCCTTTCTCTTCACTCCAGCCTGTCCGGGCAACCATAGATCCCAAAACGGGTCCAAAATCTTTCGTCAACGGCATTTTTCCACGATTAAAATCCGGTTTCAATTTTGGATCATCCAACAACAGAAACAAGATTGGATTGTCGGGCAAACCGCCCTGCTTGACAAACTCAGCCTTAATCACAGGATTACCCGAATAGGCATAACAAAGCAGCATGGTCTGTGGATTCTTCCAATAAAAATCATCACTGCTATTGTACTTGACATTGAACATATCCCCGTCGCGTAACATTTTTCCATCAGGCGTGCGCATATACAACCAATAATACGGCATATTCTTGATGTTATCGTCAAAAACCGGATAACCAAGCATTCGATAATATAGCCAAGCCCCATGCATTTCCCATCCGAAACGATAACCACCATAATCTACACCCTGATTGTGGCGTGGAGACTGATATTCAAACTTGCGCATCGGCACCAATTGTTCCAAAATTGAATAAGAAGTGTATTTATAAGGCACCGGGTCCTCATCGTACAAAGCAATACTCATTGCCAATAAATCGCGCGACACCTGCGCCTCATTCCCATGTCCATTGATAATACTTTCGATGCCAAAAAAGGGAGGCCAGCCAATCTCCATATCCTGCGCCAGACGCATCATATTTTTATGCAGGCTGGTCTTAACGCGTACATCCAATAAGGAGTAGCACCAGTCGTACACCAGTGCACCCGTATAAATTGCACGTCCCAACTCGCGTGTAATATCGCCATAGGAAACATTCCCAAATTCCAACATCGTCAAGTATTGATCCGCCAGCCTGACCGCCTCTTTGCCGATTTTTTCGTCACCGGACATCAAATAGTAAAAGGCTTTGGCTTCGATGGCACGTTCGAGCTTTTCATCGTAAAACATTTCCTTATTCGGATCAAAAATAAATTGAACAGGTTGCTGCGCAAGTGTTTTTACTTTCCCCCAAGCTTCCAGATGCTCTGCCTCTTCCAGCCGCCCTTTAACAAGCGGCAAAGATTCTTTGTTAACCCATAATCTGGGGTGACCTGCAGGCGGAACAATCTTTGGTTTATAATTTTCTGCTGCAGCTGGCGCAACCGGAGGTACAAAGGCATTGATCGAAATAGCCTTGACCTTAAAATAAGCGGGCAACTGCATACCGACTGTCTGTTTCCCTTTCTCAAAATAAAATTTACCAAGATCTTGCTTCGGACCTTTAAAGCTGTCAAAAACAATCCGTTTGGTCGATCGTGCAGCGCGAACATCAATCATCGCATACAGCGTCATCATACCTGTTTTATCCGCAGCCTTAATTTTATCCAAATCGGTAACCTCACCTTCTGAAATCAAGGTATAGACACCAGCCGTCGGAACATCCACCTGCACCTGCAGACGTTGTCCATTTCCCTTTATCGAAGTAACCTTTGCCTGCTGCCCATAGGACGTTCCAAGGATCGCCATAAAAGCGACCCCCAGCATAGTACCTTTAACTTTTAGCCATATCCTTGCACCCATATCCTTATTTTACTTGCAACCTTTTTACACTGATCTTCATTTCTTTCGTGGTATTATTTACGCTATTGACAAATACATAAGCATTGTATTTACCATCTGCCGTTTGCAGCCATATCCCTGATTCAGCTTTTAAATTAATGGCAAAATCAGGCGCATCGATAAACGATTTGTCTTTCAAATCCACATCGTCCACAAATACACTATATTGCAATCGCGCCAATTGTTGATCGCGCACGGTCCAAGCCTTGACAATCTTCGTTTTATTGGCCAATCCCACAGGTAAGGTGAAGCTCGGCAAATAACTGGCATCCGTCGTTGGAGCAACCAATGAATGTGCATAAGTCACGGTCGGCAGCGCCCGATACAAATAGATCAAATCAATTTTTTCCGGATTTGCTGCAGCTTCTGCTGCGGTATACCATTTTAGATCTGCAACAGAAAAAAAGCAAGCTGCCCCATCTTTCCCGATCAAGTCCAAGGCCATATCCATATTACGGATAGCATAAGCCTCGGTCTTCAACGCAATTTCCTGCCCATTACTGGACCTCGCCCTGAACGTAAATGTGACCGATTTCCCTTTTGCTGCGGCCGGTATTTTGTAGCTATAACGTAACGTTGAAGCCGAGGTGTCTTTTGTAAATTTCACCTCCATGTTATTCCCATTTACTGTCGCAGGATCACCAACAACAACACCTACGTCTGCCCCCGTACTACTGGTGTAGTACGATTTGTTTTCAAGCACAGTACCTTCATCACCCGCAATACTGGCTTCTACAGAAATTGATGTAAGTTTCCCCTGATCTGGCAAAATCGCCGCAGCATAAGCAAAGTCAATGGTAGCCCCAACCACATTTGGCCCTAAAGACCGCTTAATAACGTCGTTTTGCAAACCATCTTTTGCTTTTGGAATTTCATAAGCTTCTTCTTTGCAAGAACCTAACAGCAAGAGCCCAAATCCGATGGACAGTAGCCCTATTTTCAAATAATTTGTTTTCATCAGCTTACTTATTTTTGTACTGTCAAATAAACTTTATACGTCTTACGAACCTTTCTATTTCCAGACACGACAGTCCATTCACGTGGCGTATCCAAATTGGAAAAATCTTGTTTTCCTAAAATCTTAGGATCTAACACCGCATCGGTGACCAATGAAAACTGTGGGTATAGATTTTTCAAATCCGTACCAAAGAGCACCTCCACTTTTATGGTTTGCTCAACGGTATCTACCAAGGCAGCTTTGGTCCGTACCGTCTGAAAATCGGCGCCCAACAGTTCAAAACTACTGACATAACATTCCGACCTGGTCGTGATCAACAAACCATCTTCATCCATTGGATAATCATCCTTACAACCGGACAAGCTAACGAACAGCATGCCGATTAAAAATAATGTATATTTCATCTTATTACAGTCAAGTGTTACCATATTATTTCCAAGGTATATTTTGTGTTAAATTCGGATTCCTCGAACGTTCTGTTTCCGGGATCTGATAGATATAACACTTTTGATAAGTCAGTTCAGATTCATTGAAGAAAAAACGTTCCCAATTATTTCCAAAACTATCCTGGAACCATTTTCCATCACCATAAGGTTTACCAAATACGGTTTCCAGTTTACGCCATCTCCGCAGGTCAAACGCACGCTGTCCTTCACCAAACAACTCAACAATTCTTTCCTGTTCTATGGCATCAAAAAAGGCATCACGAGAAGAGGTTTTAGCCCCCGCAAGCGCAGGCAGGTTACCACGACGCCTGACCTTATTAACCAAATCAATCGCATCCGCCTGTGGACCACCGATCTCATTAGTCGCTTCAGCATACATCAGGTATACATCTGCGATGCGCATCAAAGGCCAATTGTAATTTCCATCACTACGTGCCAAACCACCATAGTTGCGCACAAATTTACGCGATTGTAATCCCGAGAGATTTGTGGTGTTATCAGTGAAGGAAGTTTTGTAAGATACACCGTTAACCGTCACCGCAGCGCCCCAAGTTTTGTAGACAAAAGGAATATAACCTGTCGTTTCCGTAGGGCTCATACTCATGATCAATTCATAATCCCACAACAAAGTCGCTTTCATGCGATAATCGCGATTACGGTACGACTCAGGGTTCACCGCTGAATTTACTGTAGTACGTGCTGCCGGATTTTTCACCGGATCTAGCTGAACCATCTTTGGCAAGAAATCTCCCGTAACGGTAGATTGATATCGGTCGGCCAATTCGTAACGCGGAATAGCTTGGTTCTGCCCTAAAGACACCAATGGCCCGGTCCATACACGTTGATATTCCTCGCTCTGTTTTGTTCCCACACCGCCATGGGTAAGCACCATGACCATTTCCTCATCTTGGCTCAAGTTGCCCGTAGAAGGTATAAACATATAGTAATAATTTGGGAGCACATCTGCCTTTCCCAATTCACCCCATGAACCCGGATCACCATTTCTAAACATTTTAATACCAAAATCATTGATCACACGTTTAAAATCCGCAGCGGCCGCCGTATAGGCCGTTTTAGCGTCTGCAGCAGACTGCACAAATCCATCCAATTCGGGCCATCCATTTTTCTTCCACGAACCCCAGTACAATTGAAACTTACCACGAAAGACCAATGCCGCAGGCTTACCGGCACGACCAATTGCAGACCCCTTATTCGGCAATTTGTCCACAGCGTAGTTTAAATCAGCCATAATAGAATCTTTCAGCTGCGCAACAGGCATTCTACGCACCGTATCAGCCTCTGCGGGCGCTGGCGCCGATTTATAAAAATAAGGCACATCGCCCCATAGGGAAATCAGTCTAAAGTAGGCAATGGCACGCAGCAATTTGGCTTCCGCCACGATAGTTTCCAAGGTCTGTTTTACAGCATCAGTTTTTGCTACAGGCAACAAGCGTGCATTGGTATTTTCGATCACAAAGTTGGAACTGAATATAGATCCATACAATGCTCTATACATTGCCGCCGCGCCAGAACCATAATTCATCGGACTATTGACAGTTAATGAAATAGGTGCCGCACCGGTATTGTACACCTTCAGATAATCACCATGACCATCAAAATGATAGTCACGATCAAAACAAGGTCTAAATATGGAATAGTTCGCCATTAATGCAGCAAGCGCGTCATTTTCGTCCACCCAGAACGTTTCAGAACTTGGCGTTGTTGTTGGGTTTTGATTTAACAAATCTTTGCGGCACGCGGACAAACCAAGAAGCAGCAAAGAAGAAATAAACACGATGTTATATATCGATTTCATAAGTTCAAATATTATAAGTCTACATTCAGTCCAACCACAAAACTCTTCGTCATCGGATAAGCATCATTGGTATAGGTACTTTTCTCCGGATCTAAGCCTTTAAAACTTGTCAAAACCGCCAAATTATCTACCGAACCAAAAACGCGCAACTTCTGGATTCCCAGCTTCATCAGCAATTCTTTCTTAAAAGTATAGCCAAGCTGCAGATTTTTCACCCTTAAATAAGACATGTTTTGCAGCCAAAATGTACTTAAGTACGCATTTGGACTCGTTGACCCCAATGTACTTGGAAGCAATTTAGGATAATCAGCATCGCGATTGTCCAGGCTCCACATATTATTCCACTGATCTTCCGTAATAGCCTGATTTGCCGTTCCTAAAAAGTTTGAATTCGCTTTGTTCATCCAAAATTCCTTTCGTCCGGTAGCAGCCTGCAGGAGGAAAGAGAAATCAAAACCTTTGTAGTCCACCGAACCTCTAAATCCGTAATTTACCTTTGGTCTACCCAATTGATAAGCGGGATATGCCACACGGTCATTCGCATCCAATTTGCCGTCACCATTGACATCTTTCAACAAAATATCACCCGGAGAAGCGCCCTGAGGAACCGCATTATAGACATCCTGCCAAGACTGTGCAATGCCCAACGATTCGAAAGCATAGATAAAATTATAAGGCATATCAATAAATACCGAACCTCTTTGCAACTGCTCATTCCAAGACAACAGCTTGTTCTTGTTATAGCCCACATTAAAGTTCAGCATGTAACCCACATCACCTTTTCGGTCATTCCAGGTCACATTTGCTTCCAGCCCTTTATTCATCATATCGCCGATATTGCGTCGGGGAGCAGCAAATAAACCCGTCAGATGCATCGATACATCCGAAGGCCTATTCATACCGATCGTCTTTCTTTCGTAGTAATCCAACTCGGCTGTCAGTTTATTTTTAAAGAACCCAAGATCCAAGCCCAAATTAAACACACGCGTCTTTTCCCAGGTAAGATCATAGTTGATCAGTTTTTTATTGATCAACCCTTTGACAACAGATCCTGTTCCTGTACTGTTGTCAATCAGATAGTAGGGACTGGACACCAAAGATTGTTTCTGCTCATACAAGCCTACACCACTATTATTACCCAATGAACCATAAGAAGCTCTAAATTTGGCCGAACTCAGGCTAATCTTCTCCTTGAATGCAGACATAAACACCTCATCTGAGATCCGCCACCCCACTGCCGCGGAAGGAAAAAAACCATATTGATCGCCGGGTAAGAAACGCGAAGAACCATCTACCCTGAAGTTCCCTTCAAACATATACTTTCCAAAGGCTGTATAATTCAATCGTCCAATATAAGAACGCAAACCTTCTGCCGATGATGATCCCGACACATTTTGCACATCCTCAGATGCGCCATCGATTTCATGTAGACTAGGGTGCAAACGATCTAAGCGGCTACCCGCCAAAACACGATTGTTCCAATATTCTTCGGAATACACAGCCAAGGCCGAGAAATCATGGTTAGCGCCAAACTTATGGTCGTAACTCAATTTGAAGTTCAGCTGTGTCTTGTAATTGTTCCGATCTGTATTATAAATCCCATCATTGGTCGGCACAAGATCCCGGATAGACAATCCCGTCCGGATGTTATATAATTTTGTCGGCATATCTGCCTTCCATTGAAAACGCGTATCATAATTTAGGGCATAATCCACTTTAGCCTCAAATCCTTTAAACGGCTTCCAGTTTAAATAACCATTCACCAAAGCCTGCTTTTGATTCATATGGTTTTGGTTGCGCGTCATGTAATCCGCATAAATATTATTGGCCTGCGGGCTTTCATTGTACGACATTGCGCCACCATAAAAACCGGTGGTAGGATCATAAGGCAATATCCCTGCGGGCGAGGTAAATAGATCCATACCACTTGTTGAGTTGGCAGTCATACCATCCTCGTAGTTGTACCGGTAATCGGACCAGTTTCCAGAGAACCGGACTCCGGCACCGATGGTATTGGTTACTTTTGTTTCGAAGTTAAATGCAGCATTATAACGTTTAAAATCATTATTGATCTGTATCCCCTTCTCATCCAGCATACCCACAGATAAATAGTAATTATTATTTTCAGTTCCCCCATTAATAGAAACATTATAATTCCCACTTTGACCATTGCGGAGAATAACATCCCACCAATCGGTACTTGGATACAACCTCGGGTCGATCATACTTAAAGCCAACCATTCGTCGATGGTTCCATTCTTAAAATTGAATGCAGATGCGGCTGTATTATAGGCCTGCGCCCTTTGCGTAGCTGTCATTGCTTTTGCATAATTATTGACAAAATCAAAAGAGCGGGTAGGTTTCACCAGCGATTTGTTGGCACTAAAGGAAATAGCCGTCTTACTGTTTCTTTTACCAGACTTTGTCGTGATCAATACAACCCCATTAGCCGCTCTGGAACCGTATACTGCGGCCGAAGAAGCATCTTTTAGTACCGTCACACTCTCAATATCATTCACATTCACACGGTTCATATTGACATCGGGCATTCCATCCACCACGATCAGCGGTCCAGCACTATTGACCGTCCCCAGACCTCGGATCAAAAGATCCGCCGCATTATTTCCGGCCATTCCGGAGTTTTGACTTACGGCCAAACCAGGAATAACACCTTGCAATGCCTGCGAGGCATTGGAAAGCCCCCGACTCGAAGTAGATTGATCAAAATTGACACTGGCCACAGCACCGGTCAAGTTGCCTTTTTTCTGCTTACCATACCCCACCACAACCACTTCATCCAGCGCATTTTCGCTCGCGTCAAGCACCAAAGCTTGCACGTCTTTCCCCGACACCACTTTTGTATTAAAACCGATTAGCCGAAATTGAATCTGATCTGAAACGGAACCCGTTAATTTAAAACGACCCTCTTGATCCGTAACGGTAACAGTTGCATTTTTAAGGTTACGCACTTCCACACCGGACAGTGGCTGCCCTTTGGCGTCCAGCACCTGCCCGACAAGCTGCTGCTGAAATTTAGCTAAACCCGGCGAAGGATTTAGAACATCCGAGATCGGAATCTTTCCATTATTAAGGGAAGAAGGTACATTTGCCAATGCAGCCATCGAAATAAAAGGTAGCCCTACCAAAAGGCAACTCCTGTTTATTACATCCCGGATTTTAATCTGCTTTAGTATCATGAATACTCAGGTTAAAGTGGTTAAATAAATGATTTATAAGCTCTTTAGTTTATTGGTATTTTTTCAGGAAACATAACGCTCGACCCTAATATGGTCTAAATTGTATTTCCATCGCTATCATAGTGAATACAATAATATATATTTTTTGTATACAATTCAATATTTTTTTTACTTTTTTACAAAAATAGGCTGGCTAACAAGTTCGTGACAATTCCACAACACCGCTCTTTTAGCTGTGTAATTATAAACTAAATCGTATTTAGCCTAGGCTGATAAAATATTTTTGTATACAATTTTACTTATTTTTTGTATATTTATTTTTATTCAACTACATTTGACTAACCAAATAAATCAAAGGAATAACCGTAGATCCTATATGAAAAAACAAACCTATATTTGGCTTGTATCGCTGATCCCCCTGCTATCTTCCTGTTCTTCCGAGACAGAAAGAGAAAGTAAACCAATAAACAACATCCAACTGGAGCACAGCATACTATCGCTAACCAAAGAAGCTACAAAACTCCATGTACCATGGGATTTACAATATGACCGGGTCAACGACGCCATTCTGTTTTCTGAAATCGGAGGAAGTATACGAAGGCTTGACACGAAAACAAAAGCTGTTACTTTGGTGGACAGCCTGACCGACGTTTACCACCAGCGCACGTTGGGACTATTAGGGATGGCACTCTATCAACCCGAACAGCAACAAGCCTATCTTTACCTTTCTTACACCAGCAAAAAGGATAGCCTCATTTTCTCCAACCTATATCGCTACGATTATAATACGGCAGGCAAGCTGTCAAATCCAAAATTGCTTTTACAGATTCCTGGAAACACGGGACACAATGGCTCCAGAATTATTGTTTCGACAGACAAAAAAGTATATTGGGCTACAGGAGATGCCGCAAGTGATACCTTCGCACAAGACAGCATCTCATTAAACGGTAAAATTTTACGCCTCAATCTTGACGGGAGCATCCCAAAAGACAATCCAATTGCAAACAGCTATGTCTATGCATGGGGATTTCGGAACATGCAGGGACTTACCCATGATGCAAAAGGCTTAATTTACACGTCCGAACATGGCGATGCAATCGAGGATGAAATTAACCTGATCCAACCCCTAAAAAATTATGGCTGGCCGCAGATCGAAGGTATGATTGACACGGAAAAGGAAAAAGCTATTGCCAAAAACTCCCCAAGACAGGAGCCCATTAAATCGTGGACTCCAGTCGTTGCACCATCCGGTATGGCGTATTACAGTTCCAATGTTATCCCTGAATGGCAACATAGTCTATTGCTCGCGACCTTAAAAAATCAGTCTTTACGTATCCTAAAATTATCCGCCAATGGTCAACAGATCGTCGATGAGAAGATCCTATTCAAAGATCAACTTGGCCGGCTAAGATCCGTATTGACCTTACCCAATGGGGACATTTATTTCTGTTCAAGCAACCGTGACTGGAATCCGCAAAAAGGGTTTCCAAAGCCCGATGACGATGTGATTTATCGGCTCCGTATTACCGATAAAGCCTCTGCGCCAATGATTAAACCCCTTGCAGCCAACACGGTCAACTCCCCGGCCAAAAGTGGTCAGGCCTTATACGAAGCGTATTGCGCATCTTGTCATAAAGCAGATGGAATGGGACTTACAAATACCTTCCCTCCATTAGCCAACTCACCTCTTGTCAAAGGCGATCCAGCATCTTTATTGCAGGTTATCCTCCATGGACTGAAAGACAAAACAATAGCCAAGGTCAAATACGAGAGCGCAATGCCATCTTTTTCATTCCTGAAAAATGAAGAGGTCATTGAAATCACCAATTACATCCGTACACACTTTGGAAATTCTGCACCTAAAATCAACCAACAGCATTTAACCTCATTACGATAAATCCCATGGAAAACAACCTCGAGCCAAAACCCTCTTTATTTAAAAATTGGCTGTCCATCTTGGGGCCCGGCATCATTACCGCCGCCCTGGTTTTCGGGCCCAGCAAAATGACCATCACATCAAAAATGGGTGCAGATTATGGCTTCGCCCTATTATGGGTTGTCGTCGTCGCGATCTTTTTTATGATGGTTTTCACCAATATGGCGGCACGTATCGGCATCGCTAGAGACGAATCTTTACTTACTTTAATTCGCCAGAAATTTGGTAAAACAACTGCCATAA
Organism: Sphingobacterium sp.; assembly: GCA_050281725.1. Classification (GTDB taxonomy): domain Bacteria; phylum Bacteroidota; class Bacteroidia; order Sphingobacteriales; family Sphingobacteriaceae; genus Sphingobacterium. The sequence continues at coordinate 84,440 of JBMAAL010000003.1, read as the reverse complement.
TCATTGGCCTCGGAATCTTCCTTGTCGCAACCTGTTTTCAATCTGGCAATGCCACAGGAGTCTCCATTTCTGTTTCGGAAGCAACGGGGACAAATCCCAAAATATGGATCATCGTTTTTAATATCATTGGCATTTTACTGTTGTTCTTTAAGTCTTTCTATGCGCTACTGGAAAAACTAATGCTAGCACTTATTATCCTTATGCTATTTGCTTTTTTATCCACAGCCATTATGACAAAGACGCCTGCACAGAACTTTTTCTTAGGTTTTATTCCAAACCTGCCACCTTTATCAATGGGTTTAATTATTGCTTTCACAGCGTCTTGCTTTTCGATTGTGGGAGCCTTTTATCAAAGTTATCTTGTTCAGTCAAGAAGAAGACTGTCGACCAACAAGCAGACTTCGGAACGGCAGATTGTGGGGAGCAGAATAGGCATCATTATACTCGGGATCATGAGTTCTGCCGTTATGATCTGTGCAGCAAATACCCTTCATCCACAAGGCATCAAATTGAGTTCTGCCGCTGAGATGGGCCGTGCACTGGAACCGCTTTTGGGAAGCTACGCCTCACACCTCTTTTTTATCGGTCTTTTCGGCGCCTCCTTTTCCTCCTTGATTGGCAATGCCGTATTAGGCGGTTCGTTACTGGGCGATACCTTTGGCTTCGGCAACAATCTCAATCACCCTAAAGTGAAACTCTTTATTTCTTTGGTCATGATTTTTGGGTCTGCTATCGCACTGATCTTCGGAAATCTTCCCCTGGAGCTTATTGTTTTTGCACAAAGCATCACCATTTTTCTAGTTCCCTTTATTGGTATTATCCTCTTTCTGATCGCAAACGACAAAGAAATTATGGGCGCGCTCAGCAACAGCCCCTTAACGCGATTATGGGCTATCCTCGGACTCCTATTACTCATTTTTCTAGCTTTTAGTAATTTCTATAATTTAATCAAATAACCAGACATGGACCATAACAATTTAGCGGAATTGGAACAGCAGCTGCTTGCACCATCATTAGATCTCATTGAAGATATAAAAAAGATACAAGGTGATATCCTTTTTCTAGGAATTGGCGGAAAAATGGGACCAAGCATGGCAAAACTAGCCATGCGGGCTATCCAAGCGGCAGGAATCGACAAAAAGGTCATTGGTGTTTCGCGTTTCTCCACCAAGGAACTCCAACAGGAACTGGAGGATCTAGGCATAAAGACCATCGCCTGTGACTTACTGAATGAGGAAGAACTCAAAAAGATCCCTCAGGTTCCGAATGTCATTTACCTCGCAGGACATAAATTCGGCACGACGGGAAATGAAGATTTCACCTGGGCGATGAATACCTATCTCCCCGGAATGGTAGCTTCTCATTTTCGAGACGCCAACATTGTTGCTTTTTCTTCGGGTAATGTACTGCCATTTGTGCCGATAAACAATGCCGGCGTTTCCGAGGAAAGAACTCCGGAGCCTGTCGGTGAATACGCGCAATCCTGTTTGGGACGCGAGCGCATATTCGAGTATTTTTCGAAGAAAAATGGTACACCTACCCTGATCTACCGATTGAATTACGCGGTGGATTTTCGCTACGGTGTGCTCGTAGAAATTGCCAAATCGGTCAAAGGGCAGCTCCCGATAGATTTGACAACCGAAAACGTCAACGTCATCTGGCAGGGAGATGCCAACGAAATTGCCTTAAGATCATTACTGCACTGTCAGTCTCCAGCCAAAATACTGAATGTCACGGGACCGGAAATCCTTTCTACACGATGGATCGCAGAGCGTTTTGCTGAGCATTTCAACACAAGGCCGATATTTGTGAATGAACCCGCCGGAACCGCTTTGCTAAACAATGCGTCCGAATGCCATCGTTTATTTGGCTATCCGAAAACAACCATACGGGAAGCGATAGACATTACAGCCAAATGGTTGACCCAAGGCGGCGAACTATGGAATAAGGACACGCATTTTCAAGAACGAAAAGGAAAATTCTAATGAAAACTTTAGACAACAAATTACAACAGTTGCTTTGGGAAGGGACGGTAATTCCGGCACACCCCCTTGCCTTAAATGAGGACCGCAGCATTGACGAGGCACATCAACGGCTCCTGACTCAATATTACATAGCCAGTGGAGCCGGTGGAATCGCCGTAGCTGTACATTCAACCCAATTTGAAATCCGTGACCCCGAGATCAACCTTTTTGAAACCGTATTGAGATGGGCTAGCGAAGAAGTCGAGAAAGCGGAACTCCAACGACCATTTATCAAAATTGCGGGCATCTGCGGTGCCACAGAACAAGCGGTACGGGAAGCAAACACGGCACTTCAATACGGTTATGATGTCGGACTTTTGAGTATGGGCGGACTTCAAAGCTGGACTGAACAGGCGATATTAGATCGAGTCCGGACAATAGCAGCCATTATCCCTGTTTTTGGATTCTATCTTCAACCCGCCGTAGGTGGCCGCATTTTCTCTTATTCCTTTTGGCAGCAGTTTGCCGAAATCGACAACGTCGTCGCCATCAAGTGCGCCTCGTTCAACCGCTACCAGACATTAGACGTCATGCGTGCAATAGCCAACTCCAACCGGAGTGACCAGATCGCCATGTATACCGGCAATGATGACAATATTGTCAATGATCTGATGAGCGTGTATAATTTCCCTGTAGCTGGAGAAAACGTCGCCATCGAATTTAAAGGTGGGCTATTAGGCCACTGGGCCGTTTGGACGGCAAAAGCCGTTGAACTCCTTCAGGAAATAAAAACATACAAACAGAACCCCACTAATCTCCATGCGAGCCATCTTCTGAGCAAAGCGATTGCTGTAACAGACAGCAATGCCGCATTTTTTGACCCAGCAAATGCATTCCATGGCTGTATACCAGGCTTACATGAAGTGCTCCGCAGACAAGGTCTGATGAAAGGTATCTGGTGTCTAAACCCCGACGAAAATCTATCCATCGGACAACAAGAAGAAATTGATCGTGTATATAAAGACTACCCTGACTTAAACGACGATGAATTTGTCAAGGAATTTCTTAAATCGAGATCCGAATAGTCGCTTCTCTTTAAAAGGTCTCATCACCCGGGCTAGTTATAGCTGAACACGTGATGGGACCTTTCTTTTTGTTCCAATTCATATTTTACGAATCAATGACCGACTAAGAGCAATAGTGCGCAGCATGAAATGTTTGATTTTTATAACTTTGCGTCATGACAACTTCTGAAAATATAATTGATTTCTATCAACGGGTATTTCGAGAATCCAATTACCCAATAGGTTCCTCGCCAGAACAAATTTCTCATTTTAACGTATTTTCACGTGAGCATTGTCCCTTAAAATCACCTTACAATAGAAAAGATTATTTTAAAATATCTCTTATGATTGGCGAGGGTCAATTGCATTATGGCGATCAATGGATCCCTATTGACCGTCCAGCACTTGTATTTTCAAGTCCGCTTGTTCCCTACTCTTGGGAAACAGACAATCCCGATCAAAAGGGATGGTTCTGTCTTTTTACGCAAAAATTCATTCAGGAAGACAAACATTACAACCATAACATCCTCGAAAGCCATTTTTTCAATCCGAGCGGTAGCCCCGTCTATTTCTTAACGGACGAACAGGTCGATCTTTTTGATCATATTTTTCAGCGCATAAATACGGAACTGCTATCTGATTTTTCGTTCAAATATGAAATTATCCGGAATCAATTGCAGTTACTTGTTTTAGAAACATTAAAACTAGCGCCAAATGAGGGAATATCACCTTACCAAAACGCCAATCAGCGTATTTCCCATCTTTTCTTAGAGCTACTGGAACGCCAATTTCCGATTGACACAGAAAATTTGCTCCGTTTTAAAAATGCGACGGATTATGCGCAGCAGCTCAACATCCATGTCAATTCGCTAAACAGGGCTTTGAAACAAAATACAGGAAAAACTACGCAGGAACTTATCGCACTACGTATCACACAGGAAGCAAAAGCCCTCCTTCAACATAGCAGCTGGAATATCAATGAAATCGCTTATGCCTTAGGTTTCGAAGAACCGGCAAACTTCAGTAATTATTTCAAAAAACATACTGGTGTACCACCTTTAGCCTTCCGCAATAAGTCTGTTTGATTTTCACAATAATTTGTTTGAATTCTATATCTTTCGAAACAGGCAATGAAACTACTTTTGTCCACATATTATTCACATGGCCAGAGAAAAAATAACGGGTTAGGTTAATGAAAAAATCTCTTGCCAGATATAGAGCTGTTAAAAGCAGCATAAACGTCCATAGCGGCGGAAAATAAAAAAAAATATAAAGGATGGAAAAAAACACTAAACCACAGCAATCTTTTATCCCGACGATACTAGCATTTGCACTTGTTCCGATTACGGGACTTGCCACCGATATTTATCTTCCGTCGATGCCCCAAATGGCCCAGGAGCTTGGCTTGAACGAAAGTAAAATCCAATTAACACTTTCGCTCTTTCTGATCAGCTATGGTGTCGCTCAGTTCTTTACAGGAGCATTGGTTGACGCTTGGGGAAGATATCGCATCAACCTGATATCACTTTTTCTTTTCATTGTCAGTTTCTGGATCACAGCAAGCACGCAAGATATTTGGGTGATTTACCTGATGCGTATCCTACAGGGCATCTTATCGGCATTTGTGGTCATCTCAAAAAGAGCCTATTTTGTGGATGTCTACGAAGGTGAACAGCGCAAGCACTACCTCAGCATTATGACCATCGTCTGGTCGATCGGGCCGATTGTCGCCCCTTTTATTGGCGGTTATCTCCAAACACAATTTGGTTGGCGTTCTAACTTTATGGTTCTGGCCGTTTACAGTGCCATACTTTTCATCCTTGAACTGATCTTTTCTGGTGAGACAATCAAACAGAAGAAACCACTCCATATCAACTACCTGATTGGCGAATTTAAAATGATGCTTAAAAGCAATGATTTTACGTTCGGTATAGTCATGTGTGGCATATCCTACGGTCTTGTCATGTTCTACAATCTCAGTGGTCCCTTTTTTATTGAACATCAGCTGGGCTATAGTGCGATTACAACCGGTTATACCTCGCTTATTATGGGCTTAGCTTGGATGTGTGGTGGTTTTATTGGTAAAGCCCTTATTAAAAGAGCCTTGGTTCCAAAGTTGAGAATTGCCAACTTCATTCAGATCAGCCTTATTGTATGTATGCTATTGGTTTCACCTTACCTGTCAAACCTCTATACATTAACATTTTTCGCATTTGCCGTACATTGTACTGCAGGATTCATTTTTAACAATTATTTCAGTTACTGTTTGGGTAGGTTTCCATTGTCGGCAGGTATCGCCGGCGGACTGGTTGGCGGAATTACCTACCTGCTGACCTCTTCACTCAGTTACATCACCGTAAGCCTGGTAAACCCTTCTTCCCAGTTTCAAATAGGATTAGGATATGGCATATTTGCGCTGTTGGGATTGACCACTTTATATGTTATTAATAAGCTGGTCAAAAATGTATAAGCTATCCGCAGGATCTTCCAGCGACACAGCAACATCAACCTGTAGCTGTCCAGCTACAAAATCCATCATAAAAGATGAATTATTTTTAAAATAGTATTAAAAACAACTACATTTGTAGCATCATAATTTAGGTTTATAATTGGTTATTGAAGGTTTTCATTCTCCCCGTTTGAAAACCTTTTTTTTTGACCGAAAAAAACTTCAGTCTGCTTTCCTCGCTGCTCATGCTGACCGAATCATGAAGGTCAAATCATGAAGACCCTTGCTTATTTTTCTTAATTGCTACTTTCCTTGACACCGAATTTTTCAACATAGGTGCGCGGACTTTCCTTATAGAATTTCTTAAATGTTTTGCTAAAATATTTTGGATCGTTGAATCCAACTTGATAAGCCACCTCACTGATACTCAAACCCGTATCGTTCACCAAAATATAGGCAGCTTTCTTCAGGCGCACCATATTAATAAATTCAACCAGGTTCAATCCTGTCTGCTGCTTAATCTTGCGATACAGAACAGAACGGCTCACACCGATGGCTTTGGTAAGGTCCTGCACCCCAAAATCTTCACAGCCCAGATTTTCTTCAACAATCTTCAACACCTGATCCAAGAAACGAGTTCTTTCGGGCAGATCTGATCCTTGGGCACCGAGTAGATAATTCTGTACAAATTTCTCCTCCAGTCGTTTCCGCGTTTGTATGATGTTAGAAATTTTTTGAATCAGGTGCGGCATGCTAAAGGGTTTTGTAATATAGTCATCCGTACCGATTTCAAACGCCTCTGTTATATAGGGATCAGCCGTCCGGGCCGTCAAAAGAATCACAGGAATATGGTTTGAACTGCTATCGTTTTTAATCCGCTGCAATAGCGTGATTCCGTCACAGTTAGGCATGGTGACATCCGAAATAATAATATCAGGCTGTCGGGTTTGCACCAATTCCAAGGCCTCATTACCATCATTAGCCTCTAAAACGATATATTTCTTTCTTAAATTTTCACATAGAAAACATCTGAGCTCCACATTGTCTTCGGCAACAAGTATGATGGGCTTATCTTCATCGGCAACAGGGCTCTCAACCTCTGATCTTGTAAAATCTACAGGCGATACGGGAGTATTCGTTGAATCTGAATTTACAGTCCTCGCCGTACTATCTAAGACCAATAGATCTTCGACGACCATATCTCTTTGTGGCAGACAAATCCGAAATACCGTATTAAAGTCTGCCGGTTTATGTGCCATATTACTTTCAACAGTAAGTGTTCCACCGTGCAAATTAATAATAGAACGGGAAAGTGCCAAACCGATTCCACCACTGGTAGCTGACAAGCCTTTCGCATTGGCTTGGTAAAATTGTTCAAATACAAAAGGTATATCTTTTGCAGGAATCCCCTGCCCGGAATCCCATACGGAAACAAGCAATCTCTCCAGCTCCCCTGCGCCTTCCACAGTAACCTGTATCATTATTTTGCCGCCATTGTCCGTGAATTTAAAAGCGTTATAGATCAAATTGACAAGAACTTTTTCAAATTGTTCTGGATCTAAACCTGCCACATAATCATCGCTAACCTTGTTATCAAGAAAGAACTGGATATTATTTTTCTCAGCAATAAAGTGGAAATTCGAGAGAATGTTTTCTAAATACGCAGCAACATGGACCTTCTGGCAAAACAAGCTCATCTTTCCGCCTTCATGTTTTCTGAAATCCAGCAGCTGGTTAACCAGATTCATCAAGCGATCTGCATTTCTCGTTGCATAACCTAGATGCTCCTGTGCATAGGCTGAAAGCGAGCGATCGCCCTTCAATTGATTTAAGGGGCCGATAATTAATGACAATGGCGTACGGAACTCATGTGAGATATTGGTAAAGAAATTCAGTTTTGCTTCATGGAGCTCCTCCTGTTTTTCCGAATCTATTTGCCGAATCAAAAGGTCCTGTTTCAATTTATTCCGACCATGGAAAAATCGGACAACCAAAAAAACAGCTCCTGCAAAAAGAAGAAAATAACAACTATAGGCCCACCATGTCTTCCATGGTGCCGGTAGTACTTTAATCTTTAAAACTGTTGCCTTTTCATTCCAAACCCCATCGTTATTGGTACCCTTCACCCAAAGTTCGTAAGTGCCAGGATCTAAATTGGTATAAGTCGCAACAGGATTGCTCACATAATTCCATTCCTGATCGAAGCCCTTTAGATAATAAGCATACTGATTTTTCTCGGGATGGACATAATTCAGCACACTGAATTCGAGGCTAAAAACATTCTGATTGTGATCGAGCACCAGTTCATCCATCAGAGATATATCTTTCTGGATAACACCATCAAGGCCAGGACGGACCGTTTTATTGAATAGCTTCAAATCAGTAAATCGAATGGGAGGAATGTAATTGTTGACACTCAAACTGTCCGGATTAAATAGCGTAAATCCCGAAAAACTTCCAAAAGCAAGTTTTCCGTCCCGCAACATGGCGGCTGCATTCTGTATATATTCATTACCGGGCAGTCCATCGATTTTGGTATAGGTACGTACATTGCCAGACAGGGGATCGAAACAAGAGATCCCGGTATTTGTGCTCAGCCACAATTTATTTTTCAGATCACTCAGAATAGCAAAAACATTGTTGATCGGTAATCCATTCCGCTCGTTATACCTTTTGAACGCTTTCTTTTCGGGGAGATAGCGATTTAACCCGCCCATATAGGTACCGATCCAAATTTGCCCTTTTCGATCCTCATGAATACTCACAATATCATTTCCGCTAATGGAAAGAGAATCTTTCTTGTCATTTAGAAAGGAAACAAATTTATCGGTCCCCGCTAATTTAAGATTCAATCCATTTGAAGTACCAATCCATAGGTTACCCTTTGAATCCTCCAATAAGGCACGCACCATATTGGAGCTTAATTGTTTCTTAGAAACATCAAATGTCTGAAAAAAGCCTGCTTTTTGGTTTTTACGGAGCACCTGTAACCCACCACCAAAAGTGCCCACCCAGATATCTCCATTGCGATCCTCCAGGATGGCATAAACATTATTATTCGCCAGCCCATTGCTATTATTAGGATCGAAACGAAAGTGTTCATACCCTTGCTGCCCCTTCCGTCTTAAATTCAATCCACCATCATAGGTCCCTATCCATAAATTTCCTTCCCTATCCAAACAGATAGACTTCACGTTATTATGGCTTAGGCCATTCAGATTATTCTTGTCGTGCCGCTCGCTAAAAAACGAATTCGTATGGCGATCAAAATAATTCAATCCACCGCCTTCCGTTCCAATAACAAGCTCTCCCATCGCATTTTCAACAAAGGCACTGACCACATTGTAACTTAAACTATTCCGTTTAGATTGATGGGTAAAATTTTGAAAATTAGGTATATCCTTATCATAGATATTGACACCGCCAAAATAGGTTCCAATCCAAATAGACCCTCGCTTGTCCTGAAATATTGGACGAATGGAATTATTACTTAAGCTATTGGGATTTCCATCGTCGGCCTGAATAAAAAGCAATTTTCCATTTTGATAAACATATAGACCATTGAATGTTCCGATCCAAATTTTTCCGTCATCCGTTTTCTTTAAAGATCTTACATCCTGGCTGGCCAAACCGGTATGATTGCTATCTTCTGTTAACGAAGATATTTGGTCTGTATTCTCATTGATAATCCGAATGCCATTATATTTCGTTCCTACCCAAAATACACCTGGACTAACTTCCAATACTGACTGAAACCGTTGATTAACTTTATTGTCGACCGATTTCTCCTTAAAATAGGTCCGCAGAACTTTTAAGCTATTTCCATCTTTCGATGCTGCCTGCATCAATACAATAGCATCATCGGTACAGAACCAAAGCCGCTTTCTCCGGTCCTCATAAATGGTTCGAAAATTGCGATAATATTCTTTTCCTTGGCTTCTTTCAACGGTAATTTCATTGAAGACTAATTCGGCTTCAAGATGCCGTCCCTCCTTAATCTTATACAAACCTATATTTGTTGCAATCCAGATCTTTCCGTTGGAGTCCTGAAAAATCTGATGAACATTGACATCCATTTTTCCGCTGCTGCTTTCAACAGTAGGCAGCGGAATGCGGATAAAATTGTCTGACTCGCGATTATATAAATTCAGGCCGGTCATGGTGCCTATCCAAAGCCGCCTTTTGTTATCTTCCGTAATCGCTTGAATAAAGTTGTGCTCCAGGGAAAGACTATCTTGGGGATTACTTCGATAAATCGTAAACTTTCGGGCGTCGTATTTATTCAAGCCATCACGCGTACCGATCCACATAAAACCCAAATGATCTTGGGCTATAGCGAAAACACTTCCCTGAGACAAACCTTCGTTGACGTCCAAATGTAAAAAACGGTAGTTTTTTTCCTGTGCATGCAAAACAGAAAGCAAGGCTATCGCACAGCAAAAACAGCGCATAAAAAGACGTACTGGCATCATAAGGTATATAATTGAAATGGAAGATAAAAGTAATCATTCCATTTAATAAACACGAAGAGGAATCACTTTAATCGATCATTTAATTGTTGCTCATAAAGTGATCCTATCGACATTTTTCTATTTTGATTTTCCCAATAACCGATATTTCTATTTTTCAGCCTTCCAACGGTTTTCTCACCTTTTACCCCTATCGCAAAATTTTGTCCGGAAACCCATGGTTTTTGTACTGCAGCACTTTTGACTTTGCAATTCCATAAGACTTGCGTCACTCCGGCCCAGCCATGCCCACTCCCCCAGTTACCCCGATCCTGCACATTAATTTCACCATCTGTTACAATCTGATCGTAGAGTGTTCCAACGGCCCACCGATGGTGTGGACCAATATCTGCATGTGTTCTCTCCGCCCTAGATTGGCTAAAAACGTTCGGACCAAGTGTCCTTGCGCCCGTTACATAATCATGCCGACCTTCCGTCGTATAAAGTTCTTTAAATAAATTAAGCTGACCGTCGTTATTGAATGAATACCTGCGGCCGCCTGTAATTTGAGATTTTCCATCGAGGCATTTTGATGTCGTCACCGTGACTTGTTTGGCAAGAGCCCCAAGGCTCACAGCCGCATAACCAAAATAGCGGGTGGTGATATTTCTAACCCAGGCATTCTCTATTTTATCCATATCAACAGCTATCCAGCCATGATTTTCGTCCTCATCACTTACAAAATCAGATTCGAAACGTATATTTTCAATTCCAACTTCGCTTATACGCCCACCAAAGGTATAAGGAATGACTGCAACCTTTCCGTATCTCGGATCAATCGCCATCACCAAGGGATTATCAAAAAATACGGAATCGCCTTTAATGGCCAAAATAGTACGTTCAAAATTCAATTTGTATTCCCGCGCTGTCCACTGCTTTGTACCTTCTCTTTTTTCGATTTGATTCATCTGAAGTGCCTCGATCCAGGCATCATTCATTTCATAAGAAAGCAGTATTTGATCACCTGCTTTCAGCATGTGATGCTGATCGACAATCACATATTTAGCACCGACAGGCACATAGCCTGCTTTAACAGACTGTTTTCTAGTCAGATCTTCGGTATAGGTACCCATTCCTGAGATCTTTAATAAACTTCGTTGATGTGAGCCCGTTGCTTTAAGCAACGTTTGTCCCTCGGCATCCCCCTCACCTCTCAGCACCACACCACTGGCATGAATTTCCAAGTTTCCAGGTATCTCGTAAATTCCTTTTCTTAGCAAAACAGCACCTCTATAACCGCTTTTATCGAGGGGTTTTGCCGATACGACATCGATAGCCTGCTGTATGAGCTGCTGATCATGACCATCTCCCGAAGGCTTCACCGTAGCAACAACCGGAATATCAGGTAGCTTTTTATCCCCTTGATGATAACCTACATGACTAAAGTCGGGGATAGTATTTCCCTGTAAATCTGGAAAATAGATCAGTTGTCCCTCGGGATTTTTCCGGACCAGATCTGATTGAACCTTTCCCGACTGTAGATCTTCTTGTCGGTGCAATGCTTCCAAAAAATAATAATCCGCATAACTCAAGGGTTTATCCACTTCAGTATTGGAAGGTTTCGATCCGGTACTGTGTAATAATATAAAACCTTTATTTTTATTTGGTGCAGACATGTAATTGTCTATCAGGTTAGCCAATATGGTCTGTGCCTTCATCAGATAATCTTTACCCTGATTGCTATACGTACTTAATTCCAACAGCCCCGATGCGATTACTGTCGCTGCCGATACATCACGTGGTTCATTTGGAATCTTAGGCGCATCGAAATCCCAGTAAGGGATCAAGTCTTTCGGCATATTGGGGTGCGCAAATAACCAATGTGCAACTTTTTCGGCTTGCTGCAAATACTTAGGATCTCCCGTTTCTCTGTAACACATGGTATAGCCATACAGCGCCCAGGCCTCACCGCGGGACCAGGTGGATTCATCGCTCAGACCCTGATGTGTATTTCTGTGTTGCACAGCCCCTGTTTTCGGATTATAATCTATCACGTGATAGGTACTGTAATCGGATCGAAAATGATTTTTTAACGTCGTATTGGCATGGCTCACAGCAATATGATAATAGGTCGAATCTCCTGTTAGCTTAGTTGCTTCAAACAGCAATTCTAAGTTAAGCATATTATCAATGATGACCGGAAAATCCCAGCGGTGGCTATTGTGATCCCATGAACGTATGCAGCCCACTGTCGGATTGAAACGTGTTGCCAGCGTTTTGGCAGCCTGAACAATTACTTCCCGATAATGCGGATCTGCAGTTAACCGGTAACCATTCCCAACACTACAATAGACCTTAAACCCCATATCATGGGTCTTTCCATTGAATTGCTCCGCTTCTATGGACCTTGTTGTCTCAGAAGCAAGATCCTTCCATTTTCGTTTCCCCGATTTTTCATATAAGTACCATAGAACACCAGGGAAAAAACCGCTGGTCCAGTCGCCCCTTTTTACAGCAACCAGTTCATTATTTGAAGAAAGCGTACGTGGTGAGACCAATAACGAATCGCTTTTTTTCAATAGTTGTAATTCCTGATAAAGAAGTTGAGATTGTTGATCTGCGAGACTCCAGGCTTTTTGCAATTGCTTTGGACTCTGTGCCTCAACATGTTGGGAAGCACACAAAATTCCCATTAAAAAAATTGTTTTGACAATAGATGGTCTTTTTAAATTCCGAAAGCGCAAAAAGAGGGCATATCTTCGCAAAGACGTAGCTTTAACATTCATGTTATCTGTAAGTTTTTAAGGTGAACTGGTTAAGTTTTTTTATAAGGGGCTGGGAAAATCACAGCCATATAATTGGGTTGCGAATGGGTAAATTTCGAATAACCTCGTCTTGTTCGGGTGCATGATCAAGCTTTTTCCAAAGCTGCAGATAGTCTTTATTCTGGAAAGCTTCCGCAGAAAATACAAGTGCAGGGTGCGCAATTGGCCACTGCTCCCAATACATGACATCTTTCTGATAAGGCCATTTCTGTTTATCTGCAATATAGGGAATCATAAAATCGACTCCTTTTTGTATTGTCCGTCCGTCGGATAATGTATATTGCCATAAGGGCTTATTGGCCTTGGAAAGAATCTGGCAGATCATGCTCATCGCATCTAGATTAAACAATGCGTAGCCATAAGGTTTTGTACGCTGCAATTCTCTCGGGAAGCTCCCATTGCTCTCCATTTGATTCGGCAACAATATATGCTCATAACGATCTGCACACTTATTGAGCAATAGGGTATCTTGTACTAAACTTGAAAATGCTGCGACCTGCATCACCCAGCATGTCCCATGATTATTGGCAGCGTTCATTTCATCTATACCATATTGATGCGATGTTAGCCAGCGTAAATATGCCGTAAACCAGCGATGTATAGCATCCTTAGTAGATTGAGGAAAATTCGGATCATTTTCAAATATCTTTACGCCCTGGGCCACCTCCATAAGATGAATGGTATCAATGATACCTATACCCCGCCCCGTAAAACGCCCCTGTATGGCCTGTGCGTAAAGAAGATTAGGATTCATCATCGTTTCTACATCAACAAACCAGGCTTTTAAATGGCGAAGCGCCTGCTGCACATATTTTTTATCCGGATTCAGACGATAGGCTGAAGCCAATGCGCCCACAATTCTGCTAAAGCGGATCATCGCTTTACGATGTTCGACAAAATTAGCCGGATTGCTCATACCATCCCTTTGTATATAGGGTGCAGCCGGATCTTTGGGATCGGGCCACCAATAATCGCCTTCGGAATAAAAATCATTAATACCACCGGCACTCCGGGTGGCTCGGGAAGCTGTCACAGTCAATGGTTTCTGCTTCATCGCCCATTTAGACTGCTTGATGATAACGGGACGTAATACTTTGATGATCTCCTGATCAAAAACACCTTCTTTACTTTTTGCCTTCAGTGATATTGGGGAAATTGCGATCCCAAGAAGACAGCCCATGATGATAACAATTGATTTTGATTTCATTTTTCCTCGATTTTGATTTATAGCGGAACAATACGATACTGCTTACCTTTTTCGGTTTCAAACTGAACTTCAAAAGTTTCCGCCTGATCTAACGTTGGTAATTTTGACGAGTCAGCAATCGTATACGGCGGTTGTTCCGGCTTATACAATAGGTCATTGTCTATACCAGCTCTTTGATTTGATTCAATACCGACAACTTTGATTGGTAGTGGCGTCCGCAAACGGCAGATGCCTCCAATATTGGATACAATAATTGCTTCGGTCAATCGCTTATTTTCCCAGGCAATATCCACTGTAAAGTTTCCTCTCGCTTTAATCCCTTTAATTGTACCGGCAGACCATTCATCCGGTAAAGCGGGCAATAAATGAACCGCTCCATCATGACTTTGCAGCAGCATCTCTGTGATTCCTGCCGTAGCGCCAAAATTACCATCAATTTGAAAAGGTGGATGAGCATCAAATAGATTCGGATAGGCTCCACCACCGCTCATCTGCGCACGATCCAATTTAGGATCTATAAAATTTAAGGCGTCCTTCAAGATCTTATAGGCATGATTTCCATCCTGAAGCCTTGCCCACCAATTTGTCTTCCAGGCCATCGACCAGCCGGTACTGACGTCGCCTCTTAAAAGTAAAGAACGCTTCGAGGCCGCGGACAAAGTTTTATTTTCTGCAAAACTGATCTGATTGCCCGGATATAACCCAAAGAGGTGGGAAATATGTCGATGCTGATCTTTTGGATCATCCCAATCTTTAAACCACTCCTGCAACTGTCCATATTGGCCAACCTGATAAGGATAAAGTTTTTCCTTCGCTTGCTCTAAAGCCATTCTAAATTCACGGTCAACCTCCAATATAGTAGATGAGCGGATAACAGCTGTGAAGAGCTCACGAATGATCGCCATATCCATGGTAGAAGCTTTGGTCAATTGATATTCCTTACCTGCTATTTTGACCGTATTTTCAGGTGAAGTGGAAGGATTCGTAATGAGGTATTTGCTTTCAGGATCTGTAATCAGCCATTGTAGCATAAATTGGGCGGCACCTTTCATCAATGGATAGGCCTTCTCCTTTAAGAAAGTCTTGTCACCCGTAAAACGGTAGTGCTCCCAGAGATGTGTGCTCAACCAAGCCCCTGCCATCGGCCATGCCGACCAGCGCGGCATTCCTTTGGGATCCCAGTCATATCCCCCTGGCGGGGAAGTTTTGGCCCAGAGATCGGAATTATGGTGAACAACCCAACCTTGATTTATATGATAATTTATTGATGCCGTTTTAGCCCCATTGACGGCCAGCTCATTCATAAAATCAAACAAAGGTTGATGACATTCAGCAAGATTGGTATTCTCCGCTAGCCAATAATTCATCTCTGTATTGATATTGGTCGTATAATTACTGCCCCAGGGCGGTTGTACATGATCATTCCAAATACCCTGTAAATTTGCTGGCCTTCCACCTTGCCTCGAACTGGCAATCAGCAAATATCGCCCAAAATGATAATATAGTGTCAGAAGTCCCAGATCTGCTGGTCCTTTGGAAAACTGCATGATACGCTGGTCTGTAGGCAATTTATCATGAGCCGAGTTACCATTCAGCTCAAAAACAACGCGATGGAATAGCGTCTGATAATCTTTTTGATGGTTTGAAGACAAGGTCTGAAAACTCTTTTTTGAGACATTGTTCGAGAGATTTCTTGCGAGCAGCAGGGCATCTTTCCCCTCCCGGCTCGGTGATTTATCAAAACCGTTAAAACTTGTCGCTTCCGTCAAAAATAAAAGCACCTCATCAGCACCTACGATCTTAAGCTTATCGCCATCTTTTTGAACTGTTCCACCAGTTGTTTTTACCCTCACCTGCATTGCAAAGGTCATCCCTTTTCCGCTAATGCTGTCATACACTACTTGCTGAGGTTCATAATCTCTATTAGCCACAAAACTGGGTGCTTTTCCAACAAGGACCAGCTGATTATCGCCCTCAGCCGAAACATGATAATTAAGCTTACTGGTCAGGGAAAGATCCAATGTAATTGATTTTTTCCGGTCTGCTTTCAATCGAACAACCAAGGCTTTATCGGGAAAACTGATAAAACTTTCCCTTTGGTATCGAACGCCTTCATAGGAATAGCTGACCAGGTTAATCGCCCGCTCGAGATCCAGCTCCCTTGTATAATCTTTGACCTTTTTTTCATCTTGATGAAAATCCAGCCAGAGATCTCCCATGGGCAGATATCGCGCTGAATATGGTCCCTGCATTTTCTTCCAGAGAACTGCTGCATCGTCATACTTTCCGGCAAAAATAGCTTCGCGCACCTGAGGTAGGATCTGAGGGCCGTTTGGATTATTGCCTGCATCGGGTTCACCCGACCACAAGGTATTATCATTAATCTGAAACCTGTCTTTACGCACCCCGCCAAAGACCATTGCTCCTGTTGTACCATTACCGAGCGGCAGTGCCTCTTCCCAAAGCGAAGCCGGCTGATTATACCAAAGCTTAAGCTGCTGCGAATTGCTTTGTGCACGGCAAGGAGAAATCGCCCCTAGTACGCCAAGCAATAAAAAGAGGTTCAAATGATTAGTTACTTTTAACATCTTGTACTTATTTTTCTATTGTTAACAAGGTACTTGCAACCCCTTCCATCCGACCGGAAACTACAGCCCTTCCCGAAGGCAGCTGAAGTTTAATCAGTGCACGACCATTATATGCCTGCACTTTTTTCGATCCCGTAGAAGTCCCTTGATCGACGATCAACTGACCATCGCCGGTTGAACCGAAAAAGATCCAATCTTTCGCATCGAGACAAGGGGTATTCGTTTCATCCACAATCTGAGCCTGCACAGTGACCATGTCACCTTCCGCAGCAATCTTCTCGACAAGCAGTTTTGCCGGTTTACCCCATTTTTTTGTCTGATATTGCTGTTCAATTTCATCCACGAGAATTTCCCGGCCATTTTTCGCAACAGCTTTAATCTGATTGCTTCCTTCTTTCAATTCCACCATCCACCTTAAGCCGGCTGCGGGAAAATCTTGGCTATTTCTTTTCTTTACCCCCTGACTTTTGCCATTGACAAAAAGCTCAACCTCCTTTGCATTGGAATACACCTTTACCATTTTTGACTCCTCCTTTTCACCCCAACGAATCGGCCAGCTATGGCCATAAATATGCAGCATTGGCTTTTGCGTCCAATACGACTGGAACACGTAGTAAGATTCTTTTTTGGTAAAATCCCGCTCTACAACGCCCTTTTGATTGACATAGGGCACAGGATTGTCAGGCCGCACCGGAGTTGAAAAATCTTTAAATGGCCAATAGGCAGTTCCTGTGAGCCAAGGCATGGTTTCCTGTTCTTTTAAGTGCCAATCGATGAGATTACAGATGTAGCTCTCACTCCAATCCCCATCCTTGGAAACCCGGGCCGCACCACCAATGAGCGATGCATCACCAGCCCGCTCGTCTGTTGTGCCGTCACCTTTGATTTTCGCTAAAGCACGATCAGGGTCCTCTGCATGTCTTCTCGCATGGCTATCTCCGCCCCATTCCACATGAAGAAAATGTTTTACCTTTTTCATTTCTTCTTCCGAAGCTGTTTTGTAATCAGTGTAAACACCTCTGTACCAACCCGCCCAAATTGATGGTGAATAGATATCGACAATGTCTTTACAGAAATCACAGCGCCGTATCGCTGTTTTTCTACTCGGATCCAATTGATGAGATAACACATTGAGTTCGCTCATAAAAGCTCTAATTTTCGCTTGATCAAATTCCGCAAAATCCCCAGGCCAGTCATTTTCGTTACCAAGCCCCCAGATAATGACCGATGGATGGTTGTAATGCTGTTCAATCATATTGGTCAACATCCGTTTTCCCTGACGCTGATAAACTTCACCTCCTAGACCACCTCTGCACCATGGAATCTCTTCCCAAACTAAAATACCGAGACTATCACAAGCCTCAAGCACTTTACGGCTCTGCTGATAGTGTCCCAAACGTATAAAGTTCACCCCCATCTCTTTCATTAAGGTCATCTCTTGCAGGATTTGTTCATCGGTCATTGCGGCAGCCACACCGGCATGATCTTCATGACGGTGCGTACCACGAAGCAAAAGCCGTTTCCCGTTCAGCAGAAAAGGACCTTTTTCTTTAAACTCTACATGTCTAAAACCAAATACACTCTCCTCTTTGAATGCCTGTCCATTGCTTTTGATCGTGGTCACTAAACGGTATAACGCAGGCTGGTCAGGGCTCCAAAGCAACGGCTTCTTTACCAGGAATTGTCCAAATTCAAGATCTATTGCCCCTTTATTCGCCTGTGGCTTCTGGCTTTGTACCATTCTTCCCGCAGGGTCATAGAGCTGTGTTTCGACTTCAAAATTTGTCTGAGCTGAAAATGGCATCAGTCGTCCACGAACATTGACCACTCCCTGCTTACCATCAGCTCCTACTGCCGCATCGACAAATACACGTTCCAAGGCTGTCTGCGGAACATATTTCAGGTTTAGGTGTCTATAAATACCCCCATAGACATTAAAATCAGACAGATCAGAAGGGATCATTTCTAAATCACGTGAATTATCAACACGAATTGAAAGCGGAATTCTACCCTTAAATTGTTTCTTAAAAGCATCTGTTTTTTTAAACTTTTCAACCGCATCTGTAATGTCCACAGTCCATTCATCGTATCCGCCAACGTGCTCCCCAACTTTAACCGTATGGATATAAACAGACGTCTTTTGTCCGGCTCCTTCAAAATGAAGAAGGGTGTGACCATTTAAATAGGGGTTATCGATCTCCAACGATTTTCGATACCAGCTTGGCCCCTGATAATAATTTATAGCTGGATCCACAGCGTCCAGCGCATTATAACAATGTGGCAGATCTACCTGTTGCCATAAGGGAACGGACTCGGGATTACCGGCTCCCACAGGTCTTACAGCTTCCCAAATTCCACCAAGATCACTCTTTAAAAAATCCCAACCTTGATCAATCCGCTTGATTTCTTGAGCTTGGAGCTGAAAAGATCCAAAGGCCAACAATAATGCAACTATTTTATTCAATCTACTTTTCTTCATTATGCTATTTGCGTATCTGCTTTCCATCTTATCGGCCTTACTCGTCCAGAGCTCCCGTTTTCATTTTCTTTGCTCCTGATGCTGTATCGCGCTTAAATTTCCCTGCTATTTCGACCTTAATTACTGTGGCGACAGCATCAATTGCCTGCTCTGGTACGCTGACCCTGATTCCGGCAGCATTCGATTTAACCTTTAACACCCGGCCATCAGCCAGAAGACTGGCTTTTAACACTTTGTTTGTAACCGGAAGTTCAACTATTCCATTTTTCGGCCAGTCAAATACCGATATATATAAATAAGTCCGGTTTCCATCTTCCTTCAGGGTACATCTCCCCCATTCAAATGGTTGTAAAGGACTGCTCTTGGTCGCATAGATGGCTTCACTATTTGTTTTCATCCATTTACCAATTACAGCCAAACGCTCTATACTTTCCTGCGGAAATGATCCATCTGGTTTTGGACCAACGTTCAATAAATAGTTCCCACCTTTGGAAGCGATGTCAACAAGATTGCGGATTAAGGTCTCCGCTGACTTCCATTTCTGATCGGATGTACGATAGCCCCAGGTACCATTCATCGTCATACAGGTTTCCCAGTGTTTACCTTCAAGTTCACTCCAATCCGGAATTTTCTGCTCGGGTGTTTTTGTATCTCCCGGGAAATTAGGCCGCTTCAATCGATCATTGGTAATAATATTTGGCTGTAGGGATAATTGCTCCTGAAGCATATTTGCAGCTTCATCGGTCATATTGGTAGGTGTATCCCACCACAGCACTGCAATATCACCATAGTTGCTCAACAATTCTTTGACCTGTGGCACCGATACGTTTTTGATATAATCATTGAAACTGGCTGTTTCTTGTTTTGGATCCCAATGACCATGATGCGCTAAAGTGTAGGCATCAATATTCGTTGAATCTGGATTAGGCCAACCTTCCCGCATTAATTTACGGGCAGCAGATCCCCCGGGATTATTCCAATCCTGTGTCTGTGAGTAATAAAAGCCAAGTTTAACACCATATTTTCGGCAGGCTTCCGCCAAAGGTTTCAGCACGTCCTTTCCATAGGGAGTAGCATCCACCATGTTCCATTTACTCGCTTTTGTTTCGAACAGCGCAAAACCATCGTGGTGTTTGGCTGTGATAATCAAATATTTCATCCCGGCATCTTTGGCCATTCTCACCCATTCATCTGGATTATAGGCTGTGGGATTAAATTGTTGGGCCTTTGCCTGATATTCATCAACCGGGATTTTAGATCGGTTCATGATCCATTCTGCTCCGCCGCGTGCTTGCTCGTGCCCTCTATAAACACCGCCAAACTGGGCATATACCCCCCAATGGATAAACATGCCAAATCGAGCTTCCTCCCACCATTTCATGCGTACACTATCGGGCATGCGACTTACCTGCGCATACAATACCCCCTTACTCATTCCCATGATGAGGACAAGTGCCAGCAACATTTTATATATAGCTTTCATACCTGAATTTTTCACAGTCCTTAATTTAGAAACCTGGTGTTTGCTTAAAATTTTCATTACCTAAACTTTTGGCCATATCTACCTCAGACTGAGGTACAGGCCATAACGTATCTCTTGCCATAAATAATCTTGACGCGCCATCTGGATCCTTAATTTTATCCATCACCTCTTTGATCAGTCCCCAACGTTTTAAATCAAAATAACGCTGTCCCTCCAAAGCCAGTTCAATCCTACGTTCATGACGGATAATATCGCGGAATTCATTTTTGGTTAAGGAACTGCTAAACTCTACGAGCGGCATTTTTACATCAGCTCTGGATCTTACCTTATTTAATGCATCTACGGCTGTCTGGTCGGGGCCGACACTTTCATTCTTTGCCTCCGCATACATCAATAAAATATCTGCATAACGTAAGAATACCCAATCCTGATCGCTTTGTGTCGCGTAGCTTGTTGGCCATTTCGTTTCGTTGATGTACTTTCTCGGTAAAAAACCACCCAACACGCCTTCAGCAACGGGATCGAAGGCGGAAGATGCAGTAGTTCCGCGCCAAACACCTCGGTACATGATTGTCGATTTTAGACGGGGATCTCTATTTTCATAAGGGTTTTTGGCATCGTAAACTGTCGACTCTTTGATATCTTTACCATCGATGGCATAATAAGAATCCACCAGATAACCCAGCGGCTGTATGGTCTTCAGATACGAATACATCATATCTGCCGGGCTATACATATTAGGAGGTAAGAATCGAGCGGAGAACATGATTTCGGGATTACTATTTTGCCCAGGCTTTCTGAACAGATCACGGTATCCACCCTGATAGATCGAAAACTTGTTTTCATCTATGATAATTTTAGCTGTTGCTGCCGCCTCCGCCCATTTTTTCGAAGTCAATAATACCTTTGTTTTATACCCCAGAGCAGATCCTCTTACAGCATGTCCCTTATACCCTGTATTTGGCAGTTTTTCGCTTGCATAATCCAAATCTGCTAAAATAGCCTCCACAACGTTCGATTTAGGTGTTCTTGCCAGCCGAATACTTTCATCGTCCATTCCTAGCGGCTCCAAAGTCAAGGGTACATCACCGTACAGATTGGTCAATAGAAAATAGTAATGGGCGCGGATAAAACGAGCCTCCGCTTTATAGCGGTCACGGTCCTGCTGACTCATGCTTGCAATACGGTCGATATTGGCAATCAATTTATTGCATGCTGCAATGGCCTGATATGAAATCTCATACCCCTCAGATTGCATCCCTCCTGTTGTCGAGGAGATTCCTGACCGCGAGATAATATTGAAATTATTTGATGTACTGGACACAAAGGCATCGTCTGAAAGTCCATCCCAAAACATACTAGCCCCGCCCCATCCACCACGCGCATTGGATGACGATGTCGAATTGTATCCCCGACAGAGGAATTCATAACAACCTGATAAGGCCAAATCAGCATCAGCCTGCGTTTTCCAAAAGTTTGATTCAGAAATTTTATCTGTTGGATTTTTATTTAAAAAATCTTTTGTACAGCTTCCTAAGGTCGCTAGCGCTGCCAAACTCAGATATAGATATGTCTTTTTTACTTTATTTTTCATCTGTAAATATTTTTTTTGTTACCCGATATTAGAAGGTGATATTGGCTCCAAATGCAAACACTTTATTCTGAGGATGAGTCACATAACGACCAGATGTTGCACCACCACTTGAAGACACTCCCCGTTCAGGATCTAAACCGGGAAACTTGGAGAACGTCAACAGGTTGTCTGCAGCAAAATAGATCCGAAGGCCCGAAATACCAGCTTTGGACAAGCTGCTTTGCGGAATAGAATAGCCTACCTGAATGTTTTTAAGACGCAAAAACGATCCGTCCTTTAAAAAGAAAGTGGATGCAGTCCTTACATTGTTTGCTGCAGGGGTATTTTCAGCACCAACGATGGGTAGCGATGCATTGGGATTCTCTGGAGTCCAGGCGTCCATCCAATCGCGCGTAAACGTTCCTCCTTGCCTAAATGGCACTATCCCCCATTCACTCACAAATATTTTTTGTCCTTGGGATCCGAAGAAAAAGGCCGTAAAATCAAAGTTCTTCCATACCGCCGTCGCATTAAACGAGTAATCGAAATCTGGATAGGCTCCCGACGCAACAACACGATCATTGTTGTCCACAACTTTATCTCCATTCACATCAGCAAATTTTAGATAGCCCGGCTGAGCAGGAATCTGCTGCACCGGCGAAGCTGCCACCTCTTCTTTGGAACGGAATATTCCCGTATTTTCCAAAAGATAAAAACTTCCATAAGGCAAACCTTCTCGAATAATGGTATTACCAGAGATACGCTCCGCACCATATTTCATGACTTTGTTGCGATTGGCCTGAATATTCCCATTGAGGGTTAGGGATACCTCTCCAATTTTATCGCGATATTGAAGACCTAGCTCAATACCTCTATTGCGCAATTCACCATAATTTACGGTTGGTGCTGTCAGACCAATATAAGACGGGAAAGCCGTAGAAGCGGATAAAATATCAGAAGTTATCTTGTTATACCAATCGAAAGAAGCTGTCAATTTGTTGTTCCAGAAACCGATATCCACACCAAAATCCAGGACTTTGGTACTTTCCCACTTGATCCGGTCATTGGCCATTGCGACCTGACGAGCCCCCTGTTGGAGCGTTTCATCAAAAGGGTACGCGAAAGAAGAGTTGTAAACAATTTGATACGGATAATTACCAATATTCTGATTACCTAGGGTTCCAATTGAAGCTCTTAATTTTAATTCATTAACGACCTCTTTCATTTTTGTTCCATAAAAAGCTTCATCCGAAACTTTCCAACCTCCAGATATTGAAGGGAAAAATGCCCATTTTCTATTTTCAGGGAAACGTGAAGATGCGTCGTAACGTGCATTACCTTCCAGTAGATACTTGCCTTTGTAGTCATAGTTTAAGCGACCATAATACGACCTTAATGACCATTCATTGGTTACACCGCTATTCGACTGTTGTCCGGCTCCGCCACCATCAAGCTCAAGCAAGTCATTATTGGGAAATTGCAACCTACTTCCAAACAATTTTTGCGTTTTATTATATTCGGCCTGTGTTCCTGCCAGTACTTTGATGTTGTGATTTCCGAAGGACTTATCGTAAGTCAGTTGGGTATACCCGACCGGATATACATTATTGTCGTCCGTTACTTCAAGCCCCTGTCCGCCGACATCAAGTTGTCTGGCGGGCAGATCATCAGGTTTGGCAAACCACATATACTGGTTAATCACAGGTTTATTGGTATAGTTTTTTGTAAAACCATACGTTAACCCACCGCTTGTCTTCCAATCCAGTCCATCCAATATTTTCACATTTAGGAAGATATTGCCCTGCATAAAATAATTGTTCAGTCTGGTGAAAGCATTTTCAGCGACTGCAACCGGGTTTTTATTTGGCGATTGAAAAGGATATGCCCTAGAAGTATAACGACCACTACCGTCTGGTAATACAGGTCCATATAATGGCGATTGACTAATTGTGGACAAAAATTGATCTTCACTCCCGTTTCTAGGATATTTTCGATCCCCATAGTTCAGGGTGATACTTGACCCAAAACTTATCCGATCGTTTATTTTAGAACCGAGATTTAGCTGCAGATTATACTTTTTAAAGGAGGTTCCAATCATAATATCAGGTTGATTTACATAGCCTAATATGACGTTATAATTTGTTCCTCCAGCACCACCGCTTAAGCTTAAATTGTGCGTTTGCACGGGGACGGTTCTAAATACAGCATCTAACCAGTTAAAATCAGGATATAGTCTTTTATCTGTTGCGTTTTTGTAGGCATCAATCATCTCCTGGCTAAAAGAAGCATTTGGATTGGTAACACCGGAGTTTTTATTTGCCTGATTATACAGGTTCATATAATCCACGGAATTATAGACTAGATCTGGAAGAGCAGAGGCTTTGGTAATTCCCACATTGTAATCATAACTAAGCTGTGTCTTTCCTGCCTTGCCCTGCTTTGTCGTCACGAGGATTACACCATTTGCAGCTCTTGCGCCATAAATAGCGGCTGAGGCAGCATCTTTCAATACCGTTATATTCTCGATTGCCTGGGGGTTCAGATTTTCCAAACTACCTGGAATACCATCTACAATAACCAATGGCGCAGAAGAAGCCCCGTACGACCCCAATCCGCGGACCTGTAGGTTCACATTTTCATTACCCGCTTCTCCTGATCCCTGGGTAACACGAAGTCCAGGCATGCGGCCTTGAAGCAATTGTGTGGGATTCGTGGCGATACGCTTATTGAGTACCTTTCCATCGACGGCAGCAACAGCGCCTGTTAAATTACTTTTTTTCTGGGTACCGTAGCCTACGACGACCACTTCGTCAATCAGGCTACTGGACTCTTGCAATACAAGGTTAATGTGATCCTTCTTATCGACAGCAACCTCAGCTTCCTCTCTACCCACCAAAGAGAAGATCAGCACATCAACGTCCCGTGCAAGAATCTGATAATTGCCGGCCCCGTCG
The DNA here is from genome assembly GCA_050281725.1 of Sphingobacterium sp. GTDB lineage: Bacteria > Bacteroidota > Bacteroidia > Sphingobacteriales > Sphingobacteriaceae > Sphingobacterium. The sequence goes on along the minus strand of JBMAAL010000003.1, from coordinate 59,406 downwards.
GTTACCGTTCCGGTTTTCACCCCTTTTATCTGTACTGTGACCCCTGCAAGAGGCTCTCCTCCCGGAGAGGTTACTTTTCCGGATATTTTCAATTGCGATTGCGCGAACACCGCTGGTGCCGACATACTCATCAACGAAAATAAAAGTAACCCCTTGCCAACCGTTTTGGTTATCGGTGTTATCATATTGTTTTGGTTTATTTGGTTATTTAACGAAGTAAATGAACTCAAATATCAAAAATCGTGAACAGCAAAAGGAGGATTTTTTGTTCAAATAGGTGGAAAAATTAGCTTCCTTCCTGATTTTCAACACGATTAAATGGTTTTTTAAAAAAATAGAAACTGTCCACTTGGTTTCTCCTAATTATTCTTCAAGCCAACGACCAATTCAGCGCCAAAATAAGGTGAAGATCGGAGGAACTCCCAGGGCCTTGTGCGACTTGTAAGATTACCGATTCTGCAATAAAATCGATATATTGTGAACCAAATCAATTTAAAGTGAGGGAGTCGATGACAACAAAAAAATATAGTAACGTCTATATCTTTTGGTTTTGCACCATTTTATTTGTTTTGCTGCACAAAGGCTATTGTCAGACAATCATACCTACGGGAACACCTTTTGTAAAACAATACAAAAAAGGCCAGTATAAAGCTGGAAATCAGAACTGGTCATTGGCAGTAGATAAAGATGGTCGTATTTATAGCGCAAATACCGAAGGCCTGCTGCAATTTGACGGACAATACTGGCGAATCTTTCCGCTTCCAAATCATTCAACAGTCCGGAGTGTTGCGATTGGTAAAGATGGGAAGATCTATACGGGCGGAAGAGGAGAATTTGGTTATTGGACTTCGAAGTCTTTTGGCAACTTGACCTATCATAGTCTTTCCAAGCTGGTACAGGACAAAACCTATTTTCCGAATGAAGAAATCTGGAAAATCATTGTTGAGGACCAACGGGTGTTTTTTCATACATTTTCTAAATCTTATATTTGGGAAAACAATACGATACGGCCACTAACAGCAAAGGGTGAACCTTTTTTATTTCCACATCAGCTCAACGATAAGTTATTTTTTGAACAGTTACCGAGTGGTCTGCATGAATTCAAACAAGGCAAATTAATTCCTGTAAAAGGAAAAGACGTCTTGAAAGATAAAAATGTGCTTGCACTATTGCCTTTCGACGCAAATACTTCGCTTATTGCGACCTCGCGAAATGGTCTTTATTTGATGAAAGCTGATGGAACGATAACACCATGGTCTGTTCCAGCAAACCAGCTATTAAGCCAATCCCAGATAAACAATGGCATCTACCTATATGATGGACAATATGCTTTTGGTACAATTCAAAATGGTGTCATTGTCATCAACAAAAATGGCCAAGTCATTCAGCATATCAATAAAAACAATGGGCTCCAAAACAACACTGTGCTCAGTATTGTCAAAGACAATCAAAAAAATATCTGGGTGGGATTGGATAATGGCATCGACCGCATTGAAATCAATTCTCCCCTATCATTTTATACTGATTTTGTTGGAAAAATTGGTACAGTTTATACATCGATTATCTATCAGGGGAAAATCTATCTTGGAACCAACAAGGGACTGTTCTCGAGCGAATGGAAGGGGTTAAACAATTATAATTCACTAAATTTCTCTCAAATTCCCAATTCAAACGGTCAAGTCTGGACCTTAGCAATATTTGGGGATGAATTAATCTGTGGGCATAATGATGGGACCTTCAAACTGGTTAATGGCCAACTCGAGAAGATTTCGCAGATCACCGGTGGATGGATTTTCAAACCTATATTTGGCACAAAAAATATACTTCAAGGGAATTACACGGGGCTTTCGAAATTTACCTTCGATGGTATACACCTGCAGTTTGTCCAGCAATTCGCCGGTATCAAGGAACCAGTTCGATTTTTGGCACAAAAAGATAACCATTCTCTTTGGATCGGAGATTGGGGACAAATACAACTGCTCGGATTCGATCCAAGTTTTCAAGAGGTTAACATTTTGTTTTCTTCCAAACAGGACAGCGTCGCCTCAAAAAGGCAATTTACAGGAATTTACACCTTAGAAAATAATCTCGTATTCGCGACCGATAGTGGGTTTCTTCAATTCGACAATATTGTAAAAAAATTCAGTTATGCAGATGAATTAAACACCGCATTAGGTACTTATAAAAATTCAAATAAGGTCATACCGATCAATACAAACAGCTACTGGTTCATTCAGAAAACCAAAATTGCGAAGGTAGATTTTGACAGTAAGGGCAAGTTGCGCATTGACTCCAATCTACTCAGTCCCTTACAGGACCGAATGATGAACAACTATGAAAACATCCTTCCTATTGAAAATCAATACTATCTCATTGGTTTGGATGATGGATTTGCGATCTATCGTCATTCAGATAAATCACAAAAATATACGTTGCCACTTCCGCAAATATCACAACTCGTCAACTTAACAACCGGGCAGGCTATCATTCCAGATTCTGCTTTTAAATTATCGTCGTCAGACAATAACCTTAGAATCAGTTTTTCATGCCCGTACTACTCATCCTCACCGCTTCAATATCAATATTATCTCGAAGGTTACTCAGACAATTGGTCTGAATGGAGCGAAATTGCCTATCAAGATTTCACCAATCTGCCCTATGGAAAATTTCAGATTAAAATAAGAGCGAAGGACAACACTGGGCTGATTTCGGAAGTCCAAACATTTTCCTTTACCATTCGGTATCCATGGTACCTCTCCTGGTGGGCAAAGTCATTTTATGCACTAGCTATGCTAGCGCTCATTTATTTAGCTTATAGGCTTAATCTTCAACGGGAGCGCAAACGTCAGTTTCAAATACGACGAAAATGGCTGGAAGAAAAGAAGATTGCCTTGGAACGCGAAACAGAGCAAAAAGAAAAGGACTGGATAAAGCTTAAAAACCAGCAATTGGAAGACCAGCTTCAGTTAAAGAACAAAGAATTGGCTAATGCAGCACTCAATATCGTTTACAAAAATGAGATGTTGAACAACCTGCACGACGAGCTCAAACAGCTCAAGGACGCTGAGGGCAACAAGTTGAGTTCGGATGAATTGAAAAAGATAAACAAGCTTATCGATGATGCCCATAACGACGACCGTGACTGGCATATTTTTGAAACAAGCTTTAACGAATCACATGAGAATTTCTTCAAGAAATTGAAACAAGAATTTCCTGATCTAGTCCCCAATGATCTAAAACTATGTGCCTATTTAAGGCTTAATATGTCAAGTAAAGAAATCGCCTCATTGCTTAATATTAGTACACGAGGTGTCGAGATTAGACGCTATCGCTTACGCAAAAAACTAGGTCTCCCAACAGACAAAAACCTCTCCGAATTTCTGATGGAACGTTAAATTCCTCCTGTAAACACTACATCATTACCACACACGGGCTTTAGTGTATAAAACACACTAAAGCTCGTGTTATTTCATGGAAAACTTCAATATAAAAAACTAATTATCAAAACAATAGCATAAAAACAAAATAGGTTTGAGCAGGCGGAAATTTCGTGTAGTAGTGATGTGAAAATGTTAAATTTTGGCAAAGTTGTACTACATCAACATATTTGCTTCAGGGAAATAACCAACTGTATTTTAAACAAACACCAAAAATTTACGATATGAGGAATCTATCCGCATTATTTTTGACATCCATGGTCGTCTCGGTTGCCTATGGACAAACTTCTATACAAGGAGTGGTCAAAGATGGCTCAAGCATGATATCTATGCCTGGCGTCACCATTAGCATCAAAGGGAAAGCAGTAGCTACAAAAACCGACGCAACGGGGAAATTTCAAATCAACGCCTCTCCTACCGATTCACTGGTTTTTAACTTTCTAGGATATCGCACACAAACCGTATACATTGGCAATCAAACGCAACTCAATGTATTTCTAGAGAATCAAAATCAAGCATTGGAAGAGGTTGTGGTTATCGGTTACGGTACACAAAAGAAAGCAGATCTGACAGGATCGATCAGCTCCTTAAAATCATCCGATATCACGAAGCAACCTGCCATGTCAGCGATGCAATCCATCCAAGGTAAAGCTGCAGGTATCAATATTATTGCAAATGAAGCACCCGGTTCCTCTCCCAATGTCATTATCAGGGGCTTAGGAACGGCATTATCAGGACGGAATCCACTCTATATTGTCGACGGAATTGCACAAACAGATATTAATAATATCAACCCATCAGATATTGAATCTATGGATGTTTTGAAGGATGCATCCTCTGCATCTATTTACGGTCTTCGGGCTGCAAATGGTGTTATTATCGTGACCACGAAGAAAGGTAAAACGGGGACGACAAACATCAATTATGAAAGCTTTGCAGGCATAAAAAATGTCCTCAATCGTGTGAAAATGGCAAATGCTGATCAGTTTAGAACATTTGCCAATGAATACCTAACCTCGACCAATGGATCGTACCGTTTAGCAGAGAATCAAAAATATAATACAGATTGGTATGACGAATTATTAAATACAGGTTCTGTATTTAATAATTCCGTTAATATTTCTGGCGGAACTGAGAAAGTTGATTACTTCGTATCAGCAAACAATTATACCGAAAATGGTATTCTTGATGGCTCCAAATTTGTAAGAAATACCATACGCAATAACAACGTATATAAATTTTTAAACAATCGCCTAAAGTTCAGCCAAAATTTAAATCTTACATTAACAAACGCAACCCCCAAGCCCTATAGTGCTTTCACCACGGCTTATCGTCAGTCACCGCTGGCTCCCGTGATGTTTGATAATGGCCGTTACGGTTTAGGTCGTGTAAATACAACAACTGGTGTTGCCGGTATTGAGGCAGCTCCTGGGCAAGCCATCGGAAACTTAAATTCAATTGGAAATCCAGTGTATGAGGTTTTACGTCAAAATGAAAGAACAAATACGCTCCGTCTACAGGGAAGTTTTGAGGGAGAATTCAAGATTACGGATTATCTGAAAATCAATTCGCGTATTGGCGGGAATAAATTTTATTCGAAACAACGGATTTTTAATAATGTAAAAGATCAATGGTTAAATGCAAATACTTTATTGAATGAATCTGATTTCATCAAATTAAAGGAAAACAATCCAAAAGCCCTTGACTATGTAGACAACAGCTTGAAATATGAAAACCTGGAACAATTTCGCTGGTCTATCGAGAATTTCTTAACATTTAACAAGAATTTTGACAAACATCATATTGAAGCGGTTGTGGGGATGTCGCGTGAGAAATACGACATAAACAGCATGAGCAGCCAAACGGGTTATAATGTGCCTGAACAGGAGCAATACTGGAATATCAATCTTGCAAAAGGAACAACCAATTATGGTATTGTTGCGCTACAAACGTATTATACCCCAAGAGCCTTAGCTTCGTATTTTGGACGTTTGCAGTACAATTACGATAGCAAATATTATTTAACGGCAACATTGCGTAGAGATGGATCAAGTGTTTTCCGTAATACTGGAAAATACTGGGGTACATTTCCTTCCGTTGGTTTAGGATGGACAGTGACGAATGAAGGCTTCATGAAGGATGCTACCTGGATTAATTTGTTGAAAGTTCGCGGAAACTGGGGTAAATTAGGTAATCAAGATATCCCATTAAATGTATCCACAATTTTAACAAGTCCAGAAAGTTCAAATTACAACTACGTTTTTGGTCCTGAACAGAATATGGTTTATGGAAGCGCATATGGCACTCCAGCAGTAAATCTAACCTGGGAAGTAACCAGAGAAACAGGCGCTGGCGTAGACTTTGCGTTTCTAAACAATCAGCTTTCAGGATCCATTGACTACTATCATAAGCTGAATACCAATACTATTCTTGATGTCACACCAACCTACACCTCACCATCCGAGAAAAACTTCTATGCGCACGGTGCCAAAGTGCTGAATCAAGGAGTTGAAGTAGCTTTAAATTGGAACAAAAACATAAGTCCGGAGTTCAGTTATACATTCGGTGTTAATTATTCATACAACAAAAACAAAGTAACAGAAGTGGTTCCGGCCTATGACCGTGCTACTGGCGGAAGTTTAAATAACGGGGAGATCACCAAACAACTCCGTGTCGGACAACCGATTTATGGCTGGTGGATGTTTGAAGCAAATGGTGTCTTCCAAGATGCGGAAGATGTAAAAAATTACCCGTCGTTTGGCGCTGCAAAACCAGGTTATCTGAAGTACAAGGATCAAAATGAAGATGGTGTCATCGACTCCCGGGACAAGGTTTTCTTTGGATCATTCCTACCAACATCCACCTACGGCATCAACTTAGGTGTCAATTATAAAGCCATCGATTTCAATGTTTCTGGTTACGGTGTTGCAGGCAATAAGGTTTACAATGGTTTAAATAGTGTTCGTTCCAATGCAGGTGAGAATATCGCGTTATCAACTTTTGAAAATCGCTGGACTGGCGCAGGTTCAACCAATGAGCATCCCGGTGCAGAAAGAGCATATTGGGCTTCGAGTTATTTCCTCGAATCGGGCGCTTATTTCCGTATCAATAATATCACTGTAGGATACACTTTCAACAACTTATATAGCTCGAGATCTAAATTAAGATTATATGTCACAGCCCAAAATCCATTTATATTTACGAATTATAGTGGTTTCTCTCCTGAACTCGCAGGCGACGGTAGTCCAAATTTAACTTCTGGTATTGAACTTTCGGCTTATCCAACCACACGTAATTTCTTATTTGGACTTAACATGCAATTTTAATCACCTTAGTTTTGAAGACAATGAAAATTAACAAACTTTATATAGCAATTCTTCTTAGTGGGGGCATTGCATTGCAAGGCTGCAAAGACAACAACTTTTTAGATGTACCTTCTAAAGAATATGTTGAAGCCGAAGACAGTGAAGAAATCTACACACCCGAGCAATTTGTTAATGGTGTGTATGGAATGTTTACTGATTGGGATTATTCTTTCTCGTACATCGGTATCACGGACATGCTTTCCGATAATGCGGATAAAGGTAGTTCAGCGACAGATGCCGGTGGTGACAAGCTAAGTTTAGACGAGTTGACTTACACTTCAACAACGGGTTCCTTTCTTTCCATGTGGACACGTTGGTATAAATCCATAGGGCGGGCTTCGCAAGCTATTGCATACACAGAAAAATTTGGACTGACAGACGAAGCTTATAAAAACAGATTGATTGCCGAAGCTCGTTTTCTGCGTGCATTGAACTATTTCTATCTTGTACGCGGATGGGGCGATGTTCCTATCCAAGAACGTGATTTAATAAAAAGAGAGCCCGCAGCTGAAGTTTACGCCTATATTGAAGCGGATTTACAATTTGCTATCAACAATCTTCCACTCAAATCTGCTTATGCTGCAAAAGATTTAGGTAGAGCGACCAAAGGTGCCGCACAAGGGTTATTGTCAAAAGTCTATTTGTATCAAAGCAAATGGCAACAAGCTGCCGACATGGCGAAAACTGTCATCACATCCGGTGGATACAGTCTCGAACCTGATTACGCAACAATTTGGCGTTTAGCTGGAGAAAATGGCCCCGAATCACTATTTGAATTTCAAGCAAGGGGTACCTCTATCGCACATGGTATCCAACAATATAGTCAAGTACAGGCACCTCGTGGAGGAGCAGTCAATTTGGGCTGGGGTTTTAATATCCCAAGCCAAAACTTATTGGATGCCTTCAATGCAGAAAAAGATAATATCCGTCGCGATGCAACGATTATTTTCAGAGGTGAAACCCTCTACGATGGCCGTCTGATTGACAATGGTGTAGAAAACCCAATGTATAATGAAAAAGCGTATTCCTCAGCAAATGGAGGTGCCGCTGACGGTGATAAAAACGTACGTTACCTCCGCCTGGGTGAAATTTATCTTATCCTAGCCGAAGCAGCAAATGAAGTTGGCAATAGCAGCGAAGCACTAAATGCATTGAATGCGGTACGGACACGCGTAAAATTAGCCAACGTAACAACAACCGACCAAGCGCAGCTCCGTCAATTGATCTGGAAAGAAAGACGTCTTGAATTGGCGTTTGAACACGACCGTTGGTTTGACTTGGTGCGTACAAAACAGGCAAAAACGGCCATGGCTGCGAATGGAAAGACGTTTCAGGATAAAATGTTGCTCTTCCCAATTCCGGAAAATCAACGTATCCAAACGCCAGAAATGCCTCAAAATACCGGTTGGTAATCATTTACACAAAATAACTCCGTTCAAACGACCTATGGTCGTTTGAACATTTTTTCAAGAATTAAAGAATATATCCATGAGAAAACGAATAGCATATCCCACCCTTACCGGTATAGCTTTGGCGCTTATTCTCAGCAGTTCGTGCCAAAATGCGAACACTAGTAGCCCAGACAGTCCCTCAAAAATCGATTCAACCGATGGAAACAAGATCAATGAAGATTCGCTATTAAACAATATTCAACAGCATACATTTCAATATTTTTGGGAAGGTGCCGAGCCAACTTCTGGTCTCGCAAGAGAACGCATCCATATGGATGGTGTCTACCCCCAAAATGACCGTAATGTCGTGACCATAGGTGGTAGTGGCTTTGGACTCATGGGTATGATTGTTGCTATGGAACGCGGGTTTATCACCCAAGAACAAGGGGTTCAAAAGCTGGGTCACATCATGGATTATTTGGGAAAAATCGAAAGATTCAAAGGTGCTTGGGCACACTGGTATGATGGAGAACTGGGTACAGCGAAACCGTTCAGTGAAAAAGATAATGGTGGCGACATTGTTGAAACAGCCTTCTTAGCTCAGGGTCTGATTGCCATTCGGGAGTATCTAAAGGATAAAGGTGATTCCGCTCAACTAGTTGCCCAAAAAGCGGATAAACTATGGAAAGAAATCAATTGGAATCACTACACGAACGGCCAAAATGTTATTTATTGGCATTGGAGTCCAAAATTTAACTTCCAACAAAATCATCCAGTCAGAGGATATGATGAATGTCTTATCACCTATATATTGGCTGCCTCCTCGCCCACTTATCCTATCGCACCTAATGTATATCATGAGGGCTGGGCAAGATCTGGGGCAATTAAAACCACCGCTAAAAAATACGACATTCCACTGGTAGTTAAACATAATGCTAAAGAAGGCGAAGTTGGACCACTTTTCTGGGAACATTATTCCTACCTAGGACTTAGTCCCAAAGGGTTAAAAGATCAATATGCAGATTACTGGGAAGCAACAAGCAACCACGCCAAGATAAATTTGGTATACGCAGATCTGAACCCGAAAGGTTACAAAGGCTATGGTTCAGCTAAAGGCTGGGGCTGGACGGCTAGCTATTCCATTAATGGCTACGATGCACATCATCCTGATAACGACCCTGGTGTGATATCTCCGACGGCGGCCTTATCGTCTATGCCTTATACACCGCATGAAAGCATTCAGTTTGCTCAATACTTAAACAAACAGCTCGGAAATAAAATCTGGGGCAAATATGGCTACTATGATGCCTACAGTGAAACGGGAAATTGGTATCCCCAACGTTATCTAGCAATCGATCAGGGCCCCATTATTGTCATGATCGAAAACTACAGAACAGGTAAAATCTGGGAACTGTTTATGCAGGCTCCGGAAATTCAGCAAGGACTAAAAAAACTCGGTTTTACCAGTCCTTATTTAAAATAGTGGTCTTTATGGAATCATTTTCAATCCGTCACACGTTGAAAATGGTTCCGCCCACGAAAACAGCATTGCATAGCATACGATCAAAAAGATTCAAGGATCATATTGAGCGCTTTACATAAACTTACCCTGTAGCGAGGAAAGCAAAATCCATACGCACACAAAAAAATAATACGATGAAAAAAGTAGTAGGTACTTTCCTTCTTGCATTTCTAGCCTGGCATACAAGTCCAGCCCAATCCAATCAGAAAATGGACCGATTCATTGATCAGCTTATGGCTAAGATGACTGTCGAAGAAAAGATTGGACAACTTAATCTGGTAACCGGTGGTGAAGCGACGACTGGTACTACTGTATCCACCGATGTCGATACAAAAATTAGAAATGGTCAAATCGGTGGTATTTTCAGCATGAGTACACCAGCGAAAATCCGCAAAACGCAGGAGATAGCGATCAAACAATCCCGATTAAAAATACCGATCATTTTTGGGATGGATGTCATTCACGGATATCGTACGGTGTTCCCTATTCCTTTGGGACTTGCCGCTACCTGGGATATGAACCTGATTCAGCAATCTGCGCGTATAGCAGCAGAAGAAGCTACCGCAGATGGTATTAATTGGGCATTTTCGCCTATGGTCGATATCTCGCGTGATCCACGCTGGGGCCGTATTTCCGAAGGTGCAGGTGAAGATACCTACCTAAGCTCGAGGGTTGCAGAAGCCATCGTACATGGTTTCCAAGGTGATAATCTGGCAACACACAATACCATGATGGCCTGTGTCAAACATTTTGCCCTATATGGTGCAGCCGAAGGCGGTCGTGATTACAATAGCACGGATATGAGTCTGCATCGGATGTATAATGAATATTTACCACCTTACAAGGCAGCACTGGATGCCGGAGCGGGAAGTATCATGACTTCTTTTAACGATATCAATGGTGTCCCTGCCTCGGCAAATAAATGGCTAATGACGGATGTCTTACGCAAGCAATGGGGCTTTAAAGGATTGGTCGTAACCGATTACACAGCCGTAAACGAATTAACGGCACACGGCCTCGGTGACCTTCAACAAGTCTCTGCTTTGAGCCTGAATGCTGGCGTTGATATGGATATGGTCGGTGAAGGATTTCTGACAACATTAAAAAAATCTTTGGATGCAGGAAAAGTAAAAATTGCGGATATTGACAGGGCTTGCCGTTTTGTTTTGGAAGCCAAGTATAAATTAGGCTTATTTGACGATCCATATCGCTATTGTGACGAAAAACGGGCCAAAACAGTGATCGGATCTGATGCTAATCATGCCAAAGCCAGGGAAATTGCAGCAAAATCATTTGTCTTACTGAAAAATGAAAATCAAACACTTCCATTAAAAAAAACAGGAACAGTTGCTGTTATTGGTCCATTAGCCAATTCAGGACCGAATATGCCGGGAACATGGAGTGTCAGTGCTGAGCTGGACAAAACAGCTTCTTTAGTTGAGGGGATGAAGGCCGTTTTGGGCAATAAAGTAAATATCCTCACACATCTTGGAAGCAATCTTCTGGAAGATTCTACTTACCAAAAACACGCAACAATGTTTGGCCGTACAATCCCACGCGATTCCCGAAAAGAAGAAGAGATCATTGCCGATGCCGTAAAAGTCGCCCAACAGTCCGATGTGATCGTCGCTGCACTTGGTGAATCTTCGGAAATGTCAGGCGAAAGTTCAAGCCGCTCGGAATTGGACATTCCAAAAAATCAACAAACACTATTAAAAGCATTGTTGGCCACAGGAAAACCAGTTGTACTTGTATTATTTACGGGTAGACCACTAACGCTCACTTGGGAAGATGCCCACGTGCCAGCGATATTAAATGTTTGGTTCGGTGGAACAGAAACCGGAAAAGCAGTAGCCGATGTTTTATTCGGGGATGTCGTTCCTTCAGGAAAGATTACGGCAACTTTCCCTCGGAATGTTGGTCAGATTCCAATTTATTATGCGCATAAAAATACCGGCAGACCCTATGGAAATTCAGGTGATTTTGAAAAATTCAAATCTAATTACCTGGATGTAAGCAATTCTCCGCTCTACCCTTTTGGCTATGGACTGAGCTATACGACCTTTACCTATAGCGACATTCGCCTTGACCGAACTACAATCGATGAAAAAGGCACTCTTCAAGCAAGTATTGACATCAGGAATACAGGAAATTATGACGCAGAAGAAACGGCGCAGCTGTATATCCAGGACTTAGTTGGCTCTGTCACCCGTCCCGTAAAAGAATTAAAAGGATTTCAAAAAATATTCCTCAAAAAAGGGGAGCAAAAAACTGTAACCTTTAAAATCAACGTGGATGATCTCAAATTCTTCGACAACAACCTGAATTATGTTGCCGAACCAGGAAATTTCAAAGTCTACATAGGTCCCAACAGTCGCGATGTCAAAGAAAAAGAGTTTGAATTGCTTTAAATCTATTGCATCTGTATCAAAAACAAGGCGGCACTTAGAAATAAGTGTCGCCTTGTTTATTTTTAACGATGTCTATGTTTAGTCAATGCTATTTCTAACTACTTCATATTCCCATCAAAGCTTTCAAACAATAAACGCAATTCTACCGCTTTTTCTGGATATTCCGTTAAAATATTGGTTCTTTCACTTGGATCCCAGGCAATATTATGTAACTCTTCAACAGCATCGTAAGGTTTTCCTGAAATTTGATTGACTCCACCTGCTATCCGACGATACTTCCAGTCACCCGACCGAACCGCCTCAACATGTCCATAATTCACTAAAAATATTGGTCTGTGTGCTGTTTTTAAATCTTCCGATTTGCCGTTCAACAAAGAATCGATCGCCTGACCATCAATGGATTTTTTTGGCAATGATGCACCAGTCCATTTGGCTATTGTAGGCAACACATCCAAGTTACTGATTGCCTGACGAATAACTTTCCCTTCTTGGGCATAGCCCTTTCCATAAACAATGAAAGGCACACGGACACCACCTTCTGTTGTTTCGGCTTTCGAACCTTTGAAGACACCCGCAGTACCCACATGCCAGTTCTTTGTGGCATGATCGTCAGACATCCGCGATGGATAAGCTATCCAGGGACCATTATCACTTGAAAAAATTAAGATAGTGTTATCGGCAAGGCCTTTTCGCTCAACAGTTTTCCACAGCTCCGAAAAATTATGATCCAGCTCCTGCATCACCGCACCAAGTGGACCTGCATTCTGCTGATCTGCAAATCGGTTCTTTTTATTGGCAAATGCCAAAGGAAGATGCGGGAAATTATGCGCATAGTATAAAAAGAATGGATGATCTTTATCTTGATCTTCGATAAACTTCACTGTTTCTTTGTGATAAAGTGTGCTCAGATCCGAATCGTCGGGTGCCACGACTTCGGGTTTCCGATTCCTGAAGATCTTAATGACAGAATCGGTCTTTACATAAGGATCGCGGTAATCGTGGCTATACAGCATCCCATAAAAAGAATCGAAGCCTTGCTGATTAGGATGATGGTAAGTTTGTTTATCTCCCAAATGCCATTTTCCGATTAACGCAGTTCTATAGCCTACCTTTTTTAATAATTCGGCAATCGTTTCCTCCTCATCAGGCAGGCCTAAATCTGATCCCGGACCGATCGGTGCTGGAAGATTATAACGTGAAGCATATCTTCCGGTTAATAAAGAAGCTCTTGAAGGGGTACACGAGGGCGTAGAAACCATAAAGTTTGTTGCTCTCACACCCTTACTGGCGATCGAATCCAAAAAAGGGGTTGAGATATTCGGACTTCCATAACAGCCAATGTCGCTATAACCGAGATCATCGGTCAGAATCAAGATAATGTTAGGCTTTTTTTGCTGAGCATTGGCCAAAGCCACCAGTAAAAATAAAGCCATAGAGGTCATAAGTTTAGTGTATCGCATCATATGTATATGAGTTAATTGGATTCGTGTCGCAAGATAACAATTTTTACCAATTTGGATTCTGTTTCAAATTCGGATTGAGGTTAATTTCCCTTTGTGGAATAGGCCAGAGATAATGCTTTTTCGAATCAAAAACACGGCTTTCCGAAGCGGCCTCAACAACAGCGGTCTCCCCCTTGTTATTTAGGTATGTGATCCCGTAAACCTTGCCCGGAACAACCTTTTCTGCGGTTTTCCACCTTCTTATGTCGGCAAGATGCAGCCCTTCGAAAGCCAGTTCCACCGTACGCTCCCGACGAACCAGCTGACGAAGCTGAGACTGATTGAGCTGGTTACTGATCAGCGGAAGTTTGACATCAGTACGCCCGTCTCTAACCTGATTGATCGCATCATAAACACTTGCATCAATTTCGCTAAGCTCGATCTTTGCTTCCGCATAGGTCAAGAGTACTTCCGCATAACGTAATAGTATAATATTCAAACCGCTCTTGGAAGGGTTTGCCAAATCCTTTTTATCGATATACTTCTTTATATTGAAACCTGTTGTGGAAGCAATATAGGTGCTCCCCACAGCATCGGCGGTACCGCTATTCGGCGCTGGATGAAAAATTGCTCCATTTGGAAGCGGATCGCCATCCAAAAAAATTGAAAAAGCAAGCCTCGGGTCACGATTTTTATAGGGATTTTTGGGATCATAACCACTATTGGCATCCGTAATTATATCCCCTTTGGATGTGGTATAGCTATCGACCAAGGTTTTGGTAGGCACATAGGTACTCTGCCCATTTTGCTGGCTATAGGGGGCCAAGAGGTTAAAGACACTTTGGGTGTATATATTCTCCAAAAATTGCTTATCCAACAACACCTCTTTGTTATTTTCAGCTACATACGTAAACAGATTTGCGTACGAAGGGTAAAGCTCGAATCGTTTGCCATCGATAATCGCTTTTGCTGCCTTTGCTGCTGCTGCAAAACGTCCTGCATATAAATCCGACCGGGCTTTCAGGCCCAATGCGGCCCAACGGGTTATGCGTCCGATATCGTTACTGGAGTAGCTTTCAGGCAAACTTGCCGCAGCCAGTTCCAACTCGCTGTCGATAAAATCATAGATTTCAGATAGCGTAGCTTGTTGTACTTCTCTTCCTTCCTGTAGTGTCAGTGGTGCCTTTACCAGGGGAACTGCACCGAATAAATAGGCCAATTTGATGTATTGGTAGGCACGCAATACCCGCGCTTCACCGATATATCGAGCAATCAGTGTTTCATCTTTGCTGCCCTCGATTTTACCAACATTCGCCAAAAAGTAATTGGCTGCACCAATTCCTTTATAGGCGCTACCCCAGGTGTTGTACAACCGGGAACTTGAAGCATCATAGGTACCCAATTCAATATAGGCATCCACAGCAAAAGGCTGATTAACATGAGCTATATCCGTCAATGCATCTAAAGAGAATATTTCCGCGCCATCAAGATCATTGTAAAGGGCATTGACAGCCAACTCTGCATCCGCTTGATTTTTCCAGAATATATTTTCCGACAGCCGATCAGTGGGTACTGAATCCAACAGATTCTTATCGCATCCGAACATCGTGCAAGATAGGAGTCCAAGGCAAAAAAACAGGTTTCTTTTATGGTATAGATATTTGTAAAAATTCATTATTCTTCAATTATAAATGATATAAACAATCCACATTATAGGGTCAAATTCACCCCCAGTGTATAGAGTCCAGTTTGTGGGTAGTAAACAGCTCTTCCAGACTCTGCTTCAGGATCCAGATTCCATTCGTTCAATTTTGAAATTGTCCATAAATTCGTCGCAGATAGATATACGCGCAGTTTATTGACCGTTGTTTTTCCGACGGCATGTAAGGGTATGGTATATCCAAATTGAATATTTTTCAGACGCAGATAAGATCCATTGACGACCAGGCGATCAGAGGTCGCCACATTACGCAGATCATATTTGACGACACGCGGGAAACGTGCATCCGTATGTGTCGGTGTCCAATAATCAGCTGTAAATATTTCATGCGTAAATCCTTCTTGATTTCCCATCTCCGCCAGTGCTCCTGACAATCGTGTATCGACTTTGGTTGCGCCTTGAAATAACAGATCAAGATCAAAATTCTTAAAAGTGAAACTCCCATTTATTCCGAAGGTATATTTGGGGAAGGAGTTTCCGATAGCGGCCATGTCATTTGCATTGATCACGCCGTCGCCGTTCAAATCCACATATTTCACATCTCCGGGCTTCGTATTTGTAGCATACGTAGCACCATAAGCTTTAATTTCCTCCGCAGTCTGAAAGAGACCATCGGTCTTATATCCCCAAAGTGTATTGATCGGAAGTCCTTTCGCAATAATATACCTTGGGTCAATATCCGATCCGGCAATATAGGGTCCTGTACCTTTTAGATCGGTTACTTCATTATGGTTGATACTTAAATTTGCATTCAGCTGGTAAGCAAAAGCCCCAGGCGCACTTGGTCTTTTCTGATAATTAGCACTGAATTCCCAGCCCCGGTTAAGTACCGTTCCTGCATTCTGGGGTGAAGGTTTTAATCCCAAAACGGCTGGAATATCCAGATTCAGTAATATATCGTCAGTTACCTTTTTATAGTAATCCAAGGTAAAAGTCAAGCGATTGTTTAAGAAAGCGGCATCCAACCCCAAATCATACTGCATCGTAGACTCCCAGCCCAATTGCTGATTGGCATAACTATCCAGCCGATAGCCTTGTACCGATTTACCCCCAAAATCATATCCTGCCGCAATGAGGGCAGAATAATAACTATACAAATCCACCGATTGGTTTCCTGTCTTGCCCCAGGAAGCACGCAATTTGAATTCGTTCAACAAATTTCGGATAGGTTCCCAAAAGTTTTCTTTGGATAAGAGCCATCCTGCTGATGCCGAAGGGAAAAAACCATATTGCTTGTCGCCCGTAAAACGGGATGAACCATCGTAGCGGCCATTCACTTCAAGCAGATATCTACCATTCCAATCGTAATTTACCCGCCCAAAGAAAGAGCGCAAACCATACTGCACATCGTACCCGCCATTATTTTTTGTCGCGTCATCAGCTCCCTGTCCGATAGACGTAATGTCATTATTGTAAAATCGCTCGCGATAAGCACTAAGGTAATTTTGATCGTTATGAATTTGTGAATATCCGGCAAGTGCCTTGATATGATGGGGACCAAGCTCCAGCTGATACGTCAACAAATTGTTCCAGGTATATTCCTTGCTATTATCACGAATTTCCGTTAGTGAATTGATGGGAAAACTCTTAACCACCCCCGTACTTCGATCCCTATTTTCAAATGCATTCAAAAATGTCTTGCTGTTATTAAAATTTATCCTTGCTCCAAATTGAGAGGTAAACAGCAAATTTTTCAAGAGCTGAATATCAGTTTTCACAATAGAACTCAAATAATTTCCATTGACTTTCTTAAAGCCGCTTTTTTCAATTAACATCAAAGGATTATTGCCCTGTGTGCTCAATCCATAAGTCCCATCATCATATTTAGGCACAACCCACATTGAACCGTGAAAAAAGTTATTGATCGGATCACGTCCGGGTTCCGAAGCTTTGCTGTATCGGTAATTGATGCTCCCTGTAAAATTGAGCCAAGAAGTTGCTTTGTAGTCGTTGTTCAGACGAATATCAGCCAACTCGGAATCATAGTGCTCAATAATACCATCCTGCTTATTATAACGGACCGCCAGTCTAGACTGGAGAATTTCATTCCCGCCTGCAAATGACAATGAATGATCTTGTTGAGGAGCCGTTTTCAACAGCGTGTCAAACCAGGTATTGGGTAAAGGATATTTTTCACGGTCTGTTGCTGTGCGATAGGCCGCAATGGACTCGTCGCTAAATCGCACTGGCACCGCCAGACCTGCATTGCGGTAAGCGTCCTGCTGTAATTGGAGATAAGATACGGCATCCATTTGCTTGGGCTTATTAATTGATTTCTGTAAGGCGTAATAGCCATTATAATCAATCACAACATGTCCAGATTTTGCACTTTTGGTGGTGACAATAATAACACCGTTGGTCGCACGGGAACCATATATTGCTGTCGATGCAGCGTCTTTGAGAACTGAAATTGAAGCAATATCATTTGGATTAAGTTTAGACCAAGGTTGCTCAATACCGTCAACAATAACCAAAGCATTATTTTTACTGAGATCATATCCGCTTGTACTACTTGAATTGGTATTGAAGGTAGTCAACCCTCTAATTCGAATATTGGCAGCTGATTGGCCTGGTTTTCCACCAAGGTCTTGAACAGTTACCCCCGGTAGTAAGCCCTGTAAAGCTTGCTGCGTATTTGAAACTGGTCTTTTCGTCAATTTATCACCTTCAATACTGGAAATTGAATTGGTCAACGAGATTTTCTTCTGTGTTCCATAACCAACAACAACTACCTCATCAAGGTCCTGTGTAACTGGCTCCAATTCAATTTTTGTGGGAGATTCAGAAACTAATAAGGTCTTTTTCTTATAACCAATGCGCGAAAGCGTAATGGAAAAGGGTAATTTCTGTCCCGTTACAATTTGAAAAAAACCTTTTTGATCTGTTGTAACAACGTGAGTTACAGCTTCGAGTTGAATGGTTACGCCTTCAAGAGGCTGCTTACGCTCGCTATCGTATACATAGCCTGATAAGGATGCATTGATAATCGGCCTAACATCTGTTTGCGCATATAGCTGATGCCCAACGCCAGATAACAATAAACATAGCGACAAAGTAGAATACCGGAGTACCCTAAAATTTTTCATAGATAAAGTGTTAATGGTGAATACTAACAAGTGCCAACGCCAATCGAATACTTGTTTTTATTTTGAAGACATGAGGGGAAGCGAGCGCCTCCCCTGCTGTCAGTTTGAGAAAAGATAAGGGAAATTATCCTATATGACACATTCGCATCTTTCTTACATCAGGGGATTTAGCCTTCAGAGACTTTGCAGTAATACTTACGAAAAATGTGCTTTTACTAATATTGATATGTTCCATAATAATGTGTTAATACGCCACGCTGAAAAGTAATACATGTTTTCAACAGCGACCTGTTATCTTCTCACAAATATAGGAGTAAATTTAATATAATCTACTAATTCTATAGATTTTATTAAAATAAATAAATGAGACATGCAGAGGGACTATATAAGCAAACTGGTAGCCGTAAAAGGTTACCGATTAAGAATAAGCAAAGGACGCTTATTTTAAAGTTTTTAGATAGGTTTTAATCAGCAGTATTCCTTCATCATGCAGTACGGTGGTTCCTTTTTGAGGCATATGCATCTCTCCCATCGTAGACATCCGTCCAATAATCTTCGCTTGTTTCAACCAAATTCCAGTTTCATGCATGGGGCTTTCATAACGAAGATCCAACATGGTCATGTAGGCTGTCCCTTTCGGATTGTGACAATGGGCGCAGTTAATTTCCAAATAAGCTCGCGCACGACTTGCAGTTGATTGCGTAAGGTCATCATAACTCGGTAAATTCGTGAAGCTTTTCAGGGACTTCAGTTCGAGAGCCCCCTGCTGTGTCAACTGCACCAGTTGCTGGATGCTGTCACCATCGTGACCGATTATACGGTTCAGATTTCTGATCTTCGGACCTATCGGGAGCAGCTGGTTTCCTTGTCGATGGCATGCCATACAATCCTTTCGTGAAGGTATGCTATAATTTGTTTGTTGCTCGACACCTTTGCTGTCCAAAAAGGAAACATGTACGGAAGCATTGTCCATCAACAGAAAAGCTTCATCTTGGGCTGCATTCCATTGATAGGTCGCTGCATTCCATTGTCCGTCCTTATTAATCAAAAGCCGTGTTTCAAGCAATAGAGGTCTCGAATCTCCTACCGTATCTTTTGCGGGATAGAAAAAAGTTTTGGTAATGATGGTACCGTCTGGAAAGCTGGGCAAGCCGTCGTCTGATGCAATCATTTTTTTCCCTTTTGGGAGAAAGATGATGCGCTTTTTATCAGCGTAGTCTGTAAATAAGGCGGAAGCTAATTCATAGGATATTCCCTGGTCATTTGGCACAAGATCAGCAATTTTACCCTTGAATAAACGGTAATCAGATAATTTATCCCTAAACACGATATTATCTTTAGCGACTGTACCCCGCCCCGTATTATTCAATACAATAAAAAGTATAGGTATCAATAAAACACCCATCAAAATCAGCACTTTCTTCATTTCCTTAATGCTCTTTTCTACCGTTCAAGTCCGTCTTAAATTCGGTCGAAGATAAGATAAAAAAGAGATTACGCTGATTGATATCGTCTATTGAGGTTCAGATTTTACAATGCGTACAGAAAACAATAAAAAACCCGTTATTTTATCAAAATAAAACAGTTTCATGGATATATACGCAAATAAAAGGCTATATTTAGCTGTCTTTTAACCAAAACTTCGGCTACATGGAAGATATGATTCTCTATAATCGACTTCAGTTCGCATTTACGATTACATTCCATTACTTATTCCCTCAATTGACCATGGGTTTATCCCTCATGATCGTCTATTTCAAATGGAAATTTCTGCAAACACAAAACGAGGATTACAACCACGCATCCAAATTTTGGATGAAAATCTTTGCGCTTAACTTCACTATGGGCGTTGTAACGGGTATTCCCATGGAGTTTCAATTTGGTACCAACTGGGCTAAATTTTCTGAACTTACGGGTGGTATTATCGGACAGACCTTAGCCATGGAAGGCATGTTTTCCTTTTTCCTGGAGTCTTCATTTTTGGGGATGTTTCTTTTTGGAGAGAAGTTGCTCGGGCATAAGCTCCATTTTTTGTCCGGACTCATGGTCTTTATCGGATCTTGGGCCAGTGGTTTCCTCATTATCGCCACGCATTCTTGGATGCAACACCCTGTTGGGTATGAGATTCTTGAAAATGGCAAATTTGTACTGAACAATTTTAGTGCATTATTCAGTAATCCATGGTTATGGCCATCTTATTTACATAATCAAGCTGCTTCGTTGGTGACCAGCTCTTTTTTCGTTGCTTCTATTGGAGCTTTCTATCTCCTAAGTGACCGGCACAGTAAGTTTGGAAAGATATTCGTTAAAAGCGGCGTTATCTTCGGCGCCATCTCATCGGTTATGTTGGCATTTCCTACCGGAGACCTTGCGGCCAAAAACGTAGTCAAATATCAACCCGCAGCCTTTGCTGGCATGGAAGGGATTTTCAAAACCGAGAAAGGCGGCTCAGAAATTATCCTGATTGGCCAGCCGGATATGGAAAATAAAAAGCTGGACAATAAAATCGCCGTACCCAATGTCCTAAGCTTCCTCACCTATCAACGCTGGGATGCAGAAATTAAAGGATTAAATGAGTTTGATAAATCTTTGCATCCGACTAATGTACCGGGTCTTTATTATAGCTATCACATCATGGTTGGTTTGGGTACGATATTCATCGGAATTATGGTCCTTGGAGCGCTACTGCTTTGGCGTAATAAATTGTATCAGACGAAGTGGTTATTATGGATCATCATGTTTATGATTCCTTTTCCCTACATCGCGAATACTGCGGGCTGGTACACGGCTGAACTGGGACGGCAACCCTGGCTTGTTTATAATCTCATGCGAATGGTAGACGGTGTATCCCCTACCGTATCTTCTGGGAACACATTATTCACCTTTCTGGGTTTCGTAGGATTGTATATCCTTTTGGGTTTGTTATTTCTGATGTTAGTCTTGAAGATCATTAGAAAAGGTCCCGAAACGACAGTTACATTAACCTAATTAGCTATGGAAATATTCTGGTTTATCGTATTAACTTTCATGCTGGGAATTTATATCGTACTCGATGGTTACGATTTTGGAGCGGGAATTATCCACCTATTCTTTGCTAAGACCGAACAGGAGAAGAAAGCTGTTACCAACTCAATTGGGCCGTTTTGGGATGCCAATGAAGTTTGGCTTATCGCTTCTGGTGGTGTCCTGTTCTTTGCTTTCCCAACACTTTATGCCTCCTCTTTCAGTGGTTTTTATCTTCCCTTAATGCTTGTACTTTGGTTACTTATTTTTAGAGCGATAAGTCTTGAACTCAGTGGTCAGGTTCACCATCGTCTTTGGGAAGCTTTATGGGATAAAGCTTTTGGTCTAGCAAGCCTGTTGCTGGCACTTTTCTTTGGCGCAGCGCTAGGAAATGTCGTTCGCGGAGTAAACCTGGGTATGGTAGAAAACGGTGTTTCGACCCAAGAGCCACATTATTTCTTCTTAGCACTTTGGAACCCGACATTTGATCCATTAGCCCAACATCAAGGCATTATAGACTGGTTCACTATCATATTAGGTTTAGTTGCCGTCGTTACATTAACCATCCACGGTGCAGGCTGGGTCATTCTGAAAACATCCAGCACATTAAACACGAGACTAAAGAATATTGTTTTTAAACTCAACTTTGTCCTGCTTATTCTCGTCATATTATCGGCCTATGTATGGCATTATGTGAAACCCATCTCCCTAAACAATCTTCAAAATCATTATTGGCTGTGGATATTCCCTGTGATTGCTGCCGTTGGATTACTTGGACAATTTTGGATCAAGACCTTTAAAAAAGACGGCATTGGCTTCCTATTTTCATCGCTGTTTATCCTGGGGAGCTTTGCGACGACCGTTGCTTCCATGTTCCCGATAGTATTGCCTTCAACGAATGACGTAAACCCTTCCTTGACGATTCAAAATGCTGCGGCGCATGAATATGGTCTTTCAGTAGGTTTAGGCTGGTTTATGTTTGCCGCAATTCTGGTGGTTGCTTATTTTATCATCCAATTTAGGGTCTTCAAAGGTAAGCTGGATGACGTCGGTTACGGCGAACATTAAGAGCGGGCTCTATTCGAGTCCCAACAACTTATGTTTCATTGCAAGCTGTACGAGCTCAATCATATTTTTAACTTTGAATTTAGTCAGGAGATTGCGTCGATGCGTTTCAACCGTAACTGGACTTAAAAACAACTGTTCAGCAATTTGGTTCGTCGTAAGTCCCTTGGAGATCAACGTCAAAATCTCTTTTTCACGCTGTGTAAGCCTAGGCAGACCGCTGATCGTCGAAATTGCACCACGATAAAGTTCTTTTGCCCGATCACAAATGGCTTCCTTCCCATCGAGCCCGAGCTCTACACAGCGCAAGAATTCTTCGTTGGTAACATCCTTTAAGATATAGCCATTTCCACCAGCTTGCATAAACTGAAAAATAAGGTTACCATCGGCTAAATTGCTCAATGCAACAATGGGCATCATCGGAAACAGTTTCCTCACCTGTGTACAGACATCCACCCCATTTGTCTTCAACAGCTGCATATCCATCAGGATGAGATCGGCTTTCGTGACCTTTAAAAATTCAATTAACGCAATCTCTTCCAAAAAGGGATATACGAGATACCCATCCTGATTATTGAGAAAAGAAGCGACACCTTCCAACAATAAGGGATGATCGTCTAACACTGCAATTATCTTCATGACTCAGCTTATTTAAACCGTTACACCAATTTCGATCTGCGTTCCAGATCCAAGCTTACTCTGAATATCAATTGATCCATTGATCCATTTAACCCTGTTGACCATATTATTTAAACCTAATCCATAATTTAACACAGCAGAATCAAAGCCTTTGCCATTATCCTCAACGAGGATATGGAGTACTTCGTCCGATTTACTTACCTGAACGATAATTGAATCTGCATTTGCATACTTTAGTGCATTTGAAATGGCCTCCTGAACAATTCGATACAGGGCCAATCCCTTTTGAAAATCCACATTCAATTCAGGCTCGTAGTTCTCAAACTGGATCGAAACGTTATTATTTTTCATCGCCATACACAACTGCTCCAATGCTGCTATCAATCCAAACTGACGCAAAGATTCGGGCATCAGATTATGGGATATCCGCCTTACTTCTCCTAAGATGTCGTTCAACTTCTGCGGCACTTCATCTGCCAAGAGTGTACTCTTTGCCACATCGCCGGCAATCTTAAATTTTAAACCTGTCAACATGCCACCTATGCTATCGTGTAGATCTTGGGCAATACGCTGACGCTCCTGCTCCTCCCCCTTGAGCATAGATTCCGAAATTTGCAGCTGCTTTTCCTTTTCCAATTTGTCCAATGCGATTTCGTGATTGAGCTGTATCTGTGTATTGAGCTTCCGTTGTTTTCGATAAAAAAAAGTAACAAATAGCACAATAAAGAAAAGCAAAACGGCAATACCCAAAACTAGAAAAATCCGAAATTGGTTACGGTCCTTTTCTGCCCGCAGATTCAGAATCTCTTTTTCTTTTTCAACGGTCTTATATTTCGCTTCCATCTCGTTCATTTTCTCCAACAATTGGACCTTCTGAATGCTGTCGGATAGTGTATTTGCCTTATTGGACATCTTCAGTGCATCCTGATAATTACCCATCAGCTCATTTACAGCCGCCAGTTGACTGTACACAATTTTACTGTTGTAAAGATCTCGCGTTAACAATCCATTTTTTACGATTTCCTCCAACTGCAGTTTAGCATCAGCATACTTTTTCTGCAGGAGATACACATTAAACTTTCTGAACCGCATCATCTGGAATAATCTCCAATTGTTCATTTTCACCGACCAATCCAACCCGATATCCAGCAGGCGAAGGGCTTCATCAGTCTGTTGCTTTGTGGTAAAATAAAGCGCCTCATTGTAATAGTAATTGGGTAATTGCGAAGAATTCGGATAATCTTTCAAGAGCTGTTTGACTTTGTCCAATAGCAGTCTTGCTTCTTTGGATTTCACTTGATAGCAATAATTGCTGACTGTATTGAGATAAGCCACCACAAGTGCAGCACTCGGCTGCTGCTGCTCGAGTTGCTTGATGGCCAATTGATGGTATTCATCAGCTTTTGTAAGCTGATTGGACGACATAAAGGTCATGCCGATCATCGTATTTATACTACCTTCCATGATGGGGTCATGTGCTTTGGCATAAGGCAGGCACTTCCCGTTTAGGATATCCAAAAAATCAGCAAATCCTTTTTTTGGAAATCGAATCAAGCCCAGATTATACCAAGCTTTAGCCAAAAGGCCCTGTTGAAAAGGTTTTTGCGCATTTCCAAGGAGTTCTACACATCGTTGGGCTTCAATTCCGGCATTTTTACTATCCAGAAATTGTCCATAATAAAAGCTTTTGTAGAGTGCCCCCATCGCCTGTAAACTCCGGAATGGTTTGGCTAATCGCTCCCCCTCCCGCATATGATCCCAAAATTTGGTCGTATCTCTAAATCTATAGTAATCTGCCAAATAAAAATACTGCATTGCTTTCACACTGTCATCCGAACCTGTCATCAGTAGTTTTTCCGCATCTGCTCGATATTTGTTCTCATCCAATGGCAGAAAACTCTGTGCAACAGCAGTATGTACAGTAAAGTATACTATAAAAAAGGCAATTGTCTTTGTTAACTCTTTCAACTGAAACATCATTAATCCAATATCTTATATCATTTAACAATTAAACTAAATGGGGCCTTTTCAGCCAATGGTATCATAATATGTATACTGAAAGTCTGATGGTGGTTCAAGACTTCTCCCTACGTCTAAATTTGCGGTCGATCCGGCTTCGTCAAAGTCGACAATAGAAAATGTAGGTCGGAAAACCGCATAGTCAACTAGCGGATCCAAAAAACAAAGATATATCTCCGCAATGAATTGCAAAAGACATTCTTCTACTTTTTTGAAATTAATTTTCCATACAGGATTCGGCCAATCTATTTAAATATAGGCTAAAACATCTTCCGTTGATAAAAAAGCCTCTCGAGCGATCGAGAGGCTTTTTTATCAACGATATTCGCTGCTCTTTTTCGTAGCAATATCGATCAGCAAGTCGAGCTTACACTGGTAAGCCGAAGACAGCACATTTGGATTATTGGGCTCAAAAAGCATAGATTTCATCATAGGCACACTAAAAGGCAATGTCCAGGCGCGGAGTGACTTCGCGATAGCATCCATTGCATTAATGCCCTGTAGTGCATGCACACCATCGGCCCAACAAACCAGTCCGATATGTTTATCTGTCAGGTATGCCGGTTTATTTTTAGCACTGACCTCAAGCCAATCCAAACAATTTTTCATCACACCGGGAATACTTCCATGATAAAGCGGAGACAACCAAAAATGCACGTCTGCTTCTAGAAACAGGGTATTCATAATCTTGACGGCATTGGGTACCCGATTGAGACTCAAATCAAATAAGGGTATTCCGCTATCAGCCAGGTTAAAAATAGTATTTTCAACACCTCGTTGGTTCAGTTGCTCGGAAAAATAGTGTGACAATTTTCCTGATGTCGATTCTTGCCTTCTTTCCAAGGCACCATTGAATATTAATGCTTTCATTATATTTTCCCCTTTTTAAAAATAACTTTTGGCATACCAACCTCACCATACATCAACGTCTGAACAATAGGAATCAAACGTTCCGTCGCCAACATATAAAGTGATGCCGGGATATTCGGACGGGCCCGTATGACAACTTTTTGCTGCTGAAAATGCGACAGATCCATTGCTTGCAAAGCCTGTATCCACAAATCTATTTCCAAAGCCTCTACCGTCTTAAAATCGTAATACGCTGCAACAGGATGAAGTTTTTCCGCCAGGGTCATATAGACCCAAGGCGGGATAATTGCGTCGACAGAACAGCTAATGGCAACCGCCTGATTTCGGAAAGCAGACCAGTCTACTGCGGTCAAAGCTTCTCTGAATTCCTTTTCTTTAACGATTGCTTCCTGATACAACAATGTTTTGATGTCAAAACTTTGGATGGTGAGATTGGACTTAAAATCAATCAGATCTAAAGCCAATATACCCGTGTTTTCAACTTTATTTATAAACATATCAAACCAAGCCTGCAATCACAGCATCGTATTTTTGTTCAACAACAGACCAATCCAAAAGCGACCAAAATGCATCTAAATAATCGGCCCTTTTATTCTGATATTTCAAATAATACGCATGCTCCCAAACATCGACACCCAA
The DNA here is from genome assembly GCA_050281725.1 of Sphingobacterium sp. Classification (GTDB taxonomy): domain Bacteria; phylum Bacteroidota; class Bacteroidia; order Sphingobacteriales; family Sphingobacteriaceae; genus Sphingobacterium. The sequence continues at coordinate 32,797 of JBMAAL010000003.1, read as the reverse complement.
AATAGGAAAACCCCTGCCGATTGGTTGTGTATCCATCAGCGGATTGTCCTGATTGGCGGTTGCGACAACAGCTAAGGCGCCGGAATGCTTGACATAAAGCCAGGACCAGCCCGAACCGAACTGCCCAAGTCCCGCGTTTTTGATCTTGGCTTTAAGCGCTTCCAAAGAACCAAAGGCAGCGTTTATCTCATCTGCTAACTTCCCTGTGGGTACCGTTTTTGGATTGGGCGATAAGATTTCCCAAAACAACGTATGGTTAAAGTGCCCCCCGCCGTTATTGCGGACTGCTGGGCTATATTTACTTACGTTTGTGAGTATATCCAATAGCGCGTCAGCTTCGCTTTCCGATCCTTCCAATGCTTTATTTAGATTGTCAACATAAGCTTGATGATGCTTTTGATGATGAATCGTCATGGTCTCACGATCAAAATAGGGTTCAAGCGCCGCATAGGCATATGGCAACTGGGGTAATTGAAATTTGTGCATAGTTTTATTGTTTTTATGATAAGTCAAAACTAGAGAATCAATCTAAATAAAACAACTTTTTAGTTGTTTTATTAAAGTCATAAAACTCATTCAAAAAGACTAAACCCTTATTTTAAACATATTTTAGAACAAAAAATAAAAACACTATCTTTGCTAACAATCTATAAAACAACTTTTTTATTGTCAAATGCAGAAAAGTCCAGCTGACAGAATATTAATGTTATTAAAAATGCGTCGAGAAGCTACGGCAGCTGTGATTGCAACAGCGTTGGCGATAACAAAAGAAGGCGCCCGTAAACATTTATTGAACCTCGCGAATCAAAACCTGATCACCTCCAATGCCCGGAGCGAAGGTATAGGCCGCCCCTCGACTTATTACAGTTTGTCACCACAGGGTATGGCAAAATTTCCAGATAGTCACGCCGACATTACAGTACAATTGTTGCAGTCGATTAAACAAGTGCTTGGCGAGAATGCCTTGGATCTACTGATTAGTGATCGGGAGTCTAAAGTTTATCAGAAATATACTGAAGCCCTATCGGATATTGAATCCATCGAAAAAAAACTTGAAATTATAGCCGCCAAAAGAACGGAGGAAGGCTATATGGCTGAATGGAGGAAAGAAGCCGACGATTATCTTCTCATTGAAAATCACTGCCCCATATGTGCCGCAGCGACCGAATGTCAGGGATTTTGCCGTTCAGAACTGAATAATTTCCAGCAACTCATTGGTCCGGCCTATCATATCCGTAGAACAGAATACATCATCGAAAATGCACCGCGTTGTACCTATCGCATCTCCAAGGCAAAATAAAACCAATTTCTAAGGCATTCCTGCAGAAATTATTAATATACCGAAAAGTATTTTTTATATTTGCATTTAAAGAACAGGAATAATATGTCAAAAGCAGAACAGACACAGCAATATATCATTGAAAAGACTGCGCCCATTTTTAATAAAAAAGGCTACTTCGCTACTTCACTATCGGACATCACGACAGCGACAGGCTTAACAAAAGGAAGTATTTATGGTAATTTCAAGGACAAAGATGACTTGGCTACTCATGTGTATACCTATCAGAGCAAAAAAATCGCCGAAGCCGTTAATCAGCAAATTATACAGCAAAAAACAGCGCTAAAGAAGCTCTTGGCTTTTCTAGATTTTTATAAGGAAAATTTCAAAAATATCGCAGCTTCAGGAGGCTGTCCCATGATGAACGCGGCCGTAGAGGCCGATGATTCGTTGTCTTTTCTAACGCCTAAAGTCAAACGTTCCTTTGACCTATGGAGACAACGGTTAATTCTAATCCTTGAAGAAGGAGTTGCCAGCGGCGAATTTAAACAGCATATTTCTGCCGAAAATTATGCCATTACGTTTATGGCTATGATCGAAGGTGGAATTCTGCTTTCCAAGATTTCCGGCCGAGGAAAAGATCTTGCCATTGTATTGGATAAAATGAAGGACATGGTGGATCGGGAGATCAAGGCGTAATTTTTTTTACAAGAACAAATACCAATTGGTATATTATTAGATTTATATTAACATAAAAAGAGATGAAAAGAGTTGTAATAACTGGCATGGGAACAATTAACCCGCTGGGAGAAAACATAGATATATTTTGGGATAACATTTTACGGGGCGCAAACCACACAACGCTTATTAGCCGTTTTGATGCTTCGCTGTTTCGAACACAGATTGCAAGTGAAATTAAGCACTTTCAACCCGAAAAATACTTAGATAGAAATGAGATTAAACGAAGTGATCTTTTTACGCAATATGCTTTATACAGTGCAGCGCAGGCGATGGAAGATTCGGGACTAGATCTCGATGCCATGGATCCATTTGATATCGGTGTGATCTGGGGTGTTGGTCAGGGTGGAATGGAAACTTTCGAAAATGAAGTTGAGGCTTACGTAACGGGAGATTATAAACCGAGATTCAGTCCTTTCTTTGTTCCTAGACTTATTGTCAATATGGCTTCAGGCATGATTTCAATGAAGTATGGCTTAAAAGGAATCAATTACACCACCGTATCGGCTTGCGCCACATCCAATACGGCCTTTATGGACGCTTTTAATTACATTAGACTTGGCAAAGCCAAAGTCTTTATTAGCGGCGGTTCCGAAGCCCCGATCACCCCGGCGTCAGTTGGCGGCTTTTCTGCCATGAAAGCCATGTCGAGCCGGCATGATAGTCCACAGACTGCGAGCAGACCCTTTGACCGTGATCGTGATGGTTTTGTTATGGGTGAGGGAGCCGGTGCACTCATCTTGGAAGAATACGAACATGCCAAGCAAAGAGGCGCAAAAATTTACGCAGAACTTGTTGGGGCTTCAATGACCGCAGATGCTTACCATATGACCTCGCCCCATCCCGAAGGGATAGCGGCAGCAAAAGCCATGTCACTTGCTTTGGAGGAAGCAAAAATTAATGCGAGCCAGCTCGACTATTTAAATCTCCACGCGACTTCCACACCAGTTGGAGATATTGCCGAACTTAAAGCCGTGCAACGTGCCTTTGGGAACCAAAATCAGCTATGGGTCAGTTCTACCAAATCAATGACGGGACATTTACTAGGAGCGGCCGGCGCTATCGAAGCAATCATTGCCATAAAATCCATCAATAATAATGTAATTCCTGCAACTATTAATATCGAAAATATCGATCCCGATATTCCCGAAGGAATTCAGATTGTCGTCAATCAGCCGTTGGCAAAAACAGTTCAGACCGCAATGAGCAATGCCTTTGGCTTTGGAGGACACAACTCCAGTATCATCTTCAAAAAGATTTAATTTTTTTTGAAATAATTCTTGACAAAGTGTAATAAACACACTATCTTTGTTCTATCATAATTTAGGTTTATAATTGGTTATTTAAGGTTTTCATTCTCCCCGTTTGAAAACCTTTTTTTTTGCCTATTTTTTTCATCTACAGCATGTATAAATTTGCTTTTTTGAATCGCTATTCCTGTTGATGTCCGAAGGTCTTTACATTTATTTTCAGCAGTCGATGGGTAGACAATCAGCGTCACATCCAAATACCAACTTGTAGCTAATCACAATTTTTAATCAATTTTTAGACAGTGATTGGTCAGTAGTTATTCAGTTTCTACTGAGTCATCACTGAACAAGCACTGTCTAAAACTATAATATAGTCCCTACTTGATTCATAGTTGATTCAAAAAAAATTAAAGTGAAAAAAGAGAAGAACCTTCGCTTATGTAACAAAAAATTGCACTGCTTCAGTCCTGCCCATTGTTGAATGCGAAAGGATCCTTTTAGTATTCCTATGCTTGGTTTTGGAGTTGACCCGCGGTCAGTTATCGGCAAAGAGCCTACAGTGAACAGAACGATATCCACAATTGGTTTGTATCTAAGAGAAGACTTTCTAACTGTCTTATACTCGCATTGGAATTCAAAACGTGGTAAAATAGCAATTAAAGGATGTTATTTGAGGGCTATAAAAAAACAGCGAGGCAACCAAAATCGCCTCGCTGCAAACCAGGTCTTTCACTTTACCAGTTTTAAATCGGTAGTTGCCTTGTTGTACTTTACCGGCAAGCCTAAATCTTGATTTCGGTAGGGTATTCTAAATCACAGAGTAAAGCGTTTGTTTATATTGCTGCACATACTCTTTCGGGTTGCAGCCTACGATTTGTTTAAAAACCCGATTAAAATTGGTTATGCTGTTGAATCCACAGTTATAAGCAATAAAAGAAACACTATCCAAATGATCCTCATTTAATTGATTACAAACTTCCTTGACTCTTATTCTATTGAGGTAGGTGACAAAGGTAACACCGCAATGCTTTTTAAAATAACGGCAAAATGCCTGTGGAGTAAGATTGGCATGATCAGCAACATCCTCTAAGGTAATTTCGTCCCTATAATGTTCTTTAATATAATTACAGATAAAATTAATGCGATTCGGTCCCTGTATATTATCAAAAACCACTTCTACCCTTTCGTTACAAAGCGCTTCTGCTTCACGGGATATATTTGCCAAAGACCGCAATAGATAGAAGAAATGCATCAGTTTATCCATTTGGTCTGCAGATTTTAATAAACATACGCGTTCTGCTATTTGGGAAAAATATGAATCGGGAACCTTAAACCCTCTGGAGTTGTTATAAATAAACTGATTCAACGATTCAAATTCCTCTAGGGAAAAAAGCGATTTAAGCTTTCCATTCGGATCGAAGAAAATGGAAACAGAGCGAGATTCATTGGAGAACCCGTCCTGAGAGGCCGACTTAAATACATGTGGTTGATTTGCCCCCAAAAAGAAAATATCATTTTCCTTAAAAGGATGCAGCGTATCTTCCACAATCAAAACTCCCTTACCTTTTTTTATCCACATTAATTGAGCTTCTTGATGTCGATGAAAATGAGGATAAAAAGTTTCCAAAACATCTTCTTGTATTGTCAAGCTTTGTCCTCGCATGGTCGGCACATTAAATTGGAGCGTTTTCATAGGTTTGTTTAGTTTATGTTACTGCTTAGTTAACATAAATATAACAACTCCAAAGCAACAACACGACTTGGAAATAAAACATAAAAAAACTATACTAAAATATGTTTAGAATTCGACAATATTTAATAATCCTTTAATAATAACACCGACAAAACAAAGAATTCACAATAAAAACGTTTTAACAGTAAAAAAATGGGTTAAAATACAATTAGACTTTGATAAATTGTGATAATTATTATTCAATGGAAAGACTGAACTTTATTAAATTTCATTTTTGGTTCTTTTTGATATAAAAAACAGCAATTATATTGTTTGTAACAATGACAATCGCTACTGATCCAAGATAGACCTGTTAAATTATTCATTTTGAAGCGCACAAATTTTACGATATTCGTATTGGGCAATAATCCCTTAGATAGACAATCCTGCTTCGAGCCGAAGTGGAACAATTCATGATTGTAGCAAAAAACATTATGTCCTTTAATTTCCATAACTTATGTTCAAAAAAGAAATATATCTTAATCGCCGAAATAATCTGTTATCAAAGTTCACAACTGGCAAAATTCTTTTGCTAGGCAGCATTGAAAATCCGATCAATTTCGAGCACAATACCTATCCATTTCGTCAAGACAGCAGCTTTTTATATTATATAGGTATCAAAAGTCCACGTTTGGCGGCTGTATTGGATGCTGAAAAAAACGAGACCATATTATTTGGCGACGAAATGACAATCGACGATATTGTTTGGATGGGTCAACAGCAGACTTTAGCTGAAAAGGCCGACCTGTCGGGTATCAGCAAAATCCTGCCTTTCAATCAACTCTTCGACTACCTTGGCAAAGGAAAACAGGAGGATATTCACTATCTCCCTCCTTATCAGTCACATAATAAATTATTATTGGAGCAGCTAACCGGCCGTTCCGCAAATGAACTCCAACCCTCTGTGGCTTTGATTAAAGCAGTCGTGTCACAACGGAGCATCAAATCGGCAGAAGAAATCCTCGAACTGGAGAAAGCGGTAGATATTGCCGTTGAGATGCATCGCATTGCTATACGCATGACAAAACCTGATTGTTACGAATATCAGATCAGCAATGCTATGCAACATTTTGCGCAAGATCAGGGAACCTCCTTCTCCTATCCTCCGATAGTCACAAAGCGGGGTGAAATTCTACACAATCATATGCAATTTCATCGGCTTTATGAAGGTGATCTGTTGCTCAATGATTCGGGAGTCGAAACTTCGATGGGCTATGCTTCGGACCTAACAAGAACCTTTCCTGTAGGAAAACGTTTTACGGCTTTACAAGAGGAAATATACCAGATCGTCTTAAATGCGTTTAAAACGGCAGAGCAGCTCCTGACTGCCGGAATCCACTTTAAAGAAATTCATTTAAAAGCTTGTGAGGCGCTTGTAGACGGACTTATACAAACAGGATTTATGAAAGGAAATGCGCAAGATGCCGTCGCGAACCATGCCCATGCACTTTTCTTTCAATGTGGACTCGGCCATATGCTCGGGCTCGATGTACATGATATGGAAGATCTTGGCGAGCAATATGTTGGATATACCGAAGCTGAACCAAAGGATACCCAAACTTTTGGCATTAAATCGCTGCGGCTAGGTAAGAAATTGGAGGCTGGCAATGTGCTAACCGTTGAACCCGGCATCTATATTATTCCTGAATTAACGCAGCTTTGGGAGCAACAAAATTTACACAAAGAATTTATCAACTATGATTTCTTAAAAAGACATCTCGATTTCGGCGGGGTTCGTATTGAAGATAATTATCTTATTGAAACAGATGGATACCGTCGTTTAGGAAAATACCTTGAACGCGAGATTCAGGAGATCTATCAACTCAAAGACAATCCAATTGATTAATTAACGAACAACTAACATAATGATAAACCCAAAAAGTAAACTTAAATTCTTTTGGGGTCAACTCAAACAGATAAACAAATGAACAGCATTAAACAGTCGATCTTTATTATCCTAATACTGATTTTTCAGGTTCCAGCTTCCCTTTTTGCACAGCGACTTTGGACAGATCATGGTGACCAGTATTATGAATTTTCCGACAAGGGAATAGAAATGGTCAATCCGCTAAATGGCATGCGGACAGTCTTCCTTTCGCAACAATTACTTATTCCAAAAGGCGCGACGACGGCCTTAAAGGTCGAAAATTTTTCCATCTCCAAAAATAAGGAGCTTATTTTGATCTATACCAATAGCAAAAGAGTATGGCGAGAGAATACGCGCGGTGATTATTGGGTCTATAATAAGAAGTCCAGTCAGTTACAACAACTGGGCAAAAAATTCCCAGCCTCGCAACTGATGTTTGCCAAGTTTAATCCTCAGGCAGATAAAGTAGCCTACGTCAATAAAGCCGACCATAATATTTACGTAGAGGATCTCGCCAATGGCAGCATCGTTGCCGTTACCAACGATGGTACAGACCGCATTATCAATGGTACTTTCGACTGGGTATACGAGGAAGAATTTGGCTGTAAAGATGGTTTCCGCTGGTCGCCGGACGGTGCTTCCATTGCTTATTGGAAACTCGATGCCCGCAACATTCGCAATTTCCTGATGATCAACAATACCGATAGCCTCTACTCCTACACCATTCCTGTGGAGTATCCTAAAGTTGGACAATCACCGAGTGCCTGCTCCATATGGACTTATGAACTTGCAAATGGAAAGAGCACACAGATCAATATCCCCGGAGATCCCAACCAGCATTACATCCCCCGTATGGAATGGTGCCTGGATAGCAAACAACTTATTCTGGAGCAGCTAAACAGAAAACAAAATGAGAGCAAGATCTATACTGTCGCTCTCTCCGATAATAAAGCACAAAACATACATCAGGAGCAAAGCGACTCGTGGATTGATATCAAAGCACGGTGGAACAACAACGATCCTTCTGGATGGGACTGGGTTCAAGGCGGAAAGGCTTTCATCTGGGTATCCGAAAAAGACGGTTGGCGCAAAATTTACCAGATCGATCTAGCCGGCAATGAAAAACTGATCATGAAAGCCGATTATGATATGATCAACCTTGATTTTTTCGACCAAAAAAATGAAACCATTTATTTTACGGCCTCTCCAAGCAATGCGACACAAAAATACCTCTATAGTGTGTCTACTAAGGGCGGCGTTCCAAAAAGACTGACACCAGCCTCATACGAAGGTACCTGCGATTATGATATTTCAAAAGACGGTAAAATTGCCTTCTTCAACTTTAGCAACCGGACAACATTACAGCACAATGCCGTTATTGAATTACCGACCCACAAAATACGCGTAGACTTTGAACTGAAACGTGAAAAGAAAGTCAGCGATGGCATTGCGGAGTTTTTTAAAGTTAAAACCACCGACGGTATTGAATTAGATGGTTGGATGGTAAAGCCCCTGGATTTTGATCCAGGCAAAAAATATCCTGTCGTCTTTATGGTTTATGGCGAACCAGCATCACAAACTGTCATAGACAATTTTGGTGCAGGTTATAACAGTCTCTATAAAGGAAATATGGCGCAAGACGGTTATATTTATATTTCGTTGGATAATCGCGGAACTCCTGCTCCTAAAGGCAGCTTGTGGCGAAAAAGCATCTACCGCAATATTGGAAAGCTCAATATTCGCGACCAGGCTTTAGCAACGCAAGAAATTCTGAAATGGCCCTTTGTCGACAATTCACGTGTGGCCGTTTGGGGCTGGAGCGGTGGTGGTTCAAGTACACTCAATCTGCTGGGACAATATCCGCAAATCTATAAAACGGGTATCGCCATTGCTGCTGTAGCCAATCAGTTACTTTACGACAATGTATACCAAGAACGCTACATGGGCCTCCCCCAAGAAAATCTGGCAGACTTTGAAAACGGCTCTCCACTGAAATATGCAAAAAACATCAAAGGTAATTTACTCTATATCCATGGAACCGGAGACGACAATGTGCACTATCAAAATGCAGAAGTCCTGATCAATGAGCTGATCAAAAATAACGTGCAGTTCCAGCTGATGTCTTATCCGAACCGCAGCCATTCCATTAGCGAGGGACAGGGCACACATGAGCATTTAAGGACATTATTTACAAACTATCTAAAATTACATTGCCCTCCGGGAGGAAGATAGACTGAATAATTTTTATCAAAAAATGAAAAAAATACTATTATATGCATTGGGAACCTGCGGTCTATTGACCGCAGGTATACAGCAATCGGCAGCGCAGCTGATGAAAGAAAAAAATGAATTCACCAGAGCGGATTCGCTGCGCGGATATCTGTCACCGCTGCGAACCTGCTACGACATCCAATACTATCATCTGGATGTTAAGGTGGATATAGACAATAAGTTTATTTCGGGTTCAAATCTTTTCCGATTCAAGGCCACCGCTGATTTTAATCGTCTGCAATTTGATCTTTTTGCAAATCTCAAAGTAGACAAAGTCGTTTATAAAGGCAAAGAACTTTCCTTTACCAGAGAACACAACGCTGTCTTTGTCGAATTTCCTACTGCGATCAAGAAAGGGACACAGGATGAATTTACCGTGTTTTATGAAGGTCATCCGACAGAGGCCGTTAAAGCGCCCTGGGATGGTGGCTTTGACTGGAAAAAAGACAGCAAGGGCAAGCCTTGGGTAGCCACCGCATGCCAGGGTATGGGTGCGAGTGTCTGGTGGCCAAACAAAGACCATCAATCCGATGAAGTGGACAGTATGTTAATTTCCATTGCCGTTCCCAAGGAGGTGATGAATGTGTCCAATGGCCGACTGGTCAAAGTAGAAAAAATGAAGGATGGCTATACCAAGTATCATTGGAAAGTCTCCAATCCGATCAACAACTACAATGTCGCCATCAATATTGGCGATTATGTTCATTTTAAGGAAAAATATAAGGGTGAAAAAGGGCCTTTGGATGTTGATTACTATATCTTGCGCGAAAATGATACGTCAGAAAAGAAGGCGCACCTTCAAAAAAATGCCAACCAGACCTTAGAGGCTTTTGAACATTGGTTTGGTCCATATCCGTTCTACGAAGATGGCTATAAACTCGTTGAAACCTACCATACAGGCATGGAGCACCAGAGTGCCATCGCCTATGGAAACCATTATCAAAATGGCTATCGCGGTGGCGATGCGTCGGGCACTGGCTGGGGACATAAATGGGATTTTATTGTGGTGCATGAATCTGGTCACGAATGGTTTGGCAACAATATAACCTCCGCTGATCTGGCCGATATGTGGATCCATGAAAGCTTCACGAATTATTCTGAAGGTTTATTTATCGACTATTTCTATGGCAAAGAAGCCAGCCAGGCTTACGCGCATGGTATCCGAAGTGGAATCCAAAATGATAGCCCTATACAGGGGCCCTACCATGTTAATAAAGAAGGATCTGGCGATATGTATCCCAAAGGTGGTGTCATGCTCAACATGATCCGTACGATGATTGACAACGATGAAAAATGGCGAAATATTCTCCGGGGATTAAACAGTAAGTTTTATCATCAGCAAGTCGATTATAATGATATTGTCAACTACGTAAACCAGCAATCCGGTTTAGACCTGTTAAAAGTATTTGAACAATATGTACAACATACCGCCATTCCTACACTGGAAATCAAACAAGATTCTTCAGGGAGAGTCTTGGGCCGATGGATCAGTGAAGTCAAAGGCTTCCATATGCCTATACATATTGGGGTAAAAGGTCAAAAAAGAGAACTTATCCAATTGGATCAACGTTTCAGACCGATTAAAATAGCCGGTTTAACGAAAGATAATATTGATATCGATACGTTCAACTATTATGTCGGCGTATTGGTCGAATAAAAACGGATTCAAGGTTACAGACATAAAATAAATACAGCGCCCCGGAAAGTAAGTAACTTTCTGGGGCATTGTATTTTTTGAACCACGCTTATCGCTCCATAGGTATTCCCGATTGGATTAAAACCTTCATGATTTCACAAAAACCAAAAGCAATGAAAGCAAACTAAAGGTTCCTTCTGGCCAATCAGATCAGGTACTTTCAGAAAAGATAGGCAATAGACCTACATTACAGGATCATTTATTACAGGATCATTGTCCTACCAACGATCAATACTGATTCCAGGCAGGTGGATCTACTCCGAGAAGATGTTTTACAAAATAGTCTCTTCTTTTTCGTTCACCATAATCTCCTCCAGAAGAATGCCCCATCCCAGGAACCATAATAAAATCATGGTTCTTACGCGCTTTTATCAAGGCATCAACCAATTGGAAAGTGGATGAAGGATCCACATTATCATCCAATTCACCTACAATCAATAAAAGATTTCCTTCCAGTTTAGCAGCGTTTTCAATATTGGAGCTGGCCGCATATTCAGGTCCTACAGGCCAGCCCATCCATTGCTCATTCCACCATATTTTATCCATTCGGTTATCGTGACAGCCACAGGAGGAAACGCCAACTTTGTAAAACTCCGGATGGAATAAAAGTGCGCCGGTTGAACTTTGCCCCCCAGCAGATGTACCATAGATCCCTACTCTACCGATATCCATGTATTTATATTGTTTTGAAGCAGCCTGCATCCAGGCAATACGATCGGGAAAGCCCGCATCTTTCAGATTTTTCCAACAGACATCATGAAAAGCCTTTGAACGATTTGAGGTCCCCATTCCATCGATCTGCACCACGATAAAACCCAATTCTGCCAATTCATACATCCCGCTCGGATTGCTGTAAAATGATTTGGGTACGAAAGAACTATGCGGTCCCGCGTAAATATATTCGATGACAGGATAGCTTTTAGCTGGATCAAAATTCGTCGGCCGAATAATAATCCCCCAGATATCCGTTGTGCCATCACGTCCCTTGGCTTTGAAAACCTCCGGTGCACGCCATCCTACAGTTTCTAACAAATTACTGTTCGTTTTCTCTAGTTCCATTACTATATGGCCATTTTGGTCACGCAATACTGAAATTGGCGACTGATCGACCCTGGAATACGTATCGACAAATTGCGAATAATCTTTATTGAAAAAAGCCTGATGATTTGCATTTTCTTCTGTCAGCCGTTTTAAATCCTTTCCGTCTAAACCGATAGAATAATAGTGTACCAAATAAGGATCTTCTGCGGCATTCATTCCACTGCCTTCAAAAATAACCCTTCGTTTCTCAGCGTCAACATGTACAACTTTCCGAACAACCCAATTTCCTTTCGTTATTTGGTTCTTTACTTTTCCAGTAAGTCCATCATAAAGATACAGATGGTTCCATCCATCACGCTCAGAGGTCCACACAATTTCCTTTCCATCGGCCAGATCCTCCCGATATTTCTTGCCACTATAATCAATAAAGGTCTTATTCTGTTCGTGAATCAGATAGCTCGAGGTACCGCTATTTGCATCCATCTGCATGACGCCATAGACTTGATGCCCCCGTTTGTTATACTCGAAGGTAAATGCTCTGCTGTCGTCGCGCCAGGAAAGATCCGAAAGGTAAAATTGATTCGGTATGAGCGTGGCATCAAACACCGACAGCCGGTCTTTTTCAAGATCATATAAGATGGGTAGTTTTTGTGCCAGCTCATCTCCGGGCTTAACGTAATCGCGTGTCTGAATTTTAGGCTGCAGCTGATCTTTAGGAGAAGATTCTATAAGCGTCAGCTGTCTGATCTCTATTTTTTGAGTTTTTACTGTAGCCAGCTTACGGCTATCCGGTGCCCATTGAATATCGTTACTATAATAATTTGCCGTATTGCCATCAAACGTAATTTGTCGCGCCTCGTTTACATTTCCCTTTTTCGCTAGGAACACATTATTATTGCGGATAAATGCCACCTGTTTTTTATCTGGAGATTCGACTTCTCTAAAGGCATTTCCCTGTTCACGCTGCCCCCAATATCGCGTATTTCGATCTTTACTTCCGCTTGCAGCGCCCTGGCTCAACTGCAAGGAACGGCGGTTCCAGATCCACAGGTAGCCCGCGATATCGAGCGACACTTGATCCTGGTCCATCAATTTTATCTGGTCATTGGAAATAACACGATTTTCGACTTTCCGGCCTAGTTTTTCATCCACTAACGAAAATACTTTCGTCAGATCAAACAGCTGTTCTTTTGTTTTTGCCTGGGGATTGACCAGCATATACTCTTTTCCCTGCAACGTATTTCGATCATACCAAAAGAGATCCCCCTTATCATTCCAATAAAACTGGCCCGGCAGATTTTCAATTTTGTTGGTCAATTGTTTTTTTAAGCTTTGTGCACGTGTATAATCTGCCAAAGTTCCTTGACCAAAAAGAAACTGTGCAGACAACAACAAAATCGCCGTACTAAGAAACTTCATGCTTTCTTCGTTTAGGATTGATTAAATAATAGATAGGGATACCCAATAATGCAATGATAATGCCCGGCCAGGTATAATTTGGCTTAAAAATAACCATCAGCCCGATAAAGGCAAGTCCCATCAGAATATAAAGAACGGGAAGAAAAGGATATCCAAATGCTTTATAGGGCCTGTTCAAATCTGGACGCCTGATACGGAGACGAATAATACCAGCAATCGCGAGTACATAAAATATCACCACCACACAGGTAATCATATCCAATAAGTCACCATATTTTCCGCTTAAACACCATATTGACGCGGCAGCACATTGTATCCAGAGCGCCCAGGCAGGTACCGCATGGGCATTGAGCTTACCAGCCTTTTTAAAAAACAAACCATCTTTGGCCATAGAATAATACACCCTCGCGCCTGCCAGGATAATCCCATTATTACAGCCAAAGGTGCTAATCATGATCATAATAGCTATGATAGTAATCCCAAAAGGGCCAAAAACCTCTTGAGCCACACTCATGGCTACACGATCTTTTGGCGCATTGACCATATCTTCCAAAGGCAATATGCCGGTGTACATCAAATTAGTCATCAGATAAATTACGGTAACCAGCAAAGTCCCTAATGCTAGACTCAAACCGATATTACGCTGTGGATTCTTAATTTCGCCCGCTACTGCGGAAGATGAATGCCAGGAATCGCTACTGAAGAGGGCACCGACCATAGCTGCAGAAAAAGCACCCATCGCTGAAAATCCATCATAAGATGTATATGTTCCATCCGTATTTAAGCGGCGCATGGACCAAAGTGATATATTGTCCCAGTTCCAAGCCCACACTTCATGTTTCAAAGCCAGGAAGCCAAAGAGCAATAAGAGCAACAGACTCCCAATCTTGATCAATGTGATGGATGTCTGCACACGCTTTCCGCTATTTACACCCCTTGAATTAATATAGGTTAATACCATAATGACTGCAATGGCCAGCACCTGTGCTGCCGATATCCGGTAATCTGACCATTCAAGCAGATAAACATCTTCATCCATAATAGGAAAGAGATAGGCTGTAAATTTCGCAAAAGCAACTCCCACCGCGGCTATTGTGGCTGTTTGTATAACGGCAAAAAATGTCCATCCAAATACAAAACTCAATACCGGCCCATAGGCCTCCCGAAGGTAGATGTACTGCCCTCCTGCCTTTGGAAACATCGCACTCAATTCACCATAACTCAAGGCAGCGGTTAAGGTCATAAATCCACAGATCAGCCATACTACCATCATCCAGCCCGCAGAACCTGTGTTACGTGCGATATCCGCAGATACAATAAAAATCCCGGAACCGATCATACTTCCAACCACCAGCATAGTGGCATCCAGTAACCCTAGAGACTTTTGAAAAGTTTGTTTCACTTCGCTCATAAATACTTAGTTGTTAAAATGATAAAACTTCCAGTTTGTCTCGTAATCGGGCTTTAACTTCTCGCCCTTGATAATCGCTCTTAACATTTCCATCGGTAGATAATTTTCTTTGATCACACGGTCATGGAATGCAGCAAATGACATTTTGCCTTGATCTACCACCTCTTCTTTTATGCGCATCAATTGCAAGCCACCTACGAGATAGGCCAACTGGTATAATGGATCATAAGAACCTTCAAACGATCTCTTCACTTCACCGTGCGCATTAGCTGACTCAAATCCCACGCGGTTTACCAAGTAATCTATGCATTGCTGTGGTGTCCATTCACCTAAATGAAATTTAATACTAAAGGTTATTCGCGCACAGCGGTGCATGCGCCAAAATAACATCCCGATTCGCTCCTCTGGAGTTTTTGCGAATCCCTTGCTATACAGCAGCAGTTCCCAGTACAATGTCCATCCTTCCGTCCAAAATGGCGTATTAAAAGCCTCTTCGCGGTAAGGCTTATAACGCCTATTCATAAAATATTGCAGATGATGACCGGGAATTAATTCATGCTGGACTGTGCCACGGGAGAAATAAGGATTATTACCACGCATGCTCATCAATTTTGCCTGCTGATCCATGGTATTTGTCGGATAGGATATGCTAATTTCCCGTCCTCCTGTAAAAAAGGGGTTGACCCGTTGCCGTTCAGGTGTCATCATGATCATGCCCCAAGTCTCATCTGCCAGCTCAGGAATATTCATGAGTTTATTTTGTTCAATAAATTGCTGTGCATCATTATACAATCTCATGATGAGCTCGGGCTGTTCCCCAATCGGTACATACGAGTTTTTAACCTTTTCCTGTGCTGCCCGCCAGTCATCGCCAAACCCCATTTCACGGCTCGCTTTCAATAACTCCGCTTCACACCATTTAAACTCTTGATCAGCCAATTTTAAAAGATCGGCAGCGGTATAACTGATCATTTCTGCTTTGAGTCTTCGGTTTATCTCTTTTTCCCCAATGGGCCAACCAGCAATCTGGCTACCGTCATTAAACACTTTCCAATCACTTTTTGCAGCCAATTTCTCCTTATAATCCGACAGCTTGCTTTTCACTTGTTGAAATATGGAGGGTACCCACCAAGTAAATTCAGGGTCGTATTCATTATAAAAATCGAAGGTGCTGGTGATCCTTAAGTCCAACGAATTTAATAGAGCAACCAGAAAGTTCACATCTGAATAAGGAATATTGGTCTTTTCCTGCAAAGCAGCTATTGATCGATCGATTTCACCGACAACCAACGTCAGCTCTTTCGCGACATCTTCTCCTGCCAAACGCTTCCCCCTACGACGGTCCTTTTCAAGTGCAAATATTCGCTGTGCGAAAGGTAAATACACGGATAACCGGTTGTAATTTGACTCATCCTCTTTTAATGCAAGGAGATCACTTTTTAGTTTGCGCTTCAGTAAGATAAAATCTACCTGTCCAGCTGTTTCGAGTTCTTCATAAGGGAACTTGTCTAACTTGTTCAGATATTCGTTATCCAAACGTTGAAGACGTGCTAACTGTTCTGGCGAAGCAGCAGCCTGCTGATTGCCCCAACCTTTGGGCATAGGGCCATAAAAATAGTTGATCGCCTCAACATCATGCCCATATTGTACAATGTAAGGTTCTATAGGGGTCGTATGGTCGTATAATTTCATCTTTTGTGCATGCGTGGAGAAGGAGAATAGAAAGAGCATCCCATAAAACAATGTTTTGGGAGCTTTAAAAGAAAAAGAACGATTCATAATTCGGGTGTTGGTTTATATCAAAATTTTATCAGTCGAAACGATCAGGCCTAAAACCGGCGATTTCAGCCTCTATTTTCTGCCCTGCCAATAAATCTGCAACAATCTTCCCATAGGCAGGGCCCAAGCTCAAGCCCATCATACCACCCCCGCCGGCAACCAGGACATTATCAAATTTTTTCAATCTTCCCAGATAGGGCAATCCATCAGGCGAGCAGGGTCTGTAACCATACCATATTTTTTCGCTTGGGTAATCGACCTTCAATTCTGGATAATATTTAGGAATAGATTCTACAATTCCGCGGACACGGTTTTCATAAATTCTGTCATTTGCAGGCCCCAATTCCATCGTACCGCTGAATCTGATCTGACCATTCATAGGGGTTACAGCAACACGAGCCTCCAGTAATAATGCCGCATGATTCAATGCGTTCTCTTTCTCGGGCTGATACATAAACGAATACCCTTTTCCTGGCATAAGCGGTGTATTTACATGCAACTTTGATGTCAACTGTGGTAAATAGGCGCCACCTGTCAACACAAACGCATCTGCCTGAAAGCTCCCTTTATTGCTGACTGCCTCTTTCACCTTATTTCCGGTCGTTATAAATTTATGGACTTCAGTTTCTTCGAAAAAAGCTACACCGGCTGCTTTCAAATATTGAATCAATTGCCGCATTAACTTGGGTGGATAAAGCTTTCCATCACATCGATAGAGTATCGCCCCCAGGACATCCAGTTTCAGATTGGGTTCTAATTCTTGAACAGTATTTCCTTCCAAGATATCAACATCCAGTCCAAGGTCCTGTGCACGATGAGCAAGCTCTATTTCTTCATGTTGCATTTCCTTGGACTTATACATCATCAGGATACCATTCTGTTTCAACTCAAAATCAAAACCTTCCTCCTGCGCCAATTCATCATATAGTCTGCTGCTGTAGAGATTCAAATCACGTATTGCAGCTGCGTGCTGTTCTACATGTGTACGATTAGCATGTTTCAAAAACTTCAATCCCCAATTGATCAATCGCGGATTTAGCGAAGGCCGTACATAAAAAGGGCTTTTACTATTGAACATCCACTTTATCCCCTGCGCTACAATACCGGGGGCAGCCAAGGGCGTAAAATGACTGGGGACAATCATACCGGCATTGCCATAAGAACAGTTATTGTCCAGGTTTTTTTTTTCGAGGATTTTCACATCCCATCCGTCTCTCACAAGGTAATAGGCAGAAGCAAGCCCTGCAATTCCTGCTCCAACGACGACAACCGTACCTCTATTATTTTCTTTCACGTTGCTCTTGTCTTATTAATTTATTAAATCACCTGAAAACCACCAAAATAAGGATCTTCATCATCCAAAAAAATGGTATTATAGCCCGTTATACGTGCCCAGCCTTCGATGGATGGGACAATGGCCGGTTTACCATCGACAGTTGTTTCAGCCTCAATTTTACCGGTAAATTGTGAACCGATATAACTTTCATGTACAAACTCCATCCCTTTCTTGAGTTTTCCTTTAGCATACCATTGTGCCATACGGGCTGATGTACCTGTACCGCATGGTGAACGATCCAATGCATTGTCACCAACCAGTACCGCATTACGTCCCGACGAGTTGGGAAGTTTAGGATCCCCTGTCCATTGGATATGAGTCAATCCATGTATATTGGCATCTTCGGGATGAACAAAAGAATATTTTTCGTTCAGCAGCTGACGGATTATTTTTCCATAATGAATGAGTTGGCTTGCTGAGTAGGAACTGATATCTTGAAAATTAGTCTGCGGGTCAATAATGCCGTAGAAGTTTCCACCGTAGGCAACATCGACACTGATGTTGCCTAGATCCGGGCAATCGACCGTTAAGGCTTCAGCATATAAAAAAGATTTGACGTTCGTAAGCTTGACGCTTTTCACCTTAGGTCCCTCTTGAACATAGTCGATATATACAAGTCCAGCCGGAGTTTCCAACCTTAATTTTCCGGGAACCTTAGGTTGAACGAGTCCCTCCTCGATGGCAATCGTCACCGTACCGATCGTTCCATGTCCACACATCGGCAGACAGCCGCTGGTTTCAATGTAAAGGACACCAATATCATTTTGCGGATCAAAGGGTGGATAAAGCATACTGCCGCTCATCATGTCATGCCCTCTTGGTTCAAACATCAATCCCATACGGATCCAATCGTACTCACGTATAAAATGCAACCTACGCTCCATCATGGAATTCCCCTGTAACAATGGGGCTCCTCCTGCCACCAATCGTACGGGACAACCACAGGTATGCGAATCAATACAAAAAAAAGTCTTCTTCATTTCTGGTCACTTGTTTATATAGTCACTTGTTTCTATTATGCTTTAGTCCATTGTTGATTGACCAAACGGTCAATTTGTAATGGGTTTCCGTTCTGTAGTTCTTTAGGCAAAAATTCATTTGGCCAATTTTGAAAACTAATGGGGCGAATAAAGCGCTTTACCGCATCAGGCCCTACTGAAGTAAAACGAGCATCTGTGGTTGCCGGGTAAGGTCCACCATGCTGCATAGCATACTGCACTTCAACGCCAGTTGGCATACCCTGAAACAAAAGCCTGCCGCATTTGTCCTGTGCTATTGTAAAGAGCGCCGGGTATTCGCGGATATCTTGCGCCGATGCCGCGAAAGTGATGGTGATCTGCCCTTCGAGCTGCTCCATTACATTTTGCATTTCGTGGAGGTCCGTACAAGATATAATTAGCCCAAAAGGTCCAAAAACTTCTTCCAATAATTTAGGATTAGCCAAAACTTGACTTGCTTCCGTTTCCGCAAGCAGGGCCTGCGCAAAATCTTGTGCTGTATTATCCTGCCCTTCTTTCAATATACTGACGCCATCGTATTGAACCATCTCTCCTTTTAAACGGTTATAGCTATCCAATATTCCTGCGTGCAGCATTTTGCCGGTAGCGGCAGCTTGAAGTTCTTTCTTCAACTCCACCTTAAGTCGATCCAGCTGTTCGCCGCCGACACTTACCAAAATACCTGGATTGGTGCAAAATTGACCAACACCTAAAAGTAGTGACGTAATATACTGCTTTGCAAAATGTTCCAGATTGCTAGCTAAGTAGTCCGGTAAAAGAAAAACCGGATTTACGCTCCCCATCTCGGCAAATACAGGAATAGGATCAGGTCTTGACTGGCCCAAATCAAATAAAGCTTTCCCGCCACGGAAAGAACCTGTAAATGCGACCGCTTTTACGAAACTATGACTGACCAATTGTTGTCCAACAGTAAATGAATCCGATAGCACATGATTAAAAACACCACTGGGCGCACCGTATTTTGAAACGGCTCGACCAATAGCTTCAGCCATTAATTGCGAGGTTTTCAGATGAGCGGGATGAGCTTTTACGATAACCGAACAGCCGGCACCAATGGCACTTGCTGTATCTCCGCCTGCTGTTGAAAAGGCGAAAGGGAAATTGCTCGCGCCAAAGACGACCACCGGACCAAGTCCTTTGTTATACTTCCGTAAATCAAATTGGCCATTTGGATCCCGATCTATCCGTGCTTCACTGTATAGCCCCGTTTTTACAGCATCGGCATAGCGACGCCATTGATTGACCGTTCTCGCTTTTTCACCTTGCAATCTTCCCAGAGGAAGAGCCGTTTCCAGATGAGCCGTTTCAATCAGGATGTCTCCCAATGCCTCAATTTCAGCGGCAATAGCATACATCAATTCCGCTCTTTCAACTACATCAGTTTTTTGAAGAAACTGAAATCCAGCCTCCGCCTGTTTTACGACGTAATCAATCTCATTTGCGTTTCTATCCATTCCTTTTGTTTTTATTGTAAGTATCTATCCCAAAAATCAATAAAAACCTTCCCTATATCTTCATTCCTTGTGGCTTAAAATATAATAAGAAGGTCCTTTTCGTCTATTTTTACTTGATCCTAAAAAGGAGATTTCCTGAACCTCTATCCAGAAAGTTCAGAAGCATTTCTATAATTGTGGTCTGGTTGCGATTGAATCTGCAATAATTTTTTTCACACGTTGCTCTTCCTCGCCGATCAATGGCAATCTTGGTGCGCGTGTATAAGGTGTTGAAATCCCTTCCGCTGTCGCAGCCAATTTAATATATTGTACCAATTTAGGATGAATATCCAATTCCAATAAAGGCATAAACCAACGGTATATTTCTACAGCTTTGCTGTACTCACCTGCCTTTACAAGATCGTACATGGCCACGGTTTCTCTTGGAAATGCGTCGACCAGTCCAGCAACTAAACCATCAGCCCCTAACATCAAAGACTCCAGTCCTAAGGTATCTACGCCAGCCATAATCTTTAATCGATCACCAAAACGATTTTTCAAACGCGTGATATTTGTTAAATCTCGTGTAGACTCTTTCACTGCCTGAATATTTGGTTCCAATAAGAGTTCCTCAAACATATCAAGCGATACATAAGTACTATAGTCAACAGGGTTGTTATAGATTAAGATTGGCAATTTGGTGCTTTGTGCAACAGCACGAAAATAAGCGACCGCTTCTCTATCATCAGCTCTATAGCGCATCGGTGGCAATAACATCAAACCATCTGCGCCTAATTCTTCACTGGTCTGAGCTACTTTGATCGCTGCAGCAGTTGTATTTTCTGCAATATTCAACAACACCGGTACACGCCCAGCAACAACCTTCAACGCATATGTCAATAAATCATACTTTTCTTCCGTACTCAAAACACTTGCTTCACCCAATGATCCAGCGATAATCAAACCGTGAACACCTCCATCCAATTGTGCTTCAATGTTTTTACCAAACATATCAAAATCCAAATTTCCATTTTCATCAAATGGTGATAACATTGCAGGATAAATTCCTTCCCATTTAAATTGTGCCATAGCGTATTCTTTTAATATTTCTTTATCACAAATCTATTTGGAATAGCGAGGCCAATCTTCTTATGAATTAATCAACACTGACCTAATATTGACCTTTTCTAGCAAATACAACTCATGAGGAACCGGAAGAATGGCTTTCTAATTTAAATACAGATTTATAACTTATTTCAGCAAAACTTCAGATTAGTGTTTTTTTTAAGTTGAAATCAATTTTAGCAACTTAAATGTAAGTTCAACATTTATAACAAGATTTACAAAAAATAGCATGTGAAAGATATATTATGCCTAAAGTTATTTTTAAAAAAGGTAAAATATAATTATCCGCTTAAAATTTGGCCCCCTATTACGCAACCTACAGCTGCATATTAAAAATAACAAAGGCTGCACTGTCTGACAGGCAACCTTTGTATCGTATATAATAATTAAAAATGGGTAACTAATCGCGGCTCTCCTTTTTATAAGCGAAGTAAAAAACAATAGGTAGTACTGAAAACGATAGAATCATGCAAATAATCAGTCCGCCAACAATCATAATAGCCAAGGGTTTTTGGATTTCAGAACCCATACCGTTTGAAAGTGCCGCCGGCAATAGTCCCATTGCCCCCATTAACGCAATCATTAGGATGGGTCTGATCCGGCTTTTGACAGCTTCATAAATAGCGGGTTTCAAGCGCATTTTATTCAACAGATTTTCTTTCATTATCCCTATTAAAACAATGCCATCAATCGTGGCTACTCCGAAGAGAATAATAAATCCGATACCCGCCGAAATTCCAAATGTCGTCCCGGTAACCCACAGGGATACAAACCCGCCTATAAATGCAAATGCCAGTGTCAACGAAGAAATCAGCGTATCTTTGACGTTGCCAAAATTGGCATACAGCAAGAGTAAAATCAAAATAAGAGAAATTGGCACTACATTCATCAGCTGTTTTGTAGCCCGCTCCTTGCTTTCGAATTCTCCGGCCCATACGACCTTATAAGATTTGGGTAGTTTAACATCTTTTTCTATCTGTTTTTTTGCATCGGCAATGGTACTTCCCAAATCCCGGCCTTCAATATTGAAGCCAACACCAATATAACGGGAGTTGCCCTCTCTGTAAATAAATGCCGGACCGGTATGATAATCTATTGTTGCGATCTCCCGCAGCGGTACTTTCTGATCATTCAACGTCGGAATAATGATATTTCCGATCTTCTCTGGATTGTCCCGATAGGATTTCTGGAAGCGCAGACGAACATCAAAGATCCGTTCATTTTCATAGAAATGTGTCACAGATTGCCCCCCGATAGTCATTTCGATCACCGACTGCACATCTTTGGTCGACACACCATATTTAGCCATCTTTGAATCATGGAGTTGAATCCTGAGTTCAGGCAAACCGATATTTTTGAAAACATTGATGTCGGTAATACCGCTCACCTTTTTAAGTGACTCGGCAAACTTATTGGCTTTATTTTCTAAATCTTGTAAATTCTCACCGAAAATTTTGATTACCAACGGACTTTTTACTCCGGCTACATACTCCTCTACATTATCTTGGATCGGCTGGCTAAAACCAAAATTTATTCCGGGAAAAGTCTGTAGGCTATCGCGCATCTGACCGATCAATTTCTCTTTTGCTATCTTTCTTTTCCACTCGCCTTCGGGTTTCAATTCAATATTGAATTCAATATTGAAAAAACCTGTTGGATCTGTACCATCATTGGGACGGCCTGTTTGCGTCATGATAAAATCAATCTCGTCAAACTGCCTCATCAATTTTGTTTTCATCGTTTTGGTCAATTTAACCGATTCTTCCAGGTTGACACTATTGGGTAAGGTTGCCCGTACATAAATTGCACCTTCATTCAGTTTCGGAAGGAACTCTGAACCATAGTTGCTAAACCGCACAATACAGACAAGCAAGGCGAATATAAAAATCGACAATGTCCATTTTGGATGATCGAAAGCCTTTCTAAAACCTTTAAAAATAGCATTACGGCTGATCTTAGTGATCTTATTTTCATCTTCTTTGATATTCTTTTTCAATAAATATTTACACATCGCGGGCACATAGGTCAAACTCAGGATCAAGGAACCCAACAAAGCATAACCGAGCGTAAAAGCCAATGGTGAGAACATCTTTCCTTCTACTTTTTGAAAAGAAAAAATAGGAGTCAAAGCGACGATTAAAATCAATAGGGCAAAAAAGATATATCCTGCTACAGAGCCGGCACTTTTCTTAATGATCCCCAACTTGGAGATTTTATTAAAACGCTCCGCCCCAAGCCGATGTGCCTCTTTTTCCAAAGAGACAAAAACAGTCTCCACAATCACCAGCGTTCCTTCGAGCAACAGTCCAAAGTCCAATGCCCCCATGGAAATCAAATTTGCAGGCAGCCCCTGTATTTTCAATAAAATAATCGCAAACAGGAAGGCCAATGGAATGACCGAGGCAACGATAAAGGTTGTCTTCCAGTTGTTCAAAAAGATAAAGACAATAATCGAAACCAAGATTACACCTTCTATCAGGTTTTTGGAAACCGTATGCACGGTATTATTCACCAGTTTTGTACGGTCTATAACGGGCTCAATCTTGACATTTTCGGGTAAAATACGTTGATTTAGCTCTTCAATTTTTGCCTTTAGCTTTGTGACCACAGCAGAAGGATTTTCTCCCCTTAGCATAATGACAATTCCCTGCACAAGATCATCTTCCTGATTGAGCCCCACTTGGCCAAGTCGTGGCTTTGCGCCCAGTTCTATTTCGGCTACATGTTTGACTAAAATCGGTGTATTGCCGACCACCTTAATCAAGATATTACCGATATCGTCGATCTTATCCAATAAACCTACTCCACGAACGACATAGGCCTGATTTCCTTTCTGGATCACATCTCCGCCGACATTGATATTCGAACGCGAGACGGCTTCATAAACATCCAGTGGCGACAGGTTATAATTGGCAAGCTCTGTTGGATTGATCTTTATTTCATAGATCTTTTCCTCCCCCCCAAAGCTAACGACGTCCGCCACACCCGGCACCCCCACAAGTTCCCTTTCTATCACCCAATCTTGAATGGCGGAGACTTCTTTAATTGGAAGATTGCTCTTCACCACATAGCGAAAAATTTCTCCGGTAGCACCCGAAGGTGGTTCGATGGAGCTTTCCGCACCTTCCGGCAAATCGATGGAACGCATCTTATTACCCGCATACTGCTGGGCATAAAAGTCCTCTACTCCATCCTCAAATTGGATCGTTACAACGGATAAGCCAAACAACGAGATCGAACGAACATCCGTTTTCTTTGGAATGGTATTCATCTCTTTGGTTACCGGTAATGTGACGAACTTCTCTATTTCTTCGGCGCTACGTCCCGGCCATTGTGTGATAATCCTGACCCGTGTATTGGTGACGTCGGGGAAAGCTTCAATCGGTGTATGCAGGTAGGCGTATATCCCGCCGAATAACAATGCCAAGGTAAAAAACAGGACGACCAAGGAATGTTTCAATGAAAATGAAACAATATTTTGTACAACTTTCTTCATCCTATCTATTTATCAATTCATCAAATACAATCAGCTCATTTTCTGTCAGCACCTGATCTCCCTCGGCTATTCCTGTTTTGACAAAAGCATAGGTTTCATTCTCAGCAACAACATCCACAGGCTTTATGGCCAGATCACAGTCATTTTTGTAAAGCACCACGAAATTCTGGTTATTATGCAGAATGATGGCGTCTTTGGGAATAGCCAACATCTGCCGCTCTTGTCCCGAAACAGCTTTTTCAACCAATACGTCCACACTCATGCCGGGCTTTAACCTCAGGTCTTTGTTCAACAACTTTACACGCGCTTTGACGACACGTTCTTCCGGATCAAAAAAATTGGCTACCTGATCAATATAGCCCTCAAAAGATTCCCCTTTATAGGCTAACGTTGTAATTTTGACAGGAGCACCATTTTTCACAAAGGGTAAGTTATTTGCATAAATATTGACCGAAACCCATACTTCATTCAGTTTACTCACCGAAAGTAATTCGGCATCATCACCAACTGTCATACCGGGGCTCACCTTTTTATCAACTATATAACCCGCTTTAGGTGCACGGATGTAAAACAGACCATTTTCTGATGATCCATTGAGCAGATTCATATTGGCCTTTACATGACGTATTCCGATTTGTGTGGCTTTCAATTCGCTTTCCATCTCTTCCAGTTCCCGCTGGGAAGCCATACCATCTTTCAGTAGACTCTGAAGACTAGCCAATTTACTCTCCACCAAGCGCTTGCTATTCTCCAGCTCACGCAGCTCCTTGCCCAAATCATTAACCGATGTGCCTTTAAGCGATACGAGAATCTGTCCTTTCTCCACATAATCACCCATCTTGACGGAGACAGACTGCACGATACCGGGTATCGGGCTCTTCAGCGCCGCAAGTTCATCCTGATCATATTGGATAACACCATTTAAAGCGATCTGTTCAAATACCACCCGCTTCTGTATCGAATCAATTTTAATTTGGTTTTTGAAATCTGCGCTAAGGCAAAAACCTTTGGTTGGCGGCGTAGCCTGCTCTTCATTTTTCGCTGATTGACAGCTCCACAATAAACATATGGACATGAGTGTCATTGGCATTAAAAAGTTCCCTTTCATTAGACAATATCCTTTCCGATTAAATAAGTCAATTCTTCCTTATACTGAAGGTATTTTGCCCTGCGCTCCAATATTGATTCTTTGTTTTCCATGTAATTATTGATAAAGTCTATAAATTCAACGATGGTCAACCGTCGTTCTTGAAAATTGCGGACATAGCGCTCAAGCGCGACATCCAGTTTACGATCAAAACCTGTATCCATCGTCTTCAAGCTGGTTTCGAGATTGCTCAAACGCGTTGAAAGGAAATCGATCTCCCGTTCTATATCGATACGAAATTGCGCGATTTCAATTTTATTTTTCTCAAGTTCCAGTTGAGCAATTTTGATATTCCCTTGGTTTCGATTAAATAAAGGAAGATCCATTGCAACACCCAGACCTGTAAAATCGCGCATGATATTTCCACCCCGGTCATAATTCATCGATACCTTCAGATCTGGTGTACGTTCTGCTTTTTCGATTTCCAGCTGCGCATTACTTTTCTTCCAAGTATTGTGGATGATTTTATAGTCGCTTCGGTTTTCCAGGGCCATCATTTTCCATTCCTGTTTCGTCCCCAGGAGAAAAAGCGGCATACCTATCGTATCCGAAATGTAAAGTGCAGTCCCCTTATCTCCTAGATAGCTTGCAACTGCATTCATTTTTGTAATTTTTTCCTGCTGGATTTCGTTGAGTTTATTTCCAAATGCAATCGACTCACTTTCAATCCTGAGATAGTCCATTTCACTCACATTACCTTCTTTCCATTGATTTTGAAAGGACTTCGCTAGGGTCTGAAAAATATCGACCTGACTACTGTATAACCGTTCTTTTTCCTGTAGGATCTGTAGTTCGAGACATTGGCTTCGGAGATCATATTTCAGGTTCCGCAGCAATTCTTCAAATTGAAGCTGCGCATTCTCTTTTTCCAGAAGCTGCAATTGCACTCTTTTTTTTCGTTTGCCCGCCATTTCGATGGTCTGTTCCAGTTCGATAGCCACCTGCTGGTATTTACCATAATGGCCGATCAGCGCAGGAAAGGATTCACTGCTGGAGTTTTTCCAAAGATTGACCTCTGAGATGGAAATCGTTGGATTGGGCCAGAGCTTTGCCTGAAGCACTGCTGCAGCAGCCTGTTGTATATGAAAACGTTGTGCCATTAAGCTCAGATTATGCGCAAGGAACACCTGTTCAATCTCCGATTTCCGTAAACGGCTTTCAACCGTGTCCTGTGAAAATAGTTTGCTATTCAGGCCAAGAAGTAAAAATAATGTAATACGTAGCTTTCTCACTTAATTTTGAATTTCCACAAAGCTAAATGGCAGAAATTACAGGCAACTTTAGGTTAAATTAAAGTTTGATTAGAAGAGATTAGAAAAGGATTAGAATTTAGAGAATAGCAGTGATACGGTTGTTCCCAGATCGTTCGAGCGAATATCAAAGTCTACCCCCTGATCCTTAAAAACGATCTGAGCAAATGAGAGGCCGATGCCGCTACCCTTCACCTGACCGACATTTGACCCACGATAAAAAGTCTGTTTTACAGACTCCAATTCGGCTTTTGGGATACCGATGCCATGATCTATAATTTGTAAAGACAGTCTGCCATTTACACTGGTCATTCGGATAAGAACTTCTTGCCCATTTGCATATTTCAGTGCATTTTCGATTAAATTAGAGATCGAAAGGGAGATGAGCATCTTATTGCCCCGAAAATTAAAGTATTGCGGTTCGTCGATCTCTATATCGACTTTCAAGGGTACGACAAATGATCTCGAAAATTTAGGAACAAGGTCCCACACGATCTCATCGATACGAAAGGTTTCCAGAGAACGTTTCAGGGCATGATCTTCGGTCAGTAATAGAAAATTACCAATAAGTTGATTCAGAAAATTCACATGCTCGGTAATGGTTTCGGCCAGTTCACGGTATTCTTCTTCCGTTCTAACTTTTGCGCCGAAGACCTCCATTGAGCCTAGGATACCTGCTAAAGGCGTTCGGAACTCGTGCGAAACATAACTTACAAAGTTCTTTCTGATAATCATATTTTCACTGATCCGACGTAGGAGTGCATTATAACTTTCAATCAGATCCTGGAGTTCATCCTTGGTGTTTATGGCGGTCAAGGGCTCCTGAATGGTGCTTAAATCTTTATGCTGAATTTCTTGGATCACTTTACGAATGGGCAGATAAGCATACTTACTCAGCCAGACCGACAACAAGGCAATACTAACCAATGCAACGAGAAAAACAAAGACAAGCGTAATGAGTAAACGATTCAGCTGGTGATCAAAATCTGCGCTGGACTCTTTGACAAACACAAAGAAATCGCCCTGATTATCGGGGTAATACAAACCAAAATAAAAGCTATCGGCTGTTTTAAAATAAAGCGTTTTGTCTGTTTTCAGCTGGTTCAGCAAATCTGTATTAATTTGATTATCAAATCGCATACCACCATAACTTACTTTCCCTGCTGCGTTATAAACTGCTACCATCGCACGCTTAACCAGACTTTCATATTGATTTTTGGATTCCATGTGCTTTAGCGGGCTCTGTTCGTCCGCTTCAAGGTAATAAATACCGGCTATCTTCGCATTTTTTTCCAGCGAGCTTATCAGATGTCGTTCAGAAGAATTATAAAATATCCAGTAGATGACTAGCGTTGCAAGCCCAAAAATGATGGTGAATACCAAAGTAGAAAAGAGTGTAAGTCGAATCTTTAAATTCATTGTCAGTCCGTTGTGAGCATATAACCTACCCCTTTCACCGTTTTGATAATGGAGGTATCACTCCCCGCATCAATCTTACCTCTTAAATAAGAAACGTATACATCGACAACATTGGTATTGTTATCAAAATCAATTCCCCAGACGGCCTGTAAGATCGCTGTCCTAGAAAGGGTTTTATTGCGATTTTCGATCAGATATTTCAATAGCTTAAATTCTTTAGGCGATAGATCGATATTTTTACCATTCTTATGGACTTCATAACGTTCAAGATCCACTTTTAAATCATGAATTTCTACGCAGCTATCCTTTGGTACGTTTTTATAATTGTCGCGGCGTACCAAGGCTTTGATACGGCTAACCAATTCTTTAAAGGAAAAGGGTTTGACAAGAAAATCATCAGCACCACTTTCCAAAGCCTCGACTTTATCTTCAACCTCACCTAAGGCGCTTAAAATCAATATTGGAATGTGATTTTTTCGATATCGGATCATCTTCGTAAATTGTATACCATCTATTCCGGGCAACATAATATCGAGTACGACAATGTCCAATGAATCCGCATTGATCCATTCACGTGCCGCTTCCGCAGATTCAACCAAAATGACCTGGTGGCCCATCTCTTCTAGACCTTTAACAACAAAGCTGCTAATACGGCGATCGTCTTCTACTAAAAGTATCTGCATATACTCAGTTTATTTTTATGCGGGATTATAAAAATTACGAATTTCTCTTAGAATTCTACAAGTATACGAATTTACAAATTAATCGTTCGGGTGATGAAGAGCAATATAGAGGATGAAAATCCTTGTCTAAAACCTTGCCGAGTCCATTATGCGCAGTTTTAGTTTTATTCAGGTAAAAAATATTACCTACGTATTATTTGTTTATATTTAACCTAACAATTCGGAAAGGAATTAAAATGAACACAACATTGCTCTCCAATAGAAAAAGAAGTGAAGAGATTACGATTCAATATTTTGACTTTTTAGATCGCCATTTAGCGGAATTGGTTCGTGGAGACAGCATAGAAATGATGGAGCTTCAGGATATCGCCAACATACTCTGTGTTTCACAAAAGCATCTTATCAAGATTATACAGGAAACTTCCGGAAATCATCCCTGCTATTTTTATGTACAAAAAATATTAGCTTGTATCAAAGACCTACTCATTAATAGCGATTTGACCATTGCGAAAATTGCACAAATGCTGACATACGACCCGTCCAACTTCACCAAATTTTTTAAAAAATATGAAGGCATGTCGCCTTCACAATTTCGTCAATTGAAAAAAGCGAAAAGTTCACCATAAGAGGTTCCTTAACATTTGTGAGATTTGCTATAATCAAAATTTAAATTATTATGGCAAGAAATGATATAAAAGGAAAAGTTGTCCTTATTGCTGGTGGTGCAAAAAACCTTGGCGGATTATTAAGTCGGGATTTTGCGGCTCAAGGGGCAAAGCTGGTGATCCATTACAATAGTGAAAATACCAAAGCAGACGCTGAACAAACCCTGGAGGCTGTCAAATCCGCGGGCGCAGAAGCAATATTAGTGCAAGCGGACCTGACAAAAATTGAGCATATCACGAAACTTTTTGATGTTGCAATTGAGCAGTTTGGTGGCGTAGATATCGCCATCAATACGGTTGGTAAAGTATTAAAAAAGCCAATTGTGGATACCACGGTCGAAGAATATGACAGTATGAGTGACATCAATTCAAAAGTTGCTTATTTCTTTATTCGGGAGGCGGGTAAAAAACTGAACGCAAATGGCAAAATCTGTACTATTGTTACCTCATTATTGGCGGCCTATACGGGATTATACTCTACATATGAAGGACTGAAAGCTCCAGTAGAGCATTTTACGCGAGCTGCTTCAAAAGAATTTGGAGAACGGGGAATTTCGGTTAATGCTGTAGCCCCGGGACCAATGGATACACCTTTTTTCTACGGACAGGAAAACGAAGACGCTGTTGCTTACCATAAATCTGCTTCAGCATTAGGTGGGCTAACCGATATAAAAGACATTGCGCCTTTGGTGGAATTCTTGGTCACCGATGGTTGGTGGATAACAGGGCAGACCATTTTTGCCAATGGTGGTTATACAACACGGTAAAACAACAAAGAGAAAGCATCTTGAGAAAGGTGCTTTCTTGATAAGCCTATTTCTTTGGATTGATTCGTTAATCACAAAAGCTAAGCAACAATAAACAAGCCCTGATATTTATTAACTAGAGTTGCTCCAAAAAACTGAGATAGCGCTTGACGCCCTCTTCTACCCATGCGGTGGATGACTCTTTTTCAATTCCATAAAAGACGAAAGGTTTTTGATAATCCACTTTAACATAGTCAAAAGTAATTTCAAAAGGACTTGTTAATTGATCCATGCTATATTTATACTTTCCTGTCTCCCTATACTCCTGCTCGTCTATCCCAGCAGAAATTGCTAATGCAATTTTCTTTCCTTCCAATTTGTAGCCACTGTTCTTACCATAAGCCCATCCATAGGTAAGCACTTCATCCAGCCATTGCTTAAAAAACGGCGGACAGTTAAACCAATAAAATGGAAATTGAAAGACTATTTTATCATATTTCTCCATCATCTGCTGTTCTGCAGAGACATCAATTTTACCATCAGCATACACTTGGTGCAATTGATGGATGTCATACAACTCAGATTGATTTTCCAAGGCCTCAACCCAACTTTTATTTACGACGGAAGCAGCAAAATTGGGGTGAATAACCACTATTAATGTTTTCATTTTTTTTATTTATGTATCTATATAAGCACAAGCCACCACATTTAGCCGATTCATAGCGGCAGTTTTAATAAACGACAGGACTATGATTTAAAAATAGCGACATAATTCCTATTTTGGCCTAAATGTAACCCAATGTTAGGTACTATAAAAAATGTGCGTATGACTAAAATCAAGACGAGTTCCACTAACTTTTCAAATAAAAAGCAACTTGAGCATAATTGCCCTGAAGTCTTTGCCGCTAATGTGATTGGCGGTCAATGGGCCCTAGCCATATGTTGTTATCTCATCAATGGCGCGCTACGTTATTCGGAAATCAAAAAATGTTTACCCGGAATCACTGAACGTATGCTCACCTTACAATTGCGCAAGCTGGAAGATGATAACATTGTTAAACGTACTGTATATGCAGAGGTACCGGCACGCGTACTATACGAGCTTACTGCGCTGGGTTATGAACTCAAACCAATTATTCGAGAACTTGGGAAATGGGGCGAAAAGTTACAACAGGTTCAAAAATCATAGACTTTAGCTGACAAAGTTAAATGTTGTTTTTAGCTGATACATCGTGCTGTCACCAGTAATTGGCCAAGATGCCGTTGTGCATGCTCTGCAGCGTGGAACAACAGACCAATTAAAGTCGTAGGGATCCGTTTTCGACCCAAGAAACGCAGTTCAGTCAAGGTGTCCGGATCAATAAGCTTTAATTTTTGCAAAGCGTGTTCGATCTGTTGATGTAATTGTTCGACCAGAAATGAAGTACTCAGGTCGACGTTGTCAGCTCCTTCATTTCGAAGGTAATCAAATTGTTCTTCCGATAAGGGCTTGCCTTCTGCGTAAGTAAACATGCGATCGATTACTCCACGAATATGCTGCAGGTGAAAACCTATACTGGCATTGCCACCCGGTTTTGTCCAAAGCTGTGCTGAGGATATTTGTGCAGTATACTTCAAAACATCTTCTTCAACTTGCAAAAGTGCATGAGCAACAGGTTGGAGAAGAACGGGTACCCCTTCAATAGGTCCACGCATCCATACTTCTAAATTTTCCATGCTTCTAAAATAGCTATTTGTCTACAACGGATACTTTTTAAAGTCCACAAAGCCACAGCGTTTAAAAAGAATACAGATAGCAGTCCGTTTTCATTAAAAATACAGTTTACTCCTATAAAAATAGCTACTTCCTATAGCTTGTTTAAAGTAGATTAAATTATTTTTTAAAATAAATTTGCATAGTGTAGTAAATACACTTACATTTGTATCATCATAATTTAGGTTTATAATTGGTTATTTAAGGTTTTCATTCTCCCCGTTTGAAAACCTTTTTTTTAT
>JBMAAL010000002.1:0-172221 GCA_050281725.1 Sphingobacterium sp. | reverse complement strand
TTAGCGGGTCTTGCTGCAGGTGCAGCTTTGGGAGTTTTATTTGCTCCAGACAAGGGGTCGGATACGAGAGATAAAATTAATGATTCATTAAGCGATTTGAGTGATGCTATTCGTGAAAGAGCGGAAGAACAGTTCGATCAATTGAATGATTTTAAAGAGAAGATTGTTTCTACACTGAAAGGGAAATTAAATCAGAGCGAAGAAGTGCTAGATGATGATATCATCGAACATGCATAATCCGCAGATTATTCATTGGAATAATTGGTGTAGAATACATATTATCGGGCTATTTCTAAGGATAGCTGTCTTACGAACTATTTACTCCTTATGCGTGGAGAGTGGATTTGTGTTGGCATCATAGGATGCAGCGTTTTCGTTTTTTAAGCTAGCGGTTGAAATAGCCTGAATAAATTTTAGATGCATGGAAGAAGAAAAATTTTCACTTAGCGGTACGTTTCAAAAAACCAAAGAGTATGTTGACTCTCAGTTTAAGCTTGTCAAATTAAAGACAATTGAACGGTCGTCCAGATTGATCGCCAGTCTTGTTGTGGATGCGACAAAGTTAATTTTCACGTTGTTCGTTCTGTTTTTTTTGTGCTTGGCACTGGGTTTTTGGCTTGGGGAGCTATTGGGGAGCTATTCACTGGGCTTTTTGGCTACAGCAGGTATCTTTTTAGTGATTATCATCTTAATACGGGTTTTTGAGCCTATGTTGGAATCCAAATTTATGGATCTTTCAATCCGCCGTTTTCTAGCGAAGTGGAACGACGAGATTGAGGAAGAAGAGGAAGAACTGCACAAAGATAAACTTGATAGAGAAAGGGCTACAAATGAACAATAAACAGACTAAAATACGTAATCTGCAGGAACTTAAAGCTGAGATTTCCCGTTTAAAGACACTAAAAAACGAACAAGAATCTTATCTTAAGGCTCAATTTACCTTGCTCAACAATAAAATAGAGGCCCCGATTCGTTTTTTCAATACCTTAAAAGATAATATACCGGGGGTAAATATCGTCCAGCAGTTGTTTGCGAAAAGTAGTAATCCAGATTCCGATTGGCTAACAAAGACCTTACGTATCGGCGTGCCCTTTGTTATGAATAGGTTATTCCTAAAAAATACGGGCGTTTTAAAGAAAGCGCTGATGTTGCTGTTGTCAGAGCGTGCTGTCGGCCAAATCAATCAAGATAAAATCACCGGTCTCATTGGTAAATTAACAAGCTTTATTCGTCCCAAGAAAAAGAAGAAAAATAAAGCTGCCCAAGCTGAGAATGCAGTTATCAAGGATGAGGTTAACGAGTACGGAATTCCTTCCTATAGCGAAACCTACTAATGCGATCGCGTTGGATTTATTCGGAAGCGTTTGCTTCTTTCTTCAAAAAATCCGCATAAGCTAGTTGAATGCCTTCCCGAAGGTTAACTCGATGTTTCCAGCCCAGTGCATGTAGTTTTGAGACATCCATGAGTTTTCGCGGCGTTCCGTCAGGTTTGGAACTGTCGAAGGAAATAGTTCCCTGGTAACCAATGACGTCTTTAATCAATTCGGCAAGTTCCTTAATGCTTAAATCTTCGCCAATGCCAATGTTGATAAATTGTTTCTCGTCATAATTATTCATTAAGAAGACGCAGGCATCTGCCAGGTCATCGGAAAAAAGAAATTCCCGTAAGGGAGTCCCTGTTCCCCAGATCATAACTTCAGGGAGCTGATTGATTTTAGCTTCATGAAATCGTCTGATCAATGCTGGTAAGACATGTGAATTCTGTGGATGGTAGTTGTCATTAATTCCGTAAAGATTCGTTGGCATAACGGAAATATAATTACATCCATATTGATCACGAAAAGCCTCCGTCATTTTTATTCCCGCGATTTTAGCAATTGCGTAAGGCTCATTTGTTGGCTCCAGTGTGCCCGTGAGTAGCATATCTTCATTCAAAGGCTGTGGAGCCATTTTTGGATAGATACAGCTTGAGCCTAAAAACATTAATTTTTTAACCTTATTATCGTAGGAAGATTTGATGACGTTATTCTGTATAGCCATATTTTCGTAGATAAAATCAGCGCGATAGGTGTTGTTCGCCATGATCCCGCCAACTTTGGCTGCGGCTAAGAAAACATAGTCCGGTTTTTCCTGATCGAAAAAATCAGCGACTGCTTGCTGGTTGCGCAAATCTAATTCGGAAGATGTGCGTGTGACAATGTTGTTGTACCCAAGCTCCGATAATTTGCGATAAATTGCCGATCCGACCATTCCACGATGGCCTGCTATATAAATTTTAGCGTCTTTCTCCACGATAAGTTATTGATTCCTGCAAACTTAGATAAATTGCTTTTTATATGCAATATAATTCGCCCCTATGAGGGCGATTTATTCATTCATGTGTGTGCTATCGGACTTCAGATTGTTCCGCAATTGGCGGTATTGGTGCTGTCCGTTAGATTTATTTTTTTTAGCGGGAATATAAGGTTATTTTTGCCGGATATTTATTAAAAAATGGGAAAGGACAAACTACGTAAATTTGCTGAAGTTGCTACTTTTGAAAATGTAATCCAACTCGACGCAGGCAAAGAATATAAAGGAAAATGGGCTGAGAAGCAATTTGGTAACAATAATCCGGTTGTTTTGGAGCTTGCTTGTGGTAAAGGTGAGTATACTGTTAATCTAGCGAGATTGTTTCCGGAGAAAAATTTCATCGGTATCGATTTTAAGGGTAATCGTATTTGGCGTGGAGCCAAAACAGCTTTGGAGGATGGAATTCGGAATGTTGCTTTTCTTCGGATACAAATTGAGACTATCCTTGAACATTTTGCTGAAAATGAAATTGATGAGATCTGGATTACCTTTCCGGATCCGCAACCACAAGATAGCCGTGAAAAGAAACGATTGACTGGGCCAAAGTTTTTGGATCGTTATAAAGTCATTATGAAGCCTGAGGGAATGATGAATCTGAAAACAGATAATGATGGCTTTTATGCTTACACACTGGAGCAGATCGATTTACAGGGTTTGAAAAAATATAAAGAAACGACAGATCTTTACCATTCGGACTTAGTGGATAATGTTTTATCCATTAAGACATACTACGAACGGAAGTATTTGGCGCATGACAAAAACATTAACTATGTGAAGTGGAGTTTCGAGAAGGCTTAAGCCTTAACGCTTCTATTGTAATAAAGAGCCCAAACGAAAGTTTGGGCTCTTTTTGTTTTCTTCAGGATCAATTGAGTGTTGTTTTTCTTTATTCTAATATGGGCTTTTAAATAATTTCGATTTATTTCGTTTTTTAAGTATTATTAATTATTTTCGATTTGTAAATATAAAATAACCAAAGAAAGAGCGCTTAAAAGCGTACCTAATGCATGATAATCCCTTCAAGGTGAAATTCAAAGCATTTTATTAAAACGGTAATAGTATGATAAAAGGAAATGCTATTCGAAACAATTGTTAACAAAAAGAAAACATTAAGTTAAAACAAACTTTTTGTTAAGAATATATTTTTGTGCCAAATTGAAAATTAACAATTTACACCAATAACTATGTTTAGTATTAACCCTATCCAAATTAATCTAAGGCACTCCTCCTCGAAAGTGCTATTTGTGGCATTAGCAATTGCCTGTAATATGGATTTTACAGTAATGGCAGCTCCACTAGGATCTGATCAAGCTGTGCATGCAGTTAAGCAGACCAAGATTAGCGTAAAAGGGCAAGTTGTCGATAATCAGACGAAAGAACCTTTGGCATCCGTATCAATTCTTGCAGCGGGTGTAGTTAAAGGAGCGACGGACAGAAATGGTAATTTCGATATTGAAGTAGAATCAGGGACAGCAATCCGTTTTCAGCTAATCGGTTACGAAGCGGAAACGAAAAGTTTTTCGTCAGCCCAATTGAATGCTAAAATTTCTTTAAGTGCGAGATCGGAGGCGCTCAATGAAGTCGTTGTGACAGCACTTGGCATACAGCGTGAAGAGAAGGCACTAGGCTATTCCATAAGCACAGTCAAAGGCGAGGAATTGACGAATGCAATTTCAAACAATTGGACGGATGCCCTAACAGGAAAAGTCGCTGGTTTGAATTTAGTAAAGTCGGGTGCGGGGCCATTGGGATCCAATCAGATTATTCTAAGAGGGGAAACATCTTTTACGGGCGATAATTCCGCATTGATTGTTGTGGATGGTGTTGTCATGGGCGGAGGTACGCGGATGACTGGTAATGGTAGTTCCAATTATTTGGATAGTGATTCTCCTGTAGATTTTGGAACATCATTGGCGGATATTAATCCGGATGATATCGAATCCGTTTCTGTATTGAAAGGACCGGGAGCTTCAGCGCTCTATGGTTCCCGTGGCGCACATGGTGCCGTGATTATTACCACAAAAAGGGGAAAAGGGGCTAAAAATAAAATTGGTGTATCCGTTAATTCGAATACGGCAATTGGGACAATTAACAGATGGCCCGATTATCAATACGAATATGGGCAAGGTGCTGTCGATCAGGATCTTTATTATTCCTACGGACAGTCAGAGGATGGTGCAAGTACTTTAAGTACGTCTTCTGCATGGGGACCCAAATTTGATGGACAGTATTATTACCAGTACGATCCTAATTTCTACCGTTTGACACCTCCAGAGCGGACATTGTGGAGACCTTATGAAAATAACCGAAAGGATCTTTTCCAGACGGAGCTCACGTCTACTAATTCGATCAGTATTTCTGGTGCTA
The DNA here is from genome assembly GCA_050281725.1 of Sphingobacterium sp. GTDB lineage: Bacteria > Bacteroidota > Bacteroidia > Sphingobacteriales > Sphingobacteriaceae > Sphingobacterium. The sequence goes on along the minus strand of JBMAAL010000002.1, from coordinate 167,502 downwards.
CTGAAAAGACCAGTTCAAGGTTTTCATATACCAACGTTACGAACAAATGGATTATTCCGAACATGGGTTATAATAGGAATACCATCGCTATGCAGTTCAATAACAAGGTGACGGATAAGCTGAGCCTTTCAACAAAAATTAATTTTAATAATAGAGGATCAGATAATTTACCAAATAGCGGTTATAACAATCAAAGTTACATGTACTTTGTACGGGGTATTGTGCCGAATGTGAATGCAGCTTGGCTAGAGCAGAATTGGATTCCGGGAAAGGAGGGAATTGAACAGATGACTCCGTTTTCAAACCTGTTGGATAATCCAAGAACCATATCTTATGATATGATCAATGCGCAGGATAAAAACAATATTATTGGAAATTTACAGGCAGATTATAAATTCAACAAGGAATTGAATTTGATGGTGCGGACGGGAATCGATTGGAGCTATGATAAGCGCAAACAATCCAGGCCATTTGATACCTATAAATATGCTTATGGCTATTACCGGGAGCAGTCAATTAATAACCAGGAAATTACCTCCGACTTTTTGTTGCAATATAACAATCAACGGAGCAGTCTTCACAAATTTGGCGCATCGGTTGGTGGTTCGTTAATGCACAATAAGTATATTAAAGATGATGCTTACGCTAACAGTCTAATTTATCCAAACCAGTATAATTTTGCAAATGCCAGGGAAAAAATCGTTTATTTACCTTACCGCGAGGAATATGCGGCCAATAGCTTATATGCCTTACTAAATTATAGTTATAAGGATATGATTTTTGTCGATGCAACAAATCGTATCGACTGGGCGAGTACGTTGGCATCTCCAAAACGGAATGAAGTTAAACCATTTATATACCCTTCGCTTAATACAAGTTTTGTTATTTCCCAATTGCTAAACCTGCCAAAAGCGATAAATTTTTGGAAAGTCAGAGCATCGATTGCTCAAGTCGGAGGTGGAGGAAAACGAGCTTATCTAAACTCTTATGGTTACCGTAGTGTTGAAGGGACCACTGGAGGGCTTACAAATCCAACCACCGTTCCAGATGAAAATCTGACGTTCGAAAGTACGCGTTCTTATGAAGTAGGAACAGACTTTAGAATGTTCAGAGATCGACTCAAATTAGACCTTACTTTGTACTCAAACTCGACATTTGATCAGATTATAGAGTCTCCGTTGGATCCTTCAAGCGGTTTCAGAAATCAGATTACGAATGCTGGAGAGGTACGGAATAGGGGAATAGAGATTGCGCTTTCTGGCGACATCATCAAGAAGAAAGATGGTTTAAATTGGAATATGTATGGAAATTTTACGAGCTATGATTCGAAAGTTATTTCCATACCTGCAGATCTGCAAGGCGAATTAGTGCTATCCACGTTGTTTGGAAGTAGAGGAACAATTGTGGCCATACCCGGTAAACGATTTGGTGATATCTATGGGCTCGGATATGAGCGGAATCAGGATGGTCAAATTATTTATGAAAATGGACTTCCTGTATTGTCACAACAGAACATGTATATCGGTAATCCAAATGCAACGACCAAATTCGGTTGGGGGAATGAATTTAAATACAAAGGATTTAGATTTAATTTCTTATTTGATGGTCAATTCGGCGGAGTGGGATATTCTTTGACGCATGCCGTATTGATGGAAGAGGGGAAATTAAAAAAGACAATTCCGGGACGATATAATGGTATTATCGGCGATGGTGTTGTGAAGAATAGTGATGGAAGCTACAGCAAGAATACAGTTGTTGCGTCTGCTGGAGATTATTATGCTAAACATTTTAACCGGGATAATATAGAATCAAATACTTTTTCCACGGACTTTATAAAGCTTCGTGAGGTCAGATTTGATTATACATTGCCTAAATCTTTTGTTGAACGTTTAAAAATTGAGCGCGCATCAATTGGGGTGTACGGTAGAGATCTGTTTGTCATGACCAAATGGCCTTCATTTGACCCAGAGTTTGGATCGCTAAATTCAAGCGGTATTGAGAAAGGCGCAGAGATTGCCCAGTTCCCTTCAACCCGCACAATGGGTGTCAATTTATCATTCTCATTTTAAATCCAGCGTATTATGAAAAAGAATATAAGAAAAGGTTTTATTTTGTTGGCAGCCTGTGGGATGCTACAGAGCTGTACCAAAGACTTTGTTGCGATAAATACAAATCCAAATGCAATTTCTGCGGCTGCGCCACAAAGTCTCATAGCGCCAGCTTTACTCAATGTGTTAAACACAAACTTGTCTCGTAATATGCGCATCAACAATGAGCTTATGCAAGTGACGGTAACAGTAAATGATGCATTGGAGATTCAACGGTATGAAATCAGGCCGTCAGAAGCGGAATCTACCTGGTCCGGATGGTACGTACAGTTGACCAATATACGCGATATTTATCAGAAGGCAGGGGAAGGGCAGCAGAAGGGTTACCAGACATACCAGGGTATTTCGCTTATATTGGATGCTTGGGTGAGTTCGTTAATAACTGATATGTATGGTGATGTGCCTTATACGGACAGCAATAAGGGGTATAGTGATAGTAATTTAACTCCTGTATTTGATAAGCAGGCCGATATTTATGCGGATATCTTTAGAAAATTAGAAGAGGCCAATACGCTTTTGAAAGGTAAGGTTGCTGTTGAATCGACGAATTTAGCGATGGATCCCATATTTAATTCAGATCCTGCAAAATGGCAGAAATTTGGTAATTCTTTATATCTCCGATTATTGCTACGTATAGCACATAAGTCAGAAACCAATGCTGTTGCAAAGATCAAAGAAATATTAGAAACGAATGCCGCTGAATATCCGGTTATGCAGAGCAATGCTGAAACGGCTGCTTTATACTACACCAATGTACAGCCTTACATGAATCCTTATTTTAATAGCCGTGACATAGATTTTAATGGGAACAAAGGCTATTCAGAATTTTTTATCAATAATCTGCTGGACCTTTCAGACCCACGATTAAAAATTTGGGCCACTGAAGCCACATTAGGAGTGTATGGCGGTATGCAGTCCGGATACCAGAGAGGAAATGTCCCCGAGCAACAATCAACGCTTTTAACAAGTCTAAAAGCTGATTCGCATATGGGAAATATCATGAATTACGCCGAGTTGCAATTTATTATTGCTGAATGTGGTATGAGAGGGTATGCTCAGGTCGATGCGCCTGGAGCCTATTTAAAGGGGGTGAACGCGGCTATGGAATACTGGGGGCTGACAGCGCCAGCATCTTACCTAAGCAGTGCAAAGGTTCAATTGTTGCCCACAGATAGTGATAATGCGAAATTGAAAAAGGTGCATTTGCAAAAATACTATGCGATGCTATTTACGGATTTCCAACAGTGGTACGAATACCGTAGAACCCAATTATTGGATTTATACAAAGGTCCGGGCTTGTTGAATCAAGGGAAAATGCCAGTACGTTTAAATTATCCAACAATTGTACAATCTTTAAACAAAGTAAATTATCAGGATGCTGTGAGTCGTATGGGGGGAGACGGGATAAATGAAAAAATGTGGTGGCAACCTTCAATCAACTAATCAATGAAAAAGTTAAAATCAATACTATGCAGTATGTTGGCAATGTCAGCATTGCTGTCCAGCTGTATCAAAGACAACGTCAATGAATCGATAGGGACACTAAATCCTGAAATATCGTTGTATACGCTACGCAGTCTGTATAAAAATGCCGATTTACAGCTTAATGAGTCTTCGCTGCAAGGGGCACAATACATCAAAGCAGTGGTCGTTTCGCATGCGGAAAATAAGAATTTACCGGAAAATACACTTGCTGTACAGAATATTTGGCGAAATCAACGCCGTGGAATATTAGTAATGGTGCCGAACGCGTCTGAATTTAAATTTGGCGATTCGGTTCAGATCAATATTAGCGGTTCAAAACTGATTAAAAAAGATGGCTTATTAGTTCTTTCAGTCGATAATAATCAGCAGCTTAAAGTCTACTCATCTGGTAATAATATTGCCCCATTGCCTGTTGCTGTTTCCAGTCTAAAGTCGAAGTTTGATGAGTTTGAATCAACCTATATCGATATTACAGCCGATGTTGAACCTGAACCCGCCGCCGGGACAGCGTTGAAAGGAGATAAAATCTTGATGGATGGTGATAAAAATGAGATTATATTGCATACACAAGATAATGCGACATTTGCTGGGGAGTCCATCGCTCCAAGTGCTTCATTCAGGGGAATTGCATTCAAAGAGGGCGAAAAACTACAAATTAGGATGCAGAGTTACGCTGATATGGCTTATGCCAGTGGTAAGTTATATGCAGGTTGGCCCGAAACTTTTGATGCTGTAGATGCGAGTGTGAAAGGTAGCTATGATATGAAGGATAAAAACGCGGTCTCTTTTCCGACGGGGCAATGGAACCTGTATCAGGCTATTCTAGGAACAACTGCTGGTCGTGATCGTATTGTTTCTGGAAAAAATGCCATCCGTATGCAGCAGAACTTAAGTGTCGATGGTTATGTGCAAATGAATTTTGATGTGCCGAATGGGGCCTCAAAAGTGACGCTTTGGTATGGTTCGTATTACACCGATCGCTCGTGTACGTTCAAGTTGGAATACTCGACCGACGGAGGAACGACATGGGAGCAAACAGGCGAGCCTATTTCGGACGCCCATACAACGACAGAGAGCATGAATTCAAAACAGGCTGTATTCTTAATGAATATTCAGGGGCCGGTTCGTTTTAGAGTTACCAAACTTGGATTAGGGACAAGTAACAATGTGATTAATAACGGAAGGTTGGGATTGGATGATATCGCTATTTATAAAAGTTATTAATTTAAAAAATTGATTTTCAAATGGCCCGATTGGATTGTGTAATCCAATCGGGCTTTCTTATAATCAGCTATTATCTCAACTCATCAAAAAAAATCGTTATCTTCATTATATAACTATAAACGAAGACTTATGAATTTAACAGATTTAGTTACAGGTGGAGTAGGATCTAAAGCGATAGAGACTATTTCAAAAATTACTGGTGTCAGTGAATCTAAAGCCAAATGGATTGTAGCAGCGGCAGTTCCTTTGATGATTGCAGCATTGAATTACAATGCGAAAAACAAGGGGCAGGCGGAAAATATTGACAAGGCTATTGACCAGCATAGCAATAGCGGGATACTCGATAAAATTGGAGATTTCTTTGGGCAGGGGGGAGCAGAACAGGGCGGTGAGCAAAATGTTTCTGAAGACGGCAATAAAATTGTCAACCATATGTTCGGTCAAAATACCGAAGTCGTGACACAGCATATAGCGGATAAAGCAGGCTTGAGTTCTTCTCAGGTCACCGGAGTATTGGCTACACTCGCTCCGATTGTAATGGGGTATCTAGGACAACAAAAGCAAGCTTCTGGAGCTGGTGGGATTGGTGATCTGATCGGCTCTGTGCTTGGTGGTGGAACACAACAAAATGCAGGTGGCGGTATGTTGGGTGGTATATTGGGCTCGTTTTTAGGCGGTAGCCAAGAAGAACAAGCGCAAGCAACTGAGCAACCGGCATCGGGAGGTAGCGTTACCGACATGTTGGGTGGATTGGCAGGCAGTTTTTTTGATAAAAATAACGATGGACAGGCGAAGGGCAATATTCTTGATTCAATCGCCGGTATGTTTGGCAAGTAAACTTTGTTAGGCTATTATTTGTCTTGATAAAAAGCTAGTATGGGATTAAGCTAAGATGATGCAGATCCTAAACAGGAAGCGGTCGGAAGTTCTACACTTCCGACCGCTTCGTTTTGTTCAATCCGTATTAATCTTCGACCGATACTTTCGGTGGGAAATTTTTATGTTTTCTTTTGCTGATTTTGTCAATATTGACTGGTTGAGGTACCTTGACATAATACCCTGTTCCGTCATATTCACGTTTATTGGGATTGTCCTTGCATGCTTGCGAACAGCATCCATCCATCTCCCAGCCGCACTCATCGCATTGTGTGAAATGTTCATTACAAGTTGGGTTGGCGCAATTGATCATTTTGGTGGTTTGCTTGCCACAGTTAAAACAAGTCGATACCACGGATGGGTTGACAGAGTTTACGTCAACGGTAACACGATTGTCAAAGACGTAGCATTGGCCTTCAAAATCCTCGCCACCAGCTTCCTTTCCGTATTTGATTATGCCGCCATGTAATTGATAAACATCCTCGAAGCCTTCTTTTAACAAGAGAGCAGATGCCTTCTCACATTTGATACCGCCTGTGCAGTACGTTAATATTTTTTTTCCTTTATATTGTTCGAGCTCTTTGATTTTCTCTGGGAACTCGCGAAAATTGTCAATGTCTAGGGTGACAGCATTTTTAAAATGACCAACATTGTGCTCGTAATTTGAGCGTACATCCAATACAACCACATCATCTTGGTCTTTCATGGCTAAGAAATCCTTCGGTTCAAGGTGCACACCGGTTTGACGGTTGGGGTCAATCTCTTTTGGATCTCTCAAACCAGAGTGAACGATTTCGGCTTTGTAGCGGCAATGCATTTTAATGAATGACGGTTCATCTACAGCGTCAATTTTGAACTCTGTTTTATTGAAACGACCATCTGCATAAAGGGCATCCATATAGCTTTTACAGGATTCTACAGTACCTGAAACAGTTCCATTAAGACCTTCATCAGCTACAATAATACGACCGACCAAGTCCAGTGATTTACAAAATTCTAAGTGATCTGATGCAAATTTTTCGGCATCCTCGATAGGGCTGTAACAATAGTACAGCAAAGTTTGATATTGTGTCATGATATTCATTGATACCGCTGCAAACGGCGTTTAATGCTAAAAATAAATTTAGTGCAAAGCTACGAAAAATAATAAATGGAATAAAATGACCCTCGTCACCTTTTCTTCAAAGGTTCGAGCAGGTATTCCAAGCCATTAAGCTTAATTTCATAGAGCGTCGCTAACTGCTGGCCTAGTTTCCCTTTTGGAAAGCCTTTTTGGTTATACCACACAAGATAGGGCTCAGGAAGATTACATAAGGTGTATCCCTGGTATTTGCCAAATGGCATCTTGACTGTAACAAGTTCGGTTAAAATTTCAGGATTCAACATTAGTCTTGAGGTTTTCCATAATTGAGACGGTACCAAACTGCTTTTAGCGCAATGATGCCATGATTGAATACATTGGGAATGGCTCCATAGTAGCGTTTGAATATCGCAAAGCGCTCTTTCAAGGATTCCTGATGTCTTTGTTTTGACATTCCGCCCACGAGATACCGGGCAACATATTGCTGTGCATTGACCGTTTTTTTTGCTTTTTTGGCACAACGAATAACCCAGTCAATATCAGCGCATAATTTATAATTGAGATCGTATGGCTCGGCAATTTCCCGCTTGATATAGATCGCCTGATGGCATATATTCATGCCATAGCGAAAGCTTTTCCAGTCGAAATGAGCCGGAACCTTATGCCTCCGTTCACCAATAATATTCCGATTGTCGTCCACAAGGATCGTTTCGCCATAAAGAATATCCGCATTATCGCTTAGTTTGGCAAGATTCTCAATGCTATTCAGATCATAGATCTCATCTCCAGAATTTAAAAAAAGAACATAATCGCCTGTTGCTAGGGCTAACCCCTTATTCATGGCCTCATAGATACCCTTATCCTTTTCGGAGACGATGATGGCGATTTTATCCTTGTATTTTTGGATGATCTCTAATGTTCCGTCGGTTGATTGTCCATCAATGACAATATACTCTATATGATCATAGCTCTGACTGACAACCGATTTCAGGGTGTGTTCTATGTCACGCGCATTATTGTAAACGACAGTTATAATCGAGAATTTAGGATGAGCAGACATGTTTTTTATGTATTGAATTTATTTATTTTCTTCTTTAGGAATCGGACACCACGGTTGAATAAAGATCCTTTCCGATGGGCGTAGAAATACTTGATGGCTTCATAAGCTTGTTTGTTTTCTGAAATTTCCGTCGGAAAATACCGTATAGGGCTATCCGCTAAAGTAACCTGATATGTAGCCTCTGCAGCTGTATGTGTACCCGAACCATCGTTACCAATATTTTGCGTCATCGAATTCCTTGGATACAAAACTAACCCATTTTTTTTGAATACAGAAGCATACCAGCGTATGGCCCAAGAGTTGATCTTTCCGGCTTTAAATTCCTGCACTTGTTTCCAGAAGTTTTCTTTTCCCTCGATACTGAATTGGTGTATCTGCTCGGCGGTAAATTCCGATACAAGTTCATCAATATTCGGATTGAAATGTTGCCAGGCGCGGTCCCAGGTTGCCCAGCCCCAACTATTGGCGACCCGAAAAAAGAAAGTCTCCGGCAGTTTATCTAAATCTTTTAACGGATAACCATAACCGCTGATCTCCATGACCCGATCTTGATCTTTATAGCGCTCCAGCGCCTGATTGAAATAGTCTAGTGCAAACACCGCAGTTTCCAGATCGTCTTCCAAAACAATAATCTTTCCATGTGCATTGACCACTTTTGTAACACCATCGATCACATTGGCTGCCAAACCCCAATTTTCTGTCCGTTCTACAACAATAACCTCTTTAAAATTCCATTGCTTATTGATAATCTTTCGCACTTCAGTAACTGCCTGAATAGATTTTTCGTTTTTTGCAGCATCCGAATAGATGTATAGCGTGGTCTGGTCTGCTAATATATTATTTTCTAAAGCTGAGAGTGTTCTTATTGTATGATCAGGACGATTGTACACAAAAAGTATGACTGGAGCAGTATTGTTCATTTATCAATAGATTTTGTTGAAGACTTTTTTGTTGGTCACACGGGTACGGTAAACTGCTCCTGTTTTGCCCAGCAATCTAAAAGCAATGTTTAAGTAGCTTTTTGCTTCAAAAGTATGACCTTTAAAAAATGAAGACGCCATTTTCTTTAGACTTGCCAATATTGCCATGGAAAAAGCTTTTACAAAAGTATAATTGATGTTGCAATATTCTGTCAAATGGTAGACAAATTCGCTTTTCAGAAAGGCCTTGCGGTCTATTTTACGTTGTTGCCTATCGTGGTAGGCTTTGGCTCCTTCAGCGAGAACAATGCTTAATCCATAGTACTTGATGCGGTTGGCATAATCTTTATCTTCTCCATAATGGAAAAAGATCGGTGCGAAACCACCGACTTTTCGGATCACCGGATTGGGGATAAACCAAAATGCAGCATTGACGAACGTGCAAATTCGATAAGAATTTTCGATTATAGCGTTTTTTGTATAGACAGCAAAACCATGGTCCAGTGTTGTTTCGGTTCCATCGTAGTGAATAGGTGAGATAATTCCGATATTGTCTGCGTTGACTTTCACTAAGTTGGCAATACAGTCCCGATCCAGCCAGGCGTCCTGATTGACCAAAAATGCATAATCATACTCTTCTTTCAAAACAATGTCAAATCCAATGTTGTTGGCCTTTCCAAAACCCAAATTTTCGGAACTTTCTATTAGTCTTACTGATGGATACGTTTCTTTTATGATCTGTGTTGTATTGTCTCCCGAATTGTTGTCGACAACTAAAATATCTGTTGGGTAGCTAGAATCCAATAGGCTGGGTAAGCACTTGTGGATCCAAGGCTCAAAATTATAAGAAACGATTATGGTGAGAATCCTGGCCATCTATTTTTTTCGGATAACTGTTAGGAAATAGTGGTATAATTCCAACAAAATGCTGGGTTTAAAGATTCTATTTACGATGATATAGCTAAATATCGCAACTCCAATTGTACTTGCAAACCGAAGATAGAGGTTAGCGATAGCTGCGGTGGCGTAATGTGCTGCTAAGCAGCTTATAGCTGCTAATAGTGCATAAGCAAAAATATCTGTTAAAAGATAACGAAATGAATAGTTCATATAAGGTTTGGCTGATATGTACCAAACGAATATCCATAAGGCATTTAATGCTGAGGTTAATCCAATGAGCAGTTCTAGGCCTAATGATTTGCCAAAAAATAGGATGGCAATTTGGAGTAGGCCAAAAACGATGATATTCCGCATATAAACTTCAGGCTTCCCCTTGCTAATGATTAAGTTAGAGAAAACATTGCTTACAGAATCAAATGCGGCGCCAATACAAAATATTTGAAGAAATATCACACTTTGTGCCCATTTGTCGGTGATCGCAATAGTAATGAAATCTTGTGCTACCGTTGTTAAGCCAAATAACATTGGAAAGGCTAAAAAGGCTGTAAAAGAAATCAGTTTGCGAAAAACCCGAACTTGTCTATCCTTGTCATCTTCTATTTCCTTTAAAATTGGCTGTGTCACGTTATTGACCATATTGGTCAATATATTTTGAGCCATGATGCTCCAACGATTTGGATTCACGGTATATCCCAATTCTTCAGCGGTATAATGCCGGCCTAAGATTGCCGCATATATATTTTTATTGATATTGATAAAAATATTGGTGACCAGTATTTTGCTGCTAAATCCTAAAATGTCACGAATAGGTTTAAAATCGAACTGGAAAGTAGGTCTGAATTTGGAAAAATACCAAAATCCGAGCATATTGAAACCGCTATAGGAAACAATTTGGATCGCATATGCCCAATAAGCATAGTCCTTATAGGCTAAATAAACTCCGACTATATTTGATGCAATCAGAGCAAAGGTACCAGTGATGACCCTTTCTTTGATTTTTAAATTCCGGAAGAGGTAAGCATTGTGCGCAATACCAAAACTACCTAACCAAAAGGACAAAAAGGTAAATCTGCTCAAGTCTACCAGTACTGGTTGATTATAGTATAAGGCGATAAGGGGAGCTGCAAAAAATAGAACGATATAAATAAATGTTCCAATTCCTACGCTTGTCCAGAATACCGCGTTATAATCTTTATGTTCGACTTCTTTTTTATTGACAATCCCATACACAAACCCACTTTCTTGAAAAGCAGAAGCGAGAACAGAAAAGATGGTGATCATAGCCACTAAACCATAATCTTCTGCTGTTAGCTTACGATTTAGTAGGATGCCGAAGCCGAAGCCCAAAAACTGCTGGATGATACTGGCCATACCACCCCAGAGCAGTCCTTTTGTTGTTTTTGATTTTAAAGAGTCATTTTTCGTTTGCGATGACATGCTAAATTAAATGAGCGGCAATATTAAAGTATTGCAATTGTATTCGCAAATTCTTTTAGGGAAACATCAGTTGGATTGACATCGGTAATCAAATAAGAAATATCACGTAACGGCACAACTTTCATTTTTTGAACTGAATTTAGTTTCTCAGCAATACTTAAAATAGCCACTTTTTTCGAGCATTTAATCATCGCACGTTTGATTTGTACCACCTCCCAGTCTGAATCGGTCACCCCATCTTCTACTGAAAGAGAATTTGTTCCCAACAAACAAAGATCGACTTTAAGATCTGCCAATTCATTAGCGACTTGGGCTCCGGAAACGATGTTAGTATTGCGTGAAAGTTTTCCGCCAACTAAAATAACTTCGAGATTTGGCTTTTCCGCAAGTTCTAACGCAACTAGCGGACTTATGGTGAAAAACGTACACTGCAGATGATCGGGTATTGTTCTTGCCAATTCAATTAAGGTTGTCCCGCCTCCGACTAAAACAGTCATTCCATTGGAGATTAAAGTACTTGCTTTCTTGGCAATTTCTTTTTTTGCCTCCTTGGCATACACGTTCCCATCTTGAAAAGGAAATTGAAAAGATTTTGATAATGCCCCACCATAGACTTTTAGAACTTTACCATTTTCGGCGAGTTCGTTTAAGTCACGTCTAATTGTATCTTCAGATACATTCAGTTGAACACTTAGATCTGACGATAAAACTTTGTTATGTAGGTTAATCTGATGTATAATGAATGCTTGTCTTTCTTCCTTTAACATTGGTCTATGGTTTTTAATCGGAATTTAAAAATAATTAAAAAAATCAGTCTAAATGTAGTGAAAATTATTCTTCCTTTTTGTCAATTTTTGTGATGCCAGCTTTGAACCTTGGTTTGAATCCTGTAGGCTTGTTGGCGACAGGTTCCTCGGTGTCCGAATTGTTATTTTCGGGTTCAGCGTTTAGGTTGGTATCTAACTTAATTTCGTCTTTCGCATCGGGCAGCTGTGTTTGTTCAGAAGTTTCTGTTTTGGTTACTCCTGCCTTGAACCTCGGTTTGAATCCTGTAGGCTTGCTGGCAGCAGGTTCCTGTGTTTCTGAGCTGCTGTTTTCAGGATCAGCCTTTACGCTCGCATCTAATTTAATTTCGTCTTTTGCATCGGGCAGCTGTGTTTGTTCAGAAGTTTCCGTTTTAGTGATCCCAACTTTGAACCTCGGTTTGAATCCTGTAGGCTTGCTGGCAGCAGGTACCTGTGTTTCTGAGCTGCTGTTTTCAGGATCAGCCTTTACGCTCGCATCTAACTTAATTTCGTCTTTCGCATCGGGCAGCTGTGTTTGTTCAGAAGTTTCTGTTTTGGTTACTCCGGCCTTGAACCTCGGTTTAAATCCTGTAGGCTTGCTGGCAGCAGGTTCCTGTGTTTCTGTGCTACTGTTTTCAGGTTCAGCCTTTACGCTCGCATCTAACTTAATTTCGTCTTTCGCATCAGACAGCGGTGTCTGTTCAGAAGTTTCCGTTTTAGTGATCCCAGCTTTGAACCTCGGTTTGAAACCTGTCGGTTTTGGAGCCGATGCCGCAGTTTCGTCAGTCGTTTCTGCTGGAGCAGGTTCCTGTGTTTCTGAGCTGCTGTTTTCAGGTTCAGCCTTTACGCTCGCATCTAACTTAATTTCGTCTTTCGCATCAGACAGCGGTGTCTGTTCAGAAGTTTCCGTTTTAGTGATCCCGGCTTTGAACCTCGGTTTGAAACCTGTCGGTTTTGGAGCCGATGTCGCTGCTTCGTCGGTCGTTTCTTCGGATGTAGGAATGCTTGCCGCTTCGTCAGGAGCTTTGGTTACTCCGGCTTTGAACCTCGGTTTGAAACCTGTTGGAGCAGAATCAGTCCCAGTTTTAGCCGAATCAGGTGCTTCCTCTTTAGATGTGGTTTTAGCCTCATCCACTGTAGGTGTAATTGCAGTCTTGAAGCGTGGTTTAAAGCCTGCAGGTTTTGTTGCCTCAGCATTGGAAGTATCGGACAGAGTATTAGTGGCAGCCTGTTTTACTGCAGGTTTTGCAACTTGAGTTTCTTCCTCAATCAGGTGGAAACTTTTTCGAAGCTTGTTGAACCAAAACTTTTTGCTGTGGTCAAAACTCTTTTCTCCCATAGCAGAATAATGTGCTTTGAACTCTTCAAATAAAGGTCCATCTGCAGCTTGTAAAGCTTTTAAATCAATTTTCTTTTTTATGAAAAATTCTTCAAAAGTCATCCTGTTATGAGTTTAATATAGTCTATTACAAATGTAGTAATTTTTCTGACGCAGCTGGGAGGCCTAAAATAAAAAAGAGCGACTAGCGCTCTTTTTTATTGTTTTATAGGTTCAATAGCTTAAGCCATGTTATGGTAAACTGCTTGAACATCGTCATCTTCTTCGATTTTATCGATCATCTTCAATACATCAGCAGCTTGTTCTTCCGTAATATCTGAATGCGATAATGCGATACGTTCCAATTTTGCAGATGTTACTTCAATTCCCTTTTCTTCCAGTAATTTTTGCATATTACCAAAGTCTTCAAAGGAAGTTTGAACGACAGCAATATCATTGCCTTCTTCATCAGATTCTACGTACAATTCTTCTAAGCCTCCATCGATCAGTTCTAATTCAAGCTCTTCTAGGTCCAGTTCATCTGTTGCAGCAAAACGGAAAATGGATTTACGATTGAAAATAAAATCCAATGATCCTGTTTTCCCCAATGAACCACCTGCTTTTGTGAAATAGCTACGAATGTTTCCTACGGTGCGGTTGGTGTTATCTGTTGCAGTTTCAATTAATACAGGTACGCCATGAGGGCCGTAGCCTTCGTATACATATTCTTCGTAACCTTTTGAATCTTTTTCCGAAGCACGTTTGATTGCGGCTTCGATACGATCCTTTGGCATATTTACTGCCTTGGCATTGTGTATTGCTGTACGAAGTCTCGAGTTAGTTTCAGGGTGAGGGCCGCTTTCTTTAACCGCCATAGCGATTTCTTTACCTAAACGTGTAAATTGAACGGCCATTTTGGCCCAGCGTTTGAATTTCCGCTCTTTTCTGAATTCGAAAGCTCTTCCCATTGTTATATTTTGTTTTTAAGATTTTCAATCATGTCGACTGTCATCTTCTGGATGTCAAATTCCGGCGTCCAGTTCCAGTCTTTTCTCGCATAAGAATCATCTAGACTAGCAGGCCATGAATCGGCAATCTGTTGTCTTGGATCGTTCTCGATGTAAGAGATTGCAAAATTAGGAAGAATTTTTTTAATTTCTTGTGCAAGTTCTTTTGGAGTAAATGTAATGCCACCGAGGTTATAGCTGTGGCGAATGCTTAAGCTTTCTTTGGGTGCATCCATTAATTCGAGTGTACCACGGATGGCGTCCTCCATATATAACATGGGTAATGCCGTGTTTTCAGATAAGAAACATGCGTAAGTCCCGGTTTTCAATGCTTCATAAAAAATATCGACTGCATAATCCGTTGTGCCACCTCCTGGTTCCGTTTTCCAAGAAATGATGCCTGGATAACGGACACTGCGGATATCCAGACCACGATGTTCCTGATACCATTCAATAAGACGCTCACCTGCAAGTTTGCTGATGCCATAAATTGTGTTCGGATCCATTACGCAATATTGTTCGGTATTTGTTTTCGGAGAATGCGGTCCAAAAACAGCAATCGAGCTTGGCCAAAATATCTTTGAAACTTTATAGCTCACAGCTAGATCAAGCACATTCAACAGACCATTCATGTTCAATTCCCAGGCCTTCTCAGGGTATTTTTCACCTGTAGCTGAAAGCATGGCAGCTAATAGATATACTTGAGTAGGCTTATATTGTTGAAATAATGTCTCGAGTCCATTTTTGTCAAGGACATTAGCGATTTCGAAATTCTCGTCAGGGCTTTTAATCTGTGGTTCTCTAATGTCAGTGGTTACAACATTCTCTGCACCAAATTTTTTGCGCAAGGCGATAGCTAATTCTGTGCCGATCTGGCCATTTGCACCAATGATAATAATGCTTTCTTTCATTTGTAAGTTTTATTTTATGAAGCTCCTGCTTTCACTATAATGAGTGTTTATGCTCAAAAATATAAATGAATCGCTTCGCTCGTTTCTTCCTATCGATATGATAGGATCTAGCCTGACATAATTTACGTTTCATCATGTAATGAAAAATGAAATTTCAACCATGGCGGTTTATGATGCAAATATAAAGGCTTTTCAGTATCTATCAACTTTGCGGTCTTTTGGGAAGTAGGGAAAAAATGTTAATTTTTAGACTCTTGGGACTGTTTTTATGAGATTTTAAACTGTTTCAATCGTTTGTTCTTTTTTTTTGAATAAGCAGCGAAAATTTTTATTTTTTTTGAATTGCTTTAATTCTAATTTTATAGCGTGAATCAAAGGACTTAACGATTCCATTTTAGCAATTTAGGAGGGGAAATGCTAAATGTTGTGACATTTTTAGCTAAGGGCTCAATATTTTGTTATTTTAATAGTGGAATTGGGGAATATTTTTTAAATTTGAAGAATTCATTCTTCAAGAATCAACTAAAAACAAAATCAAATAACAATTTTATATACACAATTTAAACACAGACAAAAATGAAAGTGGCAGTAGTCGGCGCAACAGGCCTTGTAGGTACTGAGATGCTAACCGTGTTGGCGGCGCGAAATTTCCCAGTAACAGAATTAATTCCAGTAGCTTCAGAGCGTAGTAAGGGTAAGGAAATTGAATTCAAGGGAAAGAAGTATAAGGTGGTTACACCATCTGAGGCTATTGCTTTGAAACCTGATGTTGCGCTATTTTCTGCTGGTGGTGATACCTCGAAAGAATTTGCCCCTAAATTTGCAGAAGCTGGAATTACAGTGATCGACAATTCTTCGGCATGGCGTATGGATCCAACGAAAAAGTTGGTTGTTCCAGAAGTAAATGGTGATGTGTTATCTGCTGAAGATAAAATTATTGCTAACCCGAATTGTTCAACTATACAAATGGTGGTGGCTTTAAAGCCATTACATGATAAATATAAAATCAAACGTGTTGTTGTTTCTACCTACCAATCTGTAACAGGCACTGGTGTTAAGGCCGTTAACCAATTGATGGACGAGCGTGCCGGAAAAGATGGGGAAAAAGCTTATCCTTATCAGATTGATTTGAACGTTATTCCGCATATTGATGTTTTCCAAGAAAATGGATACACCAAGGAAGAGATGAAGATGATTTTGGAAACAAATAAAATCATGCGTGATGATTCTATTAAAGTAACTGCAACGACAGTGCGTATTCCTGTCATGGGAGGACACTCTGAATCATTGAATATCGAATTTGAAAATGACTTTGATTTGAATGATGTACGTGCAGCGCTAGCAGCGCAAAGCGGTTGTATTGTTGTCGATGATCCTGCTTCGTTACAATATCCAATGCCGAAAGATGCACATGGCAGAGATGAGGTTTTTGTAGGACGTATCCGTCGCGATGAATCTCAGCCAAATACCCTTAATATGTGGGTTGTAGCAGATAACTTACGTAAAGGTGCTGCAACGAATGCAGTTCAAGTAGCTGAGTTATTAGCTGAAAAAGGATTGATCTAACTCAAGTAGATTCCATAATAATTATTGAGCCCCCATGAATTCGTTCATGGGGGCTCTTTTTGTCCTATCATTAATCACAATTTTTATACTTATGATTTGGTCCTTGATGCCGGGGCTAGAAATTATGGCGTCAATGTTTTGGGTTGGATCGAAAATTCAATCTTGTCATTCAACGGAGCATAGGTTTCTTTGCTTTGCTCTTCCAGTCGATCTGGAAATAGAATGCCGAAGAGATGATCTGTTTCGTGCTGAAAAATAACAGCAGTAAAACCCTCTATATTTTCTTCAATAACCTTACCTTCTTTATTGATGTATTGCAGGCGGATCGCATAACTCCGTAATACATCCTCTTTACGGTTAGGGATAGAAAGGCAGCCTTCGGCCCCTTTGCGTTTCAGTTTGGAGCGCCATAGGATTTTAGGATTTACATAGAATTCAAATGGTTGATCCGGTTTGTCA
This sequence comes from Sphingobacterium sp., assembly GCA_050281725.1. Taxonomy (GTDB): domain Bacteria; phylum Bacteroidota; class Bacteroidia; order Sphingobacteriales; family Sphingobacteriaceae; genus Sphingobacterium. The sequence continues at coordinate 150,365 of JBMAAL010000002.1, read as the reverse complement.
AACCGCTGCACCCAGATTAGATTTTTATTGATACCGATTTGTGGCGCTGCGATGCCTACACCAGGGTGATTCGGGTCACGTACAGTCGCGAACATTCTTTTGGAAAGAGACTCAATCAATGGGTCGTTGTATTTGACATCACTGCTTGTCGCTTTTAAAACCTTCAGATCTTTATCGTCTGTTGTTTGCAATACGCGAAGAATTGTATTTTCATCTCCTGATAAAATGATTTTCTTGTCGGCAGCACTGAACTCCTGTCCTGCGTTAAGATTGACTGGTCTTTCATTCTTTGACTTATGAAATGCTTTTTCTCCGGCCATAATTTTTGTTTCTAAATTGTTCTCAACTGGGGGTACTGGGCAACGGTAGCCGTTGCTATAAGCGCAGTATGGGTTGTAGGCTTTGTTAAAGTCTATCTCAACATCATTTCCTTTAATGTCGTCTGTGGATAAATCAATATACCGGCCCCCACTATAGCTTTCCTGACCATTTGTTAAATCTAAAAATGGTAAAAATAAATGTTTTTTGTACGCAGGATTTTGAAATAATGCGACACTTTGGTAGACATTCAACGTATCTTCTTTTCCATGAAGATTAAATGTTATAACGGCGTAACGTTTGTATTCGTTGCTTGTGCCGTCGTAGGTCGGCATCCGAAATACCGGTTCATTAAAGAGGACTTCAATTTTGGCGTTGACTTTATAGCTGGCGTCTACAGGAAAGTAGTCCAAAAACGCTACCTGATCTGATTTCAATGGGCCATATTGTTCTTTCGCCAATTCAGTGGCTTTTTCTTCACGAAGAGCGGTAATGTGTTGCTCGTATTTACTTTGAGCATGCGTATTCAAGCATAGGGCCAAAAGGAAACTGGCAATTAGTGTTTTTTTCATTTGTTTAAATATTTATTTGCCCGATTTCACACAGCCAAATGCCCTGTTGCTTTTGCTGTTATTTTGATCCGTGTCCCTATAGAGGAACTCGGTAAGCCCGCTATGATCGCATTGAATTCGGTGATCTATTGCCCCAAAAAGCAAGTTAGTTTGCTGTTGTTAAATAGTCTATCAAAGTTATAGTTTTTTTGATTAAAAATCAGAATTAAAAGATCAAAAGTGAAAACGGCATGTATTGAAAAGAAGCGTCCAATTGAAATATTGCATCTTCCTGTGTAATACTCAGGACTACTTTGTATTTTTGTAAAAAATATATATCCATGAGATTGATGGCCTTTGATTACGGTACAAAACGAATAGGGGTTGCGGTGACCGATCCAATGCAAATTATTGCTACAGCATTGACGACGGTACACCCGCAGGATATCTGGACATACTTAGCCGATTATTTACAGACAGAACAGGTGGAAACTTTTGTTGTAGGCAAGCCACGGCAACTGGATGGGACCGACTCTGAATCGGCACAGCATGTTGTCGGTTTTATTCGAAAATTGAAAAAGACTTATCCCACAATTGCTGTCGCTGAAATAGACGAGCGTTTTACTTCTAAAATGGCTTCTGCAGCGATCGCACAAAGTGGAAAAAAAAAGAAGGACCGTCAACAAAAAGGGCTGATTGATACGGTGTCTGCAACGATCATTTTGCAAAGCTACATGGATAGCCGTAATTTCTAGATACATAGCGACTAATACGTCAAACAAAAATGAACAAAAAATAGAAGGATGAAGAGCATATTATTTTTTACCGAGGATACGGATTTCAAATTAAAAGAAAAGGGAAAGATTCGCCAATGGATTGCTGATGCCATCAAAGGCGAAGGATTTAAGCGTGTGGGCGAATTGAGCTTTATCCTTTGCTCGGATGCTTACTTGCTTGAAATCAATAAGCAATATTTAAATCACGACACCTATACTGATATCGTTACTTTTGATTCTTCCGAATATGACGACACCATCGCCGGCGATATTTTTATCAGTGTGGAACGTATTCAGGAGAATGCCGAAAAATTTAAGGTTGATGTGCGAGACGAGCTTCATCGGGTTATCATTCATGGTGTAATGCATCTGTGCGGTTATCCGGACAAAAAGCCGGCAGATAAAGCCAAGATGACCGCCAAGGAGGATGAGTATCTCGGTAAAAGAAACTTTTAATATACTTCTTCGTGCTCTTATGAGGGCCGATAGTTCGGTGAACCGACTGAAGGTTCTATTTTACTCGAGAGAAGGAAGCAATACATAAAAAAAGCGCTTTACAATTTGTAAAGCGCTTTTTTTATGTTGTTTCTAACGACTAGAATCTTTCAAATTGAGAGAAGAAGAAGTTTCCTTCGATAGCAGCATTCTCATCTGAATCCGATCCATGGATAGCGTTTGCGTCAATAGATTTAGCATATTTGTTACGGATTGTACCTTCCGCTGCATCAGCAGGATTAGTCGCGCCGATCAATGTACGGAAATCTTCAACAGCATTATCTTTTTCCAAGATTGCAGCAACAATAGGACCTGAAGTCATAAATTTTACCAACTCACCATAGAAAGGACGCTCTTTGTGTACTGCATAGAATGCACCAGCTGTCTCTTGAGAAAGTTGGATGTATTTCATTGCAATGATTTTAAAACCACCAGCAATGATATCGTTTAAGATTGCACCGATGTGACCGTTCGCTACTGCGTCAGGTTTGATCATCGTAAAAGTTCTGTTAGTTGCCATTATTTTATTTTTTTGCAAAATTAGATAAATTGCTTTTCATATGCAATATCATTACGCTGCCTTAAGAAACAATTATTGATAAGGCAACTAGCTGATGTCACCCTTATCGTTAAATTATAGCTTTTTATTCCTAAATATATACCTATACTGAAATAGATGTTTCCGTAGGTTTCTAATTCAATGTTTATTCGCGTTGTGTAACAAAGCTTTGTGTTCGGCCGTTTATAGAAAAGTAAAAAAACAATTGATCTAAGTTCAATGCGAATATGTAACTTTGTGTTATTATGGCATTAAATCTAACAGTAGACATCGATAAAGATTCAGGCTTTTGCTTTGGAGTGGTATACGCTATTGATATGGCAGAGGAGATTTTGGAGGAAGAGGGTTATCTTTATTGTTTGGGAGATATCGTTCATAATGATGAAGAAGTTGCCCGATTGAAAGCAAAAGGCTTACGCATTATCGATCATGCTGCCCTGCCGAGCTTGAGCAATGAAAAGGTGTTGATCCGTGCCCACGGTGAAGCCCCCGAAACTTATCGTGTTGCTTTGGAAAATAACATTACCTTGATAGATGCCTCTTGTCCAGTGGTGCTCAAACTGCAGAACCGTATAAAAACATCGTTCGATCAAGAGGAGAAAATTCTAATCTTTGGTAAGCATGGACATGCTGAAGTGATCGGTTTACAGGGGCAGACAAATAATGAAGCTTTAGTTTTTCAGGATATTTCCGAATTGGATCAAGTCGAATTGCCTGCCTCATTTACCTTATACAGCCAAACAACAAAAAGCGTAGATAAATTTTATGCCATCAAAGACGAACTGATCAAGCGCGGGTATGAAGTGAAGGCCAATGATACCATCTGTCGACAAGTTTCCAATCGATACGAAGATCTTGGTACTTTTGCCAGACAATACGATAAAATTGTTTTTGTATCGGGTAAGAAATCTTCCAATGGAAAGGTGCTGTTTGAAGTTTGTCAAAAAGCCAATCCTGCTAGTTACTTTATTTCTGATCCGGCTGAATTAGATGCATCGGTCTTTGCTGAAAACGATCGTATTGGGATCTGTGGGGCTACTTCAACGCCAATGTGGTTGATGAAAGACGTAAAAGCAAGTTTAGAAGCATTATAAGCACAATTACCCGTCACAGATATTTCATAATTCCGCGGTTTAGATCCCGAGTGCATTCTTTTTTGCGTAGCTTTGTAAGCTATGAGCAATAAAGGCAAAAAAGGTATTCTTTTAGTACAATTGGGTACACCTGATAGTCCCACTACTCCAGATGTAAAAAAGTATTTAACGGAGTTCTTAATGGATCCACGTGTCATTGATATTCCTTATTTTCAACGAACCTTATTGGTCAAGGGAATCATTGCACGTACACGTGCACCCAAATCGGCAAAAGTATACGCAACAATCTGGGATAAAGAAACGGGATCGCCTTTGATGCATTATAGTGTTTTGCAACGTGATCTGCTGCAGGAAGCATTGGGGGAAGAATACCATGTGGAATTAGCGATGCGTTACCAAAACCCATCGATTGAGACTGCATTGAAAAATATGGAAGGCCTATTTTTGGAGTCCATTCGTGTCATTCCTTTATTTCCACAGTACGCTTCAGCAACATCGGGTTCGGTCATCGATCGTGTGATGGAGCTGATTCGCAAATGGAATTATCTACCGGAAATCAGTTTCGTAAGCAATTTTTGTACAGACGATTTAGTGGCAGAAACGTATGCGGATCATGCCCGCAGGCACGATTTGGAAAGTTTTGACCATTTTGTCTTTAGTTATCATGGCCTTCCTGTGCGGCAGCTTGGAAAAGTAGATCCGACAGGCCAGCTTAAATGCCCAGAATCAGGCTGTGATTCCTGTAAAACGACAGTCAATTCATATTGCTATCTTTCGCAATGTTATGCGACAACACGGACGATAGCTGCCAAGCTGGGGTTAAAAAAAGAACAATATTCGCTCTGCTTTCAATCCCGTTTAGGTAAAGAACCCTGGATACAGCCCTATACCTCCGATTTATTGCATGATCTTGCCGCTAAGGGTTATAAGAAGTTATTAATTTTTAGCCCTGCTTTTGTGGCGGATTGTATCGAGACCATTGATGAAATTGGCGTGGAATATGCTAATGAATTTAAGCACCTAGGTGGGGAGGAGGTTTGTTTGGTAGAGAGTCTGAATGATGATCCCAAATGGATTGAGTCTTTAAAACAATTGGCACTCAATGCCAAAAACTAAAATCGATAAAAGATGTTGTTAGTAAACGCGTGTGTATTACTCATATTGGATTTTTATATTTTCTTTGCGCTCCGTGCGACGAAGATTAAATTTCCCAAAACAAAAGTATTTTCCGTTCTCTGGTGGTCTTATTCTGTTTTACTGCTATTGGGCGTTTTTATCTCAGCACAATATAGCATTCCTCTAATAGTACGGTCGGTTATTTTAGTCGCCTTTTTTCTGACAGCCGCATCAAAGATATTTTTCTTTTTGATTTTGTTGATTGATGATATCCGACGTGGGGGTGTATGGTTGAAGCGTCTGTTCGCAAAAAAGAGCTCTGTTGAGGATTTAGTCGAAGACGCCGGAGACCCTTTACCGGAAAATCCAGTGAAAGGGATTAGCCGGTCCGAATTTTTGACGAAAGCTGGTATTCTAGTAGGTGCCTCACCCTTGATACCATTGAGCTGGGGGATTATTTCAGGAGCCTACGACTATCGTGTAAGGAGAGTCCCGTTGTATTTGCCAAATTTGCCCAAAGCATTTCATGGAATGACCATCGCGCAGATTTCAGATGTGCACTCGGGATCTTTCTATAATAAAAAGGCTGTCAGCGGCGGTATTGATATGCTTTTAAAGGAAAAAGCGGATGTGACATTTTTCACCGGTGATATCGTGAATGCCCAAGCTTCTGAAATGCGTGGTTATCAAGATATTTTTGCGCGTGTGAAATCTGATTTGGGTGTGTTTTCTACATTAGGTAACCACGATTATGGTGACTACTATTATGGTAAAGAAGATTCTCCTGCAAAACGCAAGAACCTCAAGGATGTTATCGATGTGCATAAAATCATGGGCTGGGATCTTTTGATGGACGAAAATCGTAAGATTAAGGTTGATGGTGAAGAGCTTTGTATTGTCGGGGTTCAGAATTGGGGGACAGGCCGTTTTCCGAAACATGGTGATATCAAAAAAGCTTTAATGGGTACCGAAGAGCAACCTGTTAAGTTGCTGTTATCGCACGATCCGTCGCATTGGCGGGCTCAGGTATTGGATACAGACGTTGATGTGATGTTTGCTGGACATACACATGGTATGCAATTTGGTGTAAGGTCCGAGATGTTGCAATGGAGTCCGGTACAATATATCTATAAGGAATGGGCAGGGCTTTATCGTGCGCAACAGAACAAACGATTATATGTTAATGTCGGCTATGGCTTTTTGGGTTATCCAGGACGTGTTGGAATTCTGCCTGAAATTACCATATTCGAATTGCTAAAAGCGCAGGACCCAAAGTTTAAAGCCTAAAAAATCCCCTTTGACTTTTGAGTTAATATAGCTATAATTGTGTATTCTGTACACCAGTTATACATAACATGCAATCAACTTTAAACTTTGGGGACTCTCCCCACACACGTGTTAATATTCTTACCGGGGAAAAAGTACTTGTGTCTCCGCATCGTAGTAAAAGACCATGGCAAGGGCAAGTAGAAGATCTTCCGGGGGATAATAGACCGGAATATGATCCGCAATGCTATTTGTGTCCGACAAATAAACGAGCAGATGGTGACATCAATCCAGATTATAAAGAGAGTTTTGTCTTTGTGAACGATTTCTCAGCTTTATTAAAAGATACAAGCCAGCAGGAATTTAATGAAGATGAATTATTTATCGCCGAAACCGAAAAAGGAATCTGTAAAGTAATTGCATTCACCCCGCGCCACGATCTTACACTACCCGAAATGGATCAGGCTGCAATCAAATCTGTGGTCGACCTTTGGCAAAAAGAATTTGTTGAACTCTCTCAGGTTGACTGGATCAAATACATTCAGATTTTCGAAAATAAAGGTGCGATTATGGGCTGTAGCAATCCACATCCCCACGGGCAGATCTGGTCACAAAATCATTTGCCAGTAGAAATTCAAAAAGAATGTGTTCAACAACAGCACTATTTCGATAAGTACCAACGTACAATCCTGTCCGATTATGTTAAAGCTGAGCTGAGAAAAGAAGAGCGTATTATCGATGAGAACGATTCTTTTGTTTCCTTAGTACCTTTCTGGGCGGCCTGGCCTTATGAAACGATGATCGTCAGCAAAAGGTCTATTCAGAATATTGCAGGGTTCGACGAAAAAGAAAAGGAGGATTTTGCGGCCATACTCAAGCTATTGACAACGCGTTACGACAATCTCTTCAAAACATCTTTCCCTTATTCCGCCGGAATGCATCAGGCGCCAGTAAATGATGGCGATCATCCAGAGTGGCATTGGCATATGCACTTCTATCCACCATTGCTGCGTTCTGCAACAGTTAAAAAATTTATGGTCGGCTATGAGATGTTAGCAAATCCACAACGCGATATAACACCAGAAGTTGCCGCAGAACAGTTGCGAAATTGTTCGACAGTACATTATAAAGCTAAATAAGATGATAACAAAAGATACAATTGTAAATAAATTTAAAGAACTCTACCAAGAAGAACCTCTTGTCGTTACTTCCCCCGGCCGGATTAATATCATTGGAGAACATACGGATTATAACGATGGATTTGTATTGCCTGCTGCAATTGACAAAGCAATATATGTTGCTGTAAGCAAGCGATCGGATGATACTATTGTGCTTTACGCGGAAGACTACAAGGAACGTCATGAGGTCAAGCTAGCGGATATTGCTATTTCTGAGAAACATTGGCCAAACTATATTTTGGGGGTTGTTGACCAGTACCTGAAACGTGGGGCAACACTAGGTGGCTTCAACCTGTATATTGATGGTGATGTGCCACTGGGTGCTGGATTATCGTCTTCAGCAGCCGTTGAATGTGCCGTTACCTTAGCACTCAGCGAACTGTTCGATTTGCAGGTCGAACGACTCGATATTCCACAGATTGCTCAAAAGGCCGAACATACCTATGCTGGTGTGATGTGTGGTATCATGGATCAGTTTGCATCAGCCTTTGGTAAAGAAAAAAATGTCATCAAACTGGATTGCCGTACCTTGGGTTTCGATTATGTTCCACTTGATCTTAAGGGTTATGAAGTTGTATTATTGAATACAAACGTAAAGCATTCATTAGCTTCCACAGCTTACAATACACGTCGTGAACAATGTGAACAAGCTTCTGCATGGGTGCAGGAGAAGTACCCCGCTGTAAAGAACTTGCGTGATGTAACCATAGCGATGCTTGATGAATTGGTGAAAGATAAAGATGCCGATATCTATGCGAAAGCAAGCTTTGTGGTTCGTGAGAATGAACGCGTAGAGAAATCGTGCGATGCACTACGCTCGGGAGATGTTGTTCAGCTTGGACAGTATATTTTTCAGAGCCATGAGGGATTAAGTAAAGTGTATGAAGTCAGTTGTCCGGAACTGGATTATCTAGTGGATTACGTCAAGCAGTTTCCTGAGGTGATCGGTGCCCGAATGATGGGTGGCGGTTTCGGTGGATGTACAATCAATATCGTAAAAGAAGGCGTACTACCTTCAATTTTGCCAACACTTGAAAAAGAATACAAAGAGAAATTTGATAAAGAACTTTCGGTCATTCAGGTCAGGATTGCCGATGGTACCCGCGTACTTTAATAAAAAATAGGTGTACAGTAAGGGGAATAACATTCACGTGCTATTCCCCTTCCTTTTTGCCTTTTTTGATAACGAATTACCATATAAGTCCTAGTTAAGCTGATCCAATGCCTGTTTTAGGTCGGCGATTAGATCGTCGGCATGTTCGATACCAACAGAGACACGCAGCATGCCTAGCGTGATTCCGGAAGCTTCTTTCTGTTCCTTCGTATGATGACCTCCCCACATACTCGCAGGGTGTACAATAAGCGATTCGACACCTCCCAAACTGGCCGCATTAATAAATATGTGCAGTCCATTGATGAGTTTCTGTGCATTTAAAAATGCATCCTCTTCATCTTTGCCATTGATATCGATACAAATCATACCCGAAAACCCACTCATTTGTTGGGCTGCGAGCTCATGTTGTGGATGATTGGGTAATCCAGGATAACTGACTTTTTTGATTTTTGGATGTTGATCCAGAAACTCGGCCAGCTTCAGCGCATTGGTATTGACCTGTTTGACCCGTAGACTTAATGTTTTTAATCCCCGTAATAATAACCAGGAATCAAGCGGTGCGAGTGATGCGCCCAAAGCGACGGATCGTTTCCATACACTGGCGATATAGTCCTGCGTACCGCAGACGATACCAGCAGTGAGGTCACTATGTCCACCCAAGTATTTCGTGGCACTGTGGACAACGACGTCTATTCCAAAATCTGTCGGTGTTTGATTGATAGGGGAGGCAAATGTATTATCTACCATGCTCTGAATGCCATGTTGTTTGGCGAGTTTCCCGATCGCTTTTAGGTCTGTGATATGGAGATTAGGGTTCGATGGAGTCTCTATATAAATCAGCTTGGTATTTGCCTGAATAGCTTCACCAAACGCTGAAACATCGGTCTGGTCTACGGCGGTAACCGTGATGCCGTAATCTGTTAAGAACTCTTTAAAGAAAATAGCTGTTCCGGAATAATGTGCATGTTGGGCGACAATATGATCCCCCGATTTAACGATGGCCAATATGGCTGTACTGATCGCTGCCATACCTGTTGCAAAGACCAGTGCATCCTCCGTTTTTTCCAATTTTGCTAGGATGGAGGCTACTTGGCTATTCGTCGGGTTGCCATGACGATGATAAAAATAAGGGTGTTTCGGTTCGGTCGCGGCCTTGATATATTCCGCAGGGTCAGGATCCGCAATGTAAGTGGATGTCTGATAGATTGGCGTAGTTACTGCAGATGTCTGGTTGAATTGCTGTCCTTCATGGACGAGTATCGTTTCGGTATTGGTAGCCATGCGAATAATGTTGATTGATGCTTGTATTGCCTTAAGAGTCTATAATTCGATCTTGTCGAATCTTTGACCGTAAGAAACCCTTCATTCGTTTGAAAGCATTGTTGGTGCTAACAACAGCTTGAAGAAGGTTTATCTTGTATATCAAATATAAATAAAATCTACTCAACATGTAGATTTTATTTATATCGGATGCATCACTACGTCTTACAACATTTCTTTCAGCAGGCTCAACGCATACCCAATGGTATTCACATTGTTTAACGCTAAACGAAGCTGGCCTTTGACTTCTTTGAGGTTGCTGATCTCCGGATGGCTTTGTACAAAGGATAGTACACGGCCGAATTGATCAGATTCAAAGTAGCTGGATTTGGGGTTATTGACAAAATAACCTTTCAGTGTATGCTTTTTATACGCTATTTTTTCAAATCCGATCGTTTTGCCAAACCACTGTAAACGGAGTGTATTGAATAATTCAAAGACTTCTCGTGGGATGGGGCCAAAGCGATCTTCAAGTTCTTTTTCAAAGGCTGCCAATTGCTGCTCGTTTTCTAATTTGGAGAGTTCAGTATACAGATTATACCGTTCTGTAATATTGGTTACATATTCATCAGGGATCAATACCTCAAGATCTGTGTCAATCTGCGTAAAGGACACATATTTTCGTTCTTTCTCATCCGCGAATACTGCTGAAAACTCATCCTCTTTCAGTTCCTGAATAGCTTCGTCTAAGATTTTATGATACATTTCGAAACCGATCTCGGCAATAAAGCCAGATTGTTCGCCGCCCAAGAGATTTCCCGATCCACGTATATCCAAATCGCGCATGGCAACATTAAATCCAGAGCCCAGTTCCGAAAACTCTTCTATTGCAGAAAGTCGTTTATAGGCTTCCGGTGTTAAGGTCGACAATGGCGGACTCAATAAATAACAGAAGGCCTTTTTATTGGAGCGACCGACCCGACCCCGCATTTGGTGCAGGTCACTCAGTCCGAACATATGGGCATGATTAATAATAATCGTATTGGCATTTGGAATATCAAGACCCGCTTCAATAATCGTTGTTGCGATTAAGACATCAAAATCGTGATTGATAAACTTAAGCATCACATCCTCGAGCTCATCACCTTCCAATTGGCCATGTGCCACACCGACCCGTGCTCCCGGAACCAACTTGCGAATCAAATTGCCCAGCTGCGGAAGATCTGCAACACGATTATGGATAAAAAATACCTGTCCACCACGATCAAGTTCGTAACTGACGGCCTCTCCGATCAGTGTTTCATTGAAAACGTGGAGTTCGGTCTGTACGGGCTGGCGATTGGGTGGTGGAGTCGAGATGATACTCAGGTCGCGGGCCCCCATTAATGAAAAGTGCAATGTTCTTGGAATTGGCGTTGCCGTCAATGTCAGCGAGTCTACATTTGCACGCATGACTTTCAATTTTTCCTTTACGGAGACCCCAAACTTTTGTTCCTCATCGATAATCATCAGACCGAGATCTTTGAATTTGACATCTTTGCTAACAAGGCGGTGTGTGCCAATGATAATGTCTATTTTTCCTTCAGCAAGCCTGGCTAAGGTATCTTTGATCTGTTTGCTCGTCTTGAAACGGTTGATATAGTCGATCGTGCATGGAAGACCCTTTAGACGCTCCGAAAATGTCCGATAGTGCTGTAAAGCCAGAATAGTAGTCGGTACCAGGACAGCGACTTGTTTGCTGTCTGCTACAGCTTTGAAGGCCGCACGGATGGCAACCTCCGTTTTTCCGAAGCCAACATCCCCACAGATCAATCGGTCCATCGGATGTGGCGACTCCATATCTTTTTTCACATCCGCGGTAGCCTTTTCCTGATCCGGTGTATCCTCGTAGATAAAGGAGGCCTCTAGTTCATTCTGTAAATAGCTATCCGGTGAGAACGCATTTCCATGCTGTGCCTTTCGTTTGGCATAAAGCATGATCAGGTCGCGCGCAATATCCTTGACTTTTTTCTTGGTCGTCTTCTTGAGTTTGTCCCAAGCGTCGGTACCCAATTTATTCATTTTGGGAACAGTACCCTCTTTACCGGAATATTTGGAAATGCGGTTTAAGGAATTGATGTTTACATACAACAGGTCATTGTCCGCATAGATCAAGCGGATCATTTCCTGAGATTTACCGTTGACGTCCACTTTTTCCAAACCACCATAACGGCCGACACCATGGTCAATGTGGGTAATGAAATCGCCAGGTTTAAGATCCCGTAGATCTTTGAGCGTAATTGCCTGTGAGCGCTCGTAAGCCTTCTTTCGTTTATATTTATAATAACGGTCAAATATCTGGTGATCCGTGTAACAGGCCAACTTTAAACTGTCGTCCCTAAAACCTTCACGTAAAGCTTTATGAATCGGAATGAAAGTAGCTGATTTATCGAGATCTTCGAGAATCGTATAGATCCGTTCGACCTGTTTGGTCGAATCTGAAAAGATCAGATTCTGAATCCGCTGACCCTCATTCTCCTTGAAATTATGGATTAAGAGATTAAAATCTTTATTGAATGAAGGCTGGGGATGGATATCGAACTTGAATGTTGCCTCAGCTTTATAAAAGAACTGTTTGCCGAATTCGATGATTGGGAACTCAAAAAATAAGGCATTGAGGTTTTTCTCGTCTGTAAATTCATAGGCTGGATTATGCCATTCCGGATTATCCTTTTTCTGCTTATCGGTTAATCCCGCCCATAATTTTTCCGCTTTCTTTAACCCATCTTTCACAATATCTAACGTAAATTGAGCGTCTTTGATCCAGATTGTAGCGTCCTGATCTACATATTCCAATAAAGAAATGTGTTGGGATGTCAGGAATTTCGCTTGGACATTTGGTACAATGGTTACTTTGTGGATTTTTTTGACAGACAGCTGGGATTCAATGTCGAATGTACGTATGCTTTCGATGTCATCGCCAAAGAATTCAATACGGTATGGGAGGTCATTCGAAAAAGAAAAGATATCTACGATGCCACCGCGTATCGCAAATTGTCCCGGTTCATACACAAAGTCGACACGTTCGAAATCATATTCGATTAAAAATTCGTTGATGAAATCAATACTTAGCGCCGTATTTTCTGTTATTTCTAACGTATTTTTATCCAGGTCGTTGCGGTTGATCACTTTCTCAGCAATAGCCTCTGGATAAGTAACAACCATTTTCGGTAATTCCGAAGTATGATTGAGCGAACTTAATGTCTCCGCACGTTGCAATACATTGGCAGAGTCCGTTTGCGTAAAATCAAATGCTTTGCGGTAAGACGAAGGGAAAAAAAGAACCTGCTTATCCAACAGGCTTTCCAGGTCACTTAAAAAATAAGAAGCGTCTTCATGAGTCGGTAAGATAAAGACCATTGGACGTTCCTGTAAGTTGTAAGAAGATACGGCTATGAATGCATCCGAAGAACCAATAAGCCCTTTCAACTGAATCTTGGGTTTTTTGGATTGTAAAGCCTTGGTAAGCGACTGAACAGTTTCGCTTTGGCTGTATTTTTCTAATATTTCTTGAATTCCCACGAGCAAAAATTTCGAATAAGTGCGAATTTAACGAAATAGTATCAAGTATCGGGTATGAAGTGCTAAATTTTTTGGTAAAAAAATAGCTGACTTGCTCGTTAAGAAGGAGATGACTTTGTGAAGCTCAAAAGCTATAATAGCTTAATCTTTGCAAGGGTTTATTTCGCGAGGTAAAAAGTATAGGCAAAAGCGAGCAACACCAATAAGGTGGCCAGGTAAATTAATTTATATTGCTCATAAGCTGTAACATGAAAGGATCCAATTTTAACGCGATTTTTGCTGTTTCTCATAACTAATTTAGGTCGAGGTCAATCTTCTGTTCACTAATATAGCTTTTAAGTGTTGTATTACCAAAAGCATCCAGTGTATTTTGAAAATCTTCCCGATAGTCAAATTGAAAGTCTTCATGAAGTTTACTGTATTTGCCCACCGCATGCTTGATACGCCCTGTTATATATTTATGTAATTTGTGGGCAGCAGACTGATAGGAGGAGTCGAAAAGCCTGTCGTAATCAGCGATGGCTCTCTTTAGGATATAGCATCTGAATTCTACTTCACTGATTTTATCCTTCGTGACTTTTTCGTGCTCATTCACTAAACCGCTTGCCTGTTTGATAAGCTTGCTAAGCGCGATAAAATTACTGTGTTGTGGCGTATTACCAATTTGACTCAAACCACTATCGAACAATTGCTCCAGCTGCTTTCGTAGTTTTTCAATACGTTCCTCTAAATCCTCCGCATTCTCCAATAATTGGAAATGCAATTGCTTGATCAGCATTTTGTCCTTGCTTATCAGGCGTACGAGGAGTTTGTCTTTTTCCTTTTGTGGTAGGTCAAGGACAGCTTTCTTTAGTTCAGCATCTTGATGTAAGGACATAATCTGTGTATTTTAGTATAAAAGAGTTATTTGAGCGAAAATTCAGGCACACTGTCGGCGTGCCTGAATAAATTTCTCGTTTCATAAGCCGGAATTTAGGTACGCAATAGCTGCCCCATATTTACCGTCGCTTGCTATTAATACAATATTCTGAACTTAATTGTATTGTCGATCTGTTTGAGTTGTTTCAATAGATCTTTATCATATTCGCCTTGTATATCGGTTACCGCATAGCCAATGTCACTTTTGGTCATTAGAAATTGGGCAACGATATTGATGTTATTTTGGGCATAAACCTTATTGATCTGAGCCATAATTCCGGGAACGTTTTGGTGGATATGCAGCAACCTTGTTACCTGTTTTACTTTTGGTAAAATCAGATTTGGGAAGTTGCGACTTAAATAAGTATCACCATTGTTGATAAAATCGGCCATCCGACGCGGAATAAACTCTGAATTTTTCTTTTTATTTTTCTTGTCGTCGAAAACAACAATACCTTTTGCATTGCAGATATCCTTATTGATATGCCCTTTGATATCGCCTAAATATCCGATTGTTTTTAATTTGTCGGCCTGCTGAAGCTGTTCATCACTGATGTCGATATTGTCGCCCAAGAGAAGCATCCCTACATCCTTTACGTACTTTTCTTCGAATGTATCTTTTGTTCGGATAGAAAAACCGTCTCTTTTTAAGATATGAGCCGCTATTTCTGGCACATCGCCCACGATCAAACAAAGGATACGATTTTTAGGATAAGATATTGCACGAGGCAAGTCATTTACATATAAGAATTCGTCAAAACTCGGCGTAATGAAATCTGCTTTCTCTGTCACGCTTTTCCGTTGGATATTCTCTGTGAATGCAAAGAATTTTTCAATTAATCCCGATTCCTTCAATTGAAAATCTGAATAACCGTCACCAATGCCAAATAGTCTTCCTTCAATATTCAATTGTTTTAATAGCTGCACTTTTCCACCTTCATTTGATAATGGATTTTCTTCGTCAAAACCGATAATATTACCTTCTTCATCAAATCTGAATGTATTGGCATAGATATTTTCAGTTTTGATATGATACGGTGTAACAACAGGCGTAATAAACTCCTTAAAACCTCCTGAAACAATCCATGCAGTGTCGGCGTGTTTCTTGAAGAATTCACGATTTCGGGAAAAAGAGGTTGAAACCTTTTTCTTAAGATGTGAAACAAGTTTATCCAGATGAGATTTATTGGCATTTAAGAGTTTTACGCGACCAGCCAAAGCTTCACGGAAAGATAGTTTACCCTCCATGGCAAGATTGGTGTACCGCTCAATTTCGTGATAAATAGATTCGCGATCCGGATGGTCCTCAAGGGAGATTCGTGCAAGTTCATCAAGTGCCTCTACTTGTGTAAATGTACTATCAAAATCAATGATGTAATAGTTTTTCATCTTGTTATTTTTTTATGAAACGATCGTGAGAGTGCTGAATGCTGATCTCCGATATCGGTAGGTTGCCGACGGTTTCAAGGTTCGGTTGTTTGTTATGTTATCGTTTTATTGTTTGTTATATAAATCTGCAATTTCCTTCAGCGTTTGTTCCAAAGGCCTATAACTGTGGTTTAGAAGGCCCTGGATTTTAGCATTGGAATACTGCAATTTGGCACTTGAAGCCGCCGCAGTTTCTTTTGTCAATGTTGAATCCGATTTTTTAAATACAGAAAGCACGCTGGAAACAGTAGAGGCAATTTGGAGTAAGGTCTCGGAAACTTCGATTGTCGGTTCCGGCTTGTTCATTAATACACTTGCCACGCTCAACAGGTCCTTGTTGCTTATATTGAGATGATTAATGATATAGCGTTCAGCAGTAATATCGTCTCGCTCCATCAATTGAATCATGATCGCGGCAACATCCTCTACATCAACAACGCCAACACTTCCTTTTGGGTAAAATCGTAGACCTTTATTGATCATCGAAAAAATAGCTCCAGAGCCTTTGTCGTTGGCCGAAGCACCTAAAATTACGGCGGGGTTGACAATTACTGCACTTAAACCTTCGGTAATGCCACGCCATACCTCCATCTCCGCCTGATACTTTGATAACGAATAGTTGGATGTCAGTGAATTGTGTTCCCAGTGGTCTTTTTCGGATACCGGCAGGTTGTCTCTATTTGTCCCTAAAGCTGCGATTGAGCTGACATGGAGTAAGCGAATGCCCTTTTCAAGACAAAGATTGACCACATTTGTCGTTCCTTCCACATTCACCTTAAAGAGTGCCTTAGCATCTTTCTTTTGGTAGGAAACCAATGCTGCACAATGGAACACTTTAGTAACCCCTTCAAGCGCATCTTCTAATTCAAAATAATTGTTGATATCTGCATCGATCCATTGAATCAGCGAAGATGCTAACAACGGAGCCGGAATGGTCGATTGAGCTCTTTTGATGGCAATGACGTCAATTCCTTGGTCTATCAACTGTCTGATTAGTGTAGACCCTAAAAAACCTGTTCCTCCAGTTATTAATATCACTTGATAAAGATACTGTTAAAAATAATGTTTTCAAAAGTTAGTTAATAAATGGATATTTGTGTGAATTGCATCCTGAAAAAACCTTCATGCTTTCGCAGGTCTCAAACGCCATGAAAGCCGAGGTAGCTTCTTTCAGTCCAATTAAAACAGTCGTTTTCAGAACAAATAGGAGATTTTACAAATTATAGCTTATGTCATCACTGTCCGTATTCTTTAGCCCGATTTCAATTACAGGTTTTGCTCCTGAGCATGGGTTCTTGAGTTCTCAACTAGGAAACGTTATTCAAGCCTATGAAACAGATTTTCCGAGCTGGGAAGCGGATAAACAGCCTCAATTGGCTATTGTCGGTGTGGAGGAAGATCGTGCATCCATGAATAATAATGGAACGGATAAAGCTCCGGATGCTGTACGAAAACATCTTTATGCACTATATCAGGGCGATTATAAGATGAATATCGTTGATTTGGGAAATATCAAAGCAGGTAATACAATTCAGGATACCTATATCGCTTTAAAATCTGTCGTGGAGGAACTGGTCAAAGAGAATATTCTTCCGATTATCATTGGCGGCGGACAGGACCTCACCTATGCACAATATTTGGGGTATCAAAATCTAGAACGAAAGATCGAGCTGGCAATTATAGATGCTCGGTTTGACCTTGATGAGGAAAACGCCGAAAATGTAAGCCTGAATTCCCGATCTTATGTGAATCATATTATCTTGCATCAGCCAGACTATTTATTCAATTTAAATGCTATAGCCTATCAAACCTATCTCGTCAGTAAAGAGTCTATCAATATGTATGATAAACTATTTTTTAATGCAACACGAGTCGGTATGATTGCAGGTAAAATGGACCAATCAGAGCCTTTGATCCGAGCAGCGGATTTAATTAGTTTTGACATAGGAGCCATTCGGGCCTCTGAAGCGCCTGGAAATGCCAATGCAATGCCCAATGGCTTATTTGGCGATGAAGCTTGTCAACTCGCCCGCTATGCCGGGATGTCGGATAAATGTTCTTCCATCGGTTTTTATGAATTCAATCCAACATTTGATCCAATGGAGCAGACGGCTATGTTGGTCTCCCAAATGATCTGGTGCTTTATTGATGGTTACTATAACCGCAAACAAGATACGCCACTGTACCCCAAATCATCTTATATCATTTATCGCACGACACTGGAAAATGAAGAACATGAATTGGTCTTTGTGAAAAGTAAAAAATCAGACCGCTGGTGGATTCAAGTGCCTTATTTTGGATCTAAATCAGTCAATGAACGCTATTACCTCGTGCCTTGCCGTTATGAAGACTATCAATTGGCTGTCTCGGGTGAAATGCCTGATCTATGGTGGAAAACACACCAAAAGCTACAATAAGGCCCGTTAAACAGTGCATTGCTGTGATCCCGCTTCGATGGCGAGCGGACGATACACCTTGCAAACTGACAACAGCTTGCCAACTGACTACAGACTTTTTATAAGTGTTTTTAGTCGTGCAGATCCATTAAGTTTGAGATGTTATAGGTTTAATTAAATGCAATGATGGTTAAACAGACCTGCTCAGGTAAGTATACACCATCTTCAGAAAATACAAATCATGGAAATATTTTTCTTTGCGGGAATCGTGTTGTTATTGGTCATTTTGATCGTATTGGTACTAAAAAAGAATATCGATACCAGTGCTGGTCCTGCGTACAATAAAGAGGTTGAAACACTAAAAATTGAGCTCGCTAGATCGCAACAGCGGGAACAAAGTTTGCTGGAAGAACGTCTTATGCTAAAAAATGAATTGGATAAGGAACGGGAGAATCTTCTGGTCGCAGAGCGGTCTTTAGAGAGTACACGTTCTTTTTATGAGGCGCAGCTCGATAAATTTCAGGAACAGAAGAATGAAATCGCCGAGATTAAACGACAATTCAACAATGAGTTTCAGGTTATCGCCAATAAAATATTGGAAGAGAAGACACAAAAGTTTACAGAGACCAATCATCGTTCCCTGGGCTTGATCTTGGATCCATTGAAGGAAAAAATCAAATTGTTTGAAGAGAAAGTCGATAAAAATTACAACCAGGAGGCAGCGGAAAGAAATTCTTTAAAGGGAGTTGTCCTTCAGCTGGTTGAACAGAGTCTTAAAATTAAAGACGAAGCCAATAGCTTAACGAAGGCATTAAAAGGGGATACCAAAAAGCAAGGTAATTGGGGTGAGGTAATTCTAGAGCGGGTTTTGGAACGTTCGGGACTGATGCGCGATCGCGAGTTTAGACTACAGGTCTCTCTGATGGATGCCGAAGGAAGAAGAATGCAGCCCGACGCGATTATTGACCTTCCTGAAGATAAACATCTGATTGTGGATTCAAAAGTTTCGCTGATTGCATACGAACGTTGGGTCAATGCCGACACGGATGAGGACCGTGCAATTTTCGCAAAACAACACGTGCAGTCCGTGGAAAATCACGTGAAAGAACTTTCCGCAAAAAACTACCACGAGTTGTATGGTATAGAATCGCCAGAATTTGTATTGCTATTTATGCCAATAGAATCGGCTTTGAGCATGTCCGTCGCCGAAAAACCGGATCTATTCAGCGATGCTTGGGATCGTAAGGTTGTAATCGTTAGCCCTTCGACATTGTTGGCGACATTGCGTACTATTGCCAGTATCTGGAAACAGGAACGTCAGACCAGGAATGTCATTGAAATAGCGAAAGAAGCAGGAAGCCTTTACGATAAATTTGTGAGCTTTCTGAATGATATGGAACAGGTGCAAAACCAGTTGGAACGCGCATTAAGAAGCCATGAAGATGCAACTAAAAAACTCTCTACTGGCGCTGGAAACGTTATCGGAAAAGTGGAGAAATTAAAACGTTTAGGGGCTAAAGCAAATAAACAGATCGATTCCAAATTTTTAGATGAGGAAGATTAACGATGAGGAAGATTAACGATGAGGAAGATTAACAAAAACGGGCATGCCGAAAGGTAAGCCCGTTTATTATTTTTGCTGTGAAATGCAAAACCTGCTTTGTTAACTTATGTTAGCGGTTCAACTAAAGCTCTTTCATGCGCCTATTGATGGAAACATCAACATACGTATCCTTTAAACGGTCTACGGCTTCTTTTTGAACGGTGACATTGGTGTCTGATTCGTAATCATGAATAGTCCTTTGGTTTTGAACTTCGTTGTCATAAGGATCCTTTCCTGCCAAAAGTTTGACGATTACCGGAAGACATTCGAGGAAGACAAAAAGCAAGGCAATAAAAAATACAGCATTTGCATTGGACTCGTTGACCTTTCCATTGGCATCGTACCTTAGATTGCCCAGCGCAGAGTTGCGGTCTGCAAAGCCAGCGACATTGACGGCGCTATCCAAAGAAGCGTTGGATAAAACTTTTTGGTCCAATATCCCTTCAAATTTCTGTTTCTGGCGTATTGCGTTTTGCTGGGTCGTTATCTTGTTCCGTAACGTATCCAAATACCCCTCTTTTTTCTTCAGTTCTTCTTCTTTCATTTTGGCGTAGGGGCCATACCCCATGACACCGGATGTTTCAGTTGTTTTGTTGCCGAATATCTCGTAATTCAATTTTGTACGGTCATTTTTAATGCTGGATTCCAATGAGTCACGTTCTGTCGTAGTCGCTTTCAGAAGAGCAACTTCATTAGCATATTTCTTATTGAAAGTACTGTTGAGCGTGTCAATTTTAGCGCGTTGATCGGCAAGAAAACGTACACGGAGATTTTCCCGGATCTCTTTATCGAAGATCTTCAACTCCAATGGTCTTGATATAACCAAACCGATCAAAATGGCCAATAAAATTCGCGGAAGGGCCTGCAAAAGCTGCATAAAGCCACTTTTGGATTTATTAATACTGAGTACAATATAGCGATCCATGTTGAATATCGCTAAACCCCAAATAATACCAAATACAATTGCCAAAAGCCAGTCAAAAGTTCCCCCACTAAAGACGAAATACATGGCATAACCACCCGAAAGGCTGGCAAACAATCCCGTAAAAAAAATAGTAGCACCTATGGCTGTGTACTTACTATGTTCTTCCGGATATTTTTCAAGAGTTTCTTGATGTACCCCCGCACATCTCCAAAAGAAACGGTTAATATCGCTCATTAAAATATTTTTACCCAAATTGACAGATTATTTTTAACAAGGTTTATGAATAAGTTTTTGTTTTACAATACGATGACTGTTTTCAGGTTCCTTTGCACACCTCCTTAACGAGGCCTACCATTTGCCTAATTTTATTATCTTTGAAAAAAAAATCAGGAATAATCAGATAATATGAAGAAAAGACAACTTTTGCCATTCTTTGCGATAGTGGCAACTGCATTTGTTGGTTGTGAGGAAAAAAAAGTGATGACAGATAATCCTCTTTTATTGGCTTACGAAACCCCATTTAATGTACCGCCTTTTGACAAGATCAAAACAGAGCATTTTAGGCCAGCATTTGATGAAGCGATAAAAGTACACAATCTGGAAATTGACACGATAGTCAACAATTCGGATAAAGCAACATTTCAAAATACGATAGTCGCCTTAGAAAATGCAGGTGGATTACTGAATAATGTATCAACTGTATTTTATAATCTCAATAGTGCCAATACGAATGACAGTATTCAGGCGATAGCGAAAGATCTGGCCCCCATCTTATCGAGTCATTCGGATGAAATCTCGATGAATACCAAATTATTTGACCGTATCAAAACAGTTTGGAACAGCCGAAATACACTTGGACTGGACGAACAGGATAATAAACTGTTAGAAGAAACCTATAAGAGTTTTGTCCGTTCCGGCGCAAATCTAAAGGATGCGGATAAAGAAAAGATGAAAAAAATTAATGCTGAACTTTCAACATTAACAACGCAATTCGGACAAAATTTGCTTGCTGAAACCAATGCTTATACATTGGTCGTTGATTCCGCGAGCCAATTGGAAGGCTTGCCGGAATCGTTGAAAACGGCAGCAGCTGAGGAAGCCGTAGCAAAAGGAAAGAAAGACAAATGGATATTTACCTTACAGAATCCGTCCATTATGCCCTTTCTTCAGTATGCAAAAAATCGTGAGTTGAGAAAGCAACTTTGGGAAGCCTATCAGTTGCGTGGCAATCAAGATAACACCAACGATAACAAGGCAATCATTCAAAAAATTGTTAATCTCCGTCTTCAAAAAGCAAAATTATTGGGTTATTCTTCACATGCGGCTTATGTACTCGAGGAATCCATGGCGAAGAATCCGACCAATGTCTATGCACTGTTAAATAGACTTTGGACTCCAGCACTTGCTAAAGCGAAAGGTGAGGAGGCTGATATCGCACAGGAAATTAAAGCTGAAGGCGGCAATTTTGCTGTCGCTCCTTACGATTGGAGATATTATACAGAGATTATTCGCAAAAAACGTTTTGCATTGAATGAAGACGAAATTAAACCTTATCTGAGTCTTCCGGCAGTTCGTGAAGGAGCATTCGGTGTCGCCAATAAATTATATGGTTTGACATTCGTAGCCTTAAACAATGTCCCAACTTACCATAAAGACGTAGAAGTGTATGAAGTTAAAGACAAAGACGGTTCACATTTAGGTCTCTTATACGCTGATTTTTTCCCGCGCGAATCAAAACGAGGCGGTGCCTGGATGACTTCTTACCGTAATCAGTCAACAAAAGATGGAAAACGTGTTGCTCCGGTAATTTCCATTGTATGCAATTTCACAAAACCAGTGGGAAAAAATCCGGCCTTGTTGACATTTGATGAAGCGACTACCTTGTTCCATGAGTTTGGACATGCGTTGCATGGTCTTCTTTCCAATGTAAGATACCGCTCAATGGCGGGAACTTCTGTACCACGTGACTTTGTTGAGCTACCTTCACAAGTGATGGAAAATTGGGCAGCAGATCCAGAGGTGTTAAAAACATATGCTAAGCATTATAAGACGAAAGAAGCAATGCCAGATTCATTGATTCAGAAAATGGAAAAGGCTGGTACCTTTGATCAAGGATTTGCAACCGTTGAATACCTTTCTGCTGCGTTGTTAGACATGGATTATCATGCTACCACAAAAGAAATTTCAAAAGATATTAATGGCTTTGAAAAAACGGCAATGAAAAAAATAGGCATTATTGATGCTATTATTCCGCGTTATAGAAGTACATATTTTCAACATATTTTCGCCGGTGGGTATTCTGCAGGTTATTATGCTTATATCTGGTCTGAAGTATTGGATTCGGATGCTTTTGCAGCTTTCAAGGAAAAATCATTGTACGATCAAGTGACAGCAGATTCTTTCCGTAAGAATATCCTTGAAAAAGGAGGTACAGATGATCCTGCTAAGATGTACCGTACGTTTAGAGGAGCGGATCCAGATCCAAAATATCTATTGAAAAAGAGAGGTTTGAACTAATGCTCACCAATCAAAAAAAGGCGATATAGAAATATATCGCCTTTTTTTGTTCAGGTACTTGTTATTCTAAAAACTATTCTTACATTTGAATATTATTTATAATGAGTCTAAATAAATGCAGGTAGTATGTGTGACACAAAAATTCTAAGCCAACGAGGAGATACCCATATTAGTGTTTGCCATAAGTGTCAAACATATTATATCTGGCAACAAAGTTTTGTACTGACATTTACGAGGAATAAATTCTTCGATTTCTTGAATATTACGAAAAGTAATGGTGATGAGCTCTTTTTTAGCACATTTCCAGATGGTGAATTTCGGTTGATTATGAAAACACCTTATCCAGATATCGTATTTTCATTTGATGAAGAACAATGGCAGAATTTCAGGGATGCACTCCAAGAATCTTATTACATGAATGAGTTTTATGGAATGCTGAATAATTAAGATAAAAAGTCCTGTTGCATCGCTTGTGTTTCATCTCTCTTTCCTTATGCGTTGACAACAGGCACAAACAAAACCCTCAGTTATAGCTGCATAAGTGTACGCAACTATATCCTGAGGGTTCTTTTTATCTATATATTGTTTACTCGCCTATCGCGTAATATTTAAAATCAAGGTCTTCAAGTTCCTTACGGTTCAATAGTTTACGGCCATCGAACACAAATGCAGGCTTTTTCATGTGCTCCTTAATTTTGGCCCAGTCATAACGTTTAAATTCATCCCATTCAGTCAATACTGCAATTGCATGTGCATCATTGCAAGCCTCATAGGCGGTATTGACAACCTTTACCAAAGCTCGGTTTTCTTCCGAAGAGCGCGTATTCAGATAATCGAGGTCGGCATAGATACGTTCAGCAGATACTTTGGGGTCATAGACCGTGATTTCAGCTTGTTCACTCAATAGATAATCTGCAACATAGATCGCTGCAGATTCACGTGTATCATTGGTGTCTTTTTTGAATGCCCAGCCTAAGAACGCAATCTTTTTGCCCGATACAGTATTATACAATGTTTGGATAATGTTGTCCGCAAATCGCTGTTTTTGATAATCATTCATCAAAATCACCTGATCCCAATACTCGGCAACCTCTGTGAGACCGTAACTCCGTGCGATATAAACTAAATTGAGGATATCTTTTTGAAAACAAGAGCCTCCAAAACCTACAGAAGCTTTCAGAAATTTGGATCCAATTCTGGAATCCATACCGATTGCCTTGGAAACTTCATCTACGTTCGCGCCTGTTTTCTCGCATAGTGCCGAGATGGAATTAATGGAGGAGACGCGTTGTGCTAAAAAGGCATTTGCGGTTAGTTTTGAAAGTTCAGACGACCAAAGGTTTGTAGTGAGAATTTTGTCGCGACTTACCCAATGTGCATAGATGTCGACCAATGCAGCAATAGCTTCATCATTCTCTCCACCTATAAGCACGCGGTCTGGATTGATTAAATCCTGTATCGCTGTTCCTTCAGCCAAAAATTCAGGGTTGGAAAGAATATGAAAATTAACACCATTACCCGTGTTATCCAGGATACTTTTTAAAGCTGCCGCTGTGCGAACGGGTAAAGTCGATTTTTCAACGACAATTTTGTCGTTTTTGGCAACCGCTGCGATCTGCCGTGCACAAAGTTCAATATACTTTAAGTCCGCAGCCATCCCCTTGCCTTTTCCGTAATTCTTAGTCGGTGTATTGACCGAAATAAAAATCATGTCGGCCTCGTCGATAGCTTTTTCGATATCGGTTGAGAAAAACAAATTGCGATGACGCGCTTCCGCAACAATCTCTTGTAAACCGGGCTCGTATACAGGAAGGTTGTCGAGATTTTCATCATTCCAAGCCGCGATACGGGCTGCATTGACGTCGACGATATTAATCTCAATATGTGGACATTGCTTGGCAACAACCGACATGGTAGGTCCACCGACATAACCAGCACCGATACAGCATATTTTCTTGATTGTTTTGCTCATTTTGATTATCTTAATCAGCTATAAATTGAAGAACAAACTTAGATAAATTGCTTTTGATATGCAATACAAAGCACAGCATATCAAAACAATTTATTTATAGGAGCTGGCTCATCCCGTGTTTTTGCTTCTATTTGTTTCATTGCCCTTCTGTAATGCTATTAAAGAAGCCATTTCGTAGTGGAGATGCAAAAGATTTATTCTAATTTTACATTAAAAAAGAAACGGTTTGATAAAGCAGGAAGTTATTGATAAGGTACTGGAAACAGCACGGATAGAAGAGGTGGTGGGAGACTTTGTTGATTTAAAGAAGCGGGGAACTTCTTTGATAGGAAATTGTCCTTTTCACCATGAAAAGACGCCCTCCTTTCACGTTTCTGTTTCAAAGGGTATCTATAAGTGTTTTGGTTGTGGTGTTGGTGGAGATTCCCTTAAATTTGTCATGGAACTGGAAAAGTTCTCATACCCGGAAGCTATCCGTTATTTAGCCGATAAATATTCCATTCAAATTGAAGAAGTTGAGCGTTCTCCAGCCCAGCTTGCTGCGCAGGATAAACGGGAGAGTCTATATGTACTAAGTGCTTGGGCCAGTAAATTCTTCGCCGAGCAACTCTGGAAAACTGAAATGGGGCAGGTCATCGGACTCAACTATTTCAAAGAGCGCGGTTACCGTGAGGATATCATCAAAAAATTTGAATTGGGTTATTCGCCCGAGGAATGGACTGCATTGGTCGATAAAGCACAGGTAGCTGGTTTTCACCCAGATTATTTGGCCGCAAGTGGTTTAGCTATTGAACGCGATGATAAATCTTTATATGATCGTTTCCGTGGCCGGGTCATGTTTCCGATTCATAACCTGACAGGGCGTGTCATTGGCTTCGGTGGTCGGACACTAAAGACCGATAAAAAGGTCGCCAAATATGTAAACTCTCCCGAAAGCGAAATCTACCATAAATCCGATGTACTGTATGGATTGAATTTTGCCAAAAAAGCAATTATGGAAGAGGATAATTGCTACTTGGTCGAGGGCTATGCAGATGTTCTTTCGGTACATCAAGCTGGAGTCGAAAATGTTGTTTCCTCCTCAGGAACTTCGTTGACAACAGGTCAGATCAAGCTTATTTCCAGATTCACCAAAAATGTGACCATACTGTATGATGGGGATGAAGCGGGGATCAAAGCCTCCCTACGCGGTACAGATATGCTGCTCGAAGAAGGCTTAAACGTGAAGGTACTGCTTTTTCCCGACGGTAATGACCCCGATTCTTATGTGCAAAAGTTTGGCGCCACGGCTTTTAAAGATTATGTCAAATCCAATCAGCAGGACTTTATTTTCTACAAAACGAATATTCTGCTTCGTGATGCCAATAACGATCCAATAAAAAGGGCAGAGGTTATTCGCGATGTGGTCGAAAGTATAGCGTTGATTCCCGATGAAATTAAGGTTTCTGTTTTTATCCGGGAATGTAGCAACCTTTTGGATATTGAAGAGCGCATTTTATTGGCTGAACTCAACAAGATTAGGCTCAATAGAGCAAAGAAGGCGGATAAGGATGCTGCTCGCAAACCTCAGAGCCCAGCGCCAAATGCAGGGATGCCACCGTTTGGAATGGACGGTCCACCGCCGGATTTCTTCATGACAGACGATGAACGAGGGGGAGTAGCTCCTATGGAGTCTGTAGAGCAGCCGGTACAGCTGACTTCGGAAATTCTTCAGGAACGAGAGATTGTCCGTATTCTGATCAACTATGGTGATTATCTGGCAACCTGGGAAGGTGACGGGGATATTCCCGTTGCAGGACTGCTATTAGGAAATATCAGCGATATAGAATTTAAGGATAAAGCTGCGGCTTATATTTTAAAAGTCTATAGAGATGCTGCAGAAAAATACGAAATTCCAGATACGAAACAATTCTATTCAAATTCTGACCCTGCAATAGCAGATTTGGCGATCAATTGCGTTGCCAGTAAATATTCGCTCAGCGAAAATTGGAATGATGACAAGCGTAAAATTTATGTAACGCAAGAATATGAACATCTAAAACAACTTGTTGTTACAGCGATCTATCGGATCAAGAAACGTAAGATTGAAGCTGAAATGCATCATATTCGTGAAGAAATGAAACATGAACAAGATGTGGCCAACCTGGAAGTCCTTATTTTTAAATATCAGAAATTAAAAGAAGCCGAACGCCTGTTGGGCGGCTTTCTAGGCAACACCATTGTAAAGTAATCTTTGATATGGCAAAGCATCTTGAAACGGGCGAATGGGGCGAGCAAATTGCCATGGAATACCTCGTTGAGATAGGCTATAAAATAGTGTTAAGAAATTGGCGATTTAAGAATTTAGAAGTAGATTTGATTGTCGTGGACAAGGATACCTTGGTATTTGTTGAAGTAAAAACGCGGTCGGGAACGGATTTCGGCGAACCTTACGAATTTGTAGATCGCAAAAAACAGCGTCTACTGATACGTGCAGCACAGGCTTATATTCTTCAAACAGGTTATGTCGGTGAAGTCAGATTTGATGTTGTCGCAATAACAAAATCTCCCAAAACAGCACTCAATCATATCAAAGATGCGTTTTGGGATAGTTGAGGGTACGTACTTATAAATAACTATACATAGATGAGAAAAATCACTTATTTTATGGCAATTGCAGCACTAGCTTTTGCTTCTTGTAAGTCAAAAAAATCAAGTTTGGAGTTTGCATCTCCTGGAGCAAATCAAGCTGTTTTAAAAGGTGCTCAGGTCCAATTGAAATTGAAATTTGAATCAGTCTCAATGGACTCTGTGGCTTATTTTGTAGATGATAAACATGTCGGGTCATCAACTGATACAACGGCAATTACAGTTGATACCAAAGACATGGCCTATGGTACACGTAATATTTCCGCCCTGGTATACAATGCTGGAAAACCCGATTCTGTTTCAAGTACATTTTATGTTGTACCTGCAAATGCAAAGAATTATGGTTTTGAGGTGGTCAACAAATATCCACACGATACCACAGCTTTTACACAAGGGCTACAGTTTGCTGATGGTATTCTCTACGAATCCAATGGCCGTTATGGAGAGTCCAATTTGAGAAAGGTCGATCTAAAAACAGGTAAAGTACTCAAGGAGATCAAATTTGATGAAAAGACTTTTGCCGAAGGAATGACATTGGTTGGTAATAAGTTATTTATGTTAACTTGGCAACAGGGAGAAGGATATGTCTTTGATAAAAACTCTTTTGTCAAGGACAGTTCCTTTAAATATGAAAATAGTAAAGAAGGTTGGGGGCTGACCTACGATGGGCAACATCTGATAAAGTCTGACGGCTCCAATAAGTTATTCTTTTTAGACGCAACAACCGGTAAGGAGCTAAATGCTATCGGGGTATACGATGA
Organism: Sphingobacterium sp.; assembly: GCA_050281725.1. Taxonomy (GTDB): domain Bacteria; phylum Bacteroidota; class Bacteroidia; order Sphingobacteriales; family Sphingobacteriaceae; genus Sphingobacterium. Next base: position 121,929 of record JBMAAL010000002.1, on the reverse strand, counting down.
AGCTGGACCGGTCGACGAACTTAATGAACTGGAATATATAGACGGTAAAGTCTATGCAAATGTCTATCAAAAAGATGTTATTGTTATAATCAATCCTCAAACAGGAGCGGTAGAAGGACGGATTAATCTTGTCGGTATCTATGAGCATACTTCCGCTTATGACAATGAACTGAATGGAATTGCTTACGACCAAGCTGGAAAGCGCCTCTTTATAACAGGAAAGTTATGGAATACATTATTTGAGATCAAGACAGTTGAAAAATAAATGAACTTCATATCTTGATCCTTCTTCGTGAGGTTGACAGTATTGCAAGTTCGGATAAATTAGAAGGGGTTATTCAAAAGATTGGATAACCCCTTTTTCATGTAACTTTATACGTATTCCCTACCGTATCATTTTAGAGATTCAATTCTCAACGGGTTTGATTTGGCTTTTTGGGCACTTTCTTTTTTATTGGGGCCCATTCTTTTTTGAAGTATGGATGTTATCGTGTGAGGCATGCAATTCAATCTTTTGTATAATGATGCCTCAAGGGCTAAGACAGATCGCTTTTAGAACTGTATGGAGCGAATGAAACATTATGGCGAACAGATCTCCGGAAGCGTGCCTCTCTAATAAAGAAGAGCAGAGTTTACCCGACATCAATATAGCTGATGGGTGTATGCTATTATTGATGGCTGATTTTGCTAGAGTAGGCAGTTATAAAAGGAAAATAGAAATCCTTTTTAGTCAATAGAAGCAAAATAGTTGAAGCAAAAAAAAGGAATGAAGTTTAAAACTCCATTCCTTTTTTTATATTGATTTTATTTCGATTAATAAATCGGCGTAAACATCCAAGTATCGTCAAAACGAGATGAACCGTTAAGTCCAGTCGTGATGTAACCGTTGTTTCCTACAGCGAAACCAACAGCATCTTGGCGTGCTGAACCAGCGAAAGCGCCGTTATCATTTGTCCAGTAGTCACCAGAAATATTATATTTCCATGTGCTGTTGATTACTGCATTTTTGTAACCACCAACAACGAATGGCGTACCATTGATTGCGAAAGCAGAAGCATTTGAACGAGTCAAATCGTAAGTATATGAATTATCAGCTCTATTGATATCGTTCAATTTAGTCCATTTGCTACCATCAAATTTATAGAAATCTTTTGGGTAAGAACCGTTAGAAATACCACCACCTACATAAGCTACATTGTTAACAACAAAAGAGAAAGCTGCCTTTCTTTTCGCTGAAAATGGAGCATCACTGATTGCTTGCCAAGTATTAGCAGCAGGATCATATTTGTAGAACTCATTGGTATTTGTTGTTCCACCACTAACGACAGTTTCACCTGTTCCAACATAAGCCGCACCGTTTAAAGTAAAAGCTACTGCGTTAGACAAAGCAATAGGAAGTGGAGCAATGCTTGACCAAGCACCTTTTCCGCCGTTAGCTGTAGGGTCAAATTTGTAGAAATCTGTTAGGTTGTTTGTTCCGTCATTTCCACCACCAACATAACCGACATTACCAATGGAAAAACCGATGGCACCGTTTCTCTCAACACCTGTGAAGGGTGCTTTTTCAGCCCAAGTATCTGATGCTGCGTCATACGCATACGTGTCTTTCACGCGGAATGGTTTACCACCAGCATTACTTGCTAGACCAGTAGTGACATATGCAACGTTATTTATCAAAAAGCTAGCAGCAGATGAAGTTTGTGGCCCTTTAAAAGCAGCTTTTGCAAACCATTCGTCTGATTTGGTTGTGCTGTCGTCACTTTTTTTACAAGAAGAGATAGTTGTAACTGTAAATACAAAAGCTAATAAAACGAGTAGCCAATTTTTCTTGTTCATAAATTATTGAAATTTAGTATAAAGGATGTTTAATTTAATTTTCGGATCATTCTCATTATCTTTTGCCAATATTAATCTATTTCCAGTTGAAAACAAACCCGATGTCGGTAAAGATAGATATAATGAAGTATTATTGTATGCTGTTGTTTTAATTTTTGTCAAATATTCAATCAAATTGAATGTATAAGTACCATTAGAACCAAAATCATTGCCGCGCACTAATGTCGCCTGTTGCGTTGTTGTCGAATATGGAGACGTTAACAAACTGATCGGATTCCCATTATTACTTGCCACCATTAAAACCAAACTTTGAGGCTGATCAAAAATACTTGCGGCGCCATTAGGGACTTCAATGACAAGCTCTGCCTTATTAATCGCAATTGATGGATTGTTCACCAATTCTAATAACGTTGGAAACTCAATTTTTGCTACAACACCAGTTGAGCCCTCTAAAAATACATTTCCATCAGTTTGTTGACTCGCAAGTTGAGGATTTTTTAAGGTCAACGGTGCAAATTTTGTTGCAGAGCGATCCGCTTCAATTTGATTGGACTGGTAAGCTTTGTTGTCAATGGAAAAATATTGTTTGCCAACAGATTTTGTACCTTCATTATTCAGGAATGAATAATGGACCTGTAAAAATACAGTGTCTTTGAATCCAATAACTGCCGTATTGCTATTGTCAGGGACAAGTGCCAATCCTTTGAAATACTCTTGGAAACTTGTACTATTTTGAATCCGGTTGTCATTATTTTTGATCATTGTAAACAACTCATTGCTAATGCTGTTGTTGAATCTAAAAAATAAAGAATCTGCCGATTGTATACGCGGTTTAAAGGAAAGTTGTGCCAATGGCGTATTTTCATAAGCAAACTTTTGTTTACTGAATATTGCCGCAGAAGTGACAAAAACAGGACGTTCATCAACCGGTTTGGTTAAATCAATCTGTGTTTGCGTAATTTCTTCTGTGACACGGTGTACTGCTATCTTTTGAACTTTCGTTGTATCACCGTAAAAATATTTATTTGGCTTTAATACCAAGGTCACAGAATCCAAGGTAGCGTCATCTGGAATAGAAGCATTACTTATCGTTCCTACTCCGAGGCGCATATAAGCGGTAGACTTCATACTGCCCGTAACAGCATTGCTATTCTTTCCTACGAGCATTATTCCAGTAGCAGAAGTCGGAATATCGTCCAATTGATAAGTCGAAACTTTGGCGGAAACCGTATCAATTGGTACTAAACCGATTGTTTCATCTCTTGAACTATCCAATGAGAGCGAAATGTCTTTATTACAACCAACGAAAGCGGCCAATGTAAAAAGTGGAAGTAAAAGTTGAATACTACGTCTCTTAAAGTCTTTAATCATATTAATTTTTGAATAGTGCAAAAGTAATCAATGCCAACTGTTAATCAGTGTTATATTTTGTTAAATATGGTTAATTACCACAGCGATTGCAAATCTAGTAATTTAAATTTGTTTTAGTTATGGGTAGAAGATTTAAATTACTGATCAGTTTGATCGTTTTAATAGGGGCAGGAATTACTGTAGTACTAGGCTTTTGGCTTTATGGAAGTTATACCAATCGTCGCGACCTGTTTCTTTCTACCGCTGAGCGTTCACTCTTCAATGCGGTCCAGGAGGCATACCAAGCGCGCAATGGTGATCGGCAGTTAGATGGTCCGGAGGCTGATCGGAATCGACTCCTGCAAGATGTAAAACGGGAGCTTTCAACCCTAGTACCCGCTGCTGAACTCGATAAGGCTTTACAACGTGTAAGCACCGAACGACCTAAAAACGAGCGATTTGATCGCGATCGCCACAACAGACGGGAGAAAATGTTTCCCAAAGACCGAGAAGGGCAAGGCGCAATTATCCCACCATTTCTGTTCCGCGACTTTGAGATGAATAAAGCCAATCTGGATTTGATCGAAAGGAAGTTTAAAGAATCCCTGAACAATAAGAGCATAGCAGTACCATTTGAAATGGCTATTGTCACGATTCCTCACGATCAAATCAAGGATGTACGGCGCAAATACCGTGAAGCAAATCTTGCTTGGACGAGACCCATGATGGTTAATCCAATAAAAAATGAATTTCTTGTTATCAAGTTTCAGGAGGATTGGAAGTATTTGCTGTATAGCTTAAGTTGGCAGCTGTTGATCTCACTGCTTTTGATTGGACTGCTGCTCGGGACATTCTTCTATTTGATGAAAACCATTCTCAACCAAAATAAGATGGCCGAGCTGCGTAAGAACTTCGTCGATAACATGACGCATGAACTCAAAACACCGGTTTCCACTGTGATGGCAGCTATAGAAGCGATACAGTTGTATGGTGTACAGGATGACCGGGAAAAGATGAATCGTTATCTGAATATCTCCAAAAAAGAACTGGAGCATCTGTCCAATATGATTGAAAAAGTGCTTCAAATGGATATTGATGCAACGAGAGGGATTGTTCTGCAGCGTTCTGATTTTGATCTTATCGCGATGGTGAAAGGAGCGATTGAAGTTGCTCAGCTGAATAAGGCCAAACAAGTGGACTTTAAGCTCATTGCTGTTCCAAGTGAGATAAGGATCAATGGCGACGAAGCCCATCTAAAAAATGTGATCAATAATTTACTGGAAAACGCGATTAAATACGCAGGACAGCACGTTTATATTGAGGTGGAACTGAAGGAAATGAAAGAAAATGTCCATATTCGTATTACAGATAATGGTAAGGGAATTTCTTCAGAATACCATAACCAGATTTTTGATATGTTCTTTCGGGTTCCTTCTGGTAATCTACACGATGTAAAAGGCTTTGGTTTGGGGCTTGCCTATGTCAAGCAGGTTGTAAAAAGACACGATGGCAAGATTACAGTCGATAGTGAGCTGGAAAAAGGAAGTACCTTTAATATCCGATTACCTTATAAATAAACAGCAATATTTATTTTTCAGAAAGAAAATAGGGCCGTTTATCGGACAGTAATTAGGTTGATTTATCCTAAAGATGTCTTAGAAACAAGGCCGAATTATATTTTGATTGAATGACAACGCTATGATTGAAATTTTATATGTAGAAGATGAGCCAAGTCTTGGGATGATCGTTGCCGATAGCCTGCAAGCGAATGGATTTAATGTCACCCATTGTAGCAATGGTCATGAAGCCTTGGAAGCATTTACAGCGGCTCGGCCGGATATTTTGGTCGTAGATGTCATGATGCCCGTCATGGATGGCTTTACATTGGCAACAAAAATACGCGAATCAGACACGCAGGTACCCATTATCTTCTTGACGGCCAAAGTGCAGACAGAGGATGTTGTGAAGGGATTTCGTTTGGGTGGAGACGATTACGTCAAAAAACCGTTTAAGATCGAAGAATTGGTGGTGCGGATAGAGTCCCTATTAAAAAATAGCCCCAAAATGCTATTCGGCCAAAAGCTGATGATAGGAGACTATAGCCTCGATAGCCTAAAACATCAGTTGACTTATCAAGGTGAGGTGCTTAAGCTGTCTTTCCGTGAAAGTGAACTGCTGAGGAAGTTATACGAACAAAAAGATAAGGTTATCCCACGCGAGGATATCATGCGTGCCTATTGGAGCCATGATAAATATTTTACAGGGCGAAGCCTGGATGTGTTTATCAGCCGGATACGAAAATACCTTAGCCAAGATAACCGCATCAAAATTATCAATGTCAGAGGAGTAGGATACATGCTCACCGTCGACTAATCAATGTGTTCCACGTGGATTGGCGGCAAAAGCGCACCCTAACGACGGTTTTTCATTTCGCCTCTTCCTCCAAGTCCCCTAATATGGTAGGTAAAACTTAGTATGGCGTATCGCGTTATTGCATTCGATTGTGATACGCGTACCCAAAGATCATTTACTTGCTGATTGATATTTTTATTGTCATTAAATAGATCAAATACCGTGAGATTGACTTCAGCGTTCCTGCGTTTGAACAATTTCTTACCCACAGAGACATTCCACAACAAACTTGTCGTACTTGGTGAATTCAGGATGCTGCCATTGTAAAGGTAGTTGAACGTTGAATTGAGCGTCCAGGTTTTTAACAAAGTCAATGCAATGGAATTACCAATGGTATGTTTATAGACCGAATAATTCGATTTTTCGCTGGCTGAGTTCTTGGAGAAGGCGATGTTTCCATTGTAATCCAGTCCGATGATGACCTCCTTGCTGAACGCTGTATTTATACCGACGCGTTGACTCATTCCGTATGTTTGCGCGTTGACCTTTTCGAGATTCAGCAAGGTGTAATTCTGGTTGAAATAGAGGTTATTATTTAGGTTGAAGTTAAGTTTCCATGGTTCAAAGCGGTATCCAAGGCTATTTTGCCATTTGAGATTATAGACTCCATTGAAATTTTCGGGCCTGATGTATTGCCCACCTGGCCCGAGTATAACATCCGCCGTGATCGTAAATGCTGAATCTGTGGTGAAAATGGTGTTTGAAATTTTATGTTCAATAAAATCTGCTGTAATGTCCGAGGTGAAACTTCTGCCCGAGCCTTTATTGATCGATCTAAATTGTACCACAAGGTTATGGTCATATTCTTGCTTAAGATCCGGATTTCCCGAGCTAATGCGTAGTGGATTTTGATTGTCTATAAAATCTTGCAATTGCTCGATGGAAGGGGTATTTGTCTTTGCATTATACCGAAACTCGACCCGAGTATCCTTATTGAAATTATATTGGAAGTTGAGGTTAGGTAGTAGGCTATTGAAGCGGCTTTTTGTGGTCAATATATTCGGAAACAATTTATCATTGACCTGTGAAGCCGTCTGATAATCTAAACCAATCTGAAATCTTACGCTATCCTTTTTGTTAAATAAGTAGGAAATCCCACCGCTATGATAAACAAAATCATTCCGGAATTCATTGGAAAGACGGTTTTTTAATTCCCCTAGCTGACCTGTTTCGGCCAGGAATTCATAGGTCTTCCGGTCCGAATAACGTGCCGTATTCCGAAAAGTATAGTTCCCCTGCAACCGGGAATATTTACCGAGCATCTCGGTATAGGCTATCTTTGAGCGAAAGCCATTATTTTCACTATTCGAGTTATTCCTGTTGTTGACGGTGTCGACCCGGTTGAATAAGCCCTCTTTATAATAAGAGTTTAGTGCAAAATTTTCCGCATGGCTCTTATTGCTGCTAAAGGAGCCATTGATATTAAAACTGATCGTGCGCCCAGGTTTGTTGAGTCTCCGCATGTAAGTGAGATCTCCGCCCCAGTTGAAATTTTCCCCAAAACTGTTATTTCTACGGTCTGAACTATTAAGCATCTCGGCAAGATTTAATAATGTATTTCCTTTAGAGCTGCTGTTCCTATCGTTACTTTGATAGGAGAAATTAGGTTGAAAGTCCAGTTTTTGAATCGAATCTATCTTCCAGTTTGCGCGGATAGAGAATGCATGATTGTTGCCGTAAGTGCTGTTTAATTGATCTTGATTGTTGATTTGGTTTGCCCGATTGCCTGCCGTATATTCTGTTTTATTTTGGCTGGCGATATTATTGTCCGTATAGTTGTAGGTATAATTCGCATTGAAGTCCATCCGGTCATCAAAAAAACGATCCAAATAGTTGAATCCTGCATTGAAACGTGTCGTCACCCCTTGTCCGGTACGTCCTCTGGTGTTTCCACGGGCCGCAAAGCCGTTGGGCTGATTGACATTGTTGGTATTGATGTCAATTGAATATTGCCGTTTGGGATTCATTTTGGTTACCTGTGTATTGACGGCATATTTTCGATCGGGACCCGCACCTCCGGAGAGCTTGCCAAAATAGGATTTTCTTTTATCAGGCTTGGTGACAATATTGATCACTTTCATGCGTTTTCCATCGTCAAAACCACTAAACTTGGCCTGCTCGGTTTTGTCATCGATAATTTGGATCTTGGCAATAACATCGGCCGGAAGGTTTTTTAGAGCAACCTTAGGATCGGTACTAAAAAACTCCCGACCATCAATAATAATTTTATTGACAGGTTCGCCCTGCGCTTTTACATTGCCATCTTCATCAATTTCAACACCAGGAATCTGTTTGACCAATTCGTCAGCATCTGCAAAATCCTGGGTGACGTACTTCTTGGTGTCAAACTCCAGCGTATCTCCTTTAACCTGTATACTGCTTGAAGAAATGTTAATTTCATCCAGTACAATCTCGGTATTAGTGAGTTTAAACGTTAGATCGACTGTTTGGCCGATTAGTTTTACACGCCGAAGATCTATGCTGTAGCCCATCGGCTGAGTACTGATCAGATAATCTCCATTGGGAAGTGTGCTGCTGCTGAACCTGCCCAAAATGTCTGTCGGAACCTGGACTTTACTGGAATCTTTTACCGCTATAATGGTGATACTTGCTCCTCTGATAGGCTGCGAAGTCGTATTGTCAAGCAGCTTGCCCGTAATATACTGTTGGGCTTGCCCGTTTTTCCCCAATAGCGATAAGCAGATAGAAAAGAACAAAATGGTCCAAAGTTTGGTCTTCATCGGTCGAGGCGCAAATGTGTTTTTAATGTGTGGTTGACGGTTATATAATTTTATTTCCCAAAAATAGGGCACTATTTGTTACGAATTATTATCATTTTAGTTACAATAACCCCAAGTGAATGGAAAGATTAGATATATTTGCAGTAGAATTATAAAATCAACTGAACAAATCCGTATAACGATCTAATGATATACGGATATAGATTAAAAAAATAAAAGATGAAAGAAAGTGTTTTGAGTAGAAAAGAGCGTATTATGAAAGAAGCATTGTTGCTTTTCTCAGATCAAGGCTATACGAATACCTCTACCAAAACGATTGCCCAAAATGCAGGAGTCTCCGAAGCATTAATCTTTAAACATTTTGGGAATAAAGATGCACTGTTGGTTTATTTGATTAAATCCGGTTATCGTAAGGTTCTTACGCATCACCGCGGAATGATGACCTATCGTGAACCAAAGGAATTTCTGCGCACGATGATAAACCTCCCGGGCAAGCTGGTCAGTGCAGAACCTATATTCTGGCGATTACAGGAGCGCTTGTCGCATCACCCTTTTTCCAAACAGCAGCATGAGCAATTTATGAAGCCGGTTCAACCCATTATTCATCGTGCCTTTAAAGAGCTGGGGTATGAGAGTCCTGAATTTGAAACAGAATTCCTGCTGCTGATCATTGATAGCCTGTGGAAAAAAGAAGCTATCGGAGAACTGGAGAACACCATGGAGCTGACACTCTTTCTAGAGAAAAAGTATAACCTGATATAGCCTTTAGCGACAAGTAATTGAATTTTTCTAAAACTGTTTCAGTACGCATAATATCGCTGTTTTGCGTCACAGATTTACCGCATCACAATTGCGCGGGACAATAGCGTCCAATATATCGCTACCGAGGCAACTCCATTTATGCTCGCGTCACCGCTTGGGATGACATTGTTTCACACCGCACAGCATAGCGTTCATCGTGTTATTATTTGGTATGCGGTATATTTCAGCTTTGTACCTTACGAAATGCTGTTTTATGCGTGTTTATATGAAATTGTTGCAAAAACAATTTCATATTGTCCAAAATAATAACGTCCTTAGTATTTCTATTTTAAATACATTATACAAACTAATTTATGTTCAAAAAACTCGGTCTGGGAATATTGGCATTAGTCGGCACAATTTCTTTTTTGAAAGCGCAGGACAAAAAAGATTTTGTGAAATACATCAACTCCCAGTATGAATGGGTCGATGCGGTATTCAATACCTTGACGCCAAAAGAAAAAGTCGCTCAGTTATTTTTGGTTAGAGCACACACTAATCTAGGGCAGAAGTATATTGACTCCGTAGCTCAGGTTATACAAGACCAACATTTGGGCGGTCTTGTCGTTTTCCAGGGCGGTCCCGTACGTCATGTCGATATGTTCAATCGGTATCAGTCCCTTTCCAAGGTACCACTTATGGTGACGTTTGACGGCGAGTGGGGGTTAGGCATGCGGATGCCGGATTCTACTTTGTCGTTTCCTTATCAGATGACTTTAGGAGCCGTTCAGGATAATCAGCTGATCTATCGCATGGGACGCGAGGTTGCTTTAGACTTCCAACGTATAGGTATGCATTTCAATTTTGCCCCCGATGTGGATATTAACAATAACCCTAAAAATCCGGTCATCGGTATCCGCTCCTTCGGTGATAATAAATATAATGTAACCCAGAAAGCAAAAGCGTATATGGATGGTATGGTGGATGGTGGTATTCTGGCTTCCATTAAACACTTCCCGGGGCATGGCGATACAGATGTGGATTCTCATTATGATCTGCCACAGCTTCCTTTTGATAAAAAACGCTTGGATACACTTGAGCTGTACCCGTTCAAAGAGCTTATCAAAGCTGGCGCTCCTGCTGTTATGGTGGCACACATGAATATCCCGAGTTTAGATGACACGCCTAATATGCCGTCTTCCATCTCTAAAAAGGTTGTAACCGATCTTTTGCGTAATGAACTTGGCTTTAAAGGGCTGACGGTTACTGACGCAATGGATATGAAAGGTGTAAAGAAGTTTTTTCCAAATGGAGAAGCCGACGTACAGGCGATTATTGCAGGGCATGATTTACTTGAAGTGTCGGAGAATAGCAAGCGTGCGATCGATTTAATTGTAAAAGCTATTGAAGAAGGACGTATCGCGCAGGCCGATATTGATGCGCGGGTAAAACGAGTGCTTGCCGCTAAGCTCTGGCTTGGTTTAGATAAGTATCAGGCGACTGTACAACAGAATCTATACCATGATTTACATCGTGCTTCAGCTGTTCAGCTTATTGACGAACTGTCCGATGCAGCGATCACCGCTTTGAACTCGACAGAAAAATTAAAATCCTTCAAAAAGGATTTACCTACCGCTATTATTAACATCGGAATTACAGCCAACCAGACTTTTCAGAATGAATTGGCTAGTGCACTCACAAATGAAACACAATATTTCATCACCGATAGCACGAGTAAAGATGATATCAAGCGTCTTACCAAAGAAATCAAGAAAAATAAACAATTTATTATTGCCGTACACGATACGAGACTTCGTCCACGCCCAACGCTGGTATTGAATAAAGATGTTCAGGGCCTGATGAAGAAATTTGCGAAAAAATCAATCCTGACCTTATTTACCAATGCCTATGCTTTGGATGGTTTCGAAGCATCGAAAAAAGCAAAAACAATTTTGCTGGCCTATCAAAATGATGCTTTCATGCAGAAAGCGGCAGTGAAAACTATTTTAGGGCAAAATACGCCGAAAGGAAAACTCCCAGTTACGATAAACAAAAAATTTAAATACGGACAGGGGAAATAAAGCATTATAAAATCACACCAACACGGTACCTCTTCCAAAAATGGCCTCCCTGCAATTGCAAAGCTATTTCGGAAGGGGTATTTTTTTTAGCAGCACTAAATCTCTTCATGGGCGGACCTGCTATCGGAGGGCTTACTTTCATTTTTCATGCGATCAATCGCCGTCACGACATATTTATACTGTTGATGCTGTTTGATATCGTCATCGGTATATTGAAGCTTATCTCCATCAAAGGTGATAAAAATGATTTTTCCAGGGTCTTTAATATTTACTTTTTCATCGAGGTTGAACCGATAGATCACATAACCATAAGCCGACTCCCCATCAGTGGCCACATCGGGTTTTTGCCAAAATAAGGTGTTCATTTTACTATTACCCGAATTTTTCACCAGAAGACCGAAGGGCGCATTGGGCGGAATACTATCTAACCACGGCATTGTAGGGGGTAAAGCTGGTGTACGGTACAGGTCATTTCGCATGGAATCCTGCAGTCCAACAAGATTGTCTGTGAGTGATTTGGAACTGAAATAAATACTTCCCTCCACATCGTGCTCCTCTCTTAAGTGGCGTACCTGTCTGGGGATCTGACTGCGGTCTGTCCAGCCGATTTTATTTTCTGTAACACGATAGGCTCCATGCCCGACATAAAAATGACGGCCATAGGTGTGTTTTTGCCACCAGTCAACCAAGATCTCATAGGCCGCCGCACGATTTTTGAAAGGAAAGTAGATCTGTGGATTGATATAATCTATCCAACCTTCCTGCATCCATTTGACACCATCAGCATACAATTCCCGGTAAGCACTCAGACCACGGGTATCTGATCCGGCACTATTATTTTCTTTGTTGTCCCATACGCCACAAGGGCTAATGCCATATTTGACATAAGGTTTTATCTTTTTGATGGCAATACCAAGATCGTGCACCAGTACGTTGACATTGTTGCGTCGCCAGTCATCAATTTTCTCGATCCCATTATTATATTGACCAAAGGTAATCTGATCCGGTACCGGTGTATTTCTGCTATCGGGATAGGGGTAAAAATAATCATCGAAATGAATGCCATCCACATCGTAATTTTTGACCACATCCATGATGACATCAATAATATATTTGCGAACTTCTGGAATACCTGGGTTGAAAAGCTTCTTGCCAGCATAGGTGAAGAACCATTCGGGGTGGCGCTTGGTAATATGCTCATCCGAAAAATGGGCCGGATTTAACGTTGTTGACGCACGATACGGATTGAACCAGGCATGGAGCTCCATCCCTCTCTTGTGCGCTTCGGTGATTGCAAATTCCAGGGGGTCATAGAATGGCGAAGGGGCCAATCCCTGTTTTCCGGTTAGATATCTACTCCATGGCTCTCTGCCCTTTGCATAGAAAGCGTCGGCAGCAGGACGTACCTGCAAAATAATTGCATTCAACCCTGCGCTGCGGTGCTGGTCCAGTAAATCAATAAACTCCTGTTTTTGCTGCGCAACGTTATTGCCCGCCTTGACAGAGGGCCAGTCTATATTACCTATGGTTGCAACCCACACGCCACGAAACTCCCGCTTAGGTAGTTGCTGGGAATACGTTCTAATCGAAAATAAACAGATAACAATGGTAAAAAAAGAATATAAATATGTTTTTCCCGTCATTCTATAAATTATAGCCAACAAAGATAGGGAAGCATTTCTTACTTTTTCCCTAAAAAATGTAAGATGTTTGTTGGATACTTGTTAAAAGAACCTGAGCTTGGTTTTCAAATTGATAATAATGCAAATACAAGTAACATTATACTTTATTTGTGCTAATTTAGATGCGGTTTTCACAAAAGCAATGGCTTGATCGGCTGACCGCAATAAAAAAGATTATGAGCAAAGAACAAATATCCGTTTTTGACATGTTTAAGATTGGTATCGGCCCCTCGAGTTCGCATACCTTAGGCCCTTGGCGTGCAGCCCAGCAATTTACAGCTGTTCTCAAGTCAAAAGGTGTCTTACATGAAGTCGAACAAGTCAAAATCCTGCTGTACGGTTCTTTGGCCAAAACCGGCGCTGGACATGGTACCGATATTGCTGTGCTCCTGGGACTAAGTGGAGATGATCCGGTCACCTTTGATGTCAATAGCGTGATGCCCAAAGTCGAGCATATTAAGGCTGTCGGTGAACTGGAAGTCGCTGGCGAACGGACGGTTCCTTTTTCCTATCCGGAAGACCTCTTGTTTCTATACGCTGAAAGCCTACCTTTTCATCCCAATGCCGTTACTTTTCAGGCATTCCTATCCAATGGTAAGGCAATTACTGAAACCTATTATTCGATAGGGGGTGGTTTTGTGGTGCAGGAAAATGATACTGAAGGTGTTTTGTCTGAAGTGGACCTTCCGTTTCCTGTCGATACTGCACAGGAACTCTTGCATTGGACCATGAAAACGGGTCTGAAAATCTCGGAGCTGGTCCTCGAAAATGAATGTGCATGGCGTGAGGAAAGTGAAACCGTGGCAGGCGTATTGAATATTTATAAAACAATCCATGAATGTATCTACCGGGGCTGTCATACTGGCGGGACATTACCTGGGGGATTAAATGTCGAACGTAGAGCCGCCAAGCTAAATAAGAAGTTAATGCAGGGACGAAGTTATCAAGATTATGAGTCCTGGGTAGCGGCCATTCGCGAGGGCGGCCAAAACTTTCAATATATTCTGGATTGGGTAAGTTGCTTTGCACTTGCCGTAAATGAGGAGAACGCCTCTTTCGGACGTGTGGTTACAGCACCTACCAATGGAGCCTCGGGTGTTATCCCAGCGGTATTGCAATATTACATTACTTTCCACGACGGAATGCGTGAAAATAAAATTATCCAATTTATTCTTACCGCGTCCGAGATCGGATCGATATTTAAGAAAAATGCAACCATTTCAGCAGCAATGGGTGGTTGTCAGGCCGAGATTGGCGTTTCATCAGCGATGGCAGCCGGCGCGTTGACAGAAGTGCTGGGCGGATCACAGCGCCAGGTGCTGATGGCTGCCGAAATTGCCATGGAACATCACCTCGGATTGACATGCGATCCAATCGGTGGACTGGTGCAGATTCCTTGCATCGAACGCAACACAATGGGAGCCATTAAAGCCATTACTGCAGCGCAATTGGCACTGCAATCGAATCCGGATAAAGCGAAAGTAAGTTTGGATACGGTGGTTAAAACCATGTGGGAGACTGCTTTGGATATGAATGCCAAATATAAGGAAACAGCAGATGGTGGACTTGCCGTCAATATTCCATTGAGTTTACCGGAATGTTAATGACTGCCGAAGTTTTCTCGTTTTTCGTATCTTTGCCGCAGTAAAAACAGATATATTCTAATAAATAGAGTCCACGAATGAAATATTGTGCAATTGCCTCCGGAAGTAATGGAAACTGCTATTATATTGCTAAAGATGATTCGGCTATCTTGATCGATGCCGGAATCAATAGTAAACATATTCACCTTCGGATGTACAATCTGGGTCTTTTACCGACTCAGATCAAAGCAATTTTCATTACCCATGAACATTCTGATCATATTAGGGGCCTATCTGTATTTGCCAAAAAATATAATTTACCGGTTTATATTACCAAGGGGAGTTACGATGGTACCCGTTTGCATCTTCCATCCCATTTGGTCCATATCATTTCTCCTAATGAAGTCGTCGAAATTGGAGGGCTTAAGGTGTACGGTATTCCCAAATATCACGATGCCAAAGAACCTTGCAGCTTTCTTGTTTCTGATGGAACATACAATATCGGTGTCCTGACAGATATTGGGCGACCTTGCGAAAATGTGCAGCATGTTATTCAACATTCGGATGTTTTGCTCCTGGAATCAAATTATGACGAGGAGATGTTGCGTACAGGACGCTATTCGTATTTCCTGAAAAATCGGATCAGCAGTGGTTGGGGACACCTGTCAAATCGTGTTGCCGTCGAACTGTTTAACGCCTATAAAACCGACCGTCTTAAACATCTTATCCTAACTCACCTCTCCGGCGAAAATAATACAGTCGATCTGGTGCAGCAAACTTTCGAACCTCATTGCGAACGTATCCAGCTGCATGTCGCGACACGTTACCAAGAAACAGAATTATTCGACCTGAAACTTGTGCTGGAGAACCATGTAGCATCTTTTTCAATTCTTTCCGCACTCCCTTCCTAACTAACAACTCCCTTGCTGTTCATCGTGTATTCTAACCCAAAAAGCGTAAGAATACTGTAAAATGAAAAATATAGTTGTTTTAAAAAGATTTCCTGTTATATTTGCTTTGTTTTTAATCAGTCTAAATAATATCTTATATACTTATTTGGACAAAAAGAAACAAAAACACCATGTAATAGACGGCAATCTATCACATGGCGTAAATCTACATACAGCGGCAACTGCATGTAGATGACTGAAACAGCACGCTGTGTCAGTTACTCCCGATATACGATATGGAAGAACTTGCAAGATAACGAATTTTATTGTTTATTCGTTGTAGAGCTCGCTTAAACCAGCAAATTCTCCCATAATAAGTTGAAGAAAACTAAACATCAATCAACATATTATGAAAATTTTAATTTCATTTTTTACATTTCTTGCGGTATTACTGTGTAGTCATACCGGTCATGCACATGCCCTTTGGATTGAATCATCTTCTTATGGGACGTTAAACCAATCCCATGAAGTCAAGGTATATTACGGTGAGTTTGCAACGAATGAAAGAGATCAGGTCGACAAATGGTACTCCGACGTGAAGGACTTCTCATTAATGTTGCATGCCCCGGGACAAGAACCCGTCAAGCTCCAGTTGACGAATAAAGGAGATCATTTTAGCGGTTCATTTCAACCTACAGCAGTAGGAACCTATTTCCTGTCCATTGTTAAAGCACCTAAAGATCTAGGCGGTAAAACGAAATATGAGTTTTCTTCCTTAGTACCTATTGTCGTCGGAAAGTCTGCAACACGTGATTATAAAGATGTAAAAAGCCCATTGCAAATTGAGTTGCTTGGTGCGACTAACGCAAAAAAGGGGCAACGTATACAAGCAAAGATCACCAGCTTCGGCAAAGCTGTTCCACAGGCCAAAGTTTCTGTTTTTTCGACTACCGGTTGGGGAAAAGAGTTTGTCGCGGACGAGCATGGCATCCTGACATTTGACGCAATATGGTCTGGTCCATACGTTTTGGAAGCAAGTACGTTTGCTGAAACAGCAGGTGAACATGAAGGGAAACCCTATGCTTCGGCATGGCAGGGAAGTACGACTTTCATTACCGTCAAATAACCGCAGCTACAGCGCAGACAGCATAAGGGTCTATTTAAAACGATGGAAACACCAATGGGCCCTTGCAAAAAAGAATATCTAAGAAAAATCTACTATAATAAAACATCTACCATACTACATTCATGAATAAAACTTTATCCTTTCTAGCTATTCCTATGATTAGTTCGTTTTTTTCTGTTGCACAAGCACAGACGAACAAAGTCATTGAAGGAATTCTGATCAATGAAAAATCTGAACCCATCACAGGGGCGACAGTAAAATTAAACAATACGGGTGTGACCACCAGCACAGATAGTGAGGGGCATTTCGCTTTTCATAAGCTTTCATCCAAAACCTATCATATCGAGATTAAAGCGATCGGTTACGGTAAGCATACGATGGAAGTGAACGTAACAGATGAGACGACAAACCTTGGTCCCATCATCTTAAAAGACCAATCGCAAGCTATTGACGAAGTTGCGGTTTATGGTAAATACTATGAGCATTATAAGTTTGACAGTATCTCCGGATCGTTACGCCTTAAAACACCAATTCTAGAACTGCCTCAAAATATACAGGTTATATCTTCCGATTTAATGGCAGACCAACAGGTTTTCGACATTGTTGATGGAATTACGCGTAATGTTAGTGGCGCAACACGTCAGGGCCATTGGGACAACCAATATGCCAATATCCGTATGCGTGGCTCTAAGATCCCTGCATTCCGTAATGGGATGAACATCGAAGCTTCTTGGGGGCCTACAGCAGAAGATGCAAGTATGATCGAACGGATCGAATTTGTAAAAGGACCTGCCGGTTTTATGCTTGCCAATGGTGAACCTGGAGGCTTTTATAATGTGGTAACGAAAAAGCCTACCGGCAATACGAAGGGATCTGTGACGCTCAATACAGGTAGTTTCAGTACCTACCGTGCTGCCGTTGACCTGGATGGTAAATTACGCAAAGATGGCAAATTGCTTTACCGTCTGAATGTGGCTGGACAACAAAAGGATTTTTTTACAAAATATAATTACAGTAACCGGCTTGTTATAGCACCAGTGGTTACCTACAAAGTAGATTCTTTGACGAGCTTAACATTTGAATACACCTACCAGGGGTCTACCTACCTGTCAAATGGTAATTATACGTTCTCACCCAAAGGATTTGCCGATCCGGGTATTGCCAATGACTTCTTCTATGGTGATCCCTCCATGGAGCCCGGAAAGCTAAAAGATCATAGTGCCTATATTTACCTGGACCGCAAACTAAACGATAACTGGAAATTGCATGCACAGATGGCCTATTTCAATTTTGATATGAAAGCCACCAGTACCTGGCTGAATTACATGAAAGCCAATGGAGATATGCCACGTTATTATAGTATTGCCGACGAACATGGTGAAAATAGTTTTGGCCAGGTTTCTTTAAACGGAGAAGAATATACCGGAAGCGTTCGTCATCGGATTTTAATCGGTGCGGATTATGGTAATAAGAAGTTTTGGGGCGATTTTAGAACGATTTTAGATTCAATTCCTTCCGCTCCGCTGAACGTCTATGATCCTAAATATGGTATTCCGGGCAGTGTATTCCCTGCGCTGGATCGTTCGCAGAGTGTAAAGGTTCGTGCGGGCGGTAGCAACTACGTGACTTCAACAAACTATATGTCATTCTATGCGCATGATGAATTGGCATTTCTGGAAGAGAAATTGCGTTTATCCCTTGGCTTACGCTATACAATTAATGAGACCATAGGAAAAACGTCTGTAGCTGACAGAACCGATAAAGCGTTCACTCCGAGAGTAGGGTTGAGCTATTCGATCAATAAATCCATGAGTGTATATGGATTGTTCGACCAATCCTTTGTTCCTGTCGCTGGTACCGACTGGGAAGGTAATGCTTTCAAACCAATACGCGGAAATGATTTAGAAGCGGGTGTTAAGAAAGAGTGGATGGGCGGAAAATGGATCTCCACGTTAAGTGCATACACTATTGCCCGTAAAAATGCGCTGGTAGCTGACCCCGATCCGAGCCACGTTGTTAATGGTGTGTCATTCCAGACACAATTGGGCGAAACGAGATCCAAAGGTATTGAATTTGATATTACAGGTGAGATCGTAAGGGGACTGAATGTAAATGCCAACTATGCCTTGACAGATTCGAAGATCTCAAAAGATACCAAGGAAGAAAATATCGGTAATATCACCCCGAATACGGCCAAACACACGGCCAATGCATTTATCTCCTATCGTATTCAGGATGGGAAAGTGCGTGGACTTGGTTTTATGGGAAGTGTTCAGGGAATGTTTGACCGTGCAGTAGGGACAACAAAAGAAAGTAATTTCAAGAATTATCTACGTACCGATGCAGGCATCAGTTATCAAAAAGGGAAGTATGCTATTTCGGTCGTAATCAATAATGTGTTGGACAACCGCAAATTGCTGACTGCTGGATCGATCTCCAAAGCAAGTGCGGCCGTTCAGAAGCTCGGTGGTGTGGATTATTATTCCTATATCGTCGAAGCCAGACGTAATTTCCGCATGGGAGTTACCTATAAATTTTAACGGACCGATCGAGATAAATTATAGAATCGATGTATAGTACACTGTTAATCGTTATACTTTTGGGGAGCTATCTTTTTTACAATACAAGTAAAAAAGTGAAATTTGGCCCTAGACCACAATGGCTCGAAAAATTGTGCGCACAAACGAAGTTTGTGCGCACATTGAGCATGCTGCTATTGATCTTTCCATTTGTAGCTGTTCTTTATCTGCAAGGCTTTGGAGCAGGTTTTTTTGCTTTTTTTGCCTATTTCATGTGCATGATGTGTCTTGTGGTCCTCTTAAACCCTTATCGCTATTTCAAATCATACCCGATGATGGGATTGTATGTATTTAGCCTTTGTGTTGAATTGTTGATTTCCTAACCGATTAAATATGCCTGCTAATAAAAAATACCTCAGTACGCCCTTTCAGCGATTCCTGAAAATTACAGCCGGATTTATCGGTGGTTATGTTGTCATGATCTCTTTCCACGTCTTGGTCACACATATTTTTGAGAAAAAGGATGTTGTTGTCACGGCTTGCTTCACGGGCTATCTCCTATGGGCAGTACTCTTACTGTTTGCTTTCCTTGCAAAGAACGGATGGAAAATATGGGGGATATATGTAGTGTTGGCTGTCCTTTTCTCCCTGCCCTATTTCTTCAAACTGTAAGTCATCATGAATAACCGAAATTATAATATTTACTTCAATACGCATACCATTAGTGGCATTATCATTTGTGCTATCCTATACGTGATATTTTTTGCGGGATCATTTGCATTTTTTAGAAACGAAATCGCTGCCTGGCAGAATAATACGTCGTATAAGACTTATCGCGAAGATCATAAAAACGTTGATCGTTTGCTCGACTCACTCCAAGGACAAACAAATTTGCATGGACGCGATATTACCTTTTATATGCACCGGGAAGGGACTTCAGCCTATGTGGGCTTGAGTGCATCCAACGATAGTATACTCAACAAAGAAAACCTGGCGAAGATCACGCCTGAGCAAAAAGCAGCAAAAAAGAATAGCCGCAGAAGAGGCGGAGCGGATGACTCGAAAAACTTTACCTACAATTTCGCCAATAAAAAGTCCGGAGACTATGTGCAGAATTACGATATGGGCGAGTTTTTATTTCGTTTGCATTTCTTGGCACAGCTCAATCAGGTGCCGATTCGAGTAGGCATAGCACCATTTGGTTATCTTATTGCAGGTATTACCGCTTTTATTTTCCTATTTGCTCTTATTACAGGGTTATTGCTGCATTGGGACAAGATCGTCTCAAATTTCTTTGTGTTCAGACCCTTCAGTAAATGGAAAACGGTATGGACCGATATGCACACCGCATTGGGCGTCATTGGTTTCCCCTTTCAATTTATCTTCGCCGTGACAGGTACGTTTTTGATCATCAATGGTGTACTGGCTTTGCCACTCAGTAAATTGCTTTATGATGGTGATCAACAAAAGATGTATCAAGATATGGGAGTTAGTGCCGAAACCGATTTTCCTTATACCTATAAACCTCTAAAGGCAGACATTAACATCGCTCCATTTTTGGATCTGGCAAAATACAAATGGCCGGAAGCCGATTTTCAGCGTATTACGATCAAAAACTACGCAGACTCCAATATGCATGTTATCATGGAGCTGGAACCGCATTTTAACAAAAGCTTTGCTGGATCGGGGCTGCTGTCTGTTCGGGCTGTCGACAATAAAGTTGTTGCCGAGAAATCTCCTTTGGGTGATGCTACTTATGCCGATGGGGTACGGAGCATTATATACCGGCTGCATTATGGCGATTATGGCGGCTACCCGCTTAAGATGGTGTACTTTATTTTGGGAGTTATGGGTTGTCTGGTCATTATCTCGGGTATATTAATCTGGTTAGTTGCGCGTGACAAAAACAACGTAATTCCACGAAAACGAAAATTCAATTTCTGGGCTGCCAATATTTTCACGGCAATATGTCTGACGATGTTGCCTGTCACAGCATTGACTTTCATTGCTATTAAATTGAGTCCAGGGGTCAATCAGGATTTTATATACCGCGTGTATTTCTATAGCTGGCTCATATTTTCGCTGTATTACATTATCCGGAGAAGCATACGCAGAACCAATCGCGAAACATTGTTGGTTGGAAGCATATTGGCATTTTTTATTCCGCTTGTCAATGGTTTTATCACCGGAAATTGGATCTGGGATACCTTCCGCAATGGACAGCGGGATATTTTTGTAGTCGACTTTTTGTGGCTGATGATCGGTATAATTGGTATAATCGCGTATAACAAGACTAAAAAATTCTTTGAGACTATTCGTTAACAAAGATTCTTTTCTCTCTGCGAAGTGAAATTACTTCGTTTTTTTAATTCAAAGGGCACCTAGATGGTGCTTTTTGAGCGTATAGCAGTGCGTTAGAAATATCTCCAAGGGCGAGTTGTGCACTACATTTCTTCGGCTTGGTTTCGGGAAGTATAGGAGACTTGTTGCAGGCTGCTCCCAGACAGCGTCGGGGCAACTTCGCCCCGCGTTCGTCTATTGTTTGGCTCTTGTTCGCCCTGTTGTCGAACGGTAGGAGAAGCCGTGCCGAAGACAAGTCGACGCAATCCCGACTCAGTCCCGGCGCTGTCTCGAATCAGGTCCGACGCTGGTTCGAACCGTTGCCGAATACTGTATGGACTTAAGCAGACTTGAACGGAGTTTAGCGGACTTGAGCAGAGTTTTTTTGATGGCCTGAATTATTGTTGTATTTTTAAATATAACCAATAGGATGTCTTATGGCCAAATTTTCTAAAAACCGAAAAGGATCAAATGAGAATTACAAGATCAGTCAACTTAGCCGTTTAGTAAATAACGATTTTGCGTATAGCAATAAATTGGCTGGCCGTTTGTATAAAATCCTTAAGCCAATACAACAAATGGCTTGCTCACGTTCTACTTATAAGGAATTTCTAGACGCATTGTATAAGGCTGTCCGTAATGACCAAAGCCATGATTTGGGTAGCCTTCGATTGGGGTATGGGGACGTATCGGATCTAAAAGGGTTTCGATTTTCAGCAAAAACAAGTCTAGGGAAATTTTTTATAAACACGCCGGTAGCAGATTTTAAGGAAGAAAAGAAAAGTATAGAGATTAGGGTTCCTTTGGGAAGTCTACGGAAATTTGCCTGCATTCATGAACGATTGTCTAAACTTCAGATCAAAATATACTGCATCGCGATTCAGATCAATGATCAGAATGATATAGCAACTTATGCCAGTAAAGACCTTGAATTGCTGAACGACCATAGTCGCAAGGAACGTACTGTCCATTTTCCGCTAAAAGATAGCGAGCATGCTGTGATCCTATGTTTGGCTACGGTTAGGTCGTGGTTGACAGTGCTTGATGGCGCGGAGCAATTTCTATCCAATGATACCAGTTTGATGACCGCGGAAATGTTTGATGTGCTACTGATCCGTGATGGAAAAAAGATTGTATTTCCGAAAGAAGACTCAAATGACATGCTCCCGCCAAATTCAGCTAATGATGATAGCGAAATAGACTGGGATTGATTTCCTTACAATACGGCTTTAAAAAATCGTCCTAGACGCATGAGATCCTGTGCTGTCTTTTCGTTCCAGTCCACGGCATAGTTTAGCCGAATACAGTTCTTAAACTGATCGTGCTGTGTAAACATCCTTCCCGGAGCGAAACTCAACTTTTGCCTGAGCGCATAATCGTAGAGCACCGTTGAGTCTATCTTTTTATCCAGCTCTAACCAAAGTACAAAACCACCTTCGGGCTGTGACATTTTGGTGTTTTCCGGAAAATGGGCCTCAATGCTGTTTCTGAAATTGACATAATTGCTATACAGTTTTTTTCTGAAGCTATTGAGGTGATGGTCGTACCGACCAATCTGTAAGAATTTGGAAACAGCTTCCTGGTAAATTGCAGGCTGTGAAATCGTCTGTATGAGTTTTTGTTTTAAGATCTTATCCTTGTATTGCCCGGGCTCAACCCATCCGAGCCGAAAACTTGGGGCCAATACTTTGGTAAATGATCCACACCACATCACCATTCCCTCTTCATCAAAATATTTGCATGGCTTGGGGCGTGAGGAACCAAAATAGATGTTACCGTAAAGGTCATCTTCAATCAATGGAATATGGTGCTGTGCGAGCAGTTTGACAAGCTCTTTCTTGTGCTCCTCAGGCATGAGCGCGCCCAATGGATTACTAAAGTTGGTGACAAAACAACAGACATCAATTTTATGAATAACTTTTTTCAGGGCATCCAATTCAATTCCCGTAATAGGGTGGGTAGGAATCTCGATGGTTTTGAGGCCCAGTAGTTGAAAGGCCTGAATAAAGCCAAAATAAAGTGGGCTTTCTACCGCTATGGTGTCGCCGGGTTTAGTGACGGCACGAAGGCAGCTGTAGATGGCATTCATGGCACCCGACGTGATAATAAGATCCTCGTCGCTTATTTTTCCATCAAGTACCAATGACCATTTAGCAATTTCTTTTCGTAGGCTTGGACTTCCCTGTACCTGTCCATATTGATCACCGTAATCATGCAGTTCATGAACCGATTCTATAATGCATCGATTGAGTTTCTGAATCGGAAGTAATGATGCACTGGGTAAACCCAGTGAAAAGCGCGTAATTTCCTTGTCTTCCAGGGAATGGAAAACTTTATCGATCAATGCAGCAGGATCTTGTTTCTTTTCGTCGATTTTGAAGGTAGAAATAGAAGGAATAGCCATCCGACGCAGCCCAGACCGGCTAACGAAATAGCCTGATTTGGGGCGTGATTCAATGAGCGATCGACTCTCTAGTTCCATATAGGCACTCTTTGCCGTATTTAAACTTACATTGTATAATTTCTGAGCGCTGCGGATAGAAGGTAAACGATCGCCATAGACCAAGGAACCATTTTTGATCTGATTCTCTACGATATTGGCTATTTTTTTATATAACAGTTGCTGTTCCATCCTTATGCTAATTTACTGTTTCTGTTTTGATTTAACCAGTTATCATATCGGCGAATTCCTTTTTTGAGCGATTCTTCCGAACCAAATAGATCGATCAACTGCTGCTCGAAGAAGGATTGCGCTTTGTCCATAAATACGTTGGAAAGCGTATCCGAAATAGCACCCTCGTGGGTCATTTCGACCGACAGTAAATTCTTTTCGCAGATTGTTACAGACGAAAAGGCTTTTAATTGATTGCCTTGGTCGAGCACTAGGAAAGGCATGCTTACGCGTGCTGTATCTACCTGCTTTTTGTTTTGTATTTCTTTGATAAGCGCTAAATCAGAAAGATCCACTTGTCTGATCAGATACGGTTGATGTGCAGTTGTCGCCATAAGAATAAATCTTTTTGCTAATTTAAGAAGGGTACAGGATGCTGTTTAGGTACAGAGTGTTGTTAAAACAGGGGTACAGAAAAAAATAAGATGACCATGAGTTTTTTTAATTTCCATTTGAGATCTTTACACTAAGTAAAGGATATCTCTGGATCTATAAATTATGAAGTAGTATGCATAGCTTATTTCCGTTATTTATCGCGATGATTGCGATCATCGTATTGATCGAAATGTGGGCCACCAAATTACGGATAGCCTATCCCATTCTCTTGGTTCTGGCAGGGCTATTCATCAGTTTTATTCCCACTTTGCCCGTCGTGACGATTGATCCGGATGTCATCTTCCTCATTTTTCTACCGCCCTTGCTTTGCGAGGCTTCTTGGTCAATTTCGTTTAAGGAGATGAAAAAATGGTGGCGTATTATCGGGAGTTTTGCCTTCTTGGTTGTATTCTTTACGGCACTTTCTGTTGCGGTGGTTGCCAATTATTATATACCAGGCTTTACACTTGCGTTGGGCTTTCTGCTGGGAGGTATTGTGTCACCGCCGGATGCCGTCAGTACGGGGGCGATTATGAAATTTGTGAAAGTTCCAAAAGCAACGTCGGCTATCCTGGAAGGCGAAAGCCTATTGAATGATGCATCCTCATTGATTATTGTCCGTTTTGCCCTTATTGCCGTTGGGACAGGTCAATTTGTATGGGGGCAAGCCGCGGTATCCTTTATCTGGATGCTTATCGGTGGTGTAGGTATTGGTCTGTTATTGGGTTGGTTCTTTATACAGGCACACAAGCGTCTACCGACAGATGCTCCATCGGATATTGCACTTACCCTGATTGAACCTTACTTTATGTATTGGATTGCAGAGCAATTTCATAGCTCAGGGGTGTTGGCTGTTGTTGCCGGGGGCCTTTTGATGTCTGGTCAGCGGTTGACATTTCTAAATAGTACGAGCCGGGTGCGGGGTCTGAGTGTCTGGGAGAGCTTTGTATTTATTCTAAATGGTATTGTATTTTTTATTATTGGATTGGATCTTCCAGAGATTGTTGCCGGTTTGCGGTCCAATGGAACTTCATTGCGGGAAGCCATCGGGTACGGTCTTTTGGTAACGGCAGTATTGATCCTTGCCCGTATCATCAGCTCGTATGCGGCCATGATTGCTACCCTAATTTTGCGCCCAGGTGTGGCGCCAAGATCGAGATCTACCAAACAGCGTTTTCTAATGCCTCTTTTGTTGGGCTGGACCGGCATGCGCGGGGTTGTGTCACTGGCAGCAGCATTATCCATTCCTGTGGTTATGAATGGCGTGGCTATTCCGCAGCGAAACCTGATCTTATTTGTCACTTTTGTGGTGATCTTATCCACGCTCTTGATACAAGGGCTTACTTTACCCTACTTGATTAAAAGGACTAGGCTATTCGAAACATTTGAAGAAGAGCCCGAAGAGCAGGTTCGTAGTCGCATGAAGCAAGGATTGAAGCATCATGTTTACCAATTTCTGAAAGATAAACATGAGAAAGAACTGCACAATCGTGATGTTATGGACCGCATTCTGAAACATTGGGAGAAAAAGGTGAATGCGGCCGATGATTCCTGGATGAATGAAAAAACGAAAGTGATATTTATGGAGCTTTTGGATGTACAAAGGGAGTATCTTCAGAAGCTAAACTGCGAGTCGACCATTGACGAGGGGATTGTTCGTTCGCAATTATATCAACTAGACTTGGAAGAAGAGCGGTTGCGGCGGATCTAAATAACTTGCTGGTATAAGTTTTATACTTTCTCTGGATGAAGTCGGACGTGCCATGATACATGCCGTGGAAAGAGGTAATGTTAAGAATATATTGGAGATTAAAGATATTCGGGCTTTGTCTTAAGTCGTTTGCTTGATCAATACTATGCCCATTTCCAGTTTAATTCTTCCCGATAGTCTATTTGAAGAAGCTGACAAAGTTGTTGCAGGAAAATTTTGAATTCAGAGATATCTGATAGTTGATTTTTTGGAAAAAATAATTGGTCGGCCATTTTTAATTTTATAAAAAAAGCCGAGGACGTTTCCGTTATATATTCAAATTGGTTTAATTGATATTTGGCTTCCATTTGATCACTTTTGATTTCCAGATGATCATCTTCAAAAGTGATGGTATGGACAAGGCCGATGCGGTTTTTGAACTCTTGGCTCCTGACATATCTGGTGCCGTATTTTTTATAGTATATTCCCAGGTATTTTTGAAAAAACAGGAACGCGAGTAGGCCGACAAGGATAATTAGAATTGCCAGAAATTTTTCATAATAAAAGAAGGGAACTGCGAGGATCAGCATCAACAACAAGAAAAGTAAGCGTGCATTCTTACGGGCTTTAATGATCTGTGGAGATTTGGACATGCTAAAAAGTATGGCTTCCAATTGATCCTGTTCGGAAAGTGTTAGTTTCAGTTCTTTCATAAGATAAAATTATCAATTTTTTGGATTATTCGATTTTTTCGAGCAGCTGTTGGCTGGAAATTTTCTCCAAATAGATTTCCATCTCTTCGTTACATTTTTCGATAGACGTTTTGGTGAGTTCTTAAAGGCTTACACTGATGAATTTCTGCGGATTTAATAGTATTTAAAGTAGTATTTAATTTTATACCAAAGTTTCATAACATGTGTATTCACCAAAAGTAATGCTTTTTGGTGAGTTTGTTCACCGAATAGCATTACTTTTGGTGAACGCTTAAACACAACAGTTATAGCTGACGTTTTGTCGACAAATACTTTTGGCGGACTAGACAGCAGTAAGAAATCGATTATGTGGAAGAAGCGGATGGTAAAATAATTAGTAACGAATTTAAAAGAAATCCTAATGCCAGAGCAAAAATACTTCGAATTTTGTAGAAGCGTATAGCGCAGATGTTCAGGTAATCTCAAAAGACAATTTTAGAGCGTTTATTGGTCTTGAATAAAATTATTTAGCTAGTTTGCCCAGTAATCGTATTTCTAATAATACGCTTAGTTGTTCTAATTTTTTTGCCTTAGTTAATAGTGTCCTGACCAATTTTTTATTGATGTGATAACCTAATTCGTATCGTGCTAAAACGTAGCTGTCTTGCAGAGCACGAAAGTCCGAAATGGCTTGTTGTTGGTTTTTTCCTTTCGTAAAGAATATCTTATCTATTTGAGGAGTAATATGACGGCAATATCGGACTAATTGCGATAGATTGTGAGTCTTTGGGTCATAACGCGTATGTGTTACTAATATGCTTCTCATCAATAATTCGGTGGCTTGATGTATTAGAAATATACTAACATGGAGGTCCTTTGAGAGATACGTAATATTGGCTAGATGTAGAAATTGAGAACCTTTGATATGAAAATTATTGAAAACATCTTTTACTCTTTGTATTTTCGACTGGGGGTTTATTTTAAAGTAAGTCGTTATTAGAAATATATCAGATTGATATATTATCTTTCCTCGCTCCATTATATCAATAAAGAAATCCTGCCCCCAAGATAATCCCTCATTGACGAAATCAATACTATGAACTAAAACTGATGATTTCTTTATCCGAAGAAGACTGTTCTCGATTCTACTAATGAAATTGCTTTCATTGCTTTGAGCATCTTTTGGATCAAGTATTACTAACAGATTTAAAATGTTATTAGTATCTATAGATGGATTTTTTCGAGATCTTTTGTTCGAAAATATCCATCGCCCATAATGAATAACGGCAAGAGGTGAAACAATATTTACTATTTCATTTATGATTGTATTATATTCAGAATTAGTGGTATGAAGTAAATTGGTGTTCATAATTAATGTATAAGTATAGCGGGTTCAAAAGCTAAATTGGTTGTGCAAAAATATGTTTATTTTTTTGTGATTAAAAATGCGCAAAAAGTTAGCTAAATTATCCCTATGTTATTATTTAAACTTGCTATTTTTCCAAAGTAATCTTCCATCTCTTGGTTACACCTTTTTATAAAGGTTTTTGTGCGCCTTTGCAATTCTATAATTGTTAGTGGATTTCCTTTATAATTTGCATTATATTTAAATTCCTGCTGTGCTTCCGTAATGTTTTTAAAGGCGTTAAGCTGATCTTCATGATCCAAGCAAAATACGGCGTAGGCATCAGGAACTATCAATTTGCAGAGATTCATCAGAAAAGTAAGGTTGACCCGTTGCGGTTTGTATTGAAGTATCGTATTGACGACACCTAGGCAAATTTGTTCCAGGGCTTGTGAAAGGGTGTAATATACCGCTTCTACACCAAAAGACCAACCCTCTTCAAAAGCGTAATATAAGCAACACGCATTATTAAATCGCGTCTTCCATTGTTGATGTACATAATCCAAATTAAGCTGTGGGGAAGCGATGCTTTCCAGATCGATATTTGCTGTTGATGGATTCTGAAACCAAATGTCACCAGCTTTCAGGAGCGAAAGAAAAAAGGGATGACCCTTTGAAAGCTGTTTGCTGAAAGCTGTGGAGTTTTCAAGGGCGAAAGTAAGCGATACATTGTTGGGGAGCAAATCCGTAATGAGCTGGGGTAGATTATTTAGCTCGGCGTTTAAAGTATCATAAGCGACAAAAATATAGTAGGCATGGGTGATGCGGTCATTTTTGGTTCTTTGGAGCGCATTATGGTATTTGTGATAATCAGAGTCATAACCAAAACAAGCAACCAAAGCAGGGGTACAATAACATTCAATTGCATTAAGAATAAGATCCCGATAGTTGGAGTTACAATAGGTTTGTTTGTATATATCATTGTTGGTTTTGTAATTTTCAATCTCTTTATGGGTGCTTGGAAGAATGTTAAGTTTTACCCTAATTTCTTCGTAGAGAAGATTGGAATAATCATATATCCAATTTAATGTATTGATAGCAACCTGATAGGCTGTTTCTAATACATCTTCATCGATAAAGTAATCAAAGTGATATCGATAGTCGATATAAGCCTTGTTAATTTTCTCCAAAGCTTGTTTTTTTTCGTTATTATCGGCTAGTGTGCCGAAGCGATCGTCGAAAGCTTTGAGATAGTTTATATGGTTTTTTAAGGAATGAGACTTTTTATCTTCAACGACGAGGATATTTTCAGCTGTTCGAAATGCAAGTTCCAAAGCTTGATGTAGCATGAATGCTGCATGTGCATAATTTCTATGCTCAAAATAGAAATTGTAGCCATCTATAAAAGATCGAATCTTGCCCTTTTCCTTATCGATATATGTCCGTGTTTTTTCGATGACTTCGTCACTTTTGTTATTGGGTAAGACAAGGGGGATCTCTTGCACGGGATTCTGATAAATGCGGTTTTCAGGTTGGCAAATAAGATAGGCCCGGCCTAAACCTTGATCTACTTTTTGTTGTATTTCGTGCGTGAAGTTCACATTGATATACACATTGGGATAGGAACCAACAGTTTTGTTTATCAGACTGTTGGCCTCGGAAAATCGAATTCCGGCATTTGACGTAAGATTGACCTGTAACATTTGATACTTTTTACCATCGTGGTCAAAAGTCCATTGGTAGATTTCATCGACAGCAACAGCACGAAGGATTGCCTCGATAATAGGGTTAATATCGGTATTCATAATATGGGTCGAATAAATGGAGGTTATATTTTTGTTTCTATCGGAGCTATTTGTTCTTGATTGGGGAATTCTATCCCTTCAGAAAAAGCTATTAAATAGGCCAGTTCTAATATTTTGATCATAGTCTGGTAAATTCGTGTACTGTAGTCTGAATAGGCTCCGGTATATCGGTTTTTGGCGAGGCCATAGTTGATCCATTCATACAAGATTTCATTCCATTCTTGCTGATCGTATGTTTTAACTGTTGCCAATAGTGCTGACAAAGGATTGTCTAGTTCTTCATTCGATACATAATAAAGTATAATCTCCTCTTTTGCATGCCTAATCAAAATTGATTGACATTCGGGCAATATCGAAAATGAATTGTCCATGCCGACTGGAAGAATAGGGGATTCCTCAGATTTATTGGATAACATTTCTAATAAGGAGTAAAGACAGGCGTAGTTAAAGAGTAGATTTGCCCCCGAAAATTTACTGTTTTCATGATCAGCAGACCAGAATTCTTTTTCGTCGATGACCGTTTGGTACCAATATCGGATATCTTCTCGCCAGCCATTTAGATCGTCTCTATCAAAGAAATCTTTTAATGCTGAGATTGAATAAGATTGGGAAGCAAGCCAGTCGGGCAATATGATGCGTTTTTTTGGATGAAGTATTTCGTCTTCTGTTTCGTCCAAAGATTGCTGGGTTTGGCGCTGCTCATCTGCAATGTCTTCTTGATTTTCTATAACATTGTTTGGAAGTATTTTATTTTCATAGATCTTTCCGAGAGAAGCAGCTAGACGCAGTAAGAATTCTTTTACAGCAAGAATTTCATGACCGTTGTTGCCTAAAAAGCCGTTATCTCTGTCTCCTAAACTTATCCATAAACCATCAAGAATGCTGTACCATTGTTGTAAAGACTCATAAGAAAAAAAACGGCTAATGCTATCTGTTGCAGTATCAATATTGCTCGCCGATGAGTCTATTGCTAATAGCTGATTCCAGTAGTCTGAAATGCCTTTATTGAACTTCAGCGGTTGTTCTATTGTTTTTAGTTTACATTTCCTAAAAATGACATATGCCAATTCCACCTGTTCAATTAATTTTCTAGTGAGATATCCGGTAGAGGAACGTGGTGGGTTCATCTTTGCGTTTGAAGATGCATTAATTAGCGTATTTAGGTCCGCTAACCAGTCACGTATGGATGTTTCGCTTTCAAAGAACTCAATGAGATATTTCATCGGGTCGTCGATGTCTTCCTGGCTTAAATAGCGAAAATGTTTCGCTTTTAGTTTCTTTTGCGTATTTTTCATCAGATTATATTTTTTTAGTTGATGAAACTGCTGCTAGGGCATATACTGATCCGTGCACTGATCTAAAGCCTTGTCGGTTTCATATATTTTTGATTAGTAAAATAGTTTATAATTGTCTTCGTTAAAGCTAAATTAAGAACTATTTTTCGGTAAAACAAATTTTTTGTATTAAAATTTTCGGTAATGAGTTCTGTTTTGAAGAGAATTAAGATTGTCGCGGATAGAGAAGGCATGAGTGTGTCAGCTTTTGAGGCAACTATTGGAGCGAGCAAGGGCGTTTTTACACGTGCATTGGCCAATGGTACAGATATTCAATCTAAATGGTTAATTAACCTCGTTGAAAAATACCCTCAATACTCTTCTGAATGGCTATTAAAGGGTGAAGGGGAGATGCTAAAACCTGTTCCTGTAGCAAAAGAAGAGGAGGAAACTTATCTAACACCCGAGTTGGAAGGGGTAACTAATGCTGTTATCTTTACATTAAAACAAGTTGTTGCCTCACAAAATATTACCATAAAATCGCAAGAGAAGACAATTATGTCTTTGGAGAGATTATTGTCTTCATTAGAGCGTGAGCTTGATTTGTTAAGAAATAAATAGACCACCAACATTTTTAAAAACGGGCAAAAGTGAATGTAAAGGAACGTGTGCTGCTTATTGCTGAAACCAAAGGCATCAGCAAAACCGAATTTTTCAAAGATGTACAACTTTCCTATGCAAACTTTAAGGGAGGGCAGAAAAATACTGCACTCAGTTCCGATGCCATGGTGGCTATACTGTCCAAACATCCCGATATTAGTCCAGCCTGGTTGTTGATGGGCGAAGGAACTATGATGCGAAAGACTGAGAAGGGAGCGCTAAGTGCTCTACCTGCCGAAACAGCTCCTGTCATTGCCGAAGGCCTCGGAATTTATAAGCAGCTGGTCAATGCCTTAGAGCAAACGGTCAAGGCACAAGAAAAGACAATCCTCTCATTGGAAGGTCAGGTGAGTTTATTAAACAAAAAGTAGCGTCAATCCCACGGAAGCGTATTATGTAAATGGTATTTTGTAAAGGACTCGGTCTTTATAGTTAATCAACTGCTCCAGATTTTTCTGAATTGATACGAGGGAATATCACCGCAGATACTGCATAGGTCGGTAATATAGATTTAAGGTTAAATATTTTTTAAAGATCGATGTGGAAAATTACGTTTAATTATCATCATAATGGCCGATAAAGCTGAACACTAATACTAAGATTTTAGAATCAATTATTTCATATATGATTCGATCTTTTTGGTTCAGTCGTCTACTCCATATTTCTGCATCGCCTTTATTTCGGAGCGGTTTAGGAAGGCCGGTTCCTTTCCTTGGGTGGTTCTCTAATTCTTCGAGGAGTTTTACGACCTTACTCATATCGATTTTGCTTCCTCGCTTCTTTATTTGAAGAAGGTCTTTCTGTGCTTTTACCGAGAGTTCTATTTGATACTGTCCCATATATTCTTGGCTGTTACAGTTTTTGTCTTCCCTTCCTTTAAATCTTTTCTCCCTTCCTCGATCAGTTGTGATAGATCCGATGAGAGCTCTTTTTCCTGAATAGAGACATTTTTCACGCCAAGAGCCTTCAGAACAGCAATTATTTTTTTTCGTTCCGAAGAACTGGAAGAATATTCAAATGAAAATACTGTTGTTGTCATAATCTTGCCTTTTTAATTCTAGCAGTCAAACTTTATACTCTACTTACAAAGATACGAAAACTATTTCGTTAGTTTACAAATGAATAGCATACCGCACAGACGGGTTATAATAAAAATACCTGATTCCCGTGATTTCATTGGCCCCTTTTTTGTTTTAGTTTCGTTATCGTAAAGGTGTTTGTTTAACCGATATCTGGGAAGGCTTCTGGTGCATTTGCAAAAGGGATATTGCCTGATGTTGATCACAATACAATGATCAACTTCTACTATTCAAAGAATTAATTTTATGTCAAAAAAAGGATTACTTATACTCTGCTTTTTTGTTAGTTGGTTTGTGGATCACGCAGTAGCACAATCTGCAGGCCAACGGCCACTTTATACCTCAACATGGGGGCACCTTTACCGTGAAGGTGGAAATAATAAAGATCTCTTGGGAGTTTTTCCGACAGAAGCACCTGTGTATCTATTGGACTCCACCAATAGGCAGTACAAAGTGCAGGTGAATAATGGGGATATCGGTTTTATAGACCGTCAGCCTCTGAAAAGTGCTATGGATGGGAAAAGGTCTGCCGGAGAACCACAACAATATTTCTATCGCGGAACGGAAGGCGCTCAATGCCCACATTTCTATGTACAGGTCTCGCAATTGCGCGTACGTAAGGAGCCCAATACAACAAGTGCCGCTGTGCGTAGGGCAGGGCTCAATGAAATGGTATGTATCGATTATGTGCCGCTCTATGCAGATGGATGGGTTTACATTGGAGACCACTTTCATGAAAATCCGGAGTATATTCAGATGAAATTTTTGGGTGCTGAGTTAACCTATGACAAAGTCCTTAGAGAATATTTGGCTGTAAAAGGGAAGAACCAGGAGGAAGAACTGGTGCAGGCCGGCCGCCTACGTGAAATCGGCTGGACGAAGTATTCCAAGTTAAAACAGGCGCTTACCTATTGGAAGGAATCTTACGACAAAGCGGGAAAAGTAGACCCCAAAGTTGATATCGATTTTGAACTGTTATTGGCCGATAAATTTCAACATGAGTTCAAGTCCGAAGTGTACGCAAAGAAACTGAAGGCCTTAAACTTCCATTTCGAATGGAAAGGAGTGTCCTTATTTGACGGTAAGATCACAGATGGACAAATGAAGCAACTGGCGTTGCAGCGGGTTTCCGAAATCCCCGATATGCCCGAATGTGGCTGGGAGCCGCGCTATTATTATAAAACGCCGAATATGATCGTTGCCTTTGAAGAAAGTTATAAAGGCAAAGTGGTAGGAGCTCTGTACAAGCTGTTTTTTAGTGATGGCGAAGCTATTGTGTTGGGCGACCAGCGAATGGATGCCAATTACGTAGAAAAAGACTTTGTAAACCACTTTGGTGAACTGCTTTCGGCAGATTGGATTTCAACGCCACATACTTACTATATTCAAAATGGCGATGCAGGGTTATTTATTTTTAGATTTGTCGATGGGAAACTGGCCAGCTATGAGTACATGTATTATTGTTAATACTCAGAAATAGTGACGGTACACGTAACGACTTCCATATGTCTGAAAATGCCCTTCGTTTGTGTTCTTAGCAAGGATTTTATTAACCAGTGGGAACATGGATGCTCAAAAAAAGGCCCTTTGAAGGAAAATTAAAATTCCGCTTTCAAAGGGCCTTAGTATGTTGTTGAAAACTTAAATTACACTATTTGCATTTCAAAGAGTTGGGCAATATGGCCTTTCAGCTTTTCTTTCACGTCTTCCATATCAACTTCTTTGCCGAGTTCCCGCTTTAATGACGTTACATCCTTATCGTCGATGCCGCAAGGAATGATGTTGCCGAAATAATCAAGGTCTGTATTGACATTGAATGCAAAGCCATGCATGGTCACCCAGCGGGAAGCGCGAACGCCCATTGCGCAGATCTTGCGTGCAGTTGGCTTATCCGGTTCTATCCATACTCCCGTAAACCCGGGGTATCTCCCGGCTTCGATACCATAATCCGCGCAAGTCAATATGATAGCTTCTTCCAGTGTACGCAGATACAGGTGGATATCCGTGAAGAAGTTGTCGAGATCCAGGATCGGGTAACCGACAATCTGTCCCGGACCATGGTATGTAATGTCGCCACCACGGTTTATCTTGTAGAATTTGGCCTCTTTCTCTTCCAGTCCTTTCTCATCTAGCAGCAGGTATTCCTCGTGCCCGCTTTTCCCTAAGGTGTAAACATGGGGATGCGCTGTGAAGATCAAGTAATTTGGGGTATTTGTTGCTGTTGCATTGACTCTATTGTCATGTTTGATTTCCAATACGCCCTTAAAGATGGATTCTTGTCTGTCCCAGGCTTCCTGATAATCGACAAGGCCCCAATCTTGAAACTGCACCTCTTTGTTCATTTCGTATTTTATTAAGCTGTGAACAGGATAAGGCCCGTTCACAGCATTGTTTGTCAAAATTAATACAATAAGTTATTGTAAGGGTAGCGTTCATTGTGCATTTTCACAATAATCTCGTAAAGTTTTTGTTTGAACTCTTCGATATTCGTTTTATTTGTCGCTGACAGAAAGATTGCAGGATCTGAATTTTTCGCCATCCAGGAATTGCGGAAATCATCCAGCGTGACCTCGATTTCCTCGCCATCGTGTCCTTCTTCGACAGCGGGTTTATAAAGATCAATTTTGTTGAACACCGTAATCACCGGTTTGTCCAGCGCTTTGATATCCTTCAATGTTTCATTTACCGCCTGAATATGATCCTCAAAGTTGGGATGTGAAATGTCGACCACATGGATCAGGACATCGGCTTCCCGAACTTCATCCAATGTGGATTTGAAACATTCTACCAAATGGTGAGGCAGTTTGCGGATAAAACCAACGGTATCTGAAAGCAAAAAAGGAAGGTTGTCGATCACCACTTTACGTACCGTCGTATCCAATGTTGCGAAAAGTTTATTCTCGATCAATACATCGGACTTGGAGATCATATTCATGATCGTCGATTTTCCAACATTGGTATAACCTACCAAAGCAACACGGATCATCTCGCCACGGTTTTTTCGTTGTGTCTCATTCTGCTTGTCGATTGCTTTTAGGCGTTCTTTGAACAGGGAAATCTTGTCAAGGATGATACGTCTATCGGTCTCGATCTGTGACTCCCCCGGACCACGCATACCAATACCCCCGCGCTGACGTTCCAAGTGGGTCCACATACGGGTCAGACGTGGTAAAAGATATTGCAGCTGTGCCAATTCAACCTGTGTCTTTGCCTGTGCAGTTTTGGCATGTCGGGCAAAGATGTCCAGGATAAGGTTGGAGCGGTCCAATATCTTGCGTTTCAATTCTTTCTCAATATTACGCAGCTGCGAAGGTGAAAGCTCATCGTCGAAAACAACGATGTCAATTTCCTCCGCTTCGACGTATGCTTTTATTTCTTCAAGCTTTCCACTACCGACAAAGGTAGCGCGATCGGGGAAACCTAGTTTCTGTGTAAACATCCCTTTGGTCTCACCACCGGCAGTCTGCACCAGAAATTCAAGTTCCTCCAAGTATTCCTTTGCTTTTGTCTCCGTCACGCTTGGCGTGATGACACTCACCAAAACGGCTGTTTCGGGTTTTATTGCTGTATCGTGTATTTTAATTCTGGCCATTTTGTACTATTAAGTCTTTCAAGTGAAGTCGTTAGGGCATTACGCTATGCAAGCTATTGCCTATCTCTTGTTATACGTTCACTTTTTAAATTATTTTCAATGAGCTTGCAAGCCCGGTTTTTGTTTGAAAAGGTAAATTTAAGAATTTATGCGTTTGTACACCACACAAGACTGATGCCGATTATGACATAATTCTTCATTAACCAATAAATTTCCTGTGATTTGCTTACCAGGGCAACTCAAAATATGTAAGCGTTCGGTCGCCATCTTTTGCCTAGTAAAAGAAGGGATATTTTTCTATATCATGTTCATAATGATGCAAAAGTAAATAAATTTGGTTTTATATACAAAAAAGATAAATTGTCTTCAGGAACTAATAAAAACAATTCGTATCCTATTTATGTTGACGAGTGGCCTTTAGATTCCAATGCGCTCTGTTTATTCACTTGAAAACGTTATCGATTTATTTGCTGGCCCCGCTTTTTATTTCGAAAATGACATGCGATTAAGAAATCTTGTCCCAGGCAATGCCATCTGATTTTCTGGCGAGGAAGCTTCGGAGTAAATGATGCTTTTCGCTTTGTAGCGTTGGGTCTTCTTTGAAGATAGCAATGACCGTGTTGCGGCATTCGGTAAGCAATGCCTGATCGGTGGCTAGGTTTGCCATCTTGAGGTCAAGCACACCCGACTGTTGCGTGCCTGATATGTCACCCGGGCCACGTAACTGTAGGTCGACTTCTGCAATTTCAAACCCGTCATTGGTACGCACCATGGTATCCAACCTTAATCGTCCTTCTTTGCTCAGCTTATTGCCCGACATCAGGATACAAAAAGACTGTTCGGCACCACGGCCTACGCGCCCGCGAAGCTGATGAAGCTGGGAGAGTCCAAAACGTTCTGAATTTTCAATGACCATTACTGAAGCATTAGGTACATTGACCCCCACCTCAATCACGGTCGTGGCCACCATGATCTGTGTTTCGTGTTTGACAAAGCGCTGCATCTCAAAGTCTTTATCTTTTACGGGCATTTTGCCGTGAACGATACTAATCTTGTATTGTGGTAATGGAAATTCGCGTTGCAGGTTCTCAAGACCAGCTTCCAGGTAAATTAGATCCAGTTTTTCGCTTTCCTTGATGAGGGGATATACCACATAGACCTGTCTGCCCTTGGCGATCTCTTCGCGCATGAAGCCGAACATCCGTAAACGGGAGCTTTCAAAAAAGTGAACAGTCTTAATCGGTTTACGCCCAGCCGGTAATTCGTCAATTACAGAGATGTCCAAGTCGCCATACATGGTCATCGCCAGCGTCCGGGGAATTGGTGTCGCTGTCAT
The DNA here is from genome assembly GCA_050281725.1 of Sphingobacterium sp. Taxonomy (GTDB): domain Bacteria; phylum Bacteroidota; class Bacteroidia; order Sphingobacteriales; family Sphingobacteriaceae; genus Sphingobacterium. Next base: position 84,109 of record JBMAAL010000002.1, on the reverse strand, counting down.
GACCAGCATATGTGGTGGAATGACATTCTTGCGCCAGAGTTTGGCCCGTTGTTCCACGCCAAAGCGGTGTTGCTCGTCAATAACAACGAAGCCCAGGTTCTTGAACCGCACCTTATCCTCGATCAGGGCATGGGTGCCAATTAAAATATCTAAGCTGCCATCTTCCAGTGCCTGATGGATCAAACGGCGTTCCTTCGTGCTTGTGGAGCCTGTAAGTAGTTTGATATTGACGATGTCATCGCCTACGAGCTGCTTTAACCCATGATAATGCTGTGTCGCCAGGATTTCTGTTGGCGCCATCATGCAGGCCTGAAATCCATTGTCCACGGCAAGCAGCATACTCATTAAGGCAACAACTGTTTTTCCGGATCCAACATCGCCCTGTACAAGTCGGTTCATCTGCGCACCTGTATTGGTATCTATACGGATTTCCTTCACAACGCGCTTTTGTGCTCCTGTCAAAGGGAATGGAAGACGTTCATTAAAGAACGTGTTGAATTTTTCGCCGACTTTATTGAACCGCTGACCTCTAAATTTCTGTGTATTGAGCTGCTTGTTGTTGAGCAGCTTGAGCTGAATAAAGAATAGCTCTTCAAATTTGATGCGTTTGATGGCCTGGTTTAGCTCCTTTTGATCGCTTGGAAAATGTATGGATGCGAAAGCCTGTTGCCTGGAAATGAGACGATGTTTAGTAAGTACATCCTCGGGAAGCGATTCGTCAATACTACGGAATACGGTTTCCAATGCAGTCTGCTGTAATCGTTGGATTCCTTTGGTATCAAGATTGAACTTTTTGAGTTTTTCTGTCGACGAATAAACCGGCTGCAAACTCATATTGCCGATCTGTTTTACCTGTGGGTTATACAGATCCATTTCGGGATGGGTAATCGATAATTGTCCATTGAATTCGCTCGGCTTGCCATAAATAATATAGGCAGACCCGACTTTCAATGATTTTTGAAGCCATGGGATGGACTGAAACCAGACCAGTTCCATGGAGCCGGTCTCATCTTTGAACGAGCCAACAAGCCGTTTCGTTCTCTTCTCGCCCACGAGCTGTAGTGAAACCAGGCGGCCCAGGACCTGTGCAGCCATCATATCGGGATGGAGTTTCAGTATTTTATGGAACTCCGTGCGGTCGATATAGCGAAAGGGATACTGTGTTAATAGATCACCAATGGTAAATACCTGTAGCTCCTTTTTGAGTACATCTGCCTTTTGTGGGCCTACACCTTTGAGGTATTCTATGGGGGTAATTAAACTTAATTCAGCCATTCTTCTTGAATGGCTAAATTACGAAAAATTTATACTTTTATGGGTGTGTACTCGCCTACAGCTGTTAATTTCGAACAGGCTCTTCGAATTTAATCTCTGCTTTTCCTTCTTTGCAGATCACGGCTAACGGCTTGCTGTATGCTTTGCAGTTTATTCTGGGAGCCATCATTGGTCGGTATATTTCCATTAGTCTGTTAATGTCATTGACCATATTTTGTAGTGTGGTTTTGTCAACCGATTTGTGAAAGGGGATATAGCTTGCACCACAGACTGTTTGAATTTCCATCATTTCCCAGTCTGTAGCATCACTACAGGCTTTGGGGCTTGCAAAAGCAATGATTTTACTGTACTTTTCATTGGAAAGCGATTCGAGTTCTTTTTCTGTTTTGTCCTTGTAAGGGTTTTCTAAATGTGACTCCGATTTACAGACAACAAATAGCATGCAACATGCCAAAAGGGTGATAAAACCCAGGATTGAGAGATTTTTCATAATATTCTTCTTGGTTTTTTTTAATCAAACGGGTAATTCTTTGCCTCTGCTACAGCAGATTTCTATTAAGTTTTTGTTAAGAGAAATTTGATTTTGAAATCTATTGCGGATGAGTTCTGTTGTATTGTAGGTTTGAAACAACAATATGTTGGTGAAAATGTAGTTTTAAAACAACATAATTTAGTTGACTTTGTAATATAGAAACAACAATCTGGAGACTTTGATTAATTTTCAAGATATCATAAAAAAGGGGCAATCCAGCTATGGATTGCCCCTTTTTGAGATTTATCTCGGCTAATCTCTCGATTAGAAATTACCCTTATTTACATCCCACCAAAGTCTGGTACCGCCGTTGTCAGGTCCGCCCAACAAGGAGATTGCGGATTGTACTTCAGCTCCATTGGTATTGTATTCATTTTGTGGGAACGGTAAACGACGGATTTGTATTTTCGTGTCGATCAGTCCTCCGCTATTATTGACAACAACAGGGAATAGACGTGGATATCCCGTGCGGCGGAATTCACTCCAGGCCTCTTGTCCTTCAGGGAAGATCGCCAGCCATTTTTGCGTAATGATACGCTCCAATTTTACTTCGTTGGTAGCTGCATCGTCCCATTTGATTGTAAGAGCGCTTGGTGAAGCTGCGTTATTCTTCGCGTTGAAAGGATCCTCGTAAGCTGCTGCCTTACTTGTATTATCATTGAGGTAAGTGCTTAACCCAGCTGTTACACCCCATTGTGTAAAGGACGTTTCCACTCCTTTTTCATAAAGTGATTGCGCTGTTCCGCCAGCATTGTTCCAACCTCTCAATGCTGCTTCCGCACGTAGGAAGTAAACCTCAGCAGCAGTCATTAATATCGGTGCTGTTGTCGCTACGAAAGTTGGCGTTGTACCTTCGGTATTCAAAGCCGATAGTTTTTGGTATTTATCCTTTTCGATATCCTCTGCACCTGTACGAATTCCGATATATTTTCCCGCGAAAGCTGTTGTTGTTGCGTCTTTAATGACGGGAGACATGTACTTAGAGATACGAGGGTCGTTCAATCCTGTCATATAAGACGAAAGTGTCGCATTGATACGCGTGTCAGCCCAATTTTTGGAAATAAACCAAAGTGGGTTGCTGTAGGTTCCATCTGCTGGTACAGTGATCTTGAAGTTTTCGCTATTACTTTCCAATACACCGCCATTTGCTGGATCCAATGCTTTTTCAGCTTGTGTTTTCGCTAATGTTGCATCGATTTTAACCAAACGCATCGCTAAACGAAGACGCAATGAATTGGCAATTTTCAACCAATTTTTAAAACGGACCTGATTATCGGTATTCGGAAATACCAAATCGATCTGGTCTATTTTAGCAGCCATTGGGCTATCCGCTTTGTATGATTTTAATGCTGTTACCGCCTCATCGAGCTCTTTGAAGAAAGCAGCATATACATCGGATTGTTTGTCGTATGGAACGGTATTGGAGGTGCCTACTTTACTATAGGGGATAGGACCATAGATATCTGTCACTCGGCTGGCAGCTTCTACTTTGATCACCAACGCCGAACCCCATAATGCGGGATAGGTTTCTGCAAGTCCATTGCTTTTTAGCTTTTCAATAGATTTGATAACATTCAAATAGAGTACTTTAAATGGTTCTCCATTCCATCCGTTTACCATAGCGTAATTCAGGTTGTTCTGCCCACTATTAAAAGGAGTAGGAGACATGAAGAAACCTGAAAATACATCCGCGTTCAGATTCTGTTGTACCTGATAAGAGTTGGGATCGCCCGCGCCTGAAAAATTGTAAATAGACATCTGTGCATTTCGCAAGAAAATGACAAGATCTTGGCCATCACCTTTTAAATCCTCATCCGTAACGCCAATGTTATTTTTGTTATAGTCCTCAAAATTCTTGGTACAACTACTTAAGGTGCCGCCAAGCATTAAAAAAGCGAGTGAGAACTTGGATATGTTTTTTATGTTAAATTTCATCTTTTAATCGTTTGTATTTTAAGACTATATGAATATCCATGTCATTTGTACCGATATATGTATTTTTTAACGATGGATATTTCATTGTTGGTCGTTTAGAAAGTCGCATTTAGTGTAAGACCATAGTTACGTGTTGCCGGCATCATAAAGATATCCACACCACTTAAGGAATTACCCGTAGACATCGTTACTTCAGGATCGAATGGAGCCTTTTTCGAAATATAGAATAGGTTTCTTCCTACAGCATTTACGCGAAGTTTTTTGAAGAAACTGTCTTTAATATTGAAGTCATAACCGAAAGTCAATTCACGCAACCGCACAACCGTTCCGTCGTAAATATATTGGCTGCTAACCGGACCCATACCAGCCGTGGAAGTGTACCATTTTTCGGCGTCCACTGTTGTTACGGCTTTACCGCTTGGTGTAACCCCATTGATACTAACACCGCCATTGGCACGGGCGTCGCCACTCGCTTTCGAGACACCGTAACCGTCAAGCAACGCTTGTGTCACGGACATTACTTCGTAGTCAAATTTACCGTCGATCAGGAAGCTTAAGTTGAAATTTTTATAATTGAAACTGTTGTTCCAGCCCATTTGCCAAATTGGGTTTGAATTCCCAAGTTTGGTATAGGTGTTGTTTTTCTGCGGAATACCGTCCTCAGAAATAAGAATCCTTCCTTGGTCGTCACGTATAAAATCTTGACCATAGATGTCGCCGAAAGAACCACCTACTTGCAATTTAGATGCAAAATTATTACGTCCTTCACCTGTTAGTGTAAATTCAGAAATACCGTCAGCAAGTTTTACAATTTTGTTTTTATTGTACGTAAAGTTGAGGCTGGTTGTCCATTTGAAGTCATCATTTTTGATCGCATCCAATGATACCAATGCTTCTACCCCCTGATTTTGAATGTCTCCGGCATTAACTGCATACATGTTGTTGAGGGATGCATTTCCAGCTGCAATTTTGAAAAACTGATTGGTGGTATTTGTTTTGTAATAAGTAACATCCACATTCAAACGGTTATTCCACATGCGCCATTCCGTACCGATCTCCAAGGAAGCCGTTTTTTCTGGTTTTAATTCCTTCAAAAAGGCAATATCATTCACCGTTAGTACCGCATATGGGTCTACCCGGTTGGTAAGCAAGGTGGTGTAAGGAGGAAGATCATTTCCAACTTTTGCGTATGAACCGCGAATTTTGGCCATATTCACAAATTCCGGTAGATTAAGCTTGTCGTTCAATACGACACCCAAACCAACCGACGGATAAGCGTATGGGTTTTGCGGTGTATAGGCCAATGTGCTCGACCAATCCCAACGTGAAGTCAGATCCAAATAAATCCAGTTGTCATAGGCTAAGTTAGCCGATGCAAATACCGATTGTAATTGTCTTCGGTTTGCAGACAATGTCGAAGTGACCGGAGTTGTCGTATTTTGGATAAAGAACTGATTGGGAACTTTGAGTCCATCTTTACCGCTGGTAAAATCTGTACCTTCTGTTTTCCAGTCGGTGATACTCGTTCCAACTAATCCTGTGATTTGTAATTTATCGCCAATATTAAAGTTCATGTTGGCAGTTAAATCACCGTATTGTTGGGTGATCGTGGTATTGGTATAGCTATAGGCTCCATTTTCACGCGCTAAAATATGCTGCGTGCCGGCGTAAGCTTTCCGGTCCCATACTTCGCTGGTACGGTCTACACTACCGCGGGCTTGCACGCTGATCCAAGGTGCAATTTTGTATTTCGCACTACCATTCAAGAGCAAACGATTACGTGTTGAACGTGTTGAATTACGGTTCATAATCCACCAAGGATTTTGTTGGGTAGTTTCGTCATCCGAAAGTGTAAACCAGTTTTGATCATAAAGATTACGGCCTGTGTTGAAAGTTTCGTAATTTTTATAATCTGAAATATTTAAGCTTCGCGGTAATAGGTAAGTACCAACCAATGGATTGTAATAAAACCCTGAAGTAGGTGCATTATCTAATTTTTGCGTGATGTAATTGGCACTTCCTTCAACGGTCAACTTATTATCAAAGAATGAAGCGCTCTCTTTAAGATTGAAGTTGTGACGCATCAGGTCATTTTCTGGAAGAATACCTTTTGCAAGGGTATTGGCATAAGAAAAGTACGTTTGGTTTTTCTCGTTACCACCTGACAAGGTCAATGAATTGGTGAAGTTGCTACCTGTACGGAAAAATTCACCTACATTATCATAATTGGCTCCATTGGTTTTGTCGCCCCAGCTAAATACACTGGTGTTGCTGTTCTTGCCACCCGAACCTTGGCCATATTGGTTTTGGAATTTAGGTGTCGATACAGCTTGTTCGATCTGTGCACTTGAGGAGAAGTTGATCGTCGTGCGACCTTGTTTACCTGATTTTGTTGTTACCAAGATAACGCCGTTGGCCGCTTGGCTACCATATAATGCCGCCGCAGATGCTCCTTTTAATACGGAGATATTTTCGATATCTTCTGGGTTGATCAATGAAATAGGATCGCCACCATCACGTTGTCCGCCGAAAACGTTGTCTGGCTGACTTGCTAATGTCTGATTGTTGATTGGAACACCATCGACAACATAAAGCACTTGATTGTTCCCGGAAGCTGATTTGTTACCACGCAAAATAACTTTTGCTGAACCACCCGGTCCAGAAGAGCTGGAAGCAATGTTAACACCTGCAACTTTACCGTTTAAATTATTAGCCAAGTTGGTGCTTTTAACTTTGTTTAATTCGTCACCACTGACCTGTTGTGTAGAGTATGTTAATGATTTTTGTGCGCGGCTAATACCCAAAGCGGTAACGACCACGCTTTCCAGTTGCTGTGTCTGTTCTTCTAGACTTACCGTAACTGTCGTTTCGCCGGGACCAAGTGTTACCGTTTTGTTTTCGTAACCGACCGTACTGATGTTCAATATGCGGTTTTTGTCATCGACATTGATTTGAAATGCACCTTTAACATCCGTAGAACTTGCGTTGGACGTACCCAATACTTTGATTGTGGCACCTGGAATAGGAGCTTTGGTTTTAGCGTCTACAACCGTTCCCTTTACTTGGCTGGTTTGCGCGTGCAATAAAGATGCTGAAAAAAGTATTGTTGGAACAATACCTAACACCCTTAATGTAGAGTATAATTTGTTATTCATATAGTATATGTGTTATATTCAGTTTTTTATATACATATTTTCATAACGGTGAAATTTTTAATGAAATGGGCTAATTCCATTTAGCATTTTGGTTAGAAGAGAAGATATTGAATAATCGGGGGGCAAAATAAGTGATTATTTGTAATAGTGTGTATGCTATTCAATACCTAGTTATAGGAAGAAAGAGCGCTGTGATTTCCCTTAATAAAGATCTAATTTACTATAGTTGAGCAAAAATCAAAAATTTTATGAAACAAAAATGATACACTTTAACTGTTTTTAGTATTTAATGTTTTGATAGTCAATGTATTTTGTGTTTTGTCATTTTTTTTGTCGCATTTTAGTGGGTTGGTGGATATGAATAAAATAACTGTTTCCTACTAGAAATTTGCCATTCCATGTAGGATGAAGTTTACTATTGCATTGGGTATTATTGTGCTTAACCGCGTGATGGCCTTGCAAAAGCCTGTTTGATGTTTGCAGCATTAAATAGCGTGATCGCAACCAGTATAATTCCGTATGCGACATATTTGATTGGAGAAACGGGTTCTCGGAAATAGGTTGCAGCCAAAGTAAAAGCGATCAGTGGATTAATATAGAGCAGAACGCCAGTCGTTGTTGAAGAAATGCCAATGAGTGCATACATGCTCAGGAAAAGGGGAATAATCGTGAATAGCGATGCGATAAGAACTATGGTGCCCCAAAATATGGGTTCGGTAGGAATTGCATGATGATTATAGATTAGTTTGGGGATCACAAACAATGCACATATACTGAGCTGGATCACCAGTTGATTGAGTTTGTCGAAACCCATAGATACCCGTTGTACGATCAGATAAAAAGCGTAACAGGTGGCAATTGTAATAGCCCAAAGGACATCATGTAACGAACCTCTTGCAAGGAGACAAACGCTGCCAAAAGCAATAAAAAGTGCTGTTTTTTGCCAGGTCGTTAGCTTCTCCTTGAGTATGAGATAGGCTCCCGCCGCAGTGATTAAGGGGCAGGTCAGGTAAGCCAATGCGGCAGACTGAATGCTAATATGGTTGACTGCATAGATATAAGTAAACCAGTTTCCAAAGATGAACGCTGAAGCGAGCAAGGTAAGACAAATTTGACGGATCTTGCCCACCCGAGGTAGAAGGTGGAACTTACGAATATCAGCTGTCATGGTTTTTCTTCGAAACAGCAGTAGGTATATCCAGAGGATCAGGAGCGCAGTTATTATTCTAAAATACAGAATATCCTCGGCCGGATAGACGCGTATCCAGCGTACAGGGATAGACATGAAACCCCAGATAAAAGGGGCCAAAAAAGCCGCGAAAAGATATTTTCCGCGGCTTGCTGTTTCGTTGCTATTTTCCACGGATTAATCTTTCCAGGCAATGACCGAAATTTCGACATTAACATTCTTAGGAAGGGTTTTTACTGCAACACACTCACGTGCAGGCTGGGCTTCCTTAAAATATTCGGCATAGACTTCATTGACTAAGGCAAAATTGCCCATATCACTTAAGAAAATGGAAGCTTTGACAACATCTTCAAAAGTATATCCCGCATTGGTCAGGATAGCTTCTACATTTTTCAGTACTTGATGCGCTTCGTCTTTTACACCCGATGAAATTAACTCCATTGTTTCGGGAACTAGGGGAATTTGTCCAGAGACATATAATGTATTACCGGCTTTGATTGCCTGGTTATATGGTCCTATCGCAGCAGGAGCTTTGTCGGTATTTAAAATTTCTTTTTTTGACATGGATAACAATGTTTAGGAGGTAAAAAATATTTTGTAAATCAGTCCCAATAAAAAGACAATAATGGCCGTTGCATTAATAATATGCATAGCTTTTATGCTGCCATTTGTGGGGCGATCTGTGTTAGGCTTTCTAAAAAAGTACATGGAACTAAGTTACAACAGTAAATTAGAAAGTTAAAATGAAAAGATCAAAAACTTTGAAGGAACTCCCTGTAGACGATAAAACAAAATCTTGTACAAGTGACAGGTTTTTTTTGAATTTTGGTAACTTGGTAATCAAATAGAATTTATATGAATAAGATAGCATTAATTGGAGGCATAATATATACTGGTGAGTCGATTTTGGAGCAAAAAGCATTACTGATCAGCGAAGGTAAAATTGTAGCGATCGTCCATGATGATGAGGTACCTGCAGATTATACCAGTTATCCAGTCAGCGGGTCTAATATTTGTGCTGGACTGATTGACCTTCAATTGTATGGTGACGGATCGGACTTGTATTCTGCCGAACGTAGTGTAGCCTCTTTGGAACGCATCGCCGAGGGCTTGGTCGGTAAAGGCACAACTTCTTTTATGATGACCTTAGCGACCAATACCATCCCCTTATTTAAGGATGCCATTCGGGTAGCAGAAGGCTTTCGGCACGATGCATTTTTAGGATTGCATCTGGAAGGCCCCTTTTTGAATCCTAAAAAACGAGGTGCACATCCCGCGGAATTAATTATCGAGCCTACAAAGGTAAATATTGACGATCTTTTGGCAGGAAATCAGGTTGTCAAGATGATGACCATTGCTCCTGAATGTATCGCTGATGATATCTTACAGCATTTACAGGGCTATAATCTGTTGCTCAGTGCAGGACATAGTGATGCGACTTTTGAGGAAGGTACCCACGGCTATGATCTTGGGATTCCAACAAGTACCCACCTGTTTAATGCCATGTCGCCTTTACATCATCGCGAAGTTGGGTTGGTTGGCGCAATTTTTAATCATCCTACAGCGCAAGCAAGTATTATTGTCGATGGGCATCACGTCAGCTTTGAAGCGGTGAAAATTGCGAAACGCCAGATGGGAGACCGGCTGTTTATGATCACCGATGCTGTCGCCGCCTGCGATAAAGATATATATCATCATGTGTTGAACGATGGCTATTATTCCCTGCCTGATGGCACCATTTCAGGAGCGGCAATCTCCTTGCTTGAGGGCGTAAAAAATGCTGTGCAAAAGGTTGGCATACCGCTTGATGAAGCGATCCGAATGGCGACACTGTATCCCGCAAATCTTTTAAAAAGGACGGATATTGGAAACCTCCATCAGGGAAGCATAGCGAATGTCATTGTCTTTAATGACGACTTTAAGCTGGAGCAGGTGATCTTCAAAGGAGAGTTTAAGCGCTGATCTATGTAGGAGAAGATTAACCGATTGGCCGAGATTGACTAATATTATATGTATCTTCGTTCGTTATTTTGAAAAAACACTATTCTATAACTTGATGAAACGTTCCCTATTATTTTTAACGACAGCACTTTTTGTTTTATCTTCTTGTTCATCCAAGAAAAATAAAAAACAGGAGCCTGTCAGTACCACAACTACAAATGTCGAAATTGTAAAAAAAGATCCGCCTTCGGTACCCAAGCGCGAACGGGTAAAAAATACAATTGAAACAAAAGAACAGCCGGTTGCGGAAAAGAAGAAGGAAATTGTTGTCGATCTTCCGGTGTTACCGCGCGAGTTTCGAGCAGCTTGGGTGGCCTCTGTTGCCAATATCAATTGGCCGAGCAAAAATAACCTGAGTACAGCCGAGCAGCAACAGGAAGCAATCGGCATTTTGGATTTTTTGAAAAACAATAATTTTAATGCTGTTGTTTTTCAGGTGCGTCCATCAGCCGATGCATTTTATAAAAGTGATCTTGAACCCTGGTCTTATTTTTTGACGGGTACAGAAGGACAGGCACCTTCCCCTTATTATGACCCGCTTGATTTTTGGGTTGAGCAGGCTCATAAACGAGGGATTGAGCTTCATGTTTGGTTAAACCCTTACCGTGCCCACCATACCGCTGGCGGTGCTGTTACTTCAGCTTCCATGGCGCGCAAAATGCCCGAGTCAGTAGTCAAATTGAAGCAGGGCTATTATTGGTTTGATCCTTCCAAACAATCTACACAGGACCACGCAGCACGCGTGGTTATGGATATTGTCAAGCGTTATGATATCGATGGTGTGCATTTCGACGATTATTTCTATCCTTACGCGGAATATAATGGTGGCCAGGATTTCCCGGATTCAGATAGTTACAATGAATACAAACGTAATGGCGGGGATCTATCGCGCGGCGACTTCCGTAGAAATAGTGTAAATACCTTTATCGAACGGATTTATAAGGATATTAAGAAAGAGAAGAATTTTGTGAAATTCGGTATCAGTCCCTTTGGTATCTGGAAGCCGGGTTATCCGTCAGGAATTCAGGGGTCTAGCCAGTATGATATGCTTTACGCAGATGCTAAATTATGGTTGAATAAAGGCTGGATAGACTATTTTGCTCCCCAGTTGTATTGGCCTATACAGCCAGCCAAACAGAGCTATACGGCTTTGTTAAAATGGTGGGAAAGTGAGAATACATTGGGACGCCACCTGTGGCCAGGTATCAATACGGTTGGCAGACGTGGTCCGGAATATGTTCAGGAAATTGTTAATCAAGTGGAGGCAGCGCGTACACTATTGCCTGATAACCGGGAAGGTGTGATCCACTGGAGTCTGGCAGGGCTTACCAAAAACCCGGCCATGACACAAGCTTTGGCCAATGGGCCTTATCAGGTGAAAGCATTGGTGCCAACAAGTCCTTGGTTAAATGCAAATCCTTTGTTGAAACCGACTTTGTTGGTAACTCCACAGGGTGGTACTACTTTTGTGAAATGGCAGCACCAGCAAATTGATCAGGTTGCAAAATGGGTATTGTATCTCAACTATGGTGGCGTATGGCAATATGAAATATTGGAGCCTGGGGTTACCGGTAAGGACATCCCAACGATATTGAACGCCAAAAAACTGCAGTATGTTGCGGTAAAGGCTATTGACCGTTTGAGCAACGAAGGTCCTTATGCCGCTGAGAAGATAAAATAACAAGTTGTTGTATCACATCAACACTTAAAAAAGGGGTATCTGAATTTTAGATATCCCTTTTTTTATGAAAGTGTTTGTCGTTTTGGTTGTAAAGAATCTTTCTTTAAGCAGCTTTTATAACTATTGTTGATTACTATTTCATGAAGGTTTTGTTTTGAATTGTAATCTATCCAAGGTAAATTTATAGGTATGGAAGAAATCTATAAAACGGTAAGCGACTCTGTGATTCGGATGTCACAGCTGATGTTGCCCTCCAATGCTAATTTTGGTGGTAAGATACACGGCGGTTATATTTTATCATTGATGGACCAGATCGCATTTGCTGTGGCATCTAAATTTTCTGCACATTATTGTGTGACGGCCTCCGTTGGTAAAGTAGATTTTTTGAAGCCTATTGAAGTGGGGGAATTGGTGACATTGATCGCTTCTGTCAATTATGTTGGTAACTCTTCTATGGAAGTCGGTATTCGTGTTGAAGCCATGAATATTCAGACGGGCGAAACCAAGCATTGTAACTCTTCGTATTTTACGATGGTGGCAAAAGATGAAACAGGCAAGCCTGCCCGGGTGCCAAGGTTAATATTGGAGACCGAAAAAGATGTGTTTCGTTTCTACCGCTGTGTGGTGAAGATGGAAGTCGACAAAGAAAGAGACCGTGCTATTCACGATCTGGAAACGGATTCCGCCGAACAACAGGCTTATATTAAGCAACATTTTGATGTGAAGATCGACCTGACTCCGTAACGGAACGAAAGCTGTTCGCTGTTTTCTACCACTCGAAAGTACCCAAATATTTGCTATCTGTGCATTCGTCACTACCGTATGTTCTATAGAAAAATACATAGATGTGGTAGTTGCCGATATGCTGTTGTCGTTGAAGTTTCACTGTCTGTGTTCGCTGAGCAAGTGTATTCATGCTGTGATTTGTGAAAGCGCACTCGTCAGGATTGTATAGCAGCAAACGGCAACTACTTGAGTCAGTGTCGTATTGTGCTGCGATATTTGCGTCATATTCCCAGAAGAGTGTGAATGTGTCTGTCTCTTTATCTACCTGAAATGTATGGGAGGTGACAGGGTTAGGCCCCCCTTTACTAACACGGAAGTCTTTATAATTGATGGTATAGCCAGTTGCAGTTTTTTCTATAGCATTATTGAGGTTGTAGGACATGGCATTGCTATAAGCCTTTTTATTGGGGTTATAGTTTTTAAATCCGACCCGTATTAAATCTAGCATTGGAGAGATAAATTTTTGAATGAGGGAGAAGCGCGAACGTGACTGGATTTGATCCGCAGAAGGTTTTTTTTTACTTTTCTTAGGTAAGCCCCTAGCATAGGTTGTATTTCCATTGGTAACGAAAACTACTGATCCTGCTTTACCTGAAAGCGTGCCGTTGGCACCGTTTTTAATGACTGCCATAATCTAAGTTAAATGCTTATTTATTTTTCTTTAAGTTACAAAATAAATAAGCATTTATCAATATTACGTTCGACTTTATCTCGGATCTTTTACAGATCTAAGACGGAACTTAGTCGGATTTTATTCGGTCACAACCGAAGAAGCACCGAACGAGTACCGAACAAGTACCGAAGAAGCACCGATGAATCTCTAAACATGATACCTATTAATTCGCGTAAGATAGCGTTATACTTGGGGATTTCCTTGCGTAAGAAGGCTGGTATTTGTTGGATGCTGCATGCTATTGATGGTTTTGTTGTGCTAATGTTTGTTTTCTACTGTTAAATGCGGTGAAAAGGTCTTGCTAAATGCTTTTATAAGATTTTTTTGTTTTTATTTTGCTGTGCTGTGCGTTTTTGTATCTGTTTTTATGGGTATTAATGGTTTTTTTGCTGTCAGATTGTGCGTTAATGTGTTTATTGTTATTTCTTTTTCAAATAATTACGCATAAGCTTGCAAAAATAGGAAGCTTTTCATACTATTGTGTAGTAATTGATATAAACCTAGGGTTGGAACCGCCCGTTATGGAAAATTATTAACAACTAACTAAAAACCATGAATAAAAAATTTCTCTTATTCTGTTCAGGGGTGATGCTGTCAACCAGTTTATGGGCACAGACCAAAACTGTAACGGGTAAAGTGACGAATGCCTCAGATGGCGGTACTATGCCTAATGTAACCGTGAGCATCAAAGGTAAATCTGTCAGTACCCAGACCAAGCCGGACGGAAGTTTCACAATCAATGCGGAGCCGGGCGACATTTTGATTTTTAGAGCCGTGGGTTCTCAAGAAAGACAGCAAATAGTTGGTACCAATGCAACGATCAACGTTGCGCTTTCAGGAAGTGAGGAGGCGCTTGAAGAGGTAGTTGTGACGGCAATGGGGATTAAGAAGGAAAAGAGAGCGCTCGGTTATGCTGTGCAGGATATTAAATCGGATGAGTTGATGAAGAATAAGACTGCTAACGTGGTCAATTCATTGGCAGGTAAGATTGCAGGGGTGAACGTGACGCAGGCCTCGGGTTCTGCCGGTGCGGGTGCACAGATTATTCTTCGCGGGGGTACTTCCCTTGAGCGCGATAATCAGCCCTTGTTTGTTGTAGATGGTGTCATCTACGATAACTCTACAGTAATTGGAGGAAATAGCGCCTTCGATGGCGCGCAAGCAACAGCAACGTCTAACAGTAACCGTGTGATGGATATTAACCCCGAGGATATTGATAATGTTTCGGTATTAAAAGGTCCGGCTGCCGCCGCCTTATACGGGTCAAGAGCTGCTGCGGGTGCTATTATCATTACCACGAAGAAAGGACAAGAAGGCCGTACTGAGATTGGTTTTTCAAGTCGCTTCTCAAATAACTGGGTGAACCGGTTGCCAGAACAGCAGGGGAAATACAAGCGTGGCTACTACAACAGTGCGGGGGTGCTGGATGATTATACGACACAATCCTGGGGGGAGAAGTTTGGAAGTAATGATGTTGTTTATAACAACGTGAAAGATTTCTTTCAGCATTCGACGGTATTTGACAATACAGTTAACTTATCAGGGGGGAATAAAAATGGATCATTCTATCTGTCCGGTTCCCGCTTTGATCAAAAGGGTATCGTGCCGAATACGAGCTTCGATAAAACCACGTTCCGCTTTAATGGCGATCAGAAATTTGGTAAGTTGACCGTAGGGGCCAATGTCGGTTATTCGTTGGCAAATACAGATAAAACCTTGACTTCTGCTGGTCTATGGGGATCGGGAGGTACTGGGGCAATGGAGTCGTTATATAGTTGGTCGCGCAGCGATGATATGAAGAAATATCTCAATGACGATGGAACCAAATACCGGATGTTTGAGGGGCGCCAGCCGCTGGAATCTGATATCGAAAATCCGTATTGGACCATTAATAAAAATATATTGGGTGATAACACTGAACGTATTACGGGAAGCATCAATGCAACTATGCCCATCTTCGATTGGTGGAGCCTGACCTATCGTGTCGGCATGGACAGTTATCTGACTAAAAATTCGACCGTTATCGGTGAAGGTGCTGCTATTAAAAAGCCTTGGCAAAAGGGTATGATGTCGGAAAGTGATTTCAAATACAACTATTGGTCTTCCAATATCATGTCCAATTTCAATAAAAAGGTGGGCGATTTTGATCTGGGGGCTTTAGTGGGATTTTTCTCGGAGCAAACCAAGACGACAACAAACCGCCGTATGGGCTATCATTTCGAAGTAGACAATTTTTATAGTTTCGAAAATATAGCTGCAGCGAATAAGCAGTTCGCTGTAAACAATACAAAAAAACGCCTGTTTGGTCTGTACGGTGAGTTAAGGGCTTCCTATAAAAATATGTTGTTTTTGAATGTTACGGGAAGAAATGACTGGACTTCAACACTGCCTGTGGACAATAGGTCCTATTTTTATCCTTCTGTTGGCGGTAGCTTCGTGTTTACTGAACTCATGAAAGACAGTCGTCCGGATTGGTTGGATTTCGGAAAGTTGAGAGCTTCCTGGGCGCGCGTGGGTAAAGATGCAAATCCCTATGTAACCAATACCTACCTTTGGAAGCCTGTTGAATATTTAGGTGGAATCGTAGGTGCGGGAAATAATTGGCAGAAAGGTAATCCTTTCTTAAAGCCTGAAACAACAGGCTCGTTTGAAGTCGGTGCTGAACTGCGCTTCTTTAAAGGGCGTTTGGGTGTGGATTATGCCTACTATACGAATAATTCCTATAACCAAATCCTATCTCCGCGCTTGGGACAATCAACAGGTTATATTTTCATCTCGGTCAACGGTGGAGATATTTATAACAAAGGAATGGAATTATCTTTGACAGGTAAGCCGATTGTGAAGAAAGACTTTGTTTGGGAATCGACATTGAATATGTCGCGGAATAAAGGGACAGTAGATAACCTATTGGCTGGCGTTAATATTCTCTATGTGACGGATGTGCAGGTTGGAAATGCAAAAGCAGCTTCTTTTAATGGGGGCAATTTTATGGGGATTTCTGGTTCGCAATGGACGCGTACGTCGGACGGAAAAGTTGTTTTGGACGCCAATACAGGTATGCCAACCAGTGACAACCAGACGACGTATAATATCGGAAACCGCGAACCTAAGCTGACGGGTGGATTCAATAACAGCTTGACCTATAAGAATTTTAATCTGTCCTTTTTGTTTGATTTTCGTATAGGTGGGGATATCTATAATGGAACAGATTACGCGATGACCATAAACGGCATGAGCAAGCGGACAGAGGATCGTGATCAGCTGGTGCTAAATGGTGCAATCCGCAATGGTGGAACGAATGATGCTCCGGTGTTTGAAGATAAGACATTTACATTTTTAGCAGACCAAATGTATGATATTAAAGGTGTGTCAACAAGTGGACGGAAGATTATTCAGGATTATTGGAGTGATTTCTATGCCCGCGAAAGTGCAAACTTTATGGTGAAGACAAACTGGTTACGCTTGCGCAATATCTCGATGTCTTATAATTTTTCGGACGGTGTCCTGAAGAATGCCGGTGTTTCCAAAGTGGTTAAAGGTCTTACAGCAACCTTGACTGGGACTAATCTTTGGTTGTTGACCAACTACAAAGGGCTTGATCCGGAGGCCTCAGCTGCGGGATCTGGTGTAACGGGATCTAGTTCGGTCGGTATTGATTACAACGGTGTGCCGAGTACTGCTGGTGTTATGTTTGGTTTAAATTTTAGATTTTAAGATAGAAAAGTCATGAATAAATATAAGAGAATAGTCTCATTTCTGTTGGTTCTAACTTTATTTTCATCCTGTAGTAAAAATTGGTTGGATATCAATATAGATCCTAACACGCCATCAAGCACCGTTGCTTCGGTTCAGAGTCGTTTGGCTTGGATACAGCATTATTATATGTATGCACAAGGGACAGCGGGAACACGGGCGGGGTTTGTGACACAGCAACTGACATTTGTCAACGGTACAGCATCAAACAGTATGATTGCTGGCTGGAACCCTGCGGCAGGTATGTCGACCACGCCTTATCAATTTTTCTTTGTCGGTGCTGGGGCCAATTTTAAGGATATGGAAGATAAGGCTACGGCCGATAAGGCTTACCATTATCTTGGTGCATTGCATGCTATCCGTGCCATGGGTTTTATGCTGATGACGGACTGGTATGGTGAGATGCCTTACACGGAGGCCTTGGGTACCATTATAACGCCAAAGTTTGATGGCGGCAAAGTAATTTTCGAAGGTTGCCTTGCTGATATTGATAAGGCAATTGAATACTTTAATATGACTCAGCCTGGTACTGCTGCCCCATTGTCAGCAGGCGATAGCTGGAATGGTGGCGATGTGAGTAAGTGGTTGAAAATGTGTTATGGCTTAAAAGCGCGATGGTTGAATAATCTGTCGAAAAAGAGCGCTTTATACAAGCCCGATGATGTATTGGCAGCATTAAGTAAGGCTGCTACTTCCGTTGGAGAAAGCACAGTAATTGGCCATATGGATGATGCGACTGATAATATCGGGGATATCCTATTTGCAGATCCTGTAAAAACGTCTATCGTATTTAATAATGCGGGTATGAATACCAATACCTTGGTTACAAAGTGGTATGAAAATTTATTGACCAATTTTGACAATAAAGGCATAGAAGATCCGCGGGCGGACAAATTATTGCCTTGGGCAGAATACGGTTATCCCAAAAAGATGATCCGTTCCAAGGGAGTGGATATGCAGTCTACTATCCGCATGAACTCCGGGCCGATAGCATCCTCTTATAACGATAAGGATGTAGCTATTCAGAGTAACGGCCGTACAGTAAACCCACATTCCTGGTATATTAACAGTGCCAATACAGCACGTTGGGGAGATACGGTGTATGTTTCCATCAAGAGTAGCTCCAAAGGATATGATAGCGATGTGTCGGATACCTATAGATGGAAAGATGGTACCATGGCTGCTTCAGGGACATTTTATTCGCGTCCAGATGCACCTACCCATCTGGTAGCCTATCCTGAGATGTGTTTTATTAAAGCTGAGGTCTTATTTAATAAGGGCGATAAAGCCGGTGCCTTTAATGCTTATAAAGAGGGGATTAAAGCGCATATTGACTTAATGAATACAAAGCTGAATTCCTATGCAGATGGCAGTCCGAGCAAATCGCCAATGACGCAGACCAAGATCGATAATTTTCTGAACAATGGTATTGGTACGGCTGGAGATATTACGCTGGCTAAAATTATGACGCAAAAATTCATAGCCCTTTCTTTTTCACAACAGAATTGGAATGATATGCGTCGCTATGATTTTAGTAGTTCAGTCTATCCCGGGTGGTCAGTTCCTTATGAGTACACAGTGACCGCAGCCGCGCAAACTAAAATACCGCAAGGAAAACAATTCAGAAGAGTACGTCAGGTTTCGCATGAGATCAACTACAATTCCGATAATTTAAAAGCATCTCACCCGAATGCGTTAAATGACGATATCTGGTCATTCCCGGTTTGGTGGGATACCAAAGAATAATTTAAATTTGAAAGCCGCAACTGCGGCTTTCTTTATCTCATTTGTTTTTTGTTATGAAATATTGCATCCATTTCTTTTTTCTTTTTATTCCATTTGTGCTTTTTGCACAATCGCCCAAGATTATTCAAAAACCCATTACGTGGGATAAGGACCGTATTCAGCTTTCACTGGATTACCTTAAAAATAGACATGGTCTGACGCAGTCGACGCCTGTTATCCATCCCAAAATGGTAGTTGTGCATTGGACGGCCAATAACAGCGTAAAAGCAACTTTTAATACCTTTAATCCCGTGCGGCTTCCGGGAAGGCCTGAATTGACCAAAGCCAGTGCATTGAATGTTTCCTCGCAATTTGTCATCGATCGGGACGGTACGATCTATCAGTTTTTACCAGATTCTATTTTTGCACGGCATACCATAGGTCTCAATTATTGTGCAATAGGGATAGAAAATATAGGTAGTCGCCAACATCCATTAACGGATGCGCAATTGAAAGCAAATGAGGAACTTATTCGTTACCTCAGTAAAAAATATCCCATCGAATTTGTTTTAGGTCACCATGAGTACCAACGATTTAAGAAAACAAACTGGTGGAAAGAAACTGATCCCAATTACATCACGGGTAAAGATGACCCAGGGGATAAATTTATGCATGAGCTAAGAAAGCATCTTGCTGATCTGAAATTGAACCCTCTACCTTAAGTCGTCCCTGATAGCAGAATTACATGATGTAGGTCAATTGCGTTTTCCTACAGGAATAAATAATAAGTGTGCAATTGGTGGTCGTTTTGCAATATATTTTGCTGGTTTGCTGTGTTTTGCTGTATTGTTAATAAAATGTTAATTGTATTTGATTTGTTACTTGCACGTGTGTTCTGCACACTTACTTATTTTTCTTTTTAATTGTTGGATTCCTTGTAATTGCCTGTATTTCAGCTTTGTAAAGTGTGTTTTTGCTTTCGGTTTCAACTAATATTTTGCGGTTTAATTCCTGTTATGAAAGTAATTTGTAAGTGAATACTTACTTTCTTTTGCGTTTTTGTGTTGCTTTAAGTTTTAAAAACGAAAAGTTCTACTTACTTTTATTCTGATTTTCAATTATTCGTGCATAAAACTGCAATTTGTGTATGATCTAAGAGTCTATTTATGATGAAAAATGCCTTATTAAAGCTATCTTTTTTAATTTCTGTTGTTGCTTTGGTTTCCTGTGGGAATTCTTTGAAGTCTATTCAAGGGAGCAAAACCGCAGTAAACAGCATGACCGGCCGGGTAACGAGCCGAGTTGTTATTCCGGGTGCAGATCAACTTACGCTGTATTTACCACAGCTAAAGGGTAAGAAAGTGGGAATAATGGGAAATCAAACTTCCATTGTGGGGCCTGATAAAAAACATCTTGTCGATGTCTTGATCGATAATAAGGTTGATTTAAAGTTTGCCTTTGCACCTGAACATGGTTTCCGCGGGAATGTTGAACGTGGCGAGAAGTTTGGGAATGATGTTGATCAAAAGACTGGCTTACCGCTGTTTACATTGTATGGAGGTAATAAGAAACAAGATTCTATCGTCAATTCAATTGATGTGATGATTTTCGATCTGCAGGACGTCGGGGCACGTTTTTATACATACATCACTTCTTTGCACCGTGTAATGGAATTATGTGCAAAGCATAATAAAAAATTAATTATACTGGATCGTCCAAATCCAAATGGCGATCAGGTGGATGGGCCTGTAAGGCATGATGATAAGTTTAAATCAGATGTTTCCTGGCATAAAATAGCCATGATCCATGGTTTAACAATCGGCGAGCTGGCGCAGATGATCAATGGAGAGCGGTGGCTTGAGAATGGCCGTCAGGCCGATGTAACGATTGTACAGGTCAAAAATTGGGATCATAACAGTAGGTATGAGTTGCCGGTCATCCCATCGCCAAGTCTGCCAAATTATCTTTCTGTTCGGTTGTACCTTTCATTATGTCTTTTTGAAGGTACGGATATTTCGGTAGGCCGCGGGACAGATTGGCCGTTCCAGGTATTAGGCTATACAAATCCGGTCTATGGCTCTTTTACTTTTACACCGGGCGAACGTCACGGTATGTCCAAACATGTAGAGGGCAAAGGAACAGTCAATTATGGTGTTGATTTGCGCGGTTTGGATGCTGATCATCAAAAATTTACCTTAAAATATCTGTTGGACTTTTATCAAAAGACACCTGATAAATCCGCTTTCTTCGCGCGGCCTGAATTTTTTGATAAGCTTGCCGGGACAGATCAATTACGTAAGCAAATCCTTGCCGGACAATCTGAAGCGCAGATTCGCGCTTCTTGGTCCGATGACTTGAAAGCCTATAAGCAAATGCGTAAAAAGTATCTGCTTTATACTGATTTCGAATAGCAATAACTAACAATATTAACTAGAATCATTTATTTTAAAACTCTATAATCAATGCGAAAATTTGTACTATTTTCTGTTGCTCTTGGATTGAGTTTTCCTTCTGAATCCTATTCTTTTGCAAAAAAAGAAGGTGCTTTGAATCGCGACAATTTAACAAGCGACTTTCTGAGTTCTTCTGCAAAAAATGCGTTTCAAAATACGGTGCAAGGTACTGTAAAGGATGGAAAAGGTCCAGTCTCTGGGGTAAGCGTGTCTGTGATTGGCGGTACTGCGTCAACTAAGACTGATGCTCAGGGGCATTTTAAAATTACAGCTGCCGTGGGGAGCAAGTTGCGTTTTTCATCTGTAGGATACGTGACGAAGGAGGTTGCCGTTACTTCAGCTACGCTTGATGTAACTTTAGCGGACGATAATCAAGCGTTGGACGAAGTGGTCGTTGTCGGTTACGGTACCCAGAAAAAAGGTAACCTGACTGGTGCGGTTTCATCGATCAATGTGAAGGAGAATCTACAGAGTCGTCCGATCGCCGATGTCGGCCGGGCAATTCAAGGGACGACGCCAGGATTTAGTGTTACTGTACCGAGTGGTGAGGTTGGATCTGATCCTACCATGCGTATCCGTGGTGCAATATCCTCCATTCAAGGGAATAGTAGTCCATTGATCTTGGTGGATAATGTGGAAATCCCGAGTATCCAATATGTAAATCCGGATGATGTTGAGTCGATCACCGTATTAAAAGATGCGGCCTCTTCGTCCATCTATGGTGCAAAAGCTGCTTTTGGTGTCGTATTGATTAAGACGAAAACAGGTGGAAGTGCGGAGAAGGTTACCGTAAATTATTCCAATAACTTCTCATTCCAAAATCCCTATAAAAAGTTGGAAATGGGACGTGTTAATGCCTTGAAATATACTATTGATGCATTAGAAAGAGTTGGTGGAACCGAAACTGGTGCTTTCTATAAAGTAAATAGAGAAAGTTACGAACGTGCAGTGGAGTGGGATAAAAAATATGGATCTTCAATCGGTAAAGATGATCCAACGGTATATGGTAGAGACTGGTATGTAGATCCGGGGTCGCCGACGAAAAAGTACGGTGTTAGAACGTATGATCCATATGATTATATGGTGCGCGAGTGGGCTCCCACACAAACACATAACTTGTCTTTAAATGGTACCATTAAGAAGACACAATATACAGCTTCATTTGGTTCATTAAACCAAAGCGGTATGTTAAAGGCAGGCGATTCGGATAAGTTTAAACGGTATAATGCTGCATTAAGACTAAATACCGAACTGAATAAATATGTGACCATTAGGGGTGGAGCGATGTTTGCGCAACGGAACAAGATCTATCCTTATGCGACAAACTCAACAACGGCCGATCCATGGTTGTACATGTATCGCTGGAGTTCCCTTTATCCAATGGGCTATGACGAAAATAACAACCCAATAAGGAGTCCATGGAGTGAAAACGAGGCGGCAAACCAAGCTTCCATGCTTCGTAATTATATTAATTTAAGCGCTGGTGCTACAGTTAATATAATGAAGAATTGGAAAGTAGATGTAGACTATACATTTACCAATGAGGATTATAGCTGGCGTAAAAACGGAACGAGATATACAGCAGCCAATTCTTGGGTGGCAGCCAAACAACGGTTTGATGCGCAAGGAAATCCAGTTTATGTTAATAAAGAAGGAGCTGTTGTCAATAAGGGAGACGCTGATGCAACTTTAGCTTATGATCTTTCCAATGATATGTATACAGCGAATGGTTCTGCGCAAGATCATATCTATATGCGTTCACAAAATGAACATAAGCATACTGTCAATGCATTTACAACGTATGAGCTCGACTTGAATGATGATCATAACTTTAAATTTATCCTTGGTTTAAATAGAGTAACAAACGATGGTTCTTATCATTGGACACAGCGTGCTGATTTATTGGATATCACAAATCCTCAGTTTGATTTGGCTGTGGGCCAAATTACGGGAAGTGGCGGTGAATATTGGGAATCTCAATTGGGGTATTTCGGTCGTGTGAACTATGCGTATAAGAATAAGTATCTATTTGAAGGTAATATCCGTTATGATGGTTCGTCCAAGTTTCCAACAGATTTGAAATGGCGGTGGTTTCCATCCTTTTCAGCAGGCTGGGTAGTTTCAGAAGAAAAATTCATGGACTGGTCAAGGGCTACATTAAATCAGTTGAAGTTTAGAGGTTCATGGGGTGTTATCGGAAATCAAACGGTACCTTCTGATCTTTATGTTTCAAACATGGACGCGGGTCAGATTAATTACATCGTCAATGGTGCGTTGTTGAATTCTGTGGGTACGCCAAAACTGAATTGGCCAAACGTTACGTGGGAAGATCTGGAAACCCTGGATTTCGGTGCGGATGCCAGATTCTTCAAGAATAAATTAGGTTTGACATTTGACTGGTATCAGAAGAAGACCAAAAATATGTTTGCTCCTTTGGAAGGAACAACACTGACCTTGGGTTCTGCGGCGCCTTGGGGTAACTTCGGTACCTTGACGACCAAAGGCTTTGAATTGGCCATCGATTTTAACCATCGATTTGAGAATGGATTAGGTATTAATTTTAGGGCTAATTTGGATGACTCTAAATCTGTTTTTAGTGGATATACGTCATTACGCACTACCGGCGTGAATTATAATGGTCGGGTATATGGTGATATTTGGGGGTATGAGACAGACCGTCTGTACCAATACAATGATTTTGTGTTAGATGGAAATAACAATCCGCAGTTGGTAAAACCAAATGCAGATATGACCAAATATTATGGAAGTACAGATAACGTCTATCTATTAAAAGAGGGTCCGAATGGTGAAAAGCCTGTCTATCAGCCACGATTCCAAAATTCAACTAATTTCTATTTTGGTCCTGGGGATGTTAAATTCAAAGATTTGAATGGTGACGGGGAGATTGATAACGGTGATGGTACTATCGATAATCCTGGCGATATGAAGATCATTGGTAATTCGACACCGCGTTATCAGTATGGTTTTAGATTTGGTGCTGATTGGAAAGGCTTCGATGTTTCAGCATTTTTCCAAGGTGTGGGACAACGTAAGGTTTGGGGAGCGGGATTCTTGGCGATTCCAGGATTTAACACTTCAGATGGTGCCATGCCTGCAAGCTTTGTAAACGATTACTGGACTAAAGATAATCAGGGAGCTTTCTATCCTGCTGCATTTAACAATGGTGGTAGTGCAAATGTGAATAATATGCAAGTTCAGTCGCGCTATTTATTGGATATGTCCTATTTGAGAATTAAAAACTTAACTGTGGGGTATACAATTCCTCAACATATTGTGCAGCGAGCTAAGCTAAATAACTTGCGTGTTTATGTTTCGTTGGAGAATTTCTTCACTTGGGATAAGCTTAGGGGCTTACCGGTTGATCCGGAAGAGGTGGAAGGTTTCTCGATTTTTAATGAAACGAATTACAACGGCGGACGTACAGGCGTTGGAACACCAACATTTAAGAGTGCCTCATTTGGTGTTCAGTTAAACTTTTAAACGAATTTGACAGATGAAATTAAATAGAATAAAAATAGGAACTATCATGCTATCCGCCATGTTATTGGGGGTAGGCTGTAGTAAGGATGTTCTGGATAGGCCTGATCAAACTAAAGTAATCGATGAAAACTTTTGGAGAAATGAAGCTGATGTTCGTTTGTATGCAAATGATTTTTATTTAAATTATTTTGTTGGCTATAATACTTTTTATGGTACGGCCTATGCTCCCTTAGTGGGGTATAATTATGCGGATGACTTTACGTCTGAAGGTACGCAAGGCGGGTTTGAGTCAGTTGTTCCGACGAGTAGAGGTGCGAGCACGGTGACACCTGATATGTTGACGACCTATTCAGGGCCGACCTGGAATTTTTACTGGGTCAGAAAGGCTAATGTGATGTTGACTAGGATTGAAACAAAGGCCAAGTCAAAATTGTCAGAGGCTGAGTATAAGCACTGGACAGCAGTGGCTCGTTTTTTTAGAGGCTACGAATATAGTAGGTTAGTTTCTGTGTTTGGTGATGTGCCTTATTTTGATGTTGAAGTTGATCCGATGGATCAGGCTACAATGTATAAGGAACGTACCAAGCGCGGGGAGGTCATGGATAAAGTCTATACAGATTTTGAGTATGTGCTTGATAATATGCGCGCTGATGACGGAAAAGGTTATGTAAATAAATATGCCGCAGCGGCACTTATTTCTAACCTCATGTTGTTTGAAGGTTCCTGGGAAAAATACCATGGCTTGGATCAAGATCGTGCGAAAAAGTATCTCGCGCTTGCGGTTAAGGCGTCCGAAGTTGTCATGAATAGTGGAAAGTGGTCTTTTGGAAGTGATTTTAAAAGCCTGTTTGCATCTGAGGATCTTTCAAGCAATCCAGAGGTGATTTTCTTCAGAACTTATAATGATGCCTTGAAAGTAACACACGCCGTAGGTTCTTACAGTAATGGTACTGAAGGGCAGAAGGGCGTTAACTTGGATTTGTTGAAATCTTTTATCTGTAACGATGGAAAGGTTTGGCAAAATTCAATGCTCACAAATGCTTCGGACTTTTCGATGAAATCTTTGGCGAGAACAAGAGACCCACGGTTTGAAGCTTCGTTGATGGATACAGTTAATACAGCTTCATCAACATTTGCTTACGGTCATAAATTTGCTGCTAGAGAAGCCTTGACGTATATTGGAAAAACTTATCCAGCAAAATGGAGTAGTAATACAAATACAAATGATGCTCCGATTGTGCGTCTTGGTGAGGTTGTATTGAATTGGATTGAGGCAAGACAGATTCTTGCAGAGTTTTTTGGTGGAGCAGCTGTTACCCAAGGTGATTTGGATAAATCGATCAATGCGGTACGGAATAGGCCGCTAGACGCAGATGCCATAGCAAAAGGGGTAAAGAAAACGGCACCTTTGACATTAAATTCCCTGCCGAACGACCCAAGCCGCGATGCGGATGTATCGCCCTTGATGTGGGAAATCAGACGTGAACGAAGAATGGAATTTGTATATGAGTATGCGCGATTGAATGATATTCGTCGCTGGAAAAAATTGGATTATATGAACTTTTCACGCAATGTCGATTATTCATTAGGTCCTTGGGTAAATATTAAAAAAGATCTTCCAAATCGTTTGACAAAGGCTTATGAAGGCGTTTTGAAAGTGCTTGACGCGACAGGCAATACAATCACGTACAATGGTAAAAACGGCGATGCTATGGTAGGATATTACGTTGTTCCGAAATTTGCAAACAGGGTAAGTTTTACCGATCGGTCTTATTTGGCTCCTGTTGGATTGAATCAGATTCAACAATATGCGAACCTGGGTTATATCTTGACGCAGACGCCAGGCTGGCAATAGATAAAATGATATTAAAAGGCCTTTCTGAATTTCAGAAAGGCTTTTTAATACATAATGAATTTTGATTTAAATGAAAACGCATAAAAATGCAATATTATTTCTGTTTTATGCATAAAAACGCTATTTTTAAGAAAACATTACGCATGAGGTTTCCAATTATCACCTTTTTTATTGCATTATCCTGCGTTTTTAACGTTGTGATAGCGCAGCAGTCCTTCAAATTTGCCCACGTAACAGACACGCATGTCGGTGGTGCAACAGGAGAGGAGGATTTGCGACGTACTGTAAAGGACCTGAATACATTGAAAGATATTGATTTCGTTATACTTTCTGGGGATATCACCGAGTTTGGTGCTGATCATGAGTTAAAGCTTGCAAAGCAGATCTTAGATAGTTTGCAGCTGCCTTGGTATGTGATTCCGGGAAATCATGATGGCAATTGGTCAGAAAATGGAGCCAACACGTTTCGCACCGTTTTTGGTGGCGAAACCTTTTTCTTTAAGCATAAAGGCTACGCATTCATTGGAACCAATTCAGGACCAAATATGCGTATGAGCCCTGGTCAAATTCCTCGTGAAAACCTGGTTTGGATGGATTCCATTTTTGCAGCGAATCCGGATAAGCAGCTTCCATTGATCTATATTAATCATTATCCACAAGATTCATCGTTAAATAACTGGTTTGACGCACTGAAAAGAGTTAAAACGCGGAATGTCCAGTTGGCGCTTTGTGGGCATGGTCATGCCAATAAATTATACGATTGGGAGGGAATTCCGGGGGTGATGGGGCGGTCTAATCTGCGTGCGAATAAAGCGGTTGGGGGTTATAATATTGTGACCATCGCCGATGGTAAAGCGAGTTATCAGGAGCGTAATCCCGGTGTAGGGATGCAGGAGAAATCTTGGGTTGTTGTCCCGCTGTTCAACCATCACTATGAAAATGAAACGGTAAGCTACCCGAGACCCAGTTATGCTGTGAATGCAAAATATGCAGATCGGGTTAAAGTCAATTGGACGTTTGAAGACGCCAGCGATATCGGGGCGGGACTAGCTGTTTACAAAAATAGCGTGATTACATCAAATACCGCGGGCGATATCTTTGCGCTTGACTTAAAAACTGGCAAAAAGCTATGGGCATACCGTACCGGCGGTAAAGTTTATTCTACGCCAGCTGTGTGGAAAGGGATTGTCGTGGCGGGGTCATCGGATCATACAATTTATGCAGTAGATGCCCGGAACGGCAAGTTGCTGTGGAAGGTGCAGACTGATAAGGCGGTTTTGGGGTCTCCGCTGCTATATGATGGCGTAGCTTTTATCGGTGGTTCAGATGGTAAGTTTAGGGCGCTGGACATCAAGACGGGAACTGTAAAATGGAGTTTTGATCTGGTCAAAGGATTTGTATCAACCCTGCCAACGTATTATTTGGGGAATGTAATTTTTGGCTCCTGGAGTAATGGCTTCTATGCTTTAGATGCCAAAACGGGTAAACTTTCGTGGGAATGGAATAATGGACAGGCCAATCGGATGTTTTCGGCAGCCGCATGTAATCCTGTGGGGGCAAATAATCGTGTCTTTGTGGTTGCACCGGATCGTTTTATGACAGCACTGGATGCGAAAACGGGGGCGGTCATCTGGCGGGAAAAGAAAGATACCATTCGGGTGCGCGAGTCTATGGGGCTGGCTGCAGATCATAAATTGGTTTATGTGAAGACGATGGATGGGGATCTTTTAGGTATTTCGGTTGCTGGTAATAGTATGGATGTTGCCTGGAAGTCCAAACTTAAATTGCCCTACGAATTGACACCTTCGGCAATTACATCCAATGGCAAATTGGTATTTGTGCCGAGTCATTCGGGTTTGCTATCTGGGGTTGACGCAAAAACAGGCGCGGTGGTATGGCAATATAAAATCTCCAATGGAATGGTTAATCCTGTTGCACTAAATGGTAGAAATACGGTGATAGCGAGTACGATGGATGGCAAAATAGTTTCATTACAGTTTTAAGCAATCGATTGAATTGATCTTTTTGAAAATAAATGCCTTGATATGATAAAAAAATGTCTAAACTTCTTAAATTTACGTCAAGCTTTTTTGCTTGTTTTTGCATGTTTTGTTTGTAACTTTGCGAAAGCACAGCAAAATGCTTGGATTAGAATAAACCAATTGGGTTATACTCCGGCAGGCAAGAAGGTCGCGGTATGGGGCGGGAAATCAATCAGGCAGCTTCGTTCTTTTGAAATTAAAAACGCACAAACGGGTAAAACAGTCTATGTACATCCTGTTGGAAAAGATTATGGGGCGTATGGTCCTTTTGTTCAGAGCTTTCGTTTTGATTTCTCTTCTATGCAGGATACAGGACGCTTTTTTGTTCAGGCCGGAGATGTGAAGTCTCCAACATTCCGCATTGCTCGGGACGTTTACAGAGGAGCGGCAGATTTTGTGCTGCGTTATATGCGGCAACAACGGACATTGTTCAACCCTTTTCTGAAAGATAGCTGCCATACACACGATGGCTTTGCGCTTTATGCAGGAAAGGTTGGCATTCCCGATAGCTCCCGTATCGATGCGGGTGGAGGTTGGCATGATGCTTCTGATTATTTGCAATATGCGACAACCTCGGCAAATGCGACATTTCATCTGTTAGCAGCTTACCGCGATTTTCCAAAGGTTTTTGGTGATCTAAAGCAGGCGAATGGTCTTGATGGGAAAAATGGCCGGGCCGATGTGCTCGATGAAGCAAAATGGGGACTGGATTGGCTGTTGAAAATGCATCCTAAAGCCAATCAAATGTACAATCAGATTGGTGATGACCGGGATCATGCCAGCATGCGGATGCCTAAGGAAGATCCATATTATGGCCGTGGATTTGAAAGGCCGGTGTATTTTATCGATGGCGAGCCGCAACAACGGGGCAAGTTTATGAATAATACAACAGGGACGAGCTCTACTGCTGGTAAATTTAGCAGTGCTTTTCGACTGGGGGCAGTGTTGTTTGACAAAGAAGATCGGAAGTATGCGAAGCTGCTGTCGAAGAAGTCGGAGACGGCCTATGCATATGCAATGATAAAACCAGGCGTGACACAGACGGTTTCTGTGAAATCGCCCTATATTTATGCAGAGGATAATTGGGTAGATGATATGCAGCTGGCTGCTGCAATGGGTTTTTCGACGACAAAAAAGAAGAAATTTGTACAAGAAGCCTTACAATATGCCCGACAAGAAAAGATTACTCCCTGGATGGTAACCGATACTGCTGCACATTATCAGTGGTATCCTTTTATCAATCTTGGACATTATGAGTTGGCAAAAGGATTAAAAGGACAAGATCGCGAGGAGATTGTTTCCTATTATAAACAAGGTATTGAGGAGGTGAATCGGAGAGCTGAAAAAAATGCATTTTTTCGCGGAGTTCCCTTTATTTGGTGCAGTAACAACTTAACGGTATCCTTTGCGATCCAATGTCTCTGGTATAAAGAATTGACGGGAGATGCACATTTTGATGAGCTCGCTCAGGCAAATTTTGACTGGTTATTTGGGGCGAACCCTTGGGGCACGAGTATGGTATATGGTCTTCCATCTGGGGGCGATACACCTGTCGATCCGCATTCGGCGTTTACCTTTCTGGGTAAACATCCGATCGATGGCGGTTTGGTTGATGGGCCCATTATGGCATCCACGTATCGCAATCTGATCGGTATCAAGTTAAATAATCCGGATAGCTATGCGGAGTTTCAAAGTGATTTGGCAGTCTATCATGACGACTACGGGGATTATAGTACGAATGAGCCGACAATGGATGGTACCGCTTCGTTGATTTATCTGTTGGCTTCGAAGGAGGGTAAGGCCATGGAGGAGCCCACGGGAAAAAAGTAACAAGGGATGTTTTTGGGGCTATTGTCCGGGGCGACTCGACAAAACGGAAGGTGGCTCTGGTGTTTACAGGTCATGATTTATCTGAGGGTACTGCTGAAGTATTAGCAAGTCTAAAACATAATGGCGTTAAAGGCTCTTTTTTCCTGACAGGTGATTATCTCAGAACTCCAGGTTTTGAACCTTATGTCCGTCAGATGTTAAGCGATGGGCATTGGATTTCGGGGCATTCGGATAAACATCTTCTGGTGAGTGACTGGGGGAGTAGGGATGTGCTTTTGGTGAAGCGTGACTCTTTTGTCGCTGATCTAAGGGCAAATTTGAAAGCACTGGAACGTGTGGGCGTTCAAAGAGAGCAGCTGTCCTATTATATTCCTTCTTATGAATGGTATAATAGTGAAACAGTCGATTGGGCAAAAGCAGTTGGTCTAAATTCGGTTAATTATACACCAGGAATACGGACTGCGGCAGATTATACCTATCCTGAAATGGGAGCTCGTTATTTATCGTCGACAGCGATTCTCAACAATCTCTGGTCTTATGAAGCTCGATATGGGCTCAATGGATTTCTGATATTGATTCACATGGGAACAGATGATCGGCGGAAAGATAAACTGTATCATCATTTGGATGATATCATTAGCATATTAAAGGGGAAAGGGTATCAACTTGTGGATGTGCCCGATTTATTGAAATAAAGAAATACAATATATACTAATAATGGTAAATACAACGGAGAAAGATTCGAATTATCAGGATTTGGACAAGATGTCTGTGCATGAGTTATTGACAAATATCAATAATGAGGATAAATCTGTGCCACTTGCTGTAGAGCAGGCTATCCCTCAGATTGAAGCATTGGTCAAAGTCACTGTGGAGAAAATGAAGGCTGGTGGTCGAACTTTTTATATCGGCGCTGGTACAAGTGGCCGTTTGGGCGTGTTGGATGCGTCTGAATTACCTCCGACTTACGGCGTTCCATTTGAATGGATCATTGGATTGATTGCTGGTGGTGATACTGCAATTAGAAAAGCAGTTGAATTTGCAGAAGATGATCTGGAGCAAGCATGGAAAGATATGGAAGCGTATGATATTGATGAGAACGATGTTGTTATCGGTATTGCGGCTTCTGGAACCACACCTTATGTTATTGGCGGATTGAAAACGGCAAACGAGAAAGGGCTTGTGACGGGCTGTATTGTCTGTAACGGAGGGTCTCCGATTGCGGAAATAGCGCAATATCCAGTTGAAGTTATTGTTGGGCCAGAATTCGTTACCGGGTCTACGCGGATGAAATCGGGTACAGCACAAAAACTTGTATTAAATATGTTCAGTACCGCAGTGATGATCCAATTGGGTAGGGTAAAGGGGAACAAGATGGTCGATATGCAATTGTCAAACCATAAGCTGGTCGGTCGTGGTGTACGTATCATTATGGATCAAACTGGGGCGCTTGAAGAAGAGGCTGCGGCTTTGCTTGAGCAATTTGGTAATGTAAGACAGGCAATCGAAGCTTATCAGGATACCCATTGAGCATAACCTATTAAAATCACCTATTTAAAAACAAACTATGTCACCTGTAATATTATTATCTTTTATAATAATCTATTTTGCGGTTTTGCTTGCCGTAGCTCACTTCACCTCGAAGGGAGCTTCTGATAACTCTACTTTTTTTGTTGCAAACCGGAACTCTAAATGGTATATGGTTGCCTTTGGGATGATCGGCACCGCACTTTCTGGTGTGACTTTTATTTCCGTCCCCGGTGCAGTCGGTGCGTCTGAATTTAGCTACTTTCAATTCGTCCTGGGTAATGCCGTTGGTTTTGTCATTATAGCCTATGTATTACTTCCGCTCTATTATAGAATGAATTTGACTTCCATTTATACGTATTTGGAAGAACGCTTTGGACACACCACGTACAAGACAGGTGCTGCTATTTTTCTGGTTTCCCGTACGATTGGTTCGGCATTTCGTCTTTATTTGGTCGCAATTGTATTGCAGCATTTTATTTTTGATGCCTGGAATGTGCCTTTCGCTATTACGGTCGTTATATGCTTGGTGTTAATCTGGATGTATACCAATAAGGGTGGTTTAAAGACGATTATTGTAACAGATACCCTACAGACTACCTTTTTAGTGACTGCAGTAATTCTTTCCATCTATTTTATGGCAAAAGGATTAGATTTTGGTATCGTCGATACTTTCGAAGCTGTAAAAGAAAGTAGTTATTCCAAGATCTTTTTCTGGGATGATTTTGTCGGCAGTAAAGCAAATTTTTGGAAACAATTCTTGGGAGGGATTTTTGTGACCATTGCGATGACGGGGCTTGATCAGGATCTGATGCAAAAGAACTTATCGATGGGGACCATTAAAGAAGCCCAAAAGAACATGATCACTTTTACAAGTGTTTTTGTTGTCATTAATATTTTCTTTTTAGCTGTTGGTGCTTTGCTCTATATCTATGCGGCTAAAAACGGGATTGATGTGACTCAACTAGCAACACGCGATTATTTGTACCCAGAAATTGCATTAAACCACTTGGCTATTGTTCCTGCAATCATCTTTATGATGGGGTTAACGGCTGCTACTTTTGCAACGACGGATAGTGCGCTAACTGCATTGACAACGTCTTTCTGTGTGGACTTTCTGAATTTCAATAAAAAAGAAAACCCCAATGATCCAGCGCTGATCAAGCAGCGTAACTATGTGCATTTTGGTTTTTCCATTGTGATGTTGTTGGTTATTCTGGTCTTTAAGCTGATCAATGATGATTCGGTCGTCAATGCGATCTTTACTGCGGCGAGTTATACTTACGGGCCTTTGTTGGGCTTATTCGTTTTTGGAATATTCACAAAATATGCGGTGCGGGATAAGGCTGTACCTTATATCTGTGCACTTTCGCCTACCGTCTTATTTTTGCTTAAAACCTATGTTATTGAAATGTACACACCTTATGTTATCGGATTGGATCTGATCATTATTAATGGTTTTATCACGTTTGTGATGCTTTTGGTCAGTTCTCCAGGTAAAGCAAGTGAAAAAGCATTGTCCTATAATTAATGCATTTCGGCTATAAAAAATTTCTCCATTGGTGAGAAGATGTAGATACAAGTATTGATTTTGATTTGTACGTACAGAAAAATTAAGTTAAGTTTGATATACTTAGTTTTTCTGTACGTATGTATCATAGCATAAATGAGACTACGGAATTTATCCGTAGAAAAATTGGAGATTTTACTCCAGAGTTCGGTATCATCCTAGGTACTGGTTTAGGTAAGTTGGTGGATGAAATTGAAGTCGAGTATCAGCTGATGTATTCCAATATACCAAATTTTCCCATTTCGACTGTTGAATTTCATTCTGGTAAGCTCATTTTTGGAAAACTGAGTGGCCGCAATGTGGTTGCTATGCAGGGGAGGTTGCATTATTATGAAGGTTACGATATGCAACAGATTACCTTTCCGATCCGTATCATGAAAGTTTTGGGGGTACAAAAATTGTTTGTTTCCAACGCTGCGGGATCCCTGAATCCTGATGTGAAAAAAGGTGACCTTGGAATTATTGAAGATCACATCAATTTATTGCCGGATAATCCGCTACGCGGACAAAATTTAGCCGAGTTTGGTCCACGCTTTCCGGATATGAGCGAGCCTTATAACCGAAAGATGATTGAACAGGCTCTTAAAATTGCATCCAAACATGCTATTGCTGCGCGAAAAGTTGTTTATGTTTCTTCCGCAGGTCCAAATTTGGAAACAAAAGCTGAATATCGTTATATGCGCCTGATCGGTGGCGATGTGGTCGGTATGAGTACCGTTCCGGAGGTTATTGTCGCCAATCATATGGCTCTTCCGGTATTTGCCATTTCTGTTGTTACGGATGAGGGCTTTCATGAACAACTTAAACCTGTGTCGTTGCAGGAAATTGTCACTGTTGCGGAGAAAGCGGAACCTAAAATGACATTAATTTTGAAAGAATTAATAGCTTTGCAATAAATTACATCTTTATGTGTCACCGTTGAAGGAGAAGGTTGCTGGATTTGTGTGGTGTGAAGGGTAATTGGTTCATTCAGGTGAATTTAGCTTTTTTGGTTTTTATATAATTTTAGATGAAGTTGATCGTACGCATACTTGCCGCATGGTGTGTTTTATTTATTTATTCCGTTGATGTCATTGCACAGAGCAAAGAGGATTGGAGTAGCGCATTGGATTCGGCCAGAGCCAAAGAGGATGGGAAGAAAGATTCCGTCATCCTTTCCGCGAAGTATATCCGGTATGCCACACTGGATATGTTAAAAAAAGGTACTTATACACGGCAGATCGATACATCACATCATAATTATCAATATTATAATCCGCAGAATTTACCTTGGAATCCAAGTGTGAACCTTGGGGCTTATGGCCTTGCCACACGGGATCTATTGTTCCAGCCTAAAAAGACCATTGGCTTTCAGTCTGGTTTTACAGCGTTGGAACGTTATTTATTGAACCCTGATTCTGTCCAATATTTTAGGGCCCGGGCGAGGTACTCCGAATTGTCCGCAGTAGGATTCTTTTTTAATGACCAGGTTTTTAGAGCTCGGGTGGCGCAGAATATCAATTCCCAATGGAATATGAATGTGGATTTCCATTCTACTAAAACGGATGGATTTTACCTTGGACAGAATTATTCGGATTTAAAGGCTTCAGTTGCTTCTTGGTATGAATCGAAAAATAATCGGTATAATTTGTTGATCAATGGAGTATTTAATCGTTTGGATGCCATGGAGAATGGTTCTATTACAGAAGATCTTCCATTTGCGCCTGGAAATAGACAGTCTCCGGATCGATTTATACCGAAATTCTATGATGCAGGTAACACAAGGATACCTCGATCTAAGTGGTGGGATAATTCATTCTTCCTGAGACAGTCACTTTATTTGGGACGATTGGATACGATCGATAAAGGCAAGCCAACGATGCAGATTCATCCGACTAATAGTATGGCGCATAATACGCGTATCCGAAGGCAGACTTACAGCTTCTTCAAGAACATGGATGACCAAAATGCAGCGTTGCCATACAATAATAGAGCATTGGCGCTAAATAATGATAAGACACTGATCACGAATGTTTCAAATGAATTTGAATATAACTTTTTTCTCAGAGGAAAGTCGGTCTTTAAAAACGAGGCAAAGTTGAATTTAGCTTTTCAGCACGACATGAACTGGGTGGAGCAGAATCAGTTGGACTCCATGCGGTATTATAACAATACTTCGGCTTATCCTCAGCCGTTGAAGAAATTGCCGGATAGCGCAACATTTAATCGTTTTTATCAAAATGGAATCGCGAAAGGTGAATTGGGATATAAGTTTTCAGATCGTCTTGATTTTAGTTTAAAAGCGAATCAAATCGTATTTGGCCACAACTTTGGGGACTTCTTGTATGAAGCTAAAGCAGATATCGCTATGGGGGATAAAATCGGAAAGGTGACGTTGTCAGCTTATTCACAGAACAAATCCCCGGAGATGGTTTTCGAGAATTTGAATTATACCTACGGAAAATGGAATGATTTAGATCTTAAAAAGACGAAAATTCAGAATCTGGCTTTTCAATATGCCAATCCGATGCTTGGTTTCCATGGCAAGGTTGAATATTTTCTAATGAACAATTATACCTATTTCGAAGAGTTGTCCAATCCACAGAACGATCCTAAGAAGGATAAATGGATTGTTCCGGCTCAATTAGATAAGGCTAATTTGTTGAAAGTAACTGTGGGGCAAAAATTTAAGTTAAACCATTTTACCTTAGATAACTTGGTCGTCTATCAAAAGACAGATCAACAGAATACACTCGCTGTTCCAGAGCTGTATACCTGGCATAGTTTATATTACAGTAATCTCTTTTACAAGGTTATTGATTATAGTATTGGTCTGGATGCAAAATTCAATACGCCGTATGCAAATCCGAATTATTCGATTGGTACAGGACAATTTTACAATGCTTACAAACAGATTGAATTTTCGACCTATCCGATCATGGATCTATGGATTACGGCGAATATACAACGGGTGAATATGTTTTTGAGTTATAATTTTTTAAATCAGAACTTCTATCCGCATGGTTACTACACGGTCCGACGTTATCCGATGAATACAGCCAATTTTAGATTTGGTATTTCTTGGAAGTTCTATGATTAAAAATTATTTCGGTGTTTCTTAGCTTGTTGTGATATTAAAGGCGTAAAATCTTATAAAATAATTTTGAGAATAGAATTTTTAAGCTATATTTGCACACGCAATTAGGGAACGGCGTTCTTTAAAAAAGTATGGAGGCTTAGCTCAGCTGGTTCAGAGCATCTGCCTTACAAGCAGAGGGTCACAGGTTCGAATCCTGTAGCCTCCACCATACAAAGTCGGAGAATTAGCTCAGCTGGTTCAGAGCATCTGCCTTACAAGCAGAGGGTCACTGGTTCGAATCCAGTATTCTCCACCAATCCAAAACGGAGGCTTAGCTCAGCTGGTTCAGAGCATCTGCCTTACAAGCAGAGGGTCACAGGTTCGAATCCTGTAGCCTCCACAAAAGCATCATCAAATGGTGCTTTTTTTTCGTTAGGGGGTTTAGCTCAGCTGGTTTAGAGCACTACCTCGACAAGGTAGGGGTCACTGGTTCGAACCCAGTAATCCCCACGATAAAAAAAGCGTTCTTCATGAACGCTTTTTTTATGTATTGAACTCGCTGGGAAATTTGAAAGCCCCCGATCCGGTATTCAATCTGTCTCGGGAATCTCTCGTGTTTATTTTCTTACTATTTCCGTTTCTTACCTAGTTTAATTCCGTAACCTGTTGTCCATTCAATAAAATCAGCTTTACCGCCATGGGCTTTAATGGAAACACCGGCAAAGAAATCTTTGTAAACTTTATAACGTACTCCTGCTCTTAAATACACGGGCATGCTCTC
Organism: Sphingobacterium sp.; assembly: GCA_050281725.1. Taxonomy (GTDB): domain Bacteria; phylum Bacteroidota; class Bacteroidia; order Sphingobacteriales; family Sphingobacteriaceae; genus Sphingobacterium. Next base: position 46,787 of record JBMAAL010000002.1, on the reverse strand, counting down.
GCCATTGAATTCGTTGCGATGAAGATAGACTCCAACATTTCCGTTGATGTATAGACGTGAATTTAACACATGATCAATGTAGAATGCTGGGCCGTAAGAAAATAAGGCGGAGAATTTCCCGGCTTTGTCGCCGGCAACCCTCTCGTCGTTTCCGCTGGCCGAGTAAAATGCATCAAACCCAGCGCCAAGCCGCCATTTGTAGCCCAAATGTCTGCTATAATATGCACCCAACATCGATTTGAAATATTGGCTATCGTGCTCCCTGTCGATCTGCTTGAAGCCAAAGGCATAGTTGAAATGGAGTTCCTCTGTTTTCTCCATCTGTGGAATACTACTTTTTCTAAAATCAAAGGGCTTGTTTGTTGGTGTATACGAAACAGATAGGCTCAACGGGACGAGGTTTATCCCCGTGTTCGGTAATGCCAGGGCTCCATTGCTGAAGTGATGAAAGGCTACGCCGGCCCCAACCTGGAAATTTTTATTTAAGCGGTAGTTGACCTGAAGTCCAAGATCAATAAATACATTATTTTTGCTGCCAATAAGTAGGTTGAACGGATTGTCTTCCTCATTATAAGGGTTGAATCTACCGGAAAGACCGAGTGCAATCCGATAGTTGAAATTCCATCGCGAGTTTACTTTTGGCCGAATGGGGATGGCGACAAAGCCATAGGCTGCGAAAGGCCGTCCGAGGTGTTCCTGACCGAAAGTGCTGCTGTAGATTCCGATGCCGTATATCGGATAGTTGTATATTTCATTGTAAATGCTCTTTAATGAGTCTTGAAACTGTGTCTGAAAACCAACTCTAAAATTTAGTCCACTATAGTATGAGTCTGCAAGGGTTTCTTTGGAGCGCTCATTGAATTTGAGTTCGCCCCCACTTTCATGTTCAAGTTGGAATATAAGTCTCGTTTTAGCTGGGGTACGGCTTTGTAAAGTGTCATTCGGATTTTCTATTCGGGGTGTGACCTGTGCTGTGGCACGAAAGGAGAGCAGTGTCAGGGCCACAAAAGCAAGTATTCTTGATCTCATGAAATAAAACGTTAGCGTTTTTTAAAATTTTTGCAAAAATAAGAATGATATATCATTGTAACAACAGTATTTAAACAGTAGCGAAATCAAGGTGTAAAAAATGCCATTTTTCAGCCACACCATGTCGGTTAGTGGTGAGAGGAATTAGGCGGCTTAACTATCAGGATGTCAAATGGGTAAATAATTATTGTTTATGTCTGTAATTATATTGCATATAAAAAGCAATTTATCTAAGTTTGAGGTGAAAAGAAAAAGGAAATATGATTAAAAACCTATTTAGAATTACTGCTGTTACGTTTGCACTAACAACAGCAGGGTGTGCTTTGTTTGCTCAAAACGCCAAATTTGATTGGAAAGAAGCATCTGAGGGGGGGTACACCTACAAGTACGTAACGAATGACCCTACACATTCACGGTTTTACAAGCTAAAAAATGGCTTAACGGTGATTTTAAGCCCAACCAAAAAAGAACCACGTGTCCAAACTTACATTGCGACAAAAGCGGGGAGCAAAACAGATCCGCAAGATCACACAGGGTTGGCTCATTATCTGGAGCATATGCTATTTAAAGGAACTGATAAATTTGGCTCTAAAGACTGGGCAAAGGAAAAACCTTTGTTAGATCAGATTGATGCGCTCTATGAGAAATACAATGGTACAACAGATGAAACCGAACGGAAAGCAATCTATAAGGAAATCGATAAAGTATCTGGAGAGGCTGCGAAATATGCTATTGCGAATGAGTATGATAAATTGATGGCATCAATGGGAGCGGAAGGTACTAATGCTTTCACTTCGTTTGAGCAGACAGTCTATCAGGAGCAAATTCCTAGTAATGTAATGGATAAGTATCTCGCTGTACAGGCAGAACGGTTTAGATATCCGGTATTGCGTCTGTTCCATACTGAGCTGGAAGCTGTGTATGAAGAGAAAAATATCAGCTTGGATAAAGATAATCGTAAGGCTGTAGAATCGATGTTTTCAGCGGCTTTTCCTAATAATAATTATGGAAAGCAGACGACAATTGGTACTGTAGAGCACCTTAAAAATCCATCTTTGAAAGCGATACGTGAATATTTTCACACCTATTATGTCCCTAACAATATGGGGGTTATTATGTCGGGCGATTTTGATCCTACAGAGGTGGTGAAAAAGGTGGATAAGGCCTTTGCTTTTATGCAGGCGAAAGAAATTCCGGCCTATACTTTTGATGCGGAGAAACCAATTTTAACTCCCGTTGTCCGCGAGGTTAAAGGTCCGGATGCTGAATTTATGTTAATGGGATTCCGTTTTCCTGGCGCTGCAACAAAGGATGCCCGTATGCTTAATCTGATGAGTCAGATTTTGACGAATGGTTCTGCCGGTCTGATTGATCTGGATTTGGTAAAGAATCAAAAATTATTAGGTGCAGGTGCTTTTCCGTATGTGTTAAAAGACTATTCTTTGCTTCTGTTGCAAGGTAATCCTGGTCAGGGACAGAGCTTGGAAGAGGTGCAACAGCTGCTGTTGCAAGAATTGGCAAAATTGAGAAAAGGGGAGTTTTCGGATGAGCTGATCACGGCGATTGTGAACAATGCGAAGAAAGACGAAATCAAGCAAAATGAAAGTTATGGTGATCGTGCTGAATCATTGATGGATGCCTTTACTTCGGGTCAGGATTGGGCGTCTGTCGTGGGCTATTCGGATGAGTTGAATAAAATCACCAAGCAAGATGTGGTGGATTTTGCTAACAAATACTTGAATGACAATAATTATGTTGTTGTTTATAAGCGTAAAGGAGTTGATAATAATGTTGTTAAAGTTGTTAAACCTGAGATTACTCCTGTAACGGTCAATCGTGATGACCAGTCTGATTTCTTGAAGAAAGTAGAAGCATTGCCAGAGGATAAAATTCAGCCGGTATGGGTAGATTATAACAAAGATATTCAGAAGGCTACTGCAAACGGTTTACCAGTACTTGCTGTAAAGAACTCAGATAATGAACTGTTTTCGCTGTCTTATCGTTTTGATGGTGGAAAATGGAGCAATAAATTGCTTTCATTGGCTGCGGGTTATCTTGAATTTTTAGGTACAAAAGATAAATCCAGTGAGCAGTTTAGCAAGGATTTTTATCAATTGGCGTCTGATTTTTCGGTGTCTGCAGGAAATGAAGAAACCATGGTGTCGATTTCAGGTTTGAATTCAAACTTTACGGCTACACAGAACTTGATTCAGGATTTGTTGCGTAATTGTGTTGCTGATCAGGAGGCTTTCAAAATGTATATTGCCCGTCTTAAAAAAGCGAGAGCAAATGCGAAAGAAAACAAGGGAGCGATCATGGAGGGCTTAAAATCTTATGCTAAATACGGCGCTAAAAATCCATTTAATAATGTGTTTACCGATGCGGAATTGGATGCTTTAAAAGCGGAGGATTTGGTGAAGGCATTGCACGATTTGGCCAATATGAAACATACGATGCTTTATTTTGGTCCGTTAACTGCCTCGGAATTTGTAGCGAAAGCGAAGCCTTTGAAACAAGGTGCTGGAGAGTATGTTCCCGCGAAAAAGGCGGTCGTGTTTGCAGAATTGCCAACAAGCAAGAACCAGGTCCTTTTTGCTAATTTCGAAATGAAGCAGGCTGAAGTGTTTTGGTATAGAAATTCAGGGGTATACAACAGTGCCTTGACACCGACTGTTTCTCTGTTTAATAATTACTTTGGTGGCGGAATGGGAAGTATCGTTTTCCAGACTATCCGTGAATCAAAAGCATTAGCTTATTCAACTTATGCCTATTATGGACAGCCTTATAAAAAAGAAAACCATTACACCGTTGGGGCCTATGTTGGGACGCAGGCTGATAAGTTTAACGATGCGATTAAAGGCATGAATGAGCTGTTGGATGTGTTGCCTGAAAGCGCTAAAGGGTTGGATATTGCGAAAGTAAGTCTGGAAAAATCAATAGCGAGTGAGCGTGTATTGAATGCTTCTATTTTAGGGAGCTATTTAGCGGCTCAACGTTTGGGAAATGCAACTGATATTCGTAAAGTTGTCTATGAGCAAGCGCCAAAATTAACTTATGGTGATCTAAGCACTTTCCATAAGAAAGAGATGAGTCAAAAGCCGTACGTTTACTGTATTGTAGCGAAGGAAGAAAGTCTTAAGCCAGAGGATCTTGCGAAACTGGGCGAGGTTAAAAAGCTGGATCTTAAAGAGATCTTCGGCTATTAGATCCCGGATTGCTTGTCTTAAGAATTAGATTAGCGTATGAAATTAAAGAAGCCTCCGGTGTTTGCCGGAGGCTTCTTTCGTATCAGGTCTTGTGATGCCCTTTGTTTTTTATTCTTGTTTCACGCTACGGAATCCTTGTTTTACTGTTCGCGACTAGGATTAGTTTTAAGGTGAATTCGCTATCATGGCTACTAAAACTAGCGTATTAAAACCGGATAATCTCCTCAATCTGTTCGTTGATAAATTGCAGCGTATCTTCTTTGAATAACTGCCCTTCATCATTCAGTTCGTTCTGAACATTGGGTAGAAAGATCTTAAGGGGAAGCACGTGCATTCTTAAGTAGTGGCATATGCCGGTCAGGTGATCGATGCCGCGGAGGTTGCCATAACGTCCTGAAGATAGTCCGACTAATGCAACTTTCTTGTGATAAAAGCTGATCGGAAAAGTGCAGCAATCGATAAAAAGCTTGAGCGCTCCTGGTATACTTCCGTTGTATTCTGGTGCGATGAAAATAAACAGTTCCGCTTTACTGACCTTTTCTTGGATAGGTTCAAATGCTGTACTTCTTTTTCCATAAAGATCTGTTTCTAAAATGTTTGCTGGCAGATCTTCCAGCGAAAAGATGTCACTTTCAATTGACTTACGATCAAGTAATTGCTGGTAGCACTTTGCTATTTTTAACGTCTTACTATTGGGACGGTTTGTTCCGGATATTATTAAAATCATTGTGTTGTTGATACTTATAAAAAGCGCAGTTTCAAAGTGGATACATATCTTGATTTTTTGTATCTTAGCATCCTGAGGATATGTGCTTTCGATCAATCAAAAGTACGAAATATGCTGAATTTGTTTTGTTAATTTGAATTACGGATAAAAAATTTGGCAAATTGATCTTCAAAGAAGTGAAATGTGGAATAAAATGACATTTTAATTAAGAAAGGTTTTCATTCAAGATGGGAAAAGTAATTGCAATCGCAAATCAAAAGGGTGGGGTCGGAAAAACCACAACGTCAATTAATTTGGCGGCTAGTTTGGCGGTTTTAGAATATAAAACATTGTTGGTCGATGCAGATCCCCAAGCAAACTCTACTTCTGGGATTGGCTTTGACCCTCGTACAATCAGCGCAAGTGTATACGAATGTTTAGTGAATGATTTGGATCCTCGTGAGGCTATTCAGTCAACAGAAACACCAAATTTGGATCTTTTACCGGCTCATATTGATTTGGTTGGGGCAGAAATTGAGATGATCAATATGCACGAAAGGGAGTACAAGATGAAAAAAATCTTGGATCAGGTGAAACAGGATTATGATTTTATTATCATCGATTGTTCGCCTTCCTTAGGCTTAATTACAATCAATGCACTATCTGCTTCTGACTCAGTCATCATTCCGGTACAGTGCGAATACTTTGCCCTAGAAGGACTTGGTAAGTTGTTGAACACAATTAAAATAGTTCAAAACCGTTTAAATACAAGTTTGGAGATCGAAGGAATTTTGTTGACCATGTATGATGTTCGCTTAAGATTGTCAAATCAGGTGGTCGAGGAAGTGAAAACACATTTCACAGATTTAGTTTTTGATACGATTATTCAGCGAAATACCCGTTTGAGCGAAGCTCCAAGCTTTGGAATTTCTGTTATCATGCATGATGCGTCCTGTAAAGGGGCAATCAACTATTTGAACTTGGCGCGAGAGATTTTACAAAAAAACGGGCATCTTAATGAAATGAATAAAACAGTAACCGCATAATATGGCAGCACATCAGCGTAAAACAGGACTGGGAAGAGGCTTAGGTGCGCTATTAAACGATAGTGTAGAAGTTCCTGCTAAAAGTAATCAGCAAGTGGAAGAAGCTCCTCTAGTTACATCAACTGCTGTAAAAACAACAAAAGAGAATGGCAGTATCAGCCATGTTCGTGTAGAAGAAATATCTGTCAACCCTTTTCAGCCGCGTACAGAATTTGATCCGGTTGCCTTACAGGAGTTATCGGAATCCATTAGTTTACAGGGTTTAATTCAGCCGATTACCGTACGTAAAATTTCGGATGGTAATTATCAGTTGATTTCCGGAGAGCGACGTCTCCGTGCTTCACGCCTGGCTGGTATCACCGAAATTCCAGCGTATATCCGTACCGCCAACGACCAGCAGATGCTGGAGATGGCCCTGATTGAGAATATTCAGCGGGAGAACTTAAATGCGATTGAAGTAGCCTTAAGCTTTCAACGTATGATTGAGGAGTGTAATTTAAAACAGGAAGAATTGGGTGAACGTGTTAGTAAAAACCGTTCTACTGTTACAAATTATCTCCGTTTATTAAAACTTCCACCTGTCATTCAAGCGGCAATACGCGATGGAGCTTTGACTATGGGACATGCTCGCGCCCTGATTAATATTCCAGAGGTTGATAAGCAGCTTTATATCTTTAAGTTGATTATTGATCAAGGTTTATCCGTTCGTAAGGCGGAGGAGTTGGTTCGTGAGTTACAAAAAGGAGGTAAGAAAAAAGCTGGAAAAGATAATGCTCCGATGTCTTTTCAATTGCAGAAAATTGAAGATGATCTGGCGTCGAAATTTTCTTCTCGCGTCAAATTGAATCTGAAGAGCACAAAAGGAAAAGGAGCAATTGAGATCCCTTTTGAATCGGAAGATGATTTAAGTCGCATTCTTGAATTGTTAGATTGGTAATATGGCCAAGTTAATAAGCTTGATATTTGCAGTGTTTACACTGTTGGTGGTACATGGACAGACTGTGGATACAATTCCTAAGAAACAATTGGCACCCGTCAAAATAGATAGCATAAAGCAAAAATCGGTACAGGATACCGTCAAGAAAGAATCTCGGAAGGAACGTAAAAAACGGGAGAAGGAGGAGGCGAAGGCGAAAGAGAAGGTTGTGTTTAAAGATTCAACCCGTTTGGCTATTGAAGCAAAAAATAAACAAGCCTGGAAGCGCTCTTTAGTACTTCCAGGCTGGGGACAATATACAAATGGCGGCGTTTGGTGGATAAAAGTACCTGCAATTTATGGGGGCTTAATAACAACCGTACTTGTTTTCGATTTTAATAATCGTTATTATAAGGAATTACTGGGGGTATTACAGGACAAAGCTCTTGGTAAGCCAATTGATCCTTATTACATCGGAATCTCAGACCAATCTATTATCCGGGCAAAAGATAATGCGCGGCGAAATCGAGATCTCATGGTGCTACTTACGTTAGGTGTTTATGGCCTGAATGTCGCAGAGGCTTATATCGACTCGATGCTTAAATATCGCTGGAGTATCGGTGACGATAAACCCAAAAAAGCGGCTTTCTTAATAGGACCTACTTTAATGGATGCTAGTCTCGCGTCGGGAACTTATTCGTTTAAACCTACAGTCGGACTGAAATTGACCATGAAATTCAATTAAAATCTCCTGTTTTAACGGTTATATTTTGATTCCATTTGTTTATTCATGAGTTTATTTTTTTATTAACGCATTCACATAACCCCAGCAAATTTAAGACAATAAGGACTGACCAGTTTTATTTTCATACGGGTTTATGGTTTTAAACATGGGTATTTCATTGAAATTTTTTAATTTTAAAAATAAACTATACTTTTTTCTAAATATATGAACATCATTCTCTTGGGATATGGCAAAATGGGGCAGATTATCGAAAGATACGCGCTGAAAAGAGGCCATCAAATTTTTTTAGTTGTCGATGAACATAATCGTCCTAACCTGACTGCTGATGATATTAAAGGTGCTGATGTCGCAATAGACTTTAGTGTACCTTCTGCAGCATTGGATAATATGAATCTTTGTCTTGAGGCAGGTGTACCTATTGTCGTCGGAACAACCGGTTGGTATGATCAACTGGAGGATGTTAAGGCGAAGTGTTTGGATGCTGATGGTTCTATTTTGTATGGTTCCAACTTCTCTATCGGAGTGAATGTATTCTTCCATATCAATAGGATGTTGGCGAAGGCATTGCAGCCTTATAAACAATATGATGTTCAGGTGGAGGAAATACACCACATTCACAAATTGGATGCCCCAAGTGGTACAGCAATTACGATTGCTGAGGGGATATTGGATAATAGCGATGTGAAAACCAATTGGGTAAATACTGTTGTTGGTGAACAGGATGAGATTATTCCAAAACCACAGGAACTTTTAATAGAAAGTCATCGAATTGAAGAGGTTCCGGGAACACATACGGTACTTTATAGTTCTGAGGTTGACCAAATAGAATTTAAACATACCGCACATAGCCGTGATGGGTTTGCCTTAGGAGCTGTAGTTGCTGCTGAATGGTTGAATGGCAAAAAAGGTTTCTATCAGGTTACTGAAATTTTTGATTTTAATAAATAGTACTAATTAGTAGATTATGGGCTTAATTATATTTGCGGTTTTAACAGCAATATCGGGATATGGATTGTGGCAATTGTTTGTTAAAGCTGGCAGAAATGGCTGGGAAGCGATCGTGCCTTTTTATAGCCAGTATATTCAGGCAAAATTGACGGGAAGACCTACATGGTGGGTAATTTTATTGCTCGTGCCAATTGTCAATGTCTTTGTTTTCTATAATCTTTACCTTGATTTTATCCATTGTTTTGGAAAACGCCGGTTTTGGGAGAACGCTGCTGCAGTTTTAGTGCCTTTTATCGTTCTACCAATGTGGGCAAAGGACAATAATGTGCGTTTTTTGAATGGTTTATATGCAAAAAATTTAAAGGCAGCTACTCAGGAAGGTATTGAGCTGACCGGGGAGAAACGTGCCGAAATTGCACTTGAATCTTATAAAGATTATAAAATTAAATATCCGTACAAGAAATCCATGGTACGCGAATGGGCAGATGCCATTGTATTTGCAACTGTAGCAGCGTCGCTTATTCGTGGCTTTCTAATCGAGGCTTATATGATTCCTACAGGATCGATGGAGCGTACCTTGTTGATCGGGGATTTCTTATTTGTAAGCAAGTTAAATTATGGACCACGGGTTCCTAACACACCGATTGCCTTTCCTTTTGCGCATCATACGATGCCCATCACCGGCGGGAAAGCATATTCTGAATTGATTGAACTACCCTATAAACGTTTACCAGGATTTCAAAAGATTGAGCGTAATGATGTCGTTGTTTTCAATTTCCCTGCAGGTGATACTGTCGCGCTCGAGAACCAAAATGCAAGTTATTACGATCTTGTTCGGGCTTATGGCTGGCAGACTGTCAATTCGCAATTTACGATCCAGGCAAGACCTATTGATAAAAGGGAGAACTATATTAAACGCTGTGTCGGATTGCCGGGCGATAAAATTTTCATGAAGGATGCTAAACTCTTTGTGAACGATCAACCGGGTTTTGATCCTCCAGAAAGCCAATTGGACTATCTCGTATTAACGGATGGTACTCCATTAAATATGGATAGGTTACGGGAGTTGAGAATAGAAGCGGCTGGTGGAGATCAGCAGCCTGGTGTTTATCAGTTGTTCATGACAAAAGATGAATTAGCTATAGTAAAATCGTGGTCGAATGTCAAAGAAATCAGAAGAAGTCCCGGTGGTGAAGGTGCTTATCCGTACGATCCACAATACAAATGGAATTTTGACAATTTTGGACCGATTTTAATCCCGAAGAAAGGATGGACAGTGGCATTAAATGCACAGACTCTGCCCATTTATGAAAGAGCTATCCGCGTTTACGAAAACAATAAGTTAGAAAAACGTTCGGATGGGATCTATATCAATGATGTGAAAGCAGACCATTATACGTTTAAAATGGATTACTTTTGGATGATGGGTGATAATCGCCATAATTCCTTGGATTCAAGAGGTTGGGGGTTTGTTCCCGAAGATCATGTTGTCGGAAAGGCTTTATTTACTTGGATGAGCTGGGATGAGATTGGTACAGGACTTTCGAAAATTCGCTGGAACCGTATCTTTAAGGGAATTCATTAGCAATTGCAAGTTGAGCAATAGCACCGCTATTTGGGGTGCAATAAAAAGGGCTTTCGTTGAGAAAGCCCTTTTTTATGGATCTGTGTTTTTCTATTGGCAAGAGAAAACCTTTGTGATTTTGTTTGCAGCTGCTGGTGACAGCGAAATTATGAAGGTTTTAATGAATATTTTTGCAGTTTCTCAATCACAAGGGTGCTTGACTGATGAACGCTCTTCCCTGAACGTTGTACTACTTCAAACAAGCAAGATAACGTTTGATCGTTTCCTCTAATCCCAAGTATAGCGCATCGGATATGAGCGCATGGCCTATGCTTACTTCTAGCAGCTCAGGAATGTGCTGGTTGAAATATTGCAGGTTGTTGAGGTCCAGGTCATGGCCTGCATTTAGACCTAATCCAATTTCACGTGCTTTTAATGCAGCTTTGAAATAGGGTTTTATAGCAAGTTCTTTATCGAATCCATACTCCGTAGCAAATCCTTCTGTATAGAGCTCAATGCGATCTGTTCCTGTTTCGGCCGCGGCCTCTACCATTTCTTCAACCGGATCAACAAAGATAGAAACACGTATACCTGCATCTTTGAACAATTTACACATATCTTGTAAATAGGCTTTGTTTTTAATGGTATCCCAGCCATGGTTAGAGGTTAGTTGTCCTTCGGTATCGGGCACTAAGGTTACTTGTGCTGGTTTATTGGCCAATACAAGATCAATAAACTTCTGTTCTTGGCAATTTCCTTCGATATTGAGCTCAGTCTGAATATTCGCTTTTAGATCAAAAACATCCTGATATCGGATATGTCTTTCATCAGGTCGTGGATGGACAGTGATACCTTGAGCGCCAAAACGTTCACAGGCTAATGCCGCAGATACTAGATTGGGGTTATTGCCACCTCTAGAATTTCTGAGCGTTGCGATTTTATTGATATTTACTGAAAGTCTAGTCATTTTCCTGTATGTTATGATGTAAAAATACAAATAATATCTATTTTTTTTTAACTTGCATATATGGATGGAATCGACTATAGCCTGTTTAGCGGCTTTCGCCTATTGGACGTTATTGATATCATATTGGTAGCGATTATTATCTACTATATCTATAGTTTGATTAGGGGGACCATTGCCGTTAATATCCTGATTGGCGTAGCACTATTTTATGGTGTTTATATTGTCGTCAAACAGATGCATATGCGCTTGCTGACAGAAATATTCGGCGGTTTTATATCCGTAGGATCAATTGCTCTAATTGTTGTATTCCAGCAGGAAATCAGGAGGTTCTTACTACACGTGGGAAAGAATATATCCATGAAGCGGAAAAAAGTTTTTTGGTCGTTTATCGGGAATAAAAAGGCAATACAAAAAGATTTGACGGAGGATCTAAGACCGGTTATTGAAGCTTGTAGAAGCATGTCGCGTACACGGACAGGAGCTTTATTGGTTTTTTCAAAATACTTTGACGAGGAATATTATCAGAGCAGCGGTGAGTATATCGATGCCCATATCTCAAAGCGCTTGATTGAAAGTATCTTTCATAAAAATAGCCCATTACATGATGGTGCAGTGGTTATTGTTGATTTTAAGATTATGACAGCATCTTGTGTGCTACCATTGTCTGATAGTGAGGATTTGCCGCTGCAGTTTGGACTACGGCATCGTGCCGCAATTGGAGTGACGGAAATCTCGGATGCGATTGCTGTTATTGTCTCTGAAGAGACCGGTGAGATCTCTTTTGCGAAAGATGGAAACGTCAATATGAACGTTTCACCGGAAGAGCTTGAGCAATTGCTAAAAGATGAGTTATAAAACTAAGCGCCGAGCTATAAAAAAGGCATTAAATGCCAATGCCCCCAAAAAGTTAGACACTTTCTGGGGGCATTTTTTAGTTATAGATACTTATTTCTTTGCAGCGTTGATCACTTGTGTATTTAATTTGATGTATTCACCATTTTTATCTGCTGTGGCAACTTCAAGACCTTTGGTTGCTGTTTCTATCGCACCTTTTTTATCTCCAGCTTTTAATTGGGCTTTTGCTTTCCAATACAGGACGTGGGCAGCTTTAGGTTGAGCTTTGGCCGCTTCGTCAAACCAGTTTAGTGCTTTATTTAGATCTAAGTTATTACTGAAATAATATTGGGCTGCGGCAAAATAAGGTTTTTTCTCGCTCTTCATCGCCTCGTCAATAGAAGCTAATATTTTAGCCTGTTGATTGACGTTGAGATCAACCTTTACAGACGTTTTTTCCCAAGCGAGACTCAATACAGCACTTGTAGGTGTAACATTGTCAAAAGAAATGGTAAATGTCTCCACTGGATTTGCTAGGGTCTGCGGTTTAACATTGAAGCGTAAGGCATCTTCGGTTTGTTTATAGGTATAGGCACCCCATTGTTTTGTGTTTTTACTGATGATGATGGTCCACTCTGACTTGTTCGGGATTGTGAAAAGAGCATAGGTTCCAGCGGAAAGCTTATGACCATTCAACTCAACATCACCTTCAAAGGTTAATGTGGTATTTGTATTTGCTCCTGTGCGCCATACTTCGTTGTAAGGAACAAGTTCACCAAAAATCTTACGACCGTTCATGCTAGGTCTGCTGTAATTAAGGGTTACGTTTTCAATACCCAATCCTTGTGTAACGGTCTGTGAGCTACTTGCTGCAGGTAGCTTTAACTGAGCAAAAGATTCGTTGGCCGTAAACATCATTGTTGCGGCAATGGCAATTGCAAAAAGATTCTTTTTCATCTGTATCATTGTTTGTTTTGTTGTATGCTTAATCCTGTGGTTCAACGTGCTGTTGATATGTATTTGATCATGCTTTCTATTCTCCTGTTGAAAAACAGAAAATCTGATTATAGCGGGGCTGTTATGGTAATGGCTCGTACAGCATCTATCTCCTAAAAATAGGAAGAATTTTAAGAAAAAAGGGCATCTATTTTTAGATGCCCTTTTTTCTTAAAATATAAGATGGATTTACGTTAATTCGTTTTTCCAACTTTATGACCTGCTATGGAGAAATACATAATGTATAGATAGCCCGGAACCATTGCATAGAGGAATGCATGTTGAAAATCAATATGCAAATGATCTTTTAATAGCCCATAGATCAAAGGCCATATCGCTCCACCAGCAATACCCATAATCATGATTGCTGATCCTGTTTTTGTGAATTTTCCCAGACCTTTAATTCCTAGCGGAAAGATAGCTGGCCACATGAGGGAGTTAGCGATTCCTAACAAGGCAACAAATATAAATGATGTTGTGCCAGTTGTGAAAACAGAAATAACGGTGAATGTGATGCCAATGATTGTGCAAATGCGTAGGGCCATTTGTTGTGATACAAATCTTGGAATAGAGATAATGCCGACAATATAACCTATCAACATGCAAGATAATGTAAATGCTGTTGCATAGGTTGTAAAGAAGGGATCAACTTTCAGTTCGCGTGCGTAGACACCAATGATATCTCCCGCCATAACTTCGACAGCTACACAGAAGAAAATTGCCAAAGCACCCAAGAACAAATGTGGATATTGAAATATCGATGTTTTCTTTGCAACAACAGTTCCGCTTTCCGCGCTGGTTTCTTCTTCTGCGTCCATATCGACCTCAGGCAAATGTGTGAACTTTAAGAAAATTGCGAAGGCAACGAAAATAATTGCAAGCGAGATATATGGCGTGTGCACGCGTTGAAGAAGATCATCTAAGATCGCATTCTTTTGGACAAGATCCGTTGTTGCTTCTAATTTTGCTGTTACTTTTTGCGCATCTTTTAAAAAGAGTGTCCCGAAAAGGATAGGTACAATGATACCAGCCGATTTATTGAAAAATCCAGCTATTGAAATCCGTTGTGCTGCGCTATCAATAGGACCAATAATACTTAAGTAAGGGTTAACGGCTGTTTGTAATAATGCCATTCCTGAACCTTGGATGAAGATTCCTGTTAAAAATAGGCCGTAGCTTCTATTATCTGCCGCAGGAATAAAGATCAAAGATCCTAAACCTAATATAATAAGACTGACAACTAAACCATTTTGGAAACCAATTTTTTTAATGATGACTGAGCTTGGAAGTGCTAGGAAAAAATAAGCAATGTAGGAAGCAAAGGTTACGAAGAAAGCTTGTAAATCTGTTTCGAGGTTACAAGCAATTTTTAAGAATGGAATTAAGGTTCCGTTTGCCCAGGTAATAAAACCGAGGATAAAAAATAAACCACAGCAGATGGCCATAGGGCGAAAAGCTGTTTTACCAACGTTAGGATTAGTGGTCATGTTTTGTTTTATTATATTTAGTTAAGTTATCGTTCGAGGATTGGTAAATCAGTAGGAATAAGGAATGAACAAACGATTGCGCTTCATAATTACTGATTTTTAAAGTATCCATCCTACAAGACTACTTAAATTTCTTGAATATTGGAAATAAATAAAGGCATATTTTTGAGGGATTTTGATAATTAATTGACAAAAAAAAGGAGGATAAATTGTGAAATTTATCCTCCTTTGCTTATAAACGTTGTCGAATTTTAATTAGACCAAGTTGATAAATCGAGTTAGCAGGAGCCATACCGTCCTCGTTATTTTGGAACGATAGCTACTGTAAGTCTCGATATACAATTTAATTTGTTGAAGCGATCGTACATTTTTATTTCCCAAATATGTGTGGATCGACCAATGTGTATTGGGCTACATTTTGCTGTTATTACGCCGCTACTTACCGGACGTATATGATTGGCATTTACTTCAAGTCCAACTCCGCGGTATTTTTCCGGGTCAACCACGAGGTTGGATGCGATACTTCCCAATGACTCTGCTAGAACGACAGATGCTCCACCGTGTAAAATGCCATGTGGCTGTTTGACGTTATCTGTTACAGGCATGGTCGCTGTAATGGAGTTGTCATCTATTTCTGTTGCTTGAATCTCCAGCAGACCCGACAGGTATTTATTGAAGAATACGTTTATTTCCTCAATGCTGTAGTGCTGAAACCAAATTTTTGACATCGTCTGAGTTTAAATAACGTTCTTGGATAATAATGCGATGATGATTGAGATGGCCCGCAATGACATACAAAAGCGCTTTTACACTTGTCAGCCGTTCAGATGCCATACCCTTACGTTCTAGTTCCACATCGTTAAAACTATTGAAAAGCATCATGTTAGCTTTGCGAAGAAAGGTGAATTCTTTGCTTAAACTTTCTAATGTGCGGTCGTTGTAACGAGAATACTGAATGAGGTAATCCTGGTCGTATCCGGCTAGCTCTTTAAGATCGTTACGTGAAAAACGCAATGCCCGGTAAGCCATGATACGCTCATTATCGATGACGTGGCCAACAACTTCTTTGATGGTCCACTTATCTTCGGCGTATTTAAAATTACCTCTTTCCTCTGGTATCGTGTCCAGAAATGCTGGAAAGGAGAGCGTTTGTTCTTCTAGTGCATCAAACACGTTATCGACGACAGTCTCAATATAAGGCGCGTAGACTGCTGGATATTCGTCAGATTTGAGTGGCTTCATATTTTAAATTGCTTTTTAAGATTATTCGAAATGTTGTTCCTTTACCTACTTCAGATTCTTTTACAAAAATTTGCCCTTGGTGGTACCGCACCATTCTTTTTGTCAGACTAAGGCCAAGCCCCCAACCTCTTTTCCGAGTTGTGAACCCTGGCTGGAAAACAGATTCAAAATTTGATCTCGGAATTCCTTTGCCCGTATCACTAATGTCTATAAAAATTTCTTCTTTCGCAATATTTTCTGAAATATTAACAGTTATCTTTCCTTCTGTGCCAATGGCGTTTACTCCGTTTTTCAATAAATTTTCGATAATCCAATCAAAGAGTGGAATATTGAGTTGTGCTTCAAGATGTGTGTCGCCTTTTAATTCGAAAGCAATTTTATTACTGGTTCGTATGCGAAAATAATCCATATAATTTTTGATGACATCATAGAGGTTGTGATTGGTCAAAACGGGAGTAGACCCTATTTTTGAAAAGCGGTCGGCGACGATTTCTAGTCGCTTAATGTCATTTTCCATTTCATTTAGGGTGTCATCTTCTTCGGCATCAAATTTTATGCGAATCAATTCTAACCAGCCCATCAGCGACGAAATAGGGGTGCCTAACTGATGTGCCGCTTCTTTGGTTAGTCCAACCCAAACAAGATTTTGTTCAGATTTTCGGATGGAATTGAAAACCGTATAAGCAATAATGAGAAAGAGGGCAATCAATGATAATTGTACATAAGGAAACACCCTTAACTGTTGCAAAAACCAAGAATCCTTATAATAAACATGCCATTTTTGACCATTTTCCAATTCCAATGTAATCGGAGGATGGCTTTTCTTCATAAACGCAAGCTGTTTTTGGAAATAGGCCGGGTCATAATCGAGATGTTTTGTAACACTGTCGTTGTGTCCGGGTTTAATATTTGTCTTTGTGGAATCGAGGTTACGCCAGAAAATAATGTCTTCCTTATCGTCAGTAATAATTGCTGGTAAATTGAGGCTGTCTCTTACGGCGTAAATAAATGTAATGAATTCATCATCAACGTCGGGCATAGTCATGATATTCTTGGTGCTCATGGCCCATACTTCAGCCTTTGAACGTTCGGCATGCGCAAGATTTCGAACCAGATAATTGGTATAGACCAAAGAGGCGACAGCAATGACAGCTGCAAAAATAAGCAAGATAAATTTCCAGCGTTGCTGGCTAATCTGATAGGGTTTCATGATTCCGTATTCGTGTCCTTCATTTGCAAATTACTGAATAAATGTCTGTTTTCTGCACTTTTATTTCATTGAAGAAGTTAACGTACCATCCAAATCAAAAATTTTGTGGTAATTTTGCGGCATGAGTTCAGAAAGAAAAGTAAGAGTGCGTTTTGCACCGAGCCCGACAGGTGGTCTTCACCTTGGTGGGGTACGTACAGCTTTGTTTAATTTTCTCTATGCGCGTCAGCATCAGGGAGATTTTATTTTACGTGTCGAGGATACGGACCAAACTCGTTTTGTCCCAGGTGCTGAGGAGTATATCAACGAATGTTTAGCATGGTGTGGTCTATCTCCAGATGAAAGCCCATTAAAAGGGGGCGAGTACGGACCTTATCGTCAAAGCGAGCGAAAACCATCTTACCGGAAATATGCTGAGCAGCTTATCGAGAATGGTAATGCTTATTATGCATTTGACACTGCAGAGGAATTGGATGAGCAACGTAAGTTGCAGCCTAATTTTCGCTACAGCCACGAAAATAGACTTCAATTGCGTAATTCATTGAGTCTGTCTGAGACTGAAACTCAACAATTATTGGATGCGGGGACTCCGCACACCATTCGTATAAAGATCCCTACCGATGAAACGGTAACATTCACGGATATGATCCGTGGAAAGGTTGCTTTTGATACAAATCTTGTCGATGACAAGGTGTTGCTTAAAGCAGATGGCATGCCGACTTATCATTTGGCAGTTGTTGTAGATGATAAAGCTATGGAAATATCGCATGTATTCCGTGGTGAGGAGTGGCTGCCTTCGGCGCCTATCCATATTTTATTGTGGGAATACCTCGGCTGGGGTGATAGCATGCCTGGTTGGGCACACCTTCCATTAATTCTGAAACCAGACGGAAATGGTAAATTAAGTAAGCGCGATGGCGATCGCTTGGGCTTTCCTGTTTATGCAATGAACTGGACTGATGCCAAATCTGGAGATACAACAAAAGGATTCCGTGAGATGGGCTTTTTGCCGGAAGCTTTTGTCAATATGCTTGGAGTGTTGGGCTGGAATGATGGAACTGAACAGGAGATTTTCTCCTTAGATGAATTGATCCAGAAATTTGGTGTTGATCGTATCAGTAAGGCTGGAGCAAAATTTGATTTTGAAAAAGCAAAATGGTTCAACCATGAATGGATTAAACGCACGTCGACAGAATCCCTGTTGCCGCAGATCAAAACAGTCTTGGAACACCATCAGGTAGATGCTGATGCCGCTTATGTGAGCAGGGTATTGGATGCCGTGAAGGAACGTCTAACCTTTGTTGAAGACTTTTGGAGTCAGGCGTCCTTCTTCTTCTCGCAGCCTGTGGAATATGATTTGAGTGCCGTGAAACCGAAATGGTCTGCTGAGAAAACAGCATTTTTTGAACATATTAACCAATCATTCGAAGGATTTGATACCTGGAAAGCTGCTGAATTGGAGCCCTTCTTCAAAGATGCGATTCAGGCATCGGGTATGAAGATGGGCGAGCTTATGATGCCATTCCGGATTATGCTGGTAGGGGGTAAGTTTGGACCAGATGTATTTCAGATTGTTGAATTACTTGGTCAACAAGAGGTAATAGCGCGTGTGAAAAAAGCACTTAAAGAATTCGATGCTTAAATAGATGAAGTACGAGATACCGAAAAAGGGTTGTCTGCATTGCTATGCAAACAGCCCCTTTTTTTTTGAAAGAGGCTGTTTTATTGATTTACAAGTATGGTATCCTTAGACGCCTAAAAAGTGTTTTGGCTGGGCCGAATAAAAATATTAGCCCCGTTATAAGTATTCCTAGCATCCCGAGATAAGTAAATATCTCCATGTTACTGATTAAGGTTGCTTGCTGACTTAGGGTTCCCGAAAGACTTTTGCTGGCAATACGTCCTGCTATCTGATCGCCATATATCCCAGCATATTTCTCTATTAGTGTATCCCAATAGTTTATTGTTAGGGTATTGCTTGTATTCAATGTTTGTTCGAGTTGAATATAATGCTTTTGATTTAATACATAACTGACGTTTTGGATAAGAGCAAATCCGACATTAGTACTCCAGAACCGAGCTGTTGTGCCCATAAGACCTGCATTGCCAACATGATGGGATTCGACACCAGTCAAGATATAGATAACAAGCGGTGTAAAAAGCCATCCCTGGCCTATTCCTTGAATAAACAAAGGAAGACCGATTGCCCAAATTGTGGTATCAGGGTAAAATGTGGGTACAAATAGAAAACATGAAGTTGCCAATATCAAAAAGCCGAAACCAAAGATATATTTAGGAGATACATCGCGCAGGAGTAAAAATCCTGAACTACCGACACCTAGTATTGTACCGAACACATTGATGTACTGTACATCAATAATATAATGCCAGGGCCACTTCCAAACTGTAGCCATTACAGTATAAACATTGTTGAGGCAGCTACGAATAATGTAAAATAGAAAAAACAGGGTAACACCAAAGATCACATTTTTGTATCTCAAGATCTCAAAATGAAAAAGGGGTCTTTTGACCATCTTTTGTTTAATCATAAAGAGTGCGCCAAAAACAAGGGCTAGAGCAAAGTTGATGGTAATATTGGCGTGTTCAAACCAATAGTATTTGCGACCATAAATTAAGACATAAGCTCCACAGCTCAATGAAATTAATAAAAACAAGCAACTTGCCAGATCTAATTGATAAAGGGGGAATTTTTTGCCCAAGCGATTATTGTTAAGTAACAGCAAAGCTATTGCAATCACAATCAAATGCCAATAGAGCACGACGTGGATCATATCTTGCCATCCATAATCCATAATACTTTCTTTGAGTAAAGAGGTCGTTAAAGTTGATCCCGTGAGCATAAAGGTGTACAGGAAAAAATAAGCAATCGTACGGCTTTTGGCATGCTTAATCTGCATCATAAGCAAGGGAAGAAAGCAAGCTCCTTCCAATACACAGAAAATACCTTCGACCACGCGCAGAATGCCAATAAGAAATGGATCTCTTGTCAGCGAAATACCTAGTAGGATCAAAATGGAAAGGCTGCAGGTCAAAAGGATATATGTTCTTACCCTGAAAAAGGAAAACAGCCGCTGAAATATAAGTAAAGCAACGACAATGGCGCCATACATCAGGGATAGAAAATACTGAATATCCTCGGCTTCAATGTCCAGTACCGAAGCGGTAAATGCCGTATTGGAATGGAAGAGGGACATTAACATGAGATGTGGGAACATCGCTAATATCATAAGGGGAAGCTTTATCCATTCGGGTACCCAGCTATAGTATAATGAATTATTAATACGCATGATGATTAGGATTGATGGGTAGCATGGATAACTACATTCATACCGGCACGTAATTTCTTGAGATCCTGTTGTGGATCAAATACAATTTTAATGGGGATCCGTTGTTCAATCTTCACGAAATTCCCGGTGGCATTGTCTTGAGGTATCACGGCAAATTTGGAACCTGATGCTGGGGAAAAAGAGTGAATTTTTCCTTTAAAACTAAGTTTGGGAAAGGCATCAACCTGTATAGTGACTATTGTACCTTCTGAAAGGTTTTCGAGTTGAGTCTCTCTAAAATTAGCGTTGATCCATTTCTCTTCACTAATGACATTGGCTAGTGTCTGGCCTTCCTTTACAAATTGTCCTGGTTGGATAGTTCGTTTGCCAACGAAGCCATTGTAAGGTGCTGTAACTACGGTATAGGAGAGGAAAAGCTGCGCATTTGTTTTTGCAGCCTTTTTGATATTGATATTAGCTCTTGCCGGTAATTCGTTTGCTTTTTCTTTGCTGGTGTTCAGTTGAGCTGAATTATATTCTTCCGTAATGGCGTGCAATTGCGCCAATGCGATATCGTATGCTGCTTTGGCATTATCGTACTGTTGTTTGGTGGCAGCCTCAGCTTCAAATAAATTCTTGAAGCGATTGTAATCCTGTTGGGTCTGCCATACACTTACTTTTGCAGCTTCTAATCTTGCCTTTTGAACCGAAATACTATTCGCTGCCGCATCGGCTGTTTTGCTGATAACCTCGGCACTTCTCTCACTGCTTTGGAGTTCGGCATTCGCCATATCCACCTTGGTTTGATACTCGCTCGCATCTATAATAAGTAGCGTGTCGCCTTGATGAACATATTGATTTTCCTCAAATCGTACCTTTTTAATAAAACCAGCGATTCTACTGGCAATGGGTGTCACATATTGATCAATTTGTGCATCATTTGTTGTTACATATTGATTGGTAAAAATGAGGTGTCTGACTAAGACGCCAATACCGGTCAATAATAATAGGCTGGCAAATATGACGAGCACTTTATTAAATCCTTTTGTTTTGTCTTTTTTATCTTCTTTATTCATTGTTGTTTAATTGCGCGGTTTACAATTGTTTGCTTTGCCTGTTGCTTATTACTTTGTATGTGCCCATAAAGTGTCAATAGACGTATCCATTTACCTTAAAATCATCAAAGCTTCAACTCACAAAGTCTCAGGGCCATTCTTCCATTTCAGCTATGATGTACTCGGAGTAGTAATTTTTCTGTTTTTGCATTTTACTTAAACAGGGTTACTCGGGATATGAGTAAACTGCCTCTGAGCGCATGAGCATATGGCTGTACAAAGATACTGTAGGATAGAAACGTTTTGTTTTGTATAGTCGGACGGATATATGTTCATTTGCGCCATGTTGTGGGAAAAGTGTAATTTTAAGTTATGGAAAAGGAAAAACTTGCAGCTATTGATGCTGATCAATATGATTTTTATGTAAACCACATGTATGTCGATCGTATCGATCCGCGCGAGTACAAACATAAAAAGGCGCGCCTGCTTTATGCTGACGGCGGTATTATTCATGTGTTTACAGCAACAAAGCACTGGTATTTGCCGGCAAGATTTTATATGTGGATTCCAGCAAATACAACTTATCATCTAGAAAGCACAAGTTCTCGTATCCCACTGTACAGTTTTTATTTTAAAGAAAGGCAAGGTATGCCGTCCGTGCTTTTAACGCCAAATATATTTCTAAGCAATGATCTGATGCGTGAAATGTTTTTATTTGCTCAGGATTGGAGCGGAGGTGTCAGTAAAACGGCCGATTATTCAAAATACTGTCTCTTGCGTGCGATGATGGCCATTATTCCGGATACGAGTTCACCAATAGATGCTTTTCCGATGCAGCATCCCTATCCTAAAAGTGAGAAACTCAGGAGTGTGGCTAGATATCTGAACAGCAACATTGATCAGGCCTTTACCATTGAACAGGTTGCGGCGCGATTTGGGATGAGCAGCCGCTCGTTGTCCAGACTTTTCAAAGAAGATATGGGCATCAGTTATATCCGGTTTTTAAGAGCCATACGAATTGCGAAAGCTTTGGAGCTGATGTCCGAGAATAGCTATTCCATTCTAGAAATAGCTATGCGCGTGGGATACAACGAGCTGTCTTCTTTTAGTAATATTTTTACGCGTGTAACGGGTATCCGTCCATCGATATATATGGCGAAGATTAATGAATATAAACAGTAATGTTTTTATTTAGGCTAAAAGTTCCTGCAGATCTTCCTGGGATAGTGACTTGATAAAGCTTTCTTCTGTCGTAATCAGGCTTTGTGCAATCGATTTCTTTTTATTCTGTAATGCCAATATCTTTTCTTCGACGGTATCTTTACTGATAAATTTATAGATAAACACGTTGCGCGTTTGACCGATGCGGTGTGAACGGTCTACAGCCTGTTGTTCCACAGCTGGGTTCCACCACGGATCCAGAATAAAAACATAGTCAGCTTCAATCAGATTGAGTCCCACCCCACCTGCTTTTATCGATATAAGGAATAACTTGGTATCGTTGTTTTTACGAAATTGGCTGACGGCTTCATCCCGATTCTTTGTGCCGCCATCTAGGTAGGCATAATTTGTTCCTTTACTATCGAAATACTGACGGAAGATATTGAGCTGTTTTACGAACTGGGAGAAAATCAGTACTTTGTTGCCTCTTTGCATGACCATTTCAAGCGTTTCAATGACAGCTTCGAACTTGCCAGAATCGCCCGAGAATTTCTCATCCACCATTCTGGGATGATTGGCTAATTGTCGGAGCTTTGTCAAGCCCTGCAACAGCGCAATTTGCGTAGATTTTGGCTTGCTGTCCAATTGTCCGTCAAGAATGGCATTGCGATATTCAGATTTGACTTTTTCGTACAACTCGGATTGTTTTTCAGTCATTTCACAGTAAAGCACCTGTTCAGTTTTTGGCGGTAATTCTGTTGCCACCTGATCTTTTGTACGTCTTAATATAAAAGGTTTGACAATCGCTTGAAGACGTTGTGCTTTTTCTTCATCTTTTTTCTTTTCTATGGGCTGTACAAATTCCTTCTGAAAATAGGTATAGCTTCCTAGTAATCCTGGATTGGTGAAGTGCATCTGCGCCCAAAGATCCGAAACGGAATTTTCTACAGGAGTTCCACTCAAGGCCAATTTGTTTTTGCTTTTTAGGCTTTTGATGGCTTTAAATGATTTGGAAGTTGGGTTTTTGATATTCTGGCTCTCATCGAGGATAATGTAATTAAAATAAAAGCCACTCAAGGTTTCTTCATCAATGCGGGCAATCCCGTAGGTAGTAATGACCAAATCATATTTGGCGAAAAGCGAGGCATCTTTAATGCGGTTGTTTCCTGTATGAAGGTGAATATTAAGCTGTGGCGCAAATTGCTGTGCTTCTTTTTGCCAGTTGTATACCAATGATGTTGGCAAGACCAAAAGTGAGGTACGGATATCCTGTTCGTCTTGGAGTTGTTCTTTTTGCTGTTGCAATAACGCTAAAGTCTGTATGGTTTTACCTAAACCCATATCATCCGCAAGACAGCCGCCAAATTTATACTGCTTCAAAAAATTAAACCAATTGTATCCTGCTTTTTGGTATGGACGAAGATTTCCCTTGAAATGTTTTGGTTCGGGAATATCAGCGATCTCTTCAAAGTTGGCTAGATTCTGTAGTTTTCGTGTAAATACCAGTTGTGTATGCTCACTAATTTCAAAGAGTAGACCAATATGTACCTTATTTAGTTTGAGCTCATGCCGGTCTGCAGAAAATTGGAAGAGATGATTGTATTTTGCAAACCATTCTTCCGGAATCATGGCAATTTCTCCATTCGGTAAGGTAAATTCCTTAATATTATTAAGGATATGGTTGCGCAGCTGAATAAATGGAATCTCATAGGGCCCAAATTTTGCGATAGCACTTATATCAAACCAATCATTGTCTTCATCAATGGAGATATCTAAGGAGGTGTGCCCTATGAAGAAGCGTTTTTCTT
This sequence comes from Sphingobacterium sp., assembly GCA_050281725.1. GTDB lineage: Bacteria > Bacteroidota > Bacteroidia > Sphingobacteriales > Sphingobacteriaceae > Sphingobacterium. The sequence goes on along the minus strand of JBMAAL010000002.1, from coordinate 22,580 downwards.
CGCTATTTTGTATAATGTGGAATCCAAGAGCCTCCAGTTGTTCTTGATGGTTGTTCATCCAGTCAAATACTGAAAGCCGTTTTCCAGTATGGTTAGTTGGCGTTAATAAACCGAGTTGGAGATCAACATCCTGTAGTCCCAATTTTTTTAAGCTTGCGTGTTGTTGTTCTTCCCATTGCAAAGATCGTTTGACACGGTGGAATATATAATGATCATCTTCTGCATTATATTCCATACGAACAGTAACTTTATTCTCTGCTCCCGCGGTAAAGGTATGTGGTCCGTACTTGAATTGCAGTTGTAATTGCGAGGCTCCATCCTCGATATAAATCAAATGGAGAAGTGGAATTGCTTGGTGCTGGTGAGTCTGAATTTCAAATCCTTCGGCATAGACATGATAGCGTTCAATCAGTCCACATACAAAGGTTTCGAAATATTTTTTTTCAGTGCTTCTACCGACAGAAATGTAACGTTTATTTAGGAAAGGGCTGAGCTTCTTGCCCTCAAGGGCCTGATCGAAATAATATAGGGTATTGTTTAAAAGTAACCATGCTTGTACATTGGTCAAGACAATGGCATTCTTGAACATAAATTCCAGACGTTGATTTTCATATTTGATTGTCGGAAAATAACGTGTTTCTTCTTCGTTCCGTCTAAAATGAAATAGGATCGATGCTGCAGTGGTTGCCAATTTAATTTCTTGATCTGCCGGATAACCATCTTTGCTCATCATGAAAAGCGGTTTATCTCCAACAACTTCAAAAAATTGGATCATTTTTTCATCTATTTTAGGGCGAAGAAGTTCATATAACTTTTTATCGAAAACTTTGGAAAAGAAATCGACAGGTCTAATTGCTTTTTTGTAGTATTTTTTGATGAGATGCGTTTGTTCGATTTCATCGAGCAATCGAATTAGTTTGTAATCTACTTCATCCAATTCCGCGGCGTAAGCATCGACAGTATTGCTAAATATACGTTGATAACGTAGTGAGTAAGTCCCATTGGGATTGAGTTTGACCATGTGTGGCTCAATAAGATAGCCAAGATAGGGATGCTCACATATAGAATAAACGATTTTATATACTGGAAATGACTTTGACTGTTGCATTAAAAATAGCGGACCTTGTAAATAAAGGTTTCTAATATACAATAAAATATACCATTAATTGCAATTTGCGCGTTGAAATTTTAAAAATCGATTCTAAGGGATAGCTTTGTTAAGATCTTGTACTAACCTTCATGATGAAGTTGTTCACAGGTGTCGTTAAATACCAAAGGTAATAGGTCGTACTTCACGGCTTGATTTACCTGAATTGAAAATTTGGGTTGCAATTAGCCTTGGTCGCTATAGGAGTAAAAAGCTAATAGTTCCCTTCAAAGACAAATTGTGCTGGCCCTTTTAAGAATACCTCTGAGAAATGGGAGCCCTTCTTATGGAAGGAAATATAAAGCTGCCCTCCTAATACGCGGATAGGAATAGTGATATCACCTTCTAAATTTTGCTGCAAGGCGACAGCCATGGCCGCTGCAGTTGCTCCAGTGCCGCAGGCATAGGTTTCATCTTCAACACCGCGCTCAAAGGTACGGAGGAAATAACCGTCTCCTTCCGCTTCAATGAAATTTACATTGATGCCTTCTTTTCCATAAGTAGCGTTGTTGCGAATTGCGTAGCCATCTTGGAAGACATTCTTATTCTGCAGGTTTTTTACAAACTCAACATAATGTGGAGACCCCGTTTGTAATACATAAGCTTCACCATCGCGTGTATAATCTTTTACATCGATCATTTGAAGGTTGACAAGGTCTGCCGATAAGGATGCGTGATGGATACCATCTACTGCCAAAAAGACAGTTTTGTCAGTAATAATGCCTAAGTCGCGTGCAAAAGCGACGATACAACGGCCCCCGTTACCACACATGCTGCCTTCCCTGCCGTCGGCATTATAATAAATCATCTCAAAATCGTAATTTTCTCTGGTTTGTAAGAGCATTAAACCATCGGCACCAATGCCAAACCGGCGGTTACAGAGCTTTTCTACCAATGCTTCATCTGCGCGGTCAAATGCACTGTCGCGGTTGTCTACTAAAATGAAGTCATTTCCTGCGCCTTGATATTTTGAAAATCTTACTTTTGATGCCATTACGTTGATTTGTAGTAACAAAAATACGTTTTTTTGTTACAAAAAACCGGGAAAAAGTTAAGATTTGTTAAAATGATTGCATTTGTCTAGTAATTAACATTTTTTAACGTGTCGGATTTTCCGAAGGCCTCGAAATGGTATTACATTTGAACATATCCGAATAAAATCGGTAATTTTAGGAGCAAAAGTTATCAGCATATATTAGGACATTTTAAAATAGAAATAAGTTTATGAATAAGGTCGGTTTAACGCTATTAACGGCTGTTTTCGGTGGAGCGGTAGCATTAGGTGGTTACAAGCTTATTGAGAATAAGAAGTTGGATGGTATGTCTTTCGAAGACAAACAAAAGGTTTATTTTGCAAACAATCCCACAGGAGTTGTGTCTTCAACAGGCAATCCTGATTTCACTCAGGCTGCGGCAGCAGTATCACCGGGTGTAGTACATATTAAGACAACCTATAGCCGTAAAGGATCACAGCAATCGCAAGGTTCTCCATTCGATATGTTTGAAGAGTTTTTTGGCATGCCGCAGGGTGGTGGGCGCCGTCAAATGCAGTCGCAACCTGTACAGGCATCCGGATCAGGTGTAATTATCTCGGATGATGGTTATATTGTAACCAACAACCACGTCGTTGAAGATGCAGATAAAATTGAAGTGGTGCTCACAGACAAGCGTACGTTTGAAGCTAAATTGATTGGACGTGACCCGAATACAGATTTAGCTCTGTTGAAAGTATCGGGTAAGGGACTTCCTGTTGTTAAATTGGGTAACTCGGATAATGTCAATGTCGGTGAATGGGTATTGGCTTTTGGATATCCACTAGGACTTCAGTCTACAGTGACTGCTGGTATCATTAGTGCAAAAGGTCGTCAGATCGGTATTTTAAATGAAGGTCAGCAACAACGTGGTAACCCGTTTGGTGGTGGACAAGATCAAATTCCTGTAAGTTCAGCGATCGAATCCTTTATCCAAACAGATGCTGTTATCAATAAAGGAAATAGCGGCGGTGCATTGACTAATGCGTCGGGAGAACTGATCGGTATTAACTCTGCTATCGCTTCGCCGACGGGAACATATGCCGGTTATGGTTTTGCGATTCCAGTCAATTTGGTTAAGAAGATTGTCGATGACTTTGTCGAATATGGTAATGTAAAACGTGGTTATATTGGTGTCACTTATACTGAAATAACACCTGAATTGGCCAAAGAAAAAGGTTTTACAGATGTTGATGGCTTGTATGTTCAAGATGTTGTCGGTGGTGGTGCCGCAGAGGCAGCAGGTATCAAAAAAGGAGACCTTTTGACCAAGATTAATGGAAAAGTGATTACAGGTTCACCCGTTTTAAGTGAAACTATAGGCCGTGCGCGTCCTGGAGATAAGGTAAATGTTACTTACAAACGTGATGGGAAGGAAAAACAAGTAACCATGACGCTGAAAGGTGAAGAAACTTTAAAATCTGCAAGTACAGGTGGAAAAGCTTCTAAAAGCGCAACAGAGATTTACAACAAATTAGGAGCAAGCTTTATTCCTGCTTCAGCTCAGAAGAAAAAAGAATTGGGTGTAAACTCTGGAGTTGTTGTGACCCAAGTGAATCGTGGTGGCATCTTTGATTACTTCGGGGTAGAGCGCGGATTGGTCATTACTGAGGTTAATGGAAAAGCTGTAAATACAGTAGACGATGTTGAAACTGCGCTAGGCGCAACACAACGTAATATTGTACGATTGAAAGGCGTATCTCCTCAAGGTGGTGCTGTTCAATTGAGCTTCCCAGTAGAATATTAAGCGTTGAATTAAGAATTGGTTGATTAATATAGTTTAGGTGGTTCTAACCGTAAGGTTAGACCACCTTTTTTTTTCTGAAAGTGTCTGATCTTATTGGCCAGAAATAACCTTCAGTTTGCTTTCATTGCTGTTGGTGGCTGCGAAGTCATTAAGGTTTTATCCTTTGTGTTATGATCGTGTTTTTTCATAAAGGTATCACTCAGTTCGCTATGCTTGGTCTACTGCGCAATGTTTAGTTTCATTGGCTTCAATGAACTCGTTGCACTCGGTTATTGGACAGTAAAGATCACTAACATATTTTCACCGCTGTTTGTGCGAGCGAAATCAGAAAGATTTTGTGGAAATGCTATAGTACTTGGTAAGAAGTAGGTCAATTTTAAGCCGGTTGTTTCCTTAATAATATTAGTTTAGCTATTTTGCGGAATGAAGTGCCAAAACAGCGCCAGTACTTGTTATGCTGCGCCGGGTTGGCCTGTAGATTTATTACATATTTTGCTATTGACAAGTTTGGAAGCCTGATTATGGGAGCTAATAGCGTTCTTTGTTTCGTTGAATCGCATAACAGGACCACTATTGTTTGATAGTTTTTTAAAATTATAGAGATGAAGATTTTAATGGTTTGTCTGGGCAATATCTGTCGTTCGCCCCTTGCACATGGTATATTGAAACAAAAAGTTGCGGATAATCAATTAAACTGGATCGTTGAATCGGCGGGTACAGGTGACTGGCACATTGGTGAAGCGCCCGATCGTAGGGCGATAGCCATTGCAAAGAAATACGGTGTCGATATTTCCGGTCAGCGGGCCCGGCATTTCAAGCCGCAATTTTTTGCCGAATATGATCTTATCTTTGTGATGGATAGACAAAATTATGAAGATGTATGCGCTCAGGTGATTGATAAGGAAGACCTGAACAAAGTGAAATTGTTTTTAGGAGATGATGTTGTTCCTGATCCATATTTTGATGATAATTTATTCGATCCAGTTTTTCAGATGATTGATCAGCGCTGTGCAGAGGTTATTGCAAAAGGAGGGAATCCAACAGCATAAGTGTATTTATTTATCTTAGTTTGTTTAAAACAAAAAAATGAAGGCAGCAGAAGTAAATAAGAAGTGGAGCATTCTACAGGATGAAATTGTTTCACTATTCGATATGGAAAAACCAGACATCAAAGTCTGTTTATTCCTCATTGGTGTTCAGGAATTGGGCAAAGGTGCTCAAAAGTTCTCAAAACGGGAAAAAGAAGAATTGATGCACATTGCGACCTGTCGTCTTTTCAGTGCAATGGGATTTTATAATCTGAAAGGTCTGGATGAAGAAGGGTGGCCACATTGGGAATTGGTAAAACCTATTCCTAACTATACTCTTTTGGAACAGGAACTGATTATGAAGTCGTTGATCATAAATTATTTTGAGGAATTAAACGTTATCTAGAAGATAACACAATTGAAAAGACAGGAAGTTCTAAATGGGAACATATAATTATTAACAGATGAGATTTTTAAAGGCTAGTTTAATAGCAGTATTCTGCTTTTTACAGGTTTTGGCATTTGCGGCTAAACCCGAGTTTAAATATGTACAGATCGTTACTGACAAGGGGACCTGTGTGCTGCGGTTGTACAATGAGACACCAAAACATCGGGATAACTTTGTGAAATTGGCAAAAAGTAAATACTACGACGGAACATTGTTCCATCGTGTCATCCAGAATTTTATGATTCAGGGTGGTGATCCTGATTCAAGAAATGCCGTTGGCGGCGCTCAATTGGGTAATGGAGGACCAGGGTATACAATTCCTGCAGAGATTCAGGATGGTTTATTCCATAAAAAAGGTACTATCGGAGCGGCCCGAGATAATAATCCTGCGAAGGCTTCTTCGGGTTCTCAATTTTATCTTGTTCAGGGAAAGGTATTCACCCCTGAAGACCTCGATCGTTTGGAGCAAACACGAATGAATGGTAAGAAATTTTCGGAAGCACAGCGTCAGGCTTATACGACTAGTGGTGGCGCGCCTCATTTGGATTGGAATTATACCGTATTTGGTGAGTTGGTCAAGGGAGTGGATGTCATCGATCAGATTGCCGCTGTAAAAACAGATAAACATGATAGGCCGGAAGTCGACCAAAAAATGTCCATGCACGTATTGACGAGACGAGAAGCATTAAACCTGGAGCGAGAACTTAAAGGGCTAAAACCTCAGACGGGTATTTTTTCTAAAATCGGTGATTTGTTCTCTTCTAAGGATTATTAATGTCGTTATGATTCGCAAAATCAGCGATTGAAGAGTTTTTCGTTTCTATTATCTAGCATCACAATATTCAAAAAATGAAAATAGTAACCTATAACGTGAATGGTTTACGTGCAGCCTTAAAGAAGGATTGGCTGGGCTGGTTGAAAGCTGTAAATGCAGATGTCATCTGTCTTCAGGAGATTAAAGCTACACCTGATCAGATTCCTGAAATTGCTTTGTTGGAACAGATGGGCTATGAGCATTACTGGTATCCCGCTCAAAAAAAGGGCTATAGCGGAGTCGCCTTGTTTACGCGGATCACACCTAAGCATATTGAGTATGGTTGCGGCCATGAAGATTATGATTTTGAAGGACGTATTATCCGTGCTGATTTTGATCAGGTTTCTGTGATGAGTACCTATTTTCCATCAGGTACGACAGGAGATGTACGACAGGATTTTAAATACCGTTTTCTGGAGGATTTTCAGTTATATAGCGATAAGCTTTTGATTGAAAAACCGAATTTGGTCGTTTGTGGTGATTATAATATTTGTCACCGTGCCATCGATATTCACAATCCAAAATCAAATGCAAATTCTTCAGGATTTCTTCCGGAAGAGCGGGAATGGATGGAGAATTTTATTAATTCGGGCTATATTGACTCTTTTCGCCATTTAAATCCGGATCCGCACCATTACAGTTGGTGGAGTTACCGTGCTGGGGCACGTGCGAAAAACCTGGGTTGGCGTATCGATTATAATATGGTTTCAAAACCTCTGGCAGAAAAGATCAAATCTTCCAGCATAATGCCAGATGCTGTCCATTCCGATCATTGCCCGGTATTGTTGGAGCTTGCAGTCTAATTAGATGGCATCTCACAAAAAAAGGCTTTCATATGCATGAAAGCCTTTTTTATGGTGAAGCGCAAGGGCGCATTATTAACTAACTATCTCCCCTGGCTATGGATAATGGAAAGTTGCTGGGCAACTTTCTCTGCGATCGTTAAAAATGATTTCGTTACAGGATCTTCGGTATCTATGGCAACTGGGAAACCATTATCTCCAGCATCAGAAATGCCTTTTAATAAAGGGATTTCACCTAGGAAAGGAACTTTATATTCTTCTGCCAAACGTTTTCCGCCATCTTTACCAAAAATATAGTATTTATTCTCGGGCAGTTCAGCCGGCGTAAAATAGGCCATATTTTCTACGACACCCAATAATGGAATATTGATGCTATCCATTAAGAACATTCCAATTCCTTTGACTGCGTCGGCCAGAGCAACGTGCTGCGGTGTAGTGACAATCACAGCTCCGGCAATAGGGAATGTCTGTGATACGGTGATATGGATGTCACCAGTACCTGGAGGCATATCAACGACCAAGTAATCCAGTTCGCCCCAATGCGCATCGTTAAAAAGCTGCTTGATTGCTGAGGTGGTCATCGGACCACGCCATGGAATAGGTTGGTTTGGATCGGTGAAAAATCCTATTGAAAGTAATTTCAGTCCAAATTTTTCAAGCGGTTCAATTTTAACCTGTCCGTCTGGCATTTCTACTGAACCTGGTTTAGCGCCCTCCAACCCAAACATAATCGGAAGCGATGGTCCATAGATGTCGGCATCTAAAAGTCCTGTTTTAGCACCTTTAGCATGGAGAGCAAGAGCTAGATTTGCGGCAACAGTAGATTTACCCACTCCACCTTTGCCTGAAGAAACCAAAATGATATTTTTAATACCCGACACTTGTGCGCCTTGCTTCCCAATCACATTGGAAGTCATATTGATCTGAACTTCGAGATTTTTGTCGATGAAATGGGCTATAGCGTTTCGACAAGCATGCTCAATATGGTCTTTAAGCGGGCAAGCTGGTGTAGTTAAAATGACATCGAAAGAAATTTTTTGGCCTTCGATTTCGATATTTTGAATCATATTCAATGTTACAAGATCCTTTTTCAAATCAGGCTCTTCAACATAGGATAATGCATTTAATACTTGTTCTTTGGTAACCATCTATTATTCATTTGTAATCACGGATTACAAAACTACTCATTGCAGATCAATTTCATGTCATTTCTTTGTTTTTAATGGGATTAAGAAAGCTGTATTACGCCAAAGGAGAGGGTATCCTAATTTTCCATAGTTCAGGTTCAAAACATGAAGGGCATATCCTTATTCTTTAAACGTACTTAATAGGAACTTGATAGGGACCTCATTCGGACTTCATTCGGATGAATCCCTATAAAACCCCTTTTAAATCCCTATAAAATAAGTTGTAGATACCTGTTAGATGATAAGCTTATCGGAAACTATCGTGTCATTGGTCGGAGTGGTTCTTATCATTTTTATCCGTCTATGTGTGCTTAGAAAAACTTCATGTATATTTCCTCAATAAATAAATTCCTCAATAGGCAGAGGAGAGATCGATAAATTACTTATATATGCCACGCAATTAAATTGCATATAAAAGCTAATTTATCTAAGTTTGACTGTTGATATGCACGAATTTGCATTAAGTAATAATTATGTCCAATCGATTTATAACATCTTTTAAGTCCCGCAAATGGCGATGGCTTTATATCGCTTTAGCTGCTATTTTGGTTTTGGCGATCGCAGTAGGCACGTATGCTTATCAGAAAAGAGATGCCATGCTCATGGGAGCAATCAACAAAGCGAAAGCGAAGTTGCTTGAAAAGTATGATATGGAATTGAAGATCCAATATTATGCCTTCCAGGGAATTAATGCAGTACAATTTAAAAATATACAATTATTGCCTAGACACCGAGATCAATTAGCACAAATCAATGATCTCACAGTATCTGTAAAATTATGGCCTTTGCTATTTGGAGATGTAAAACTGGGACAGGTTATTTTGGACAATGGAGTAGTTTCTCTTGTTAAAAAAGACTCGATCAGTAACTACGATTTCTTATTCAAGAAGCAGAAAAAAGATACTATTGAAAATGATAACCCAAAACAGAATCTGGCAGCTTTAGCAGATCGATTGTTGAAAAATGTGTTTTTTAAGGTTCCAAATGACCTCGATCTCAAGAACCTTGAGCTTTCTTATCGCGACGACAGTACGTCACAACGTATTGTCATCCCTTCCGCTGTGATCGACGGTGGAGATATGGAAACGAAGTTCCTGCTAAATGACCATGAGGCGGCCTGGAATCTGACTGGAACTATAGATTCGGATAATCAAGAATGTGACCTTCGTCTTTTTTCTGATAAAAAAGAGGTCAATCTTCCCTTGTTGCAGCGCAAATTTGGTCTTGCGGTAAGTTTTGATGAAATATCCTTCCGTTTGGACAAGGCGCACAGGAGGAATAAGGAATTATTGGAATTGCATGGGCAATGGGGCTTCAAAAATCTGAAAGTAAATCACTGGCGTATTTCTAGTAAAGATGTCATCTTTCCTGAAGCCATCATGCAGGGGGCATTGAATATCGGAGCATCTTCGATTGAGGTGAGTAAAGAAAGTACCGTACAGGTCAAAGATTTTGTGTTTTCCCCTTATGTCAAATATGTGCACAAGCCGGAGAAAGAGCTCTTCTTCGCCATTCACACAGATAAGATCGAGGCACAGCACTTTTTTGATGCCATGCCAGTTGGATTATTTCCAGGCTTAGACGGTATTCAGGTGGAGGGGCATATCCAATACGATCTGAACTTTGCTCTCGAAATAAAAAAGCCCGAAAAGCTTCTTTTCTCTTCCAAAATGGATGATAGGGATTTGAAAGTCGTTAAATGGGGAGAGGCCGATATTGCGATGCTAAATACACCTTTCACGTATACGGCTTATGAAGATGGTAAGCCGATGCGGGAGATTGTTGTTGGACCTCAAAACCCTAATTTTACACCGCTAGATCAAATATCCCGTTATATGCAGATTAGTTTGATCAATACAGAAGATCCCTTTTTCTTTAAACATAAGGGCTTTGAGGAGAAGGCTTTTAAGCTCTCCATAGCTACAAATATCAAGGAAAAAGGATTTAAGCGCGGGGCGAGTACGATATCAATGCAACTGGTAAAAAATGTTTTTCTAAATCGAAATAAGACCGTTGTGCGGAAGCTGGAAGAAATTTTGCTGGTATGGCTGATGGAGCGTTCACAGCAAGTCAGCAAACAACGCATGTACGAGGTTTACCTGAATGTCATCGAATGGGGAAATAATGTATATGGTATCACCGAAGCTGCGCGCTATTATTTTGGGAAAACACCAGCACAGTTGGGGCTTGGAGAGAGTATATTTTTGTCCAGTATTGTTCCACGACCTAAAAAGGGACTCAACTTTTTTGACTGGACAGGGCACCTGAAAGGGAATATGCTGCGCTATTTTAATACCTATGGTCATATTATGAACAAAACAGGGCAGATCAGCGTGGATTCAACAACTTCAAATTATGGTTTTTATGAAGTTGTTCTGCAGCCGCATCTGCGGGCAGCAAGACCAGCTGTGGTAGATTCGGTTGATGTATTTGATATGGGAGATGATCCATTGTTGTTTGATCGTCTCGAAAGTAGCTCTCCTACCGATAATCTTGAAAGTGTATCTGTTCCAAAGAAGCTAAAACAAATGGATCTAACGGAAAAGAAAGATGAGGAGGCTACTGAGTCGGAGAAACCAAAACGATCGCTATTTGACAAGATATTGGGCCGTAAAAAAGAAGAAAAACAAAGCGACGCACACAAATAGTGTCTGTGACGAAAGAAGGATATTAACATGAAAAAGATAGAAATTGACGGATTGCTTTTCGAACCTTTATTTGAAGAGGAACAAATTCAGAAACGAGTGCGCCTAATGGGGATTGATATAAGCCGGCGTTATGAACACAAACTACCTGTTTTTATAGGCGTCTTGAATGGATGTTTTATGTTTATGGCAGATTTGCTTAAGCAAATTGATGTTCCTTGTGAGATGTCCTTTATTAAGTTGGCTTCTTATATTGGAACGGGGCAATCTGAATTAAACGAGCTTTTGGGACTTGGTATCGATCTTGAAGGCCGGGATGTAATTATTGTAGAGGACATTGTCGACTCCGGGCATTCACTTAAGTATACCTTGGATGCAGTAAAAAAATTAAATCCAGCCAGTGTGATTGCCTGCGCACTTTTGGTGAAACCTGAGGCACTGCAGTATCATTTCGAGGAATTGACTTATGTTGGCTTTGAAATAAGTAAGGAATTTGTAGTTGGGTATGGTATGGACTTTAATGGTCTTTGTCGGAATCTCCCCGATATTTATAAAAACGTAGCCATCTAATGTGCTATCAAGTGATCGTTAGATTTTAACTGTAGAATTTTGCGCTATTCAAGTGTTTTATCGCTGTATAATGCTTTCAGATTGATGAGCAAAATTTCCAAATCAGACAAGGGGAATTTAGAGACAGTTTCAAACATTTCCTTTTCATCAAATTTAATGACCAAGACACCTTTATGATCTTCTTCATAGCCCGCTTTTTGTATTGTAAAATCTATCTTTTCAAAATCAAATTCTTTTAGATTTCCTTTGAACCATTGGTAGTTAGCTGTGTAATTAAATTTGTTTTTTTGAAAATGAATAATTTCAGTGCCATAAGTATTCCATAGTGAACAACGAATCATATACCATGCTATTAATCCAAATATCCCATAGAAAACAACACTCATAATTGTTATCCCGTCATTGAGAACATTGGCAATGAAGCCGCCTAATGGCAGAATTATTGCCATTATGGTCAGTAAATAGATGAATATTCTGGCAATTAGCGGTCCCTTTTTTTCTTTTAATACTAATTGGTTTTGTTTTAGATCGATTTGATTCATAGCTGGTATTTCTGTTCTTAAAGGTTCGTTTTTGACGGGGTAGAGCACTTGTTTTGATTCTTTCAAATTGATTTACGAAATCGATGCACATTTTACTGGCTAGCCTATTTAAACGAACAGGTTTCGATATGGTCGTTTACCATTCCAACGGCCTGCATATACGCATAACAAATGGTAGAGCCAAAAAATTTGAACCCCCTTTTCTTCATGTCTTTTGCTATCTTATCAGAAATAACTGTCGTTGCAGGTACCTGTTGCAAACTAGTCCAGTGGTTGACAATCGGTTGTTTTTCGGGCAAAAAGCTGTATAAATAGTCATAGAAGCTACCATATTCTGCTTGGATTTTCTTGAAATGTTGCGCATTGGTAATGGTGGATTCAATTTTATTCCTGTGCTTGATGATTCCCGAATCGCTCAAAAGCCTCGCCACATGTTCGTTGGTATAGGCCGCGACTTGATCAACATCAAAGTTGGCAAAGGCTTCTTGGTATGCCGCTCTTCGACGAAGAATTGTGATCCAGCTTAAGCCAGCTTGTGCAGACTCCAGGATCAAAAATTCAAATAAGGTTTTGTCATCGCGGACTTGTCGCCCCCATTCTTTATCGTGATAGTCTACATATTGCGGATCAGACCCGCACCATTGACAACGTATGATTTCTTTGTACATGTTCTCTGAAGATTTTTTGAATGCAATATAACTTTTTATCCTAACTTTACGACCACAATTAAAGAGTTTCGAATAGAGACGGCTCATGAAGCATTTCATTGCCGTTAAGAGACAATTCATTTTAATGAGCGTAACTATCTTCAAATATCATATTCTATTTGTAGTGCTTCTGCTATTTTCAATTACGGGATTGAATGCGCAGCGGCGGACTTTTCGGACGGTTGTACAGAACAGTAGCACAGTTAAGGCTGATAGTCTAAATGCTGTAAAAGATTCTGTTGAATCGCCAAACCAGAAAGTCTTGGCATCTTTGAACCCTGCGTTACAGAATCAATATCGGATCGTAACCGTGAACGGGGAAGGGCTGACGGTTCATAACATTTATAATTTTGATGTGCAGCAGTATTTTCAGAGCGAATTAAGAAGTAGCAATTTGGATCAGCAATATGGGACGCTCAAGGCTCATCGTGAAAACTGGATTTTATTTACAGTTCTCGCATTAATTTTTGGTGTTGGGATGGTTCGGGTATTCTTCCCTTCAGATATCAAATTGGTTTTTCAGGGCTACTGGGATGATCGGGTCTTACTATCAGTAAGCAAGGAGGATACGATCCTAACATCTTGGCCATTTATTTTCCTGTTTATATTATTCTCTGGGGCAATAGGCTTATTTGTAAGTCTATTTTATGCATATGAATTAAATAGATTCGATTTTATTACTTTTCCCAATTATATGAAGACTGTGGGAATGGTTGGTGCTTTGTTTGCCTTAAAAATCGGGTTTATCCGATTCTTATCCTTTGTGTTTCAAATTAGAAAGTTGGTAAAAGAATATGTGACCGTGCTGTATCTGATTTATTTCAATACACTTTTTTTAATGCTTCCTGTATTATTAATTTTGAGTCTTGTGCCTTTGACATCAGTAGGTGTTGTACTGCATTTGGCCATCGTTGGCGCCGCCTTACTCTTTTTCTATCGATTTCTTAAGACAGCGACTCATATTATGTCCATGTATAAATTTTCAATTTCCTATTTAATTTTGTACCTTTGTTGCCTAGAAATAGCACCAATATTAATACTGTTAAGATTATTGAGCTAAAACTGGTTAATATGCAAACTTCAGACGTAGAAAGAGCAAAGAAGGTAAAAAGTGTACTGGTGACTTTACCAAAACCTGAAAACGATAAGTCCCCTTATTATGATTTAGCAAAGAAATACGGGTTAAAATTAGACTTTCGAGGTTTTATACACGTAGAAGGAGTTCCTGCCAAAGATGTGCGTAGGGATAAGGTTAATTTAGCAGATTATTCTGCCGTAATATTTACGAGTAGAAATGCTGTAGATCATTATTTTAGAATTTGTGAAGAGATGCGATTTGAAGTGTCTGCAGAAATGAAATATTTCTGTATTTCAGAGACGATTGCCCTCTATCTTCAAAAGTATATTCAATATAGAAAAAGGAAGATTTTCTTTGGTAAACAGACCGCGAAAGACCTTGAAGAGGTATTGAAAAAACACAAAGGGGAGAATTTCTTGTTCCCTTGTTCGGATGTTGCTAATGAGGAAACAAGTAATTGGTTACTCCAAAACGGCTATAAATTTACACCGGCTGTGCTTTTTAGAACTGTGGTAAGCGATTTGACTGATTTGAAAGATGTTTTCTACGATGTTATCGTGTTCTTTAGTCCTTCAAGTGTACAGTCCTTATATGATAATTTCCCCGACTTTAAGCAGAATAATACAAGGATTGCAGCATTTGGCGCTTCTACGCAACAGGCACTTTTAGATCACGGATTAATTTTAGATATCCCTGCTCCAACACCAAAAGCGCCTAGTATGACGATGGCAGTCGAAGAATATATCAAAAAGGTAAATAAGTAGTAGCCTAACATAAGGTAAATAACAAAAAAAGGGTTCTTAAGACCCTTTTTTTGTTATTTATGCAGTTTTAAGGTCTACAGAGATCGCTAAAGACTCCTATGGGAAGGGGGGGGTATCATTCCGAATCGAGTTTGGTGCGACGACAGTTTTACGTATCGGCCGATGATCAATTTGTGTGGTATGCTCCTGTTGTAAAGGATAGATGAAGGGTATTTTTATCTGTAGGGGTATAGAAATGGTAGCAAGTCGAATCTATGATGTTAAAATGTAATAAAAGTGACGAAGGTCATGGAGATTTTAAGTATATTTCTATTAAATTGCTTGGAGTAATTTGTTCCAATTAAAAATAAAGCATAGGCAATATTTTTAAAATTTGATAGAAATATTTTTTTTATGTTTGTAATTAAGCAAAATTAGTCAGTCGTGAAGTTAAAGCAAGTTGATAAAATTTCGGGCATTCAATCAGAGGACTTCTTAAAGAATTATCTGAAACCAGGTTTTCCTGTAATTATATCAGATTTTATCAGTGCAGAAAGTCCAGCATGGAAGAAATGGAGTTATGATTACTTTAAGGAAATCGCAGGAGATATAAAAATAGATGTCTATGGGAAAGAGGAGGAATCAATGGACCGAGCTGCCAGTGCTCCTGTTGGCCATATGACATTTGCAGAGTATTTGGATCTGATCACAAAAGAACCTACAGAGTTACGGTTGTTTTTGTTCAATCTGCTCAAAATACGTCCTGAACTGAAACACGATGTTATTTATAACGATGTCACAGGAGGTAAGGTCTTGCAATGGTTGCCATTTATGTTCTTTGGTGGAGAGGGGTCAAGTACCCGTAATCATTTCGATATTGATATGTCACACGTATTTATTTCTCAATTTCAAGGATTAAAACGTATTTGGCTTTTTCCGAATGATCAATCTGATTTGATGTACAAATTGCCCTACAATTTTCATAGTATTGCCAACCCCAAATATAGTAGTGAAGAGGAATATCCTGGGATTAAGTACCTAGATGGTTATGAAGCGGTCATTCATCCTGGAGAGACCTTATATATGCCTGCAGGTTGGTGGCATTACATTCAATATGAGACTGAGGGTTATTCGATTTCTGTTAGGGCATTAGCAAATTCGATCAGTGAAAAGTTGAGGGGGGCGCGTAATCTGTTTATCACGAGACATTTTGACAATACGATGCGAAAGATCTTCAAAGACCATTGGTTCCACTACAAAATCAAAACAGCGAAACGTCGAGCCAACAATGCAATTAAAAGAAACAAACGTTAATATAGAAAGGGGACCGTAAAATGTCCCCTTTTGTTTTTAATTACATTTTATATACCGCATTTAGTTTGATCTCTCCCTAATTAAAGCCTTTGCTGTACTTATTCTTCTTCATCGTCCCATTTACTAGCTTCCCGGTAGAATAGTGTATAAGGGTCACTTGGGTAAACCATTGCGTCTGGATTATGCCGAAATGGAATGGCTGGATTAAAGATTTCCTGAAGAGTATCTCGCAAGAATTCGACAAAATTCTCTTTTTGGAAAGCAAGGAACTCATCGGTCAATACCCCTTCTTTACCACTGAATAATGTTCCCTCTTCCCGCATTTTACGCGCAACATAGAGGTGAGGCTCAAGTTGTTTTCTTCCTGTCTTCTGTTCGAATACATAGGCATAGAATAGGGTTTGGACCATCGCCTTATTTTCGGTGTTTGGCGCAAATACCTGATCAATTCCTTTAAACATGATCGAATCTCCACCTGTTTTGTAATCGACAATTCTACTGATAATACGGTCGTCGTGTGTTAAGACCTCGTCTACACGGTCAATTATGCCGTATAGCGAAACTTGTCGTTCCTCTCCATTGATTTGAATTGGGAAGGGTAGTATATAATCGTTGTCATTCTCGAGTTCAATAATCCTAAATGCTTGGTAGTTGTTGATGTCATATTCGAGATACATTTTGACATACTCGCAGGCAATTTTCAGCATGATCCTTTGTAAGCTGTTTAAATCATTTGTTGCCTTTAATTCGATCTGATATTGCAGGCCTATTTCGCGGATCACGTTTGCCTCTACCTTGTCGAACTGCTTCTGCAAAACACTTGTGGGCGTAAAATCCTGTTGTCCTTTGAACGGTAGGAATATTTTCTCCATCACATTGTGGATGACAGTTCCCAGTCTATTCATCTCAAATTCCTGAGAGATTGAAGGGGGTTCTTTAATGCCGGCAATATGTTTTAGAAAAAATTGTAACGGGGACTGCAGATAAGTCGTCAGTGCCGTTGCAGATATCCGTTTCTGGTTGACGATAAAGTCCTGGTACATCTTTTCCCAAACTTCGCCACGCTTCTCAATAACAATTTCTTGTGCTTTATCCGCAAATTGAATGGTCTGTTGCTGAATTTTTCGGTCAAATGTAAATTTACTTTCAAACTCCAGCTGTTTAATAAAGCGACTTTCTTCGCCAGTAGAGCTTTCGTCAACTAAGCCATTGTAGAAAATATGTATTCCTTCACTGTATTGAAAATGGCGATAAAATAAATAGGCCGACAAGGCATCCTGATTCTCTAATATAGGAAGTCCATAAGCACTTCTTAGGCTGTTAGGTATAAAAGTAGGTGAATTTGACGTTTTGGGTAGAATGCCTTCATTTGCTCCTAGAATATAGACGTTGTCAAAATTTAAACAACGACTTTCTAAGAGCCCCATTATTTGGATGCCTTCTAGGGGATCACCTTCTATGGCCGAATTTATTGGTGCGATGGTTTTTTTAATCAAGCCAATTTGGAAGCTGATACTTAATGGAGCAACAGTTTCAAAGCCCAATAGCAGCTGATTCAATGTTTTCTTTGTTTCAATCAGGAGGTTGTTGTCAATTTGGCGGATACGCTCCTGAGAAGAAATACTATGTAACAGATCATCAACGAGCAAGATGAGCGACGGTATCAAATGGGCTGAATTTTCAATCGGTACAAAAAATTGAGGTAAGGAGCTTTTGATATGAAGTTCTTCCAATGCGATCTCAAAGAGCTGTTTGTCGGCAATCTCCTTCTGAATCTGAAGTTTATCGGCTAAAGAAACCATACTGAGCGGATGGTTGATGAAGGTTTCTATCACCTGATAAGGAATCTTCCGTCTCTTGAACTGGGATATCTCCAAATGAACTTCCAGCCATAGGTCCAGTATTCCGTAAATAGGGGACTGTGTCAGGGGATATCCTGTTGTAATATTGGGTTTGACCTCGGGTAGACTCTGCAGCAAAGGAACAAGTAGATTTTCATCCGCTAGGAGAATGGCGGATGTTTGTTCCATTTTATTATGGCGTTCGAGAATGTCATACAGCAATTTTGTTTGGCTGATCTTTCCGGTGCTGGCATATAGATTTACGGTTGAGGTCCTATTGCCGATAATATTCGGGCTATCGCCTAAAGCGTTGACCAAACCTGTTTGAAAAATATTTCGTCGAATAAAAAGGCCGGCCTCTTGCATAGTGTCTTCGAGGTAATAGGCATCGGCATCAAAGTAGAATAATGCGCGGCCTTCATCCTGCCATTGTTTAAATAATTTTGTCTCGGCCTTGTTCAGTGCATTGAATCCGACAAAAAGGATGTGCTGGAAGGAAGATGCAAACTGCTGATTCGTAGCCTTACCTTCAACCAGATCACGATAGACTGTCGGATAGTTCGTTTGGCCTTCTGTTTTAAGCTTTTCTTTGAATCGATCATATAATACGGGCAGTCTTTTCCAAAGCTGAAGAAAACGCTCTTGCACTCCACTATGCCCCGCAATAGAAAAGGACTGCCAAAACTGACGGATAAACCCTTGCTGCTCTTGCGTGAGATGTTGGAACGCGATGTCGATTTTGGTATTGTCATAAAGTTCTAAATAAATCTGCTCGATGGGGACAAGATCGTAATCCAGTTGGCCGAAGTCGCTCAATATAATTTCGGCAATTGGATAAAATTCTTCCAGCGTTTCCGGCAGTTTGCCTTCAGCTACCAGTAACTCATTATGAATATTAAACAGGTGGAAAAATTGGGTTAAAGGACTGGCTTCGGTATCATCAGTCGAAAGTCTAAAAAATTCTTGAATCGTAAAGAATTGTGGCGACCAAATGGCCTGTCCGTACACTTCAGAAAGATGTTTCTTGAGATAGGTAATAGGTCGTTTATTATTAAACACGATGGCTATTTCACTCAGGTCGTTTCCAAAACGTTTTTGAATGTCTGCTGCTACTAATTTTAGAAAGGCTGTCTGCATCGTGCTATTATTTTACTTCAGTTAATTGATTGGATTTCGCATAGTAGAGATAGGCTTTAACGTTGCTGTAGCCTAGGTTCTCCAAATTCTTTTTATAGTTATCGACTTGATATTTGTGCCCGATATAGTCTGTCTGTGTGAATTTAAAATCCAGTACGATTGTTTCCTCGTTGGAGGTGAAGACTTTATCAGGACGAATGGTCTCTCCTTTGGCGGTAATGATGCTTGCTTCGTTCCAGATTTTATAGTTCCCGGTGAGCCATTTATTGATCATGGGGTGCTTCCAGATCTGATTGATTTCCTGCATGAGAAAAGGCTCTTCTTCCTTGGAGAGGATCCCTTCCTGAATCAGCTGGCGTACCAGTTTGTGGATATCTTCTTCCTTTGAAATTTGAGCCATAATATCATGGGCCAATATGCCATACTGTGCCGCTTTCTCCAGCATCATAATATCATTGATGTTACGCGTGCTCGATTTTTCTAAGGCCATTTCCAATTCTTTGGAAATGGGATAATGGTTAAGTGAAATAATATTGTCTTTTTGAGCCTGATGTTTTTTTTGTTCGATTGTTTGATCGATGTATACACCTTTTTCTTCCAATGCAAACGGAGCTATCGGGGTATCCAAGACCTGATAGAGCACATCGCTGATATATTCGTCTTTAATATCATATCCTGTAATTTCGCCCGTTTTTTTGTCAACGGATTCTTTAAAGGAAGGTGCCGTTATATAGAGGTGCTCAACAGCACGGGTTGTTGCTACATAGAAGGTATTGAGGGCATCCATATAGTTAAAGAGCATCTCTTCGAAATATTGCTTGAAAAACACAGATTTGCCGACCGTGGAAGTGTATTTTATAGGAATTTTTCCCAATTGGGCAAAAGGGGTATCTGATGTATCGATCCAAAAATCCCCATTAATCATTCCGTCAAGATCCCACGAACAAAATGGAATCATCACAACGTCATAAGCCAGACCTTTTGATTTGTGGATTGTTGTTACCTCGATCGCGTTAATTTCTCCGTTGGAAGGGAGCACAGCCCGATTGCCATCTTCTTCCCAAAATTCCAGGAACTGTATAATGCCACGTTCGCCATTGGTGGAGAAAGCCGAGATCATATCCTTGAATGCGAGGAGGTAGGGGAGGTGGATGTTTTCCGTGGTTGTGAAACCGTAGATTTCAATGAGCTTTTCGATCAAATGGACTAAAGGCTGTTTCTGTGCCATTTCCCAAGAGTCAATTAGTGTCTCAGGAAGATAATCTTTAAGAGCATGGATGTCATTAAGAGCAAATTTTAACCACGCATCCTGATCGATGATGTTATTTTGTATATGCTGATAGAGATAGACCATCTTTGCTTTATGGATGGTATGTTTGTCCGAATTATAGACTAGAGCTTTCAACGTTTCGATCAACAATACTACAGCATCATTGCCCGCTAGGGATAATGCATCGCCTGATATCACTTCAAATGTAAGCTGTTGCTCTTTTTTGAAGTCCATGAGTTTTTGGATAACCAATTTGGCCTGCGCATTACTCCGCACCAGGATACCGATCTGTTGGGCTTGATACCGACCGCTATTGAGCCAGCCGCCTATCTTTTGACATAGCTGCACGAGTGATTCCTCAATAACCTGATTTCTTCTGTAACGCCCATCAGTGACAGGAATGTAGGAGATTTCAATAGATCCTAACTGGTCGAGTTTTCCTTTTTTATGTTCAGGGACTTCCTGTTGGCTGTTTTCATAAGCTTTGACAAGCATATTATCATTGCCAGAAGAAATCCACCACTGTTTGCCTTCTTCATCGAGGCTTTGGTATACTTTTTCATTCAGTACCTGCTGCAGATGTTGGGGAATACTGCTAAATAGGTAGTTGTTTAAATGAATGATATTTGGAAGACTTCTAAAGTTGGTTTCGAGGCTCCCGTTTTCGATAAAGGTTGTTTTGCTATCCTCGTCCAGGTGAAAGGTATGACCAATCTGTTGTTCTACCTGTTGGAGTAAAATTCGCCAATCACCATTTCGCCAGCGATAGATACTTTGTTTGACATCTCCAACGATTAGGTGTTCGCTGACTGTGCCTTTGGCATCAGCCAATGCATTAATTAAAAGCGGACTATAGTTTTTCCATTGGATACGCGAAGTGTCTTGAAATTCGTCAAACAAAAAGTAATTAAAACGATTGCCTATCTTCTCCCAGATAAATGTTGGATCGCTATTTTCATCCAATCCGAGTTTGTTTAATAGAATTTGTGAATCAGAAATTAATTGAGCGCCATTGTCCCGTCGCCATTGCGTCAGTAAGTCGCTCATTTCCTTGAGCAGGCGTAGGTAATAGAGATTACTTTGTACCGCTTGATACGCAATGTAAGCGGATAGATTATCATGTAGCTTTTGGAAAGATGCCAGGATGGGGTTTAGAGCGGCGATAAGATCATGACGTATATTTTTGTCACTATCTGTAAAAGCATCCTCATTATCGATCAATTGGAGGTATTTTTCCAATACTTTGGTGATTTCAGAAGCGCTCAGTTTTTCCGTTTTTTTGTTGGTTTTGCTAGCGGAGATTATTTTGTTGCGCGATTTGCCTTTTAGGTCGCTTTCGGAGATGTTAAATTTCTTGAACGTTTCACTAAACGCTTCAATCGTCATGGAGAGCGCTTCGGTGAAGGAGTTTATCTTCTGTTCAACTTCCTGATTAAGGAGATTAAAGACTTCCTTTGGATTGGCAGAGTTGATGTAACCATCAAATTCCTGAAAATTTTCAGAGAAAATAAGACTTGCCAGACCCATTAATTGTTGGCGGTAGTTCCAATTTTCATTTTTTGCTATTTTCTTTTCCGCATACGCTATAATCCAGTCAAGTAGGTCGGGGCGTTCATCCAGCAATTGATTAAGCATGACTGTTAGGTCATTTTTCACTTTATTGACATTCATTTCAATCTTATAAGCTGCATCAAGATTGAGTTCATAAGTAAATGCACGAATGACTTTTTGGGAAAAACCATCAATTGTACTTATGGTAAAATGACTGTAGTCATGTAGGATACGACGATAAACACGATAAGCTTTCTCCTGTATCAGAAGGGGATTCCAGTCTGGCTGTTGCTCGAGTAGAAGCTTTCTGAAATCTTCAATTTTAGAGCTACGATTGCCTGTTGCAAAGCCATGGAGTACCGAAAGGATACGTTCCTTCATCTCAGCGGTTGCCTTATTGGTGAATGTCACCGCCAAAATCTCCTTATAGCTATTCTCGTTGGATAGTAGGAGTGTGAGATAGTGTAAAGTTAAGCTAAAGGTTTTTCCCGAACCGGCTGAAGCTTTGAGTATTTTTAATGGCGCAACAGATTTCATAGAATGAAGGTAGAAAGTAAAAAGTGAATTGGCAAAAATGTCAGTGACTATTTCGAAGGGAAAGTACACAAACGGTTCATCCTGTTTATTTTTGGTAAATAGCTTTTTTTCTGAAAGTGTTTTATCTTATTGGCCAGAAAGAACCTTCAGTTTGCTTTCATTGCTGTTGGTGTCTGCGAAGTCATGAAAGTTTTGGAAAAAAGGGCTATTTTGTACAATGATTTTTTGAAGGACTTGTTTCACCTACTGTACTGTATGGTAAGAGCAAAATCTTAGTGTGTAGAGGAAGTGTTTAACCTGAAAGTGGTTACTGAGAGAAGCTAACCCTGTCGTTTTCAGTGAAGTTTTATTAAATTATAACGCTGATTAAAAAAAAATAACTATCTTTGCATCCCCTCTAGTATGAAGCTCGGGGGATATGTTGAATACATAAAATAAAA
>JBMAAL010000001.1:0-193081 GCA_050281725.1 Sphingobacterium sp. | reverse complement strand
GATATGAATTTAAAATCTCTATTATTATTAGCAGCAATAGGTACTGTATCTACCTCAGTTTCTTTTGCGCAGACGGGCAATGTTAAAAAGGCAAAATCTGCCCTAGCGAAATTCCAAGAATTGAAAGACGCTGGTACGGTTCAATTGGGTATTCCTAATTTGAAATCGGCGAAAGAAGCTATTGACGCAGCTGTTGTCAATGACAAAACAAAAGATAATGCGGAAGCGTGGACGGTATATGCATTGGTAAATGCAAACCTATCAACAATAGATAAGTCATCTGAATTAGCGAAATTGGCTGAGGACGGAATTGCAAAAGCAAAACAACTCGATACAGACGGTGCGAATAAAGCGAATATTACTGTTGCAGAACAAATTCTGGGACAATATAATTTCAATTTGGGAGCAGAAGCATATCAAGCACAAAAATATGCTGAATCCTACAGCTCTTTTACAAAAGCGTTGACATATCTTCCTGGAGATACATTAGTTACTTATTACAGCGGTGTTGCAGCGCTATCCAATAAGGATTATAAGAATGCTGTGGAACGTTATAAAGAATTAATTCCAAGAAAAGATTTCTCTTCGCATAAAACGATTATGGTCGATCTACCAAAATTGTACCTCTCTATGCAAGATACAACTTCAGCACTTGAATATGCCAAAAAAGCGGCTGAAGCTTATCCAGATGACAATGCGGCGATGACTCAAAACATCGAATTGAATCTGATTACAGGTCACGAAAAAGAAACAATTGATGCTATCACTGCACAATTAGCAAAAGATCCAAACAATAAAAGCTTAAATTATTACTTAGGCATAGCCCAATCTTCAGCGAAAAACGAGGATGCAGCGGTCGCAGCATACAAAAAAGCATTGGAAATTGATCCTAACTTTTTTGAAGCAAATACAAATTTAGCAATCACGTTGATGAACAAAACACGTGAAAAATTAAATGTTGTTAATAACAACAGAAAATTGACGCAAGCGCAATATGATGCAGAATTAAATAAGATTAAAGCAGAATTAAAGCCAGTGCTTCCTTACTTAGAGAAAGCAGTTTCTTTGCAGCCCAAAAATGTAGATGCTTTAACGAATTTAAAGAACTACTATATTTTTATGCAAGACGAAGCTAAAACTGCCGAAATCAATGCTAAGATCAAAGAAGTAGAATAAAAATAAACTTCCATAAAAAAAGCCCTTGAAACTAGTTAGGGCTTTTTTATGGAAGTTTTTTAGGGTTAAGCTAAAATGGCAATTAACTCAATCTGAAATATCAACGTACATTCTCCTCCTTTTCGAGGTAACAACTCTTCCTTTCCATAAGCCAGCTTTGGTGGAAGGCACACCTCCCAAATTGATCCAACCGGCATCATTGAAATCGCTTCTTGCCAACCAACGATGAGTTCATTGATATAAAACGTTTCGGGACGTTTCCGTTTATAGGAACTATCGAATACGGTTCCGTCTAAAAGCTCACCTTTATAATGGCAGATAACTTTCGCCGACTTCTTGGGAATTTGCCCCGCCCCCTTTGTTAATACCTTATAATGCAAACCCGATGCGCATACAACCACTCCTTCTTGCTGGGCATACTTTTCCAAAAATACCTTTCCAGCTTCCAGATTCTTTTCCGCAAGCGCTGCTGAACTTAACTTATTTTTCTTTCTCTGAACCAAAACTCAATGGATTAAAATTCAATATTGCTAATTATTTATGTTAGCCTCAAAAATAACAGCTTTTTCTCCTTTTAACGAAACAAGAACAAGTTTTTATTCGATTGAACACCCTTAGCCTTATCAAAGTAACTTTGCATCTAACGTTTTCTCGAAACTGAATGCCTTACTCACAGGACAGTTTTCCTTCGCTTTATGCGCTATTGTTTGAAACTCGGTTTCAGTGATCGTCGAGACCTTTCCTTTCAATTCAAGTTCAGATCGCACAATTGAACCATTTTCGAAAACGATTGTCGATACCGTTGTTAATTCTTCTGGCACAAAACCAGCCTCAGTAAGATAAGCGCTCAATTGCATCGTAAAACATCCGGCATGTGCCGCTGCCAATAATTCTTCGGGATTTGTGCCCACACCATTTTCAAACCGTGTCGAAAATGAATATTGCGTATGATCCAACGCTGTACTGTCTGTAGTCAGACTACCTTTTCCTTCTTTCAGATTGCCGTTCCATTGGGCTGTTGCTTTTCTTCTCATGTTTTCGATGATAATTATCCAATTTAATTTTTCTTATGTTAGTTTCTCCTGTCGCGCTTACAGCGTTTCAGGTATCTTTTATAGAACAAATAGTCGATCAAAAAGTTGTAAACTATTGAATAAATTGATGTCGCATTTTGGACAGCGCTTACGTTAACAATTGTATTAAAACTAAACTCATGAATAAACTATTGTACCTTTTTGTCCTTGTAATGGCGTTCACTTCATGTAAAACTCGTCAAGTCAAAGAACAGGCTTTGATACAAGACTGTCCTGAAGAGAAGATTGTCAATAAAATACCTGGTCCTCCAGTAAAGGGTGAATCTGAAAAAGTTTACTATATCTATCAAGGCAAAAGAATTTCACCAAAACAATTTGATCAAGAATGGCTCGAGAAAAATTGTGATATTAAAGAGACAGTTGTTTATTGATTTCATTTCGACAAGCAAGCATAAAGACGTAATTTCGCCTAAAATTTTTTATAATGACAATTTCTCTTCGGGAGGTCAATCAAAAGATTTTAGGCTATGTCTCTTTAACTTTCCTTGGTTATTTCACAATCGGCCTATCACTTGCTACCCTGCCCATCTTTATTCATCAAACTTTAGGATTTAATACAATTATTGCGGGATTGGTCATTAGCGCTCAGTATATTGCTACATTCCTACTCCGCGGTTATGCCGGAAAAATTGTGGACACCAAGGGGCCCAAGATTTCCGTTTTGCGCAGCATGTTATTTTTTGCATTATCAGGGTTCCTTCTACTGCTTGTTTTTCTATTCCGCTCTCAGCCTCTTCTAAGTTTGGGTCTCCTGCTTATTACCCGCTTGTTTACTGGAATTGGTGAAGGCCTGGTGGGTGCGAGCCCTATAAATTGGGCATTAATGGAACTCGGCGATGAACATGCCGCAAAGGCGATCTCCTTCAACGGAATAGCCAGCTACGGTGCATTGGCTATTGGCGCACCCTTGGGTGTATTGATGGTGGATCATATCAATTGCCAAGCTTTGGCTTTACTCACCAGTGCAGTTGGCCTGCTCGGTTATTTTTATTGCCGCACAAAAACACCCTATCAAGTGGCACGTAAAAAGGCTGAAAAAGTGAGTTTTAAACGCGTATTGCTTTTAGTAGCTCCCTTTG
Organism: Sphingobacterium sp.; assembly: GCA_050281725.1. GTDB lineage: Bacteria > Bacteroidota > Bacteroidia > Sphingobacteriales > Sphingobacteriaceae > Sphingobacterium. The sequence continues at coordinate 189,732 of JBMAAL010000001.1, read as the reverse complement.
GAATTTGTCTTGCTTTAGGTGGTCTGGGGTTTGGCAGTATCTCCACTTTTATGACGCTGTACTATGAACATTTCAATTGGCAAAATGGCGCAGCATGCTTAACTCTATTTGGCGTATTTTTCATTTTAACACGACTTATTTTCAATAAGGTTATTGACCAATATGGTGGCCTTAAAGTTGCGTTAGTTAGTCTTTTCGTTGAAACATTAGGTCTCACGGTCATCGCCGTGGCTATTGATCCCTTATGGACCTTATTGGGCGCCGCATTAACGGGCTTTGGTTTTTCACTGGTATTTCCTGCGCTTGGCGTCGAAGCCATTAAACGGGTAGACCAAAGTCAACAAGGCTCTGCTCTGGCTGCTTACGGGCTATTTATTGACATTTCTCTAGGAATCACCGGCCCATTAATTGGCTCTGTAGCCAATAATATGGGTATGACAGCAATATACCCATTTAGTACCATGATGGTTGCTATTGGTTTTGCAGTTGTTGGAAACCTACTCTATCAAAAACGGAGGGAATTGACACGATAGTTTCCAAGATACATAGCATCAAAGATGTACCTACAAAAAGAGCGGTGAATATTTAAACATTCACTGCTCTTTTTGTAGGTATATTCGTTAATTTAACCTTCAATACTAGGTACTCCAACAACTTCATTGGTATCCGCATTATAATCGATACCATCGAAATTGAAACCGAACAAATTGAAAAACTCGTTACGATAACCTTCAATATCTGAAATTTCGGCTAAATTTTCAGTTGTTGCTTTCTCCCACAATGCTGCAACTTCAGCCTGAACATCTTCACGCATTTCTAAGTCATCAACACGGATACGTCCTTTATCATCAAGCAATACTTTTCCGTCAGCGGTATAAAGTCGCTCAGCAAATAAACGTTGCATTTGTTCAATCGTACCTTCATGAATTCCTTTTTCCTTCATGACTTTATACAATAAAGAAATGTATAAAGGAACAACCGGAATAGCTGAACTTGATTGTGTAACTAATGCTTTATTCACCGATACATAAGATACACCATTAATATCGCTCAAAATTGCATTTATTGCAGGTACTGTTCCTTCTAAATCATCCTTCGCACGACCAATCGTACCATTACGGTAAATTGGATAAGTAAGTTCAGGACCTATGTAAGAATAGGCAACTGTTTTCGCTCCCTCAGCTAACACACCAGCAGCTTTTAGATCTTCGATCCAAAATTTCCAGTCTTCTCCACCCATAACAGCCACAGTATTCGCAATATCTTCTTCATTTTCAACAGGCTGAATGGTAATATCTGAAATTACACCCGTATGGAAATCTACCGTTTTGTTGGTAAAAGGTTCTTGTATCGGTTTCAAAACAGAAGCATGTGCTACGCCCGTTTTTGGATGCGTGCGGCGTGGTGATGCCAAACTGTAAACCACTAAATCAACCTGTCCCAGATCTTTTTTAATAAGTTCAATAGTTTGTTTTTTCACTTCGTCTGAAAAAGCGTCGCCATTGATACTTTTAGCATATAATCCCGCCTCCTGGGCTTCTTTCTCAAAAGCTGCTGAATTATACCATCCAGCAGTTCCTGGCTTGCCTTCAGCCGCAGGTTTTTCAAAAAATACACCGATTGTAGCAGCTCCAGAACCAAATGCTGCAGAAATCCGAGATGCAATACCAAATCCAGTAGAAGCACCGATTACCAATACTTTCTTTGGACCATTCGCGATCTCACCTTTGGATTTCACGTATTCAATTTGATTTTTAATGTTTTGCGCAGCCCCTTGTGGATGCGAGGTTAAACAAATAAAACCTCTAGTTCTTGGTTGTATAATCATCTTGATTAATTTTCTTACTACTTGTTTTATTGATTAGGCAAAATAAGGAATTTTAAATGAGAAAATCGCGATAAAAATCAATTAGTTTTTGTTTCATTTTCATTTGAACGTACATTTGCTTACTTTCACAAAGTTAAGTATACATCCCACTCCTTTTATTTATGCCAGTCCAATTTACAATAAAAAAGAATAAAAAAAATGCACTTTTTTTAGGAACGCTAGCCGCCTTATTTTTCGCCAGTACCTTCGTTCTAAACCGCATTATGGCAGTGTCCGGTGGAAGCTGGCAATGGACAGCCTCCTTGCGTTTTATTTGGATGCTCCCAATCTTACTTATCATTGTTTCCCTAAGAGGAAACCTCATCGATTTACTCAAAGAAATCAGATCCAACCTTTGGCAATGGATTCTTTGGAGTACCATCGGATTCGGACTGTTCTATGCCGCGCTTACCTATGGCGCAAATTATGGTCCGTCTTGGCTCGTAGCCAGTACCTTCGAATTCACTATTATTGCCGGCATGTTTATTGGTCCGCTGCTCGAAAAGAAAGGTCAGCGAAAACGCATATCAAAAGCTTCACTCCTCTTCTCCATCCTAATTTTTTTAGGTATTCTTTTGATGCAAATTTCAGAAGCCCAGTCAACCTCCTTAAACAGTATGTTATTGGGGACCATCCCTGTATTGATTGGCGCCATTGCCTATCCTTTAGGCAACCGTAAAATGATGAAAATATCAAACAATAGGTTAGATGCTTTTCAACGTACACTCGGCATGACGCTCTGTAGTATGCCGTTTTGGATTATCCTTAGCCTATTTGGCTATTCTGATAAAGGTCTGCCAACTGACAGTCAGCTTTTCCAAACCTTTTTAGTGGCCATTTGTTCGGGAGTGATTGCAACGCTTTTATTTTTCTCAGCTACTGATTTTGTTCATCACGACCATAAAGCCTTAGCAGCTGTAGAGGCAACACAGGCCATGGAAGTTATTTTTACGCTGATAGGCGAAATTCTTATCTTGCAGGCGGCACTTCCAAGTGTATATTCCTGTCTCGGTATTGTTATGGTGGTCATAGGTATGATTCTCCATAGTCGCACAAGTTAAGGATAGCCTCACCTTTCATCAGCTTGTAATGTTCTGCTTATTTTGCTCAAATTTAAGCTGTTGGCCATTGCTGAGAAAATTTCATAATAGGTTCCTTTATGTGCGTATAGATCTTCATGTTGTCCTTTCTCCATCACCATTCCCTTTTCCATGACCACAATAGCATTGGAATCGATGATCTGAGAGATACTATGGGAAACGATAATTACTGTACGGTCTTTCTTTATGGCATCCAAACTATTTTTAATCTGTTCGGTCGCAATGGCATCCAAATTAGCTGTAGGCTCGTCGAGAAAAATAATCGGTGGATTTTTTAAAAACAAGCGGGCTATGGCGATCCGCTGCTGCTGGCCCCCTGAAAGTGACTGCGCATCTGAATCATAACCTTTGGGCAGATCCATAATCTGCTCATGGATATAGGCCTTCTTAGCCGCTTCAATGATCTCTTCCCTGGAACTTCCCATTTTGCCATATTCAATATTTTCAAAGATAGTTCCCTTAAAAATATGATTACGTTGCAATACCATACCGATATGTCGACGGAGAAACGCTGTATCATACTTTGCCAAGTCTATCCCATCTAAAAAAATTTGCCCGCTGGTGGGTTCGTAAAACTTATCCAATAAGTTGATAATCGTGCTTTTCCCGGCTCCACTCAGCCCCACTAAAGCTGTGATTTCATTCGGCTTGATCTCAAAATTCACGTCTTTTAAGGCAACTGTCCCATTTGGATATTCAAAAAATACATTCCGCAACGCCAAATGTCCTTGTATCTGTGCTGGTTTATAATCTCCTTTTGATTCCATATGCTCGTCAGATTCCAAGATTTCGAAAAAAGATTCAGAATAGATTAGCGCATCGTTCACCTCATCATAAATACGGTGCAACTGACGTATCGGTGCCGAAACGTTATTAAATAACATGATATGAAACATAATTGCACCAATGGTTATTTGACCAGAGAGAACAAGGTAGGCCGTTAAAACAATGATTATGACAACAGCAATCTGTTCGACGAAATTTTTAATACTGTCGTAAAAAAAACTCGTTTTTCGAGTTTCCATTTGATTCTCAGTCATTTCATATTGGATCTTTTCATGACGCTTCGCTTCTTCTGGCTCTCGAACGAAAGATTTAATCACCAAAATTGAATCGATCAAACTAATGATTCGGTTATTTTTCGACTCCCGGTAATTGCGCATCTGCCTCCTAAAGCCAGTCAGCTTGGAGGCTTGGGTCTGACTAATATAAAGATACAAAGGAATTACGGCCACACCCACCAGGCCTACATACACATTAGCGTAGAACATACAGATTAATGCAATGATTGCATTGGCAAACAAAGGTAGAATATCAATAAAGAAATTTTGGACCAAACGTGTCAACGAACTAATACCGGCATCTATCCGAGTAGCCAATTTTCCACTTTCATTATCGGTTGAGGTATAAAAGGCTAACTTATAGGTTAAAATACGGTCTACAATGGATTGAGAGAAGTCACGTGCAATATAAATTCGAAGTTTCTCGCCGTAAAATTTCTGACCAAATTGAACAAAAGCGTAGACAATTTCCTTAATTAACAAAATAATACTGATCATGCCTACCAAATACATCCCTTTCGATAAGGGTTCTTTGGCGACCATTAGCTCATTAATTTGATCGACGGTATAACGCAAAATAAAAGCATTTATTTGCGCAGCAAACGACCCGACTACCGTTAATAGCAAGGTATAAATAATCAGCTGACGATAAGGTTTGGCAAAGGGAACAATTTTTTTAAATAATTGCGGGATAGTCATTGAAATTGATTTTAATACAGAGGAAACAAATAAGCTACGGACATTGTTTAACTGAAAGCATAAAATCAATTTGATCGCAACGCAGGGCTGACCTAAATAGGAAGATATCCAAATCGTGAAGCCGGCTTATTTAAAAATCGAATAACTTAAACGGTACTGTCAGGAATACGTCTGGCACTACATAAACAGGGCTATCCTTTTTGGATAGCCCTGTTTATGTAGTGATGACCCTGCTAAATTATCCGAAAATCCGATTTAACACTTTGGCAAGGCGTAAGCCACCTTTAAGCATACATTGCTCCATAATATCCTTGTTTTGATAGACATAAGCGTACGATAAATTGGCGTTATTAGCTACGTCAGCGTAAATCTTTTCAGCCAATTGATTTGATTCATACAACCAATTCGAGAGTTCACCAGCCGCCAACTGCGCATTCTCTTTTTTATTGTTCACATCTAAAACAGTTGCAAACTCGGTGTAACTATACTTCTCATTATCAACCAAATCGCTATCCCATACACGGTGAATGTTTGATTTTTTACCAAACCAGCTTACTTCAATCTTATTGCCTCCTTGATCCTCAGCACGGCTAACGTGCATGGGTTGATGCGCATCGCCCAGAATATGGATCAAGAAATACAGGTTTTGCTTTTGTTGATCCATCGGAATAGTCTTATCTGCAAACGACTTCTCAATACGGAGTGCTGTCTTATAAAGGTTCTCATCGGCTGAATTTTCCAAACCCAATTGAAAATCAGCCCAGGGTAAATTTGAGTTTAAATTGATAAAATGGGAATTTCCCAGTTTTTTAAATTCAGGATTGGGATCTGATTTAATAAAATCTCCCCAATTGGCCCAATAAGCCAGTTTTTGTTTTCCAATAATTTTCCCTATATTCTTTTTGGCTTTTTTTGTCAAATGGCGTTCCGCAATTTCGGCCACGACACGATGCCCTGTTGTACCCCACGCAAATACCGAAGAAAGCTGAAAACACATTGCCATTGCTAGCAAACCCTTAATCATTTTTTTCATTAGATTGTTGTTTTAAATGATGACGAAGTTCTTACCTGTAAAAACGCCGTTCTCTCCCACAAACTGGAGTTGAAAAGCGGAATCAAACCTGTAATAACTCATCTTACTATACTGAATGTTAATTATTTGAAAATATCGAAGGTATACTTCGCTGAGGACCAAAACTCATCCAGCGCAATTATTCGAGGCTTAAAAAAAGAAATGAGCTCAGCCCAGTCGGCCTCTTTAAAAACGCTGTAACCTGTTAAGCTCGTGTAGATCCGACAAATCGGTTTTCCATATTCGTCCATTCCGTCCATGTCCCAAATCCACTCTTCTTCAAGAAGATCCTGCAACAACGTTTTAAACTGAAGAAATTGTTCTGCCATTAATGCCCTGAGCCCAGCATCAGATTGGGACCACTGTATCGCAATAGTTGCCACCTTCTTATCCGCATCCATTTTGAAGTATAAATGCTTAATACCTGTCTTGTAGTTAATCCAATTTGCTTTCTCCCCATCTGCCGATGCATGTAAAGCCATAAATTGCCCAAACTTCGTCCAGAATAACTGTTTTAATTGTTTTATCTCTTCCCTTGAATACACCGATACAAATTTTTAGTCAACAAAATTAGCAAAATAGCTCGGTATGTCTAAACCTTATTGGTATCAAAATTGTTGTTTTAACAATAAATATATTCGAAAGATGAACATGGATAAGAAAAAATCACTGTTACTGTTAGCTGGCGTCGCACTTAGTGCTGTGGCCTATAATGCCTTTAAGCCCGTTATCTCGCGACCTGACGTCGTGGATCCATTTGACTTGGATAAATACCTTGGAAAATGGTATGAAATAGCCAGACTCGACTTCTATTGGGAAAAAGGCTTAAGTCAAGTTTCTGCGGAATATAGCAAAAATAAAAATGGTACGATACGTGTCAATAACCAAGGGTACTCCGAAGGCAAAGACCGTTGGAAACAGTCTATCGGAAAAGCTAAATTTGTCAACAGTCCAACCGAAGGAGCCCTTAAAGTATCGTTCTTTGGTCCTTTCTACAGTGGGTATAATATTGTAAAAATAACGCCGGATTATAAATATGCACTCGTTTTTGGTGACAATCTCGACTATATGTGGATTTTGGGCCGTGAGAGGGAAATTCCTGATAAAATCAGAAATGAATTTTTAACCTATGCCCTTAAATGTGGATATAAAACAGGCGATTTGGTGTGGACCAAGCATTAATCTTGTATCGACCAAACTTAATTGAAGATTGGGGCCAATAGCTGATAGTTTAAAGTCTTGTCCTGCGAGAGCACATCGGCTATTTCTTCAATATCATCTGGAGTGATCGCATTTCTGATACCTGCATTGTAAAGGTTTGTAAGGAAAAATGCGGCCTCACGTTTTTCATTAAGCGGCAAAAGTGAACTCCCGACATAGAAATTTAATACAGATACAGCATATTCGCCAAACAGGTTAAAACCGAAATCACCATTTTTCTGGAGGCAATAACGCATCATTTTTTCAAAATCAGAACGCAAAGTATCTTTAATTTCAGTAGTCATTGAACATCTTTTTAGAAGCACCGTTGCTGGAAATAGTATATAGGACCACACACTCTTCTCCTGGCAGGACAAAAATGCAAAAAATATCCCAAACAATATACCGCTAAGCAGTAGATTATTTGGGATAAATGAAGCGTTATGCTACTATTGGTTTACAATGCTTCTGCATGTTGAGAAACATCCAAGCCAAGCTCTTCATCTGTTTCTTCGACACGTAATGGAGCAATAAGATCAGTGATCTTCAATAGCACCAATGAACCCACGAAGGCAAAAAATGACACCGCAAATAGTGCGACCATATGGACAAAAAACAATTTCGTCTCGCCAAAAAATAGACCATTGTCCACAACAAGGGGATTAATGTTATGATGGGCAAACACTCCCGTAAGCACCATACCAACCATACCTCCTACTCCATGACAAGGGAATACATCCAAGGTATCGTCGATACTTGTTTTGCTTCTCAGATATACAACCAGGTTACTAACCAAAGCGCCAACCAAACCAATGATCATCGCATGTGGAATACTGACAAAACCAGCTGCCGGAGTAATCGCAACCAAACCAACAACCGCGCCGATACATGCTCCCATTGCTGAAGGCTTTTTTCCACGTATGATATCAACAAATATCCATGCCATGGCCGCCATGGCTGATGCTGTAGTTGTGGTCGCAAAAGCATACGCTGCCAAAGAATTTGCTCCACCAGCAGAACCTGCATTAAATCCAAACCAGCCAAACCACAGGAGTGCTGTACCCAATATCACGTAGCTTATACGTGCGGGATTATGACTTTGTGTCTTACGTCCTTTTAGATAAATCGCAGCTGCCAATGCTGCCCAACCAGCCGACATGTGCACAACTGTACCACCGGCAAAATCAAGAACACCAAATTTTGCCAATATACCTTCTGGGTGCCATGTAGCATGTGCTAATGGCATATAAATAAAAATACTGAACAGGATAATGAATAGCATAAATGAATTAAAACGAATACGTTCCGCAAAAGCGCCAGTAATCAATGCTGGTGTGATAATCGCAAACTTCAATTGAAACATCGCAAACAAAACCAAAGGTATAGTGGGAAGCGCTCCCCAAGCAACATTCCCTAATGTACCTTTCATCATAAAAAATGTACGCGGATCCCCCACAATACCGCCGATATCATCGCCGAAAGCCAAACTAAAGCCAACAATGACCCAAAGGATTGTCATTAAACACATACATATAAAGCTTTGCATCATCGTTGAGATTACATTCTTCTTGCTAACCATCCCGCCATAAAAAAAGGCAAGTCCAGGTGTCATAATCAACACCAATGCAGAAGAAGTCAACAACCAGGCCGTATCTCCCGTATCAAATTCTGCCTTGTTTAAGTCAGACAAGTCAATCGAAGGAAATACAAGTCCTAATACTCCCAAAAGAACTAGAACAATGAGTGGAATAATTTTTTTCATTTGTTTAAACTGATTAGTGTTTTCAATACATTAATAAAATTGTTAAAAAAATACAAGAACAAAACAAAAACCTACTTTCGCTTATAATTTTTTCAAATATAAAGTCTTTTTATTAAAAAAATACCATGTTATTTTATTTTTTATGATTTTTTTTACATAATTTCACAAAAACAAATACAAAAACCACAATAATCATTTAATTTTTAAACCAAAAACCAAATAAAACAAGCAAAACAAAGATAATTACACCTAAAAAAGTCAAACAAATCAAACTTAAACCAAAAAAAACATGAAAAAACTTCTAACAACCATCATTTTGTCAGTATTTCTAATAAAAACAGCCACGTGTCAAGAAGAGACAAAAGAGAAAGGAATAGAAATATCCGGATCAGTGGACACCTATTGGAAATATGATTTTCAAAACAAACCCAACATCAATACCTATTTTACTGAAGACAACAATTCTGTCTCTATTGGCATGGTAGATTTGGCTGTAAAAAAGAAGTTTAAAAAAGCATCATTTGTCGGAGAATTATCTTTTGGTCCCAGAGGACAGTATCGATCCATTATGAATGGTGATGGCCAGGCTGGCGATGACAAAAATAGTTTCCACATCCAAAATCTATATGTAGGCTATGATCTAACCGAGAAGCTCAATCTTACTGCAGGTTTCATGGGAACATTTGTAGGCTTTGAAGTGATATCACCGACCTACAACTTTCATTATTCAACTTCCTATCTATTTGGCGCCGGTCCATTTCAAGACGCAGGTTTAAAAGCTACCTATAGTTTCTCAGACAAAGTAGCCTTAATGGTCGGACTATTTAACGACTGGAATGTCTATCAAGATATGAACGGAGTTTCCCATGTAGGCTCTCAACTGGCCTACACACCCAACGATAAAAGCAGCTTTTATCTCAATTTCCTGACAGGATCATCTGCTGGCGGTAAAAACAATTACAGTTCCGGAACCCTGGTCGACCTCGTCGCTAACTATGATTTCACCTCCAAATTTTTTCTTGGTTTAAATGCTACAAATTATAAAAAGAGGGATGGTGGGGGTTACTCTGGAGTAGCTCTTTACCCAAGAATTCATTTTTCAGAACATTTTGGCCTGGGATTACGCGAAGAGTTTTTCCAAACACATAAAGAGGAAGAAAATGGAATCCCAAGTTCCAATATCCTCGCAACCACCTTAACAGCAGAATACAATTACCATGGATTCAAATTTATTCCCGAAATCAGAATTGACAAAGGAAATACCGAACGATTCATCAAGAATGATCTAAGCCCAACCAAATCTGCAGGACAATTTCTATTGGCCTGTGTCTACAGTTTCTAAACAACATTACATTAAACATAAAAGGAAAGAGCAGATACCAGTGGAATCTGCTCTTTCCTTTTATGCAATCTAACTTGCGCAGCACAAAGCAATTATCGAACACTTACGGAAACATGCCGATCCATAATACGATCGGATTCTGGCACATCTGCCATATACTTGGCAAACTGTGAGCCGTAACCCTCTGCACCGATCACCTGTTTGGAAAGCTGCTCTTTACCCAGGTAATCCTTTACAGCTGTTGCGCGCTCAAGCGACAACTTTTTATTAAAATCCTCATTGCCCGTTTTGTCTGTATAGCCACCGATTTTAATATTGGCTGCTGGAAAAGCCTTTAATATCGCGGCAAGATTACTTAATTGCACCTGACTTTCAGGCAATACCTCAGCAGTACCTGTTTTGAAATTAAGGTTATCGAAATCAAACCAGGTATTTTTCAGGGAATCTTCACCCATCGATTTATAATCGGTTTTTAAAAATTGAACCAACTGATCCTCTATACCACCTTTAAAAGCAGCGAGTTTGACACCATTTGGTAAGATGACCTCCGTCTGCTCGCGCTCCACCACACTGGAACCTGTTTTCATGGTACCTGAATCCACCACTGTACTGTTTACACTGGTGTCGGTAGCACCGCCTTGCTTACTGCCACTGCAGCCTTTTCCGAATAAAAACCAGAGTAGCGCCAATACGATCAAAGCAATTACGATCTTCCACCAACCGCCACCAGAACCGCTTCCAGCTATTGCCGCCCGTGACTCGCCTACCCTCGGCAATGACAAAGGCTCTTTATGTGCTTCCAACTCATTTGCCGGATTAATGGAGCTTGACTTATGCCTATCGACCTCCTTGACAACATCAGCAGGAACTGCAGGTTCAGTCACCGACTCCACAGGTGGAGAAAAATGGGCCCCATCAAAAAGCTTTCCAAAGGCACCTAAGCCTAGCCCCGCTGGAACAGCAGCAGCAAAAGCTGTTTTATTTTCCTGCAAAACATGACCAATACGTTCAAAATCCCAATTTTGTCCCTTATTTGTTAAACTGGAGAATATCGCCGGCAGAGAAAAATTCATTAATTTCCCAATGGAATTACCATCATAGCCCAAATAACCGGCAACGGTACTCAAAACAGTATCCAGACCACCACCAAATATTGATCCCAATAGCCCCGACGAATTCTCACCTTCCACCGCTCGATCCCCTGCAGACTCATCCGCATTGGTCACACCGCCGAGAAGTCCTTTGAGATCAAAATCGGCAAAATGCTGCTTGGCCTTTTCAAGTATCGCCGAAATTCCACCGGAATCGGAATGCTGGCTTAAACCTAAAAACAAGGCGGGAATTGTTGCATTCAAACCCTGCTTCACCCCCTCTTTATCCTGGTTTAAAACTTGCCCTATCTGAGCGACCGTTTCTTCGTCAAAAAAGTCCTTCGCCCCTTTTAAAAGCTGATTTTCCATAATCTTCGTTTATTTTTAGTTTATATAAAACTCTAACAAACAAAGGTTTAATTTGTTTACTTTGTACGATCTAGTAATCAAAATCACCCAAAAGCCATTTTGGAAGAACAAACTCGGATGCCAAGTGAGCCCATTGGTACCTCTGCCAATCAGCTCTACTGATCCAAAGCACTTCTTCCAATTCTTCGTAAGCCTCAAATGCATGACGCTCGACCAGTTTAATGAAATAGATATAGCCGACGACTACCGTATTAGCCTCATTTACAGCCTGCGTACTGTGGCTTCCGATAAACCGCATTTCCATTTCGCTTACGTCATATTGAAGCTCCTCCTTGAGTTCACGAATTAAGGTCTCCTCACGGCTTTCTTCTGGAGCTACCTTTCCGCCGGGCAGCTGAAAATAGCTAGAACCTTTTTTACGAACCATCAGCAAATCTCCTTCCGGAGCAAGCATCACCGCCGAGCAAATAACAATTTTGTCCATATCACTTATTTCACCCTAAATTATTTCAGACCACAAAACTAACTTTTTATCATCAGCAAAGAAATATATCCGACAAACGTCAACACAGGCCTTCAGCACTACATTTAACCTAAGTAAACTACTGCTGCAGTAGCTGGCCTTTGAATAGCTCTTACAGTGCACAGAACGAATAGCTAAAGTTTTAACAGTAAATCTATTTCTTTCAACTGCAATAAAATTGCAAATAATAAACTAATTATCTAAGTTTAAGGAATAAAACGATAATCTATACATCCATATATGAATCGAAGATTAACCTGGTTAATACTAAGCATATTGTTTCTATTGCCGGGATGCCAGCAAGACAAGAAAAACACAGCAAAAACCAATCAGCAAACTGAGCAGCGGAAATCTACCCCTCCTAAAGAGCAGGTTGAGAAGAAAAAAGTATTTACCGCAGAAGATATTATCTTGAAAAAAGAGCTGCTTTACAACAAATACACACTAGAAGACAGCTATCCCTACAAAGATACTACACGGGGTTTTCAATGGGAAAAGATCAAGGAACGCCTGGCCTTTATCGAAAATTTTCAACAGACACCATCGCTCTACGGTGTTCTACAAAATTATCAAAATGAAAAGGGCGAAGCTCCAACAATCCAGGATTATAAGCGGGACTCTTATAAACGCGTGTCTGACAGTTTCAACGTCGAACGCTATCAAGCGGCACCGCTCTACGATCTTAACAGCGCCAAGGCCGTTCGTTACGGTCGGGATGGCTGGCTCGTCCGCGTACAAGGCCCCGACAGCATCGCACGGATTCCGATTGAGGGTATTTCATTCGAAGGAAAATATACAGTCCCCAAAAGATATCTTCGCATCATCAGCGATACCGTACAGTTCAACATCGTCAATGTCGTGGATGTAAAGAACCAAAATATCTGCACCTTGGAGAAGATCGGAAACGAATGGCTTGTCCGAAGCATGAATCCCGTGACGAGTGGCCGACACAAACCTCCCCATGCCCAAGAAACACCAACAGGCCTCTTTGTGGTTCAGGAACACAAATCCAAGATGTTTTATTATGAAGATGGTACCAAAACTTATGCCGGATTCGCCCCCTATGCTACCCGATTTACCGCCGGTGCCTATATACATGGGGTTCCTGTTAACAATCCCAATGGCAGCATTATTGAATATAGTGAGAGTTTAGGCACAATACCCAAGTCCCATATGTGCGTCAGAAATGCGTCATCTCACGCTCAATTTGTCTATAAACGGTCAAAAGACCTTGCTTCATTGGTCGTGGTTATTGATTAACAATATTTAACATTCTGTAAATCAAATATGTATTAACTTTAATCATTAATTTTGTAAACATCTACACAGAAAAGGGAGAAGAATGGGAAATACGTTTATGTTTCTTTTGATGGCACTCAACACAGCATTGTCCTCACAAGAAGAATTAAAAACAACAGATCAACAAACCACCAGCACTCATCGTATCAATGTCGAACGTCAACATACCGAAGTTGACTCGTTGTATGATGAAATGAATCTAGGCAAAGTATTAAAATACGAAGCGTTTCGTCAAGCAATGGAAGGCAGAAAAGAACTTCCGATCCACAACAAGGACATCATGACCGTCATCGATTTTTCATTGGCATCAACGGAAAAGAGGCTTGTGGTACTCGATCTTGCGCATAAAAAAGTACTTTTCAACACGCTGGTCTCACATGGAAAAAATAGCGGTGAAAACTATGCCGTCAATTTTTCAAATCAACAGGAGTCACTTAAAAGTTCGTTAGGGTTCTTTACAACAGAAAACACCTACAACGGCGAGAACGGATACTCTTTAGTGTTAAATGGTCTTGAAGAAGGTATAAATGACAATGCAAAAGCACGATATGTTGTGATGCATGGTGCCGACTACTGTAGCACAGGAACAATAGCAAGCTTAGGCAGACTTGGCAAAAGCTACGGCTGCCCCGCAGTTCCAAGGGAATTTGCAGGCCCTATCATTAACACAATCAAAGATGGAACGTTGTTGTTTATTTATGCCGACAACTCCGAATACCTCACAAAAACACGCTTGATCCATCAACCTAATATATTAATGGCTCAATTTCAAAAAAGACAGTCTGCATTTGATCATGAAGGCTAATAACAAAAAGCCTGATGGAAATACTTCATCAGGCTTTTTTATGTTATAAATCGCTGTTCGACAGCCCACCTCCGCATTCACGTTAGGCTAAGATTTATGCTTTTTCTTAAATTTCAACATCCAATTGTAAATTGCATCATCATGGAACAAGCGCTCCACGCTTCCATGTGTGCCCCCTTTTATTACATTTAAGCTCACATTTGCTTCCGGATCCTCTCTTTTTATCGCATTCATAATTTTACGGGATTCCGAAATTGGCACAGCACGATCAGCAGTACCATGATGAAGCCATATCGGCACCTGCGTCAAGTTAGACGCATATTGACTCGATCCACCACCACATATTGCAACGGCAGCAGCCACCCTTTCGGGATATTTACCAGCCACATCCATGGTGCCATAGCCTCCCATACTCATGCCGCAAACGTAAATACGGTCGGGGTCGGCATTGTAATGTTCAATAACATAGTCAACAATTTCGATTACTTTGTCTGGATCCCATCCTCCCCGGGACTGTGGTGCAACAATTATCCCAGGTACATCCTGCCCTTTGTTGATGGCATACAATACACCGTAACGCTTTACACGGTCTAAATTTGTCCCGGACAAACTTCTTCCATGCAAAAACACAAACACAGGCTGCTTTTCAGATTCCAATGAATCCGGCGCAGCATCTTTCAATAAAAAAGGATAAGCAGTCTCCCCTTTTATAGCGTGTATTTCCTGCGCGTTTACGCGCATTAACAGCATAAAGAAAAAACAGATATACAGGTAAATTTCTCGCATATTTCTTATCTATGACTATCTAGCTTAATTTTGGAGCACTAAAAATACAATTAAATGACTTTTAAGGCATGCATTTAACATGTTTTAACATTTCGATTTCCGGAACATGGCCATTCAAACAAAAGAAAGGCTTCATTCCTGATTAGCACAAACTGATCATTTACAAGATTCCATCCAATTATAATTGCATTTCAGGCCAAATTTATCTTAGTTTGTAACATTGACGCAAAATATCCAAGCTCTCACATGAAAATATTGCATACCGCCGACTGGCATTTAGGAAAAAGATTGGACAGTTTCTCCCGGATAGATGAACAAATACTGGTCATGGATGAAATCGTTCATATCGCAGATCGGGAAAACGTGGACCTGGTGATCATCGCAGGAGATCTGTTTGATGCCTTCAATCCCGGTGTGGAAGCCATTGAATTATTTTACCGAACCATCAAGCGTCTTACAAAAAATGGCATGCGCCCTGTAATAGCAATCGCAGGCAATCACGATTCACCTCATTTGATTGACGCGCCCGATCCTTTAGCAAGAGCGTCGGGGATCATCTTAATCGGGCATCCCCATGCTGTGGTCACGCCTTTCGCAACAGATGGTTTCACTGTGTTACAGTCAGATACAGGTTTCATCGAATTAAGCTTGCCGCAATTTGACTACCCGATTCGTATTCTTCACACAGCCTATGCCAATGAAATACGCTTAAAACAGTATTTAGGTGAAGAGAAAGAAAGTAAATTGAATGAAGTCTTAGCGGCAAATTGGCAAAAAATAGCCAATACCTATTGTGATGATAAAGGCGTCAATATATTGACGGCACATCTTTACATGAATAAATTGGGCAGTCCACTTTTAGAGGAGCCAGATGGCGAAAAACCGGTCAAAATTGGTAATGCAGACTTAATCTATTCAGAGGCCATCCCGCCGCAGGTCCAATACACGGCATTAGGGCATCTCCATGGTTATAAAAATATTGGTTCGGCTGAGAAACCGGTGATTTATGCATCTTCGCCCCTATGTTATAGTTTTTCGGAGGCTGGGCAATCTAAATACGTTGCGCTGGTGAATGTTTCGGCCGGCGAACAAGCAGGTGTCGAGCGCATTCCATTGACTCAGGGCAAACCGCTGGTCCGAAAATCATTCGACGATATTGAGCAGTGTATATCCTGGTTGTCTGAAAACCCCAATGCTTTGGTGGAGCTCACGTTGAAATCAGAGACCTTTTTAAAAGCCGAGGACCGCAAGCGAATCTATCAAAGCCATTCGGGAATAATCTATCTCATTCCACTCGTTAAGCAAGATGAGCAAGCGATTTTGGACAACAAAGAAATCAATCTCACACAAGACATGCCGACCTTATTCAACGATTATTTTAAATCCAAGAATGGTAATCAGGCACCCAATGATGATATCCTTAATCTTTTTCGCGAAATCCTAAACTCTTAATCCATGATTCCATTAAAGTTAACTCTAGAGGGGATATATTCTTATCAAGAACGTCAGACGATCGACTTTACTGCGCTTTCTCAAGCAGGTCTTTTTGGTATCTTCGGTGCTGTGGGTTCCGGCAAATCATCGATATTGGAAGCAATTACCTACGCCTTATTTGGAGAAACAGAACGCCTGAATGCACGGGATAAGCGCGCTTATAACATGATGAATCTAAAGTCTAACCGATCTTATATCGAGCTTGATTTCGTCAACTTTGAAGACCGTACATTTAGAATTACCCGCGAATTTAAACGCAATTCCAAAAATTTCGATGATGTAAAATCCCCCACCGTTGTACTCTACGAAAAAATAAATGAAGAATGGGTTCCATTAGAAAGTAGCAATACACAGCATATCATCGGATTAAGCTATGAGAACTTCAAGCGGACAATCATCATTCCCCAAGGACAGTTCAAAGAGTTTATAGAACTCGGAGCCAAGGAACGCACGGATATGATGAAAGAAATTTTTCAGCTGCATCGATTCGACCTGCAGGATAAAGTTTCCAACCTCTATAAAAAAAATCAGTCCGAACTGGATCACCTCAACGGTCAATTAATAGGATTTGATGAGGTCACAACCGAACAGATAGAAACGACCGAAACAAATCTCCAACTGGCAGTCGAATCCTTTGTCGTCATTGAGTCCTCGTACAAGGCACATCATGAAAAGTTCTTAAGCCTCAAAAAACTCAAAGAGGATTTCTTAGAGCTCCGAACAGTGAAAGCGCTCTTTCAGCAATTGCTAGAACAAAAAGGTGAAAAAGAAACTTTACGGTTAAAGTTAAATCGCTTTGAGGAAGCGCAAACGAACTTTCTACATATCCTTAAAACCAAGGAAAAATTAGTAGAGGAAGGCCTAATTGCACAGAAAAGAGTAGAAACCGAAAAGCAGAGACAGGCCGAAATTCAACAGCTGATGCAGGAGCATTCCTCAAGTCTAAATCTGCTGAAATCACAATATGAGCTGCTACCACAGCGTCGTATTCAGGAATTGGACCTCGAATTGATAAGCCAATTGATTACGTTTTCAAATGAAATCAAGAGTTTACAGGATCGGGCGCAGAAGGGACGCAATTTTGTGCAGGAAACGAAAGATCAACAACGATATTGTAAAGCCAGAATCCAGGAGACAGAAATTCAGATTGCTAGCCTAAAGCAATCAAAACCCTCAGCCCATGAACTCATGGAGCTGGGTCAGTGGTATACCAAACAGCAGGGCATCCAACAACAGGAAGATGACCTGAACAAGCAGACCATTGATTTAGAAAAAAGCATAGCCATGCTGAAGCAGGAACTCCATGCCTTCCATCCTGACCTCGAAGAATTCCGATCCAATCACCCTCTTGTAGTCAGTGCTCTCGAGCAAAAACTGCAGACCCTCCAAGATGAAAAATCTCATCTTCTCCTGCAGCAAAGGTTAACTCAATATGCAGAAAACCTTAAAGCAGGCTCCCCATGCCCACTATGTGGAGCTTTGGAACATCCCGCCATCAATCAAGGACAGGATATTTCTCACCACGTTGCCGCTAATGAAAAATTGATTGCTGAGACAAATGAGAACCTTAAGCACCAACAGGATCAGCAATTTCAGGTCGAGAAACTCCAGCTACGTTTGCAGTCATTAAAGGATCAGCAACGAGATTTACATACGAAAATACAGCTGAATGCCCGTAACAAAATTGCGCATGCCCAACAATTTACATGGGCCGGTTATAGTCCTACCGATGAATCCAGCTACACATCAAATAAGCAGGAGCTCGCCCGGATCGAAACACAGCTAGCGACGGTGGAGCAACAACTTGGCGAACATCAGGCTGCACTCACCTCCGTCGAGGAAAAGCTGGAGAAATACAATAAAGCACTGCATCAGTTTGAACGTGATGAAGCAAGCAAACAGGCCCAGATTAATCAAAATATGGGGAACCTAAAAGCGCTGCGCTGGTCTGACTATAAAATGCGGGAGTCCGAAGCAGTCGAGCAGGAATATACTGCACTGAAAAGATCAAATCTTGAGATTGAGCGCGACTACATTGCTTTAAGCGAACGATTAAATGAGTTAAACAGTCAATTTGCAGCCCAAAACAGCTTGGTACAGACCATTGTTGAACAGCTCGGACATATCCATCGTGAAAGTCAAGAAATCGATGTCACGCTCCAACAGCTACTTGTGGCCTCACCCTTTGAAACGTTGGAAGAGATTCGGCAAATCCTCGCGGAGAATTTGTCTGTCATACAGATCCGACAAGCGCTGGAGCAATTTCAGATCCAATTTGAAACGGTGAAGGCACAGATCAGTCAGTTGGAAAAGAAACTCGTCGACCAGGTATATGACGAAAACCAATTTGTCGCGCAGGAAAAAATCCTGGATGAGAGCGCCCAACAATTGAAAGCAAGCACAGAAAGTGTTGCCCGACTTCAGCAGGAGCGCGATCAGCTAAGAATCGCGTATGCTAAAAAGGAAAATCTCCTGCAACAACAGCTAAAACTAAATTTACGCCATGATAATTTGAAACAACTTTTTAATCTATTCAAAGGTGCGGGTTTTGTACAATATGTTTCTTCGATTTATCTACGGCAGCTGTGTGATCATGCTAATATTAGATTCCATCGCATGACCCGAAATCAACTTAGCCTACAGCTGAATGACAACAATGAATTTGAGATTATAGATTATTTGAATGAGGGAAAAAGTCGCAGTGTAAAAACACTATCCGGTGGACAGGCATTTCAAGTATCCCTAAGCCTTGCTTTGGCATTAGCAGAAAGTGTACAGTCCAATTCGCGTGCGGCCAAAAACTTCTTTTTTATCGATGAAGGCTTTGGAACACAAGATATCACTTCTGTTAACATTGTTTTCGAAACCCTATTAGATTTACATAAAGAAAACCGGATCGTCGGCATTATTTCACATGTTGAAGAGCTCAAAGAACGTATTCCAGTGTCACTTTCAATAGAAAAAGATGAAGAACGTGGCAGTCAAATTTTTATCAATTAATTTCGTTTTATTTTGTATATTAGTTATAGCGGTTCCGCTGAACAAGCTTGATCGCTATAACCAACAAAAACAAAAGATTATGGGCTTATTTTCAAACAACAAAAAAGGAAAAGGGTCTCATCCTTTTTTTCATAAGGCGACCAAAACAGTAAGCAGCAAGGCCTTTTCAGCTAAAGAAACCAGTCAAATAAGGACCGTACAATCCATGCTTTTTGTCAAACAATACGATATACTAACGATCTTAAGAGAGGTTTTAATGCCACAGAATCAAAACTAAAATTAAGCAGATTTCCATCTTACATACAAACGTGAATGATGTTCGCCCTCCATGCAAAAACGTAAACAGACTATGTTTACTACGCACGATCAGCGCCTAGGTTAAAGAAAGTCTAAGTACAGCATAGCGAATAAAGCTATCAAAATATAGCAAAACAACATGATTGCTAATCACTGGGAACCAGACCTTCACAATTGGCTTTAGGGCAGAAAAAAAGAAATACAAAAAATCATTGAAATTATAAAAAAGGAAGTTTATTTTAACAAGATAAAACTTTTTCCAAAAAAATATTGTCATACGATAAATAACAATCGATAGACAGTATATTTGTCAGCTATATGAAGTACAAACAAATCAACAATAATTCCATCAATCAAATCATGCTAATCGTCATCATTCTGGCGATATGCATATTGATCTTTACAAGCTTATTCTACTATCTACCCGGTTTTCTGGGTGCAGTTACCTTATATATTCTTTTTAGAAAAATCAACTTTAAGCTGACTGAAGAAAAAAAATGGAATAAATCTTTCGCCAGTATTTTATTGATATTATTGACCATCATATTCTTGGTAGGACCGCTGTATCTGTTAATCAACTACATGGTACCTCAGGTAACAGAAGTCATTAGCAACAAAGACGATCTGATGCACAAGTTTGACTCGATCAAAACATACTTTAAAGATAGCCCCTATTTAAGCAATATCGATCTTTCCGATACCGCGTTAATGGGAACGCTTCAAAAAGCAGCTAAATTTATACCCAACATTCTGAATTCCGTTGCAGAAGTTGGTGTCAATATACTGGTAGCGCTATTTGTTTTGTATTTTATGTTGGTTAGCAGCAAAAAACTAGAGCAAACTATCTATCAAGCGATCCCTTTCACGCAAACGAGTAAAGTCGAATTGTGGAAAGAGTTTGATATGATGGTAAAATCCAATGCGATCGGTATCCCGATTTTGGCTATGTGCCAAGGTGTTGTAGCGGGTCTTGGTTATTGGTTCTTTGGCTTGGAGAGCCCGATCTTTCTGGGGATTCTTACCGCAGTTTCCACCATAATACCTATTTTGGGGACGATGGTAGTGTATCTACCGGCAGCGCTTTTTCTACTTGCGAATGGACAGTCCGGAAATGCAATAGGTCTTGCCTTATACGGCATCATTATTATTGGTAGTATTGATAATGTACTTCGTTTTACCATATTAAAAAAGTTAGGCGACGTTCATCCCCTGATCACCGTATTTGGGGTATTGCTTGGATTAAACCTATTTGGTATGCTGGGATTGATCTTCGGCCCGCTAATCCTATCTTGTGTGGGTGTATTACTGAAAGTGTACAGCATTGAATTTGGAAGAAGTGCGCCTGAAATCATTCAATCTACCTCATTGACAGATACAAAGTCCACGCATGACAGCCCCGATATCATGGGATAAGGGCACTTCAATAGCTTAAATTGATTTGGTCGCCAATGTATCAATATCCAGTAGACTGTCATAAATGAGATTCGACGAGTGAGAATCCCTTTTTTTTTATAGTTTTGAATCATTATTACAATGGATTGTTCAATGCTTTCTACGCAATATTTGACGATTTATTAAACATAAATATTAAAACGAATAAAATCACGAAAACTGATTTAAAAGCAAACATATTCTATGAATAAAAAGATAATCTTAGGAGTGACAGCGTTATTGGCCGCCGGCATTCTTTCCTCATGCAATAACAACAAACCGAAAACAGATCAAACTGCAAATACTACGCAGGAAGCCAGTGCTGACAGTCATGATCATGCAGCTGGGGATCATGCAGGCCACGACCATAGTCAAGCTGCACCAAAGCAATCTTCTGACCCTGCAGGCATTCTCCCTAATTTTACATTTTATCAGCTTCGTTCGGGCATCCGTGTTACGCAGGAAAACGTTGCCAAAGACAAGAATACTGTTTTTATCCTATTTGATCCAGGATGTAGTCATTGTCAACATGAAGCTACGGAGCTTGAAAAGAATATTGATCGTATAAAAGATGTTAATATCTATTATATTTCCATGAATGATCCGGCCTTGGTATTAGGATTTTTTGACACCTTTGCACCTAAACTATCCAAAGCATCCAACGTAGAGGTATTGATTGATAAAGACCAAACATTTATTCAAACAATCCATGTACCTTCACAATTTCCGGCAAATTATGTCTATGGTGCGGATGGAAAACTAAAAGCACATTGGGAAGGTGAAAAAAATATTAACGAAGCAATAAGCCAATTTCATAAATAATCTGAAATGCTAAACATAGCAATCAATGGATTCGGACGTATCGGTCGGAATACACTACGTAATATCTTTTTAAGGGGGGCTTTCGATGAACTGCAGGTCATTGCCATCAATGATCTAACAGATACAAAGACGTTGGCCCATCTATTTAAATATGATTCTGTACATGGTCCCTTTCCTGGTACCGTGACACACGATGAAAAACATATTATTGTCAATGGTCTTTCCATCTTGGTTACCAATGAAAAAGATCCTTCGGCATTGCCCTGGCAGGAGCTTCAAGTTGATGTTGTCATCGAATCTACAGGGTATTTCACCAGTCGTGACAAAGCGGCTCTGCACCTGGAAGCCGGTGCAAAAAAAGTGATTATCTCCGCCCCGGCACAAGACAAAGAGATTCCAACAGTGGTATTGGGCATTAATGATAGTGTCATTGATCTATCTGCTTCGATTTTATCCAATGCCTCCTGTACAACAAACAATGTTGCTCCCCTCGTTAAAATATTGGATGAAAATTGGGGCATCAGAGATGGCTATATTACCACGGTTCATTCCATGACAGGAGACCAGAATCTTCACGACGCACCACATAAAGATTTAAGGAGAGCGCGGGCAGCATCGTCGGCGATCATTCCAACAACTACTGGTGCCGCTAAGGCCATCACCAATGTCTTTCCACATTTGCAACATAAATTAGGTGGCGCAGGTATACGCGTGCCCGTTCTTAATGGTTCATTGACGGACTTTACCTGTACACTGGAGAAAGAAACCACGGTAGAGGAAATCAATAAAGCGTTCAAAGCTGCAGCAGAAAACGAATTAAAAAACGTATTATTTTATACAGAAGACCCCATCGTTTCGGTAGATATCATCAATAACCCCTATTCATGTGTATTTGATGCTCAGTTAACCTCGGTGGTGGGCGGTCTGGTCAAAGTTGTGGGCTGGTATGACAATGAATTTGGTTATTCCAATCGTTTGGTTGACCTCCTGATCAAGATCGACAGGCTCGCATAAGCTAGCTACCTCATCATCATCTTAGGATAGGTTGCGGCATAAAAAAAGCGTCCTTGCCAGCTATAACTGGCAGGGACGCTTTTTTTATTTCCCATTAATTTTACATTTCGCCTTCTACGCCCAAACCAAACAACGCAAAATCATATTTGACCGGATCCAGCGGATCCAGTAAGCGTAAATTGGCTGTTAATTCCTGCGCTGTTTTCCAATTCACTTTATCCAGCGTAATTAAACCAAATTTACGGGCAACACGCTCGACATGAACATCGCACGGACAGATAAGATCTTTTGGGGACAGGCGATGCCAAATCCCAAAGTCTACTCCCTTTGTATCTTTTCTGACCATCCAGCGTAAAAACATATTGATCCGCTTGACGGTTGACTTCTGTGCTGGACTGCTAATGTGTTTCCGCGTACGAACAGGATAATCAGGTAGGGAAAAGAAATAGGTTTTAAAGGCATTCAGTGCCATTTCTAAGTCGACCTCTTCCCTGTTCTCCTGCCCTACAAGAAAAGCATCTTCCAAAGATTCGAAATGCGCATAGTGATGCTTAAAAAAAGAAACAAAATAAAGAATATCGGTATCATTGAACGTACGGTGCTTAAATCCCAGCAAGGACTTTAAATCCTGCTCTTGGTGATTTATGATATAATCGTAGGGTGAACCATCCATACGAGCCACCAGCTCGTTGCATTTATTGATAATCGTCTTTCTTTGCCCCCAAGCCATGATGGAAGCCAAAAATCCCATGATCTCAATATCCTGCTTCCGGGAAAATTGATGGGGAATCGATATGGGATCATTTGGAATAAAACCAGGTTGATTATATTCATCAACTTTCTTATCCAAGAAATCTTTCAGATCAAAATCAACGGCCATACAAATCCTTACCTTCCGGTTTGAAGAATACCTTTACAAATCTTTGCAATCAAGCCTGGGCCTTCGTAGATAAAGCCGGTATAAACTTGAATGAGACTGGCTCCAGCATCTAACTTTTCAATGGCATCTTTCGCCGAATGAATACCCCCTACACCGATGATCGGAAATGCCTTGTTGGACTTTTCACTTAAGTAGCGAATAACTTCCGTTGAACGCTTTGTCAAAGGGCGTCCACTTACCCCACCCGCTTCATTGATCAGTTCCTGTTGGCTCTGTAAGCCTTCTCTTGAAATTGTCGTGTTCGTTGCGATAACACCTGCGATTTGAGTTTCCAAAACGATCTCGACGATATCATCCAATTGACTATCCGTCAAATCGGGTGCTATTTTAAGCAAGATGGGTTTCGGATCCGATTTTGCGATATTGAGGCTTTGTAAAGTATTCAATATATGTTTTAATGGCTCCTTTTCCTGTAAATCTCGTAAGCCCGGTGTATTCGGAGAACTCACATTGACAACAAAATAATCCACGTAGTCAAACAATGCATTGAAGCAATAAATGTAATCATTGACAGCTTCTTCATTGGGTGTCACCTTATTCTTACCGATATTCCCCCCTATTAACAATCCTTTTCGATCTTTTAGGTTTTTCAACCTTGTAGCAGCAACATCTGCCCCCTGATTATTAAATCCCATTCTATTGATCAAAGCTTCATCGGGAACAAGTCGGAACATTCTGGGTTTATCGTTGCCCGGCTGTGGCTTGGGAGTCACCGTTCCAATTTCGATAAAACCAAATCCCAAATTAGTCATATCCGCAATATATTCCGCATTTTTATCAAAGCCAGCAGCAAGGCCCACAGGATTTTTAAACTTCAATCCAAAGACTTCGCGTTCCAAACGTGGATCTTCCACGGTAAAAAAAGCATTCAATAATTGTTTGGCGCCCCAAATTTTTGAGAAAACATTCAATCCACCGGTCACTTTATGGTGAGCCGTCTCCGGATTCATTGTAAAGAATATAGGTTTGACTAATTTATACATAATCGCAAAGTTACTCAAAGAAGAAGAAATATTCATTACTTTTGTACTTTTGCAGTTGAAATGATATCAATAAATAATTTAACATTTGAAATAGGATCTCGCGCTTTATATGACGAAGCAAACTGGCATATCAAACCAGGAGATAAAGTTGGCTTGATCGGTGCCAATGGTACAGGTAAATCGACTTTACTTCGCCTTATTGTCGGTCAATATACGCCCACGTCAGGAACGATTTCCATGGCGAAGGACCTTAAGATTGGTTATTTAAACCAGGACTTATTGTCGTACCATTCTGACAAAAGCATTTTGCATGTTGCCATGGAAGCTTTTGAGCGCCAAAATCAATTACATGCCGAAATCGAGGGTTTACTCCACAAACTAGAAACAGATTATTCGGATGACATCCTGAATAAGCTAAGCGATAAACAAGTAGAATTTGAGGCCTTAGATGGTTATAACATCGAATTTAAGGCCCATGAAATCCTTGCCGGTCTAGGTTTTTCTGAAGAAGAACAAAAAAGACCATTAGCCACTTTCTCCGGAGGATGGCGTATGCGGGTTATGCTTGCCCGTATCTTATTGCAAACTCCGGATATTCTGTTACTGGATGAGCCGACCAACCACATGGACTTACCTTCCATCAAATGGCTGGAGAACTATCTGCAAGCATTTGATGGCGCCATTGTGATTGTTTCCCACGATCGATATTTCCTTGACCGCATCATCAAGAAAACGGTAGAATCACGTAAAGGAAAATTAACACTTTATGCAGGTAATTACAGTTTTTATCTTGAAGAGAAGGAACTGCGGAATGAATTGCAGGCCAATCAGTTCAAAAACCAGCAAGCCAAGATAAAACAGGAAGAACGCCTCATCGAGCGTTTCCGCGCCAAGGCTTCCAAAGCTAAAATGGCGCAGTCGCGTATCAAGGCATTGGATCGTTTGGAGAGAATTGACGATGTTGACGACGACAATCCTACGGTAAACTTCAGCTTTAAATTTTCAAAACCTTCGGGGCGCCACGTCGTGACATTGGAGAATATTTCCAAGTCGTACCCTAACCTGGAGATCTTAAAAAATACTTCAGCGATTATAGAAAAGGGTGATAAAATAGCCCTAATTGGTGCCAATGGTAAAGGTAAATCTACCCTCTTACGTATCGTGGCCAATGCGGATCACGAGTTTGAAGGAAAAGCAGAACAGGGACACAACGTTTCGCAGACATTTTTTGCGCAACATCAGCTGGAGGCTTTACATCTGGAAAATTCCATCCTCGCCGAGTTACAAACTTTTGCACCGAAGCATACAGAGACTGAATTGCGTTCCATACTTGGATGTTTTCTATTCACTGGTGACGATGCATTCAAAAAGATCAAAGTACTCTCCGGAGGTGAGAAATCGCGTGTGGCCCTTGCAAAAGCCTTAACCGCGGACGCGAATTTCTTAGCACTCGATGAGCCTACCAACCACTTGGATATGCAGTCTGTCAATATTCTGATCCAAGCTTTGCAGCAATACGAAGGTACATTTATCGTTGTATCCCACGACCGTTATTTCTTAGACAATGTGGCGAACAAAATTTGGTACATTGAAGATAAACAGATCAAGGAGTACCCAGGTACTTACCAGGAGTATGAAGAATGGGCTGCAAAACGCGTTGTAAAGACGGAGGTAAAAACCGAGAAAAAAATCAAGGAAGAACCCAAAGTAAAGAAAGAAAAGCAACCACTTACGGAAGATAAAACACGTTTGTTGAGCAAAAAAAATAAGGAGCTAACGTCTTTTGAACAAAAAATTGAGGAGCAAGAAATTTTAGTTAAGAATTTAGAATCAAAACTTGCCGACGAAGCAGTGTATTCGGATGCGACTAAGTTACAGGAAACTACACGTTCTTACAACTCAGCAAAGGCATTATTGACACAATTTCAGGAGAGTTGGGAGCAGTTAGCGGAAGAAATCATGGAATTGGAAAATAGTTAATTTTTTTGGCTTAAAATCAGCTTATTAAGCCTCAGAGCGTGATTTTAAGCCAAAATTATTTGCAGGAATAGGATTAAAGCCCTACTTTTGCATCACTTCAAACAAGGAACGGCAGTTCAAAATAAAGAAGTAAGATTCCGTAGCTCAGCTGGTAGAGCAATACACTTTTAATGTATGGGTCCTGGGTTCGAATCCCAGCGGGATCACAAAAAGCGCACTAAGGTGCGCTTTTTTAGTTTAAATCCTATCTAAAACAGCGATTTTCAATAATTTCTAATTCATTTGAATACATCTAAATTCAATCTAAATGGTGGCTATTGTGGTGGCCATTTGATTAGTTTAAATTTGGCCACCACGAATTGTATTTGATTGTGACGATTGGCAATAGGCTTAGCCTCGGTTAACCTTTAAAATGTGTAGAAAGATGAAAATCAAGCAAGATTTGGACTTGTTACCTATGGTCTTGAAAAGTAAACAGAGATCAAAAGGCAAAGCTCCCATTATTATTAGAATCACGCTGAACTGTGACAGCAATGAAGTATCCCTCTCCAGAACTGTATCCCCGGAAAACTGGCTTGTTAAAGAAAAGGAAGTAAGTAAATCAGAACCTGGATTCAAAGAAATCAATAAAAAGATAACCGAAGCATTGGTTGATCTACAAAGGATCTATGATCAATTATTTCTTACTTACGATGTTGTAACCCCTTTGATGATCAAAAGGGTATTTAAGGGGCAAACGCCCATAGAGGTGCCTACCCCACTTGAGGAAGAATTAATTGACGAATTTACGCTAACAAAAGCCTTTGACGGCTATATTGAGGAATTCACAAAATTAGTAGCATCAAAAGAAAGATCGAAAGGAACCTTAAGGCAATGGAAATCTACAAGAAAAAAAGCAATTGAGTATTTAACATACAAATACCCCAAAAAAGAAATTAAGGATATCACTTTTCCTGAAATAGATGGTGAGTTTGCGATCAATATGTATAAATACTTTACAATACATCTTCCCAAACCGCTATCAGATGCAACTGCAAAAAAGCATATCAAAAAAATAAAGCAGATAATCAATATTGGCGTTACCAAGAAAATAATCCCAACAAACCCAATTTCTGGTTTTAAATGCGGTGGGGATATTAAAGATATTCCACCATTGGAATTGGAAGAAGTAATGAGAATTTACAATAAAGACTTTGGCTGCGAGAGATTAAACGAGGTTAGAGACTGTTTTATATTCCAGTGTTTTTCCGGTTTCGCCTTTCAGGATATCTATGGGTTATCACCAGAAAACATTATTTATGTTGGAATCGAAAAGGAACGGTGGCTTGCCAAGCATAGGGGTAAAACCGATGGCTATGAAATCGTCCCTATTCTGGACATAGTTGATGATCTTATTGACCGATACAAAAGCCATCCTAAATGCATCGTCAGAAACGCTCTAATGCCGGTTAACTCCAATACCATTTATAACGGATATCTAAAAGAAATTGCGGTAATTGTTGGAATCAATAGAAAACTAAACACGCACCTCGCCCGCCACACATTTGCCGATTTTATGCTAAATCATGGCATGTCATTGGAAGAAGTGAGCAGAATGCTAGGTCATAAAGTAATCCGCACAACTGAAAGGTATTGTAAAGTAAGTAAAGGCAGAATTAAGAAAAGCTTTAATGAAAATGTAAGGCCTGAGCTTACAATACAAAAGTTGAAAGGAATAACTACCGAAATCATTAAAAACAAAAACGAACCTGCCACAATACCAACACCATTTGTACGGTATTCAAATCCAAGCAGCACAACGCCATTCAATTATAACTTTAATTATATAGGGTAAAAATATATAAGGAAGGAGCAGTTTCATAACTGCTCCTTATCCATTTACTTCAATTGGTTCCTTTATCGGGTAATCAGAATTTATTGCTTACTCTTCACTAAAATCTGTAAAGAAACCCTACTCCTCATTGATAAAACAAAACTAAAAATAATCCACAAGTATCACTACTCAAGCTCGTTAACAAGGGGTTAAGTGTGTGCTATGGATTAATTCCAATTAGAATCAATTTAGTCCTGGGATATCAACTGTAAAATTCTTTCTTTAAGGATTAATAGACAAGGGGATAATTACCCGAAAAAATACAGTATGATTTACCGTTTTCTTTTACCGGGGCGTTTAACCCTTTCCCTTATCTGATTAAATGACTTTGCATTCAATAGGCAAACCTGCCTGGTTACTTTGTTTTCCATTGCTTTTAATAACGCAACAGAATCTTTACCCTGCCGGTAAAGATTCGCAATTTCTGTAATTTTAATGAAATCATTATTGGGCAAATTCAGGAACCTAATGATATTTTGTATAATAGCAGATCGATCCTTCAGCATCCATAACTTACTCGTCGGCAAACTCGTTTTAAACCCATTAATTGATTTTACAATAGCAAAATCTGCCAATGGGTCCATTTCCACTATGTATCCAATCTCCACAACTAAGCCCATTTCATTCTGCTGCGGATATACCTCCCAGGCAACTAGTTTCTTATAGAGGTTGTGATTCCGATCCATTGCCTTACTCCCTTCAAATTCCTACATCACTTTCTTATCCCGGCATATTTTCTCAAATTACGCTTCATTTCATAGAGCTGATCCAAACGGGTTACTGCAAACTCCTCGGTCTTTAAATTGGAATAAGCCAGTTTTAATGCAGCCAACTCTGCTCCCTGAACCGCCAATGAAACAATTTTGCGTAATGTATCGATCTCGTCTCTATATTTTTGGTCCCTAACCATACTTAAACTGTACAATAAAGCCTTTTTAGGATAAAGCGTTTCCAATGCATTAAACTGGTAGTAACCAGTCTTTCCACCTTCAAACTGAACTATTGCCTTATCCTGCTCCCAATCCGCTTCCAGGATAATGCCGAAGGCACCTTTGTGTTCAGCAGGGTCGGTTGTTAAAGATAAAGGTACCCGAACCGCCCTTCCTCTAAATAGCTCACTATTTTGAATCACATTTTTCATCAGATAATGGCCTCCTTCACAAATACCTTCACGCTATTAATCCCATATTTACGGATACTATCCTTTAAATCCATCCACAGCCTGATCTGGAAATCTGCCAACTCCAGTAATTCTTCCTTGGTTAATCCATGTGGATTATAGACCTCCGGATTCGCCTTATCATCTTTTTGTGACACTGAATAAGCAAATAGGTTCGGAGCATATCCTTCCCCTATTTCCAGACTTTTGCTAATAGCTACGCTATTGCCCCATAATTTTAGGGTCTTACCGTTTTCAAACGATAAGACCTTCTTTCTCAGATCAGCCATAAACCCTCCCTTAAAAATTATTATACATTTGATATCACTATAGACCTTTGCCTTTCCTAATTTGCTTTTTGGGTGGCTTATCGACCTGGTAACCAGGATCAATTGCTACCATACAGTTGACATAATAATTCAACTTCTCGGTATGTTCCTCCAGTTTGGAGGTGTAGTGTGTCTTTTCCCGTTCACTGATCTGCCTTGGTTCTGCACCACGCGAGAATTTCCCTTCCAGGTACCTGTTCAGCTGCCTGATGTCAGCTTTCTCTTCTTTTATTCGTTTTTCCAAATACCTGGGATTTTTATATTTGTCTCCTGCAGCAGTAATTGCTGCCGTTTCTGCTTTATCTTTATAATACTGGGCTTTCTTTTCCTCTTCAACAGATCGGCCCATTGTATTATGTATCCGCTCCCGATATCTTCGGTCCCGGTGCTCGCTATGATGCCCTACCAATATGGGTTGTCCCATAGGAATAGCTTTACCCATTTCTGATGCTCGTTCATAGAGTTCATTAGACCGTTGAGTAGCCTGTTCTGCCCTTTTTTCCGATCGTTCAGCACGATTGGCGGCTCTTTCCTGCTGCCTGGCAATCTGCTCGGCAAAGGGTAAACGCGTTCCTTCTGCACCACGGCTTTCAAAACCCAACTCAGATAATAACTGAATCAAGTATCCTGCATTTCCTGACTTCGCCTTAGATATCCAACAATCCTGTTTCCGGCTAAACAAACAGAAACGGGTGAAGATCTTCTTTTGATCTATTGACAGTGCCTCATAAAATGCCTTTGAAGTATAAATATTGATCTTATCAGTTTCTTGATTCTTTATGTAATAATTGCTGTTTTCCATATCTTCTCCATTTGCGATTGTTTCAAATAAACCTCTCTTCATCCAGACATTTCAGTCTAGCAGTTAATCCTTTTCTAACTAATATTTGCTTATAGCTTATATTGCATAAAACCATTCCCTTCGGACAGCGGATAATTTGCTGTGAGGACTTCAACTTTCTTCTTTTGGTTACCACTCTTGGCGTTGACACTTACCAGTATTTCCTTTTTCATGCTAAACCAACCATACTGCTGCGAAAACTCCTTTAGCAGATCAGAAGGGTATGAAGAAAGTAGGAATTTACCTTTAATAGAGGCAAGCATTTCTAACAAGGCCTTAAAATCCGCTTCCGTATAGCCTTTATAATGGCCCATATCACTTCCGATATAAGGCGGGTCACAGTAAAAAAAGGCTTCGGGAAAATCTCTGCTTTGAATGACATAAAGTGCATCGGCACATTCAACCTGCACCCGCTCCAGTCTTTTCATGAGCTCTTCTGTAAATGCTTCTTTCTTAAAACTCAGTCGACCGGCCTGTGATCCACTGGCCCGGTCATAGCCAAAGGGGCCGTCCATCCGGGATGAAAACCCCATGGCACAGAGTACCCATACAGCCCAGGCCCTGCGCACTTCATCGAATAGGTCGGGATTATGATATACAATTGTAGCTTTATGATGAAGATCCCTGCTAGCCAGGCTAAGGTCAATTAAAGTATGAAGCGGTTCAAACTTCGTTTTAACAACCTCATAAAAATTCATAAGCTCTTTATTGCTATCATTGATTACTTCCACAACCGAAGGTTCTTTTAAAAAGAAAACGGCTCCCCCTCCGAAAAAAGGCTCTCCATATAACCGGTGCTCCGGTATTAAGGTTTCTATAAAAGGGGCCAATGTCTGCTTGCCTCCGTAATAAGTAAGCGGTGGTTTAATTCTTTTACGCTGTTCCATATTCACTATCCATTCCCTAAATTAAATGAGCTTACAGCCCTAATCCCTTTCGGTTAACCTTTTCCTTAACGATAAACTCTTTTAATGCCTGCTGATCCCTTTGTAGTAAGGCCAGATCTACCCTTTTGCCTGCCTTATCCAAAACGGCAATGGAGCCCGTCCGCGGATCTGCATAATAGGAACCACGGAAAGTATGCCCTGAAATGGTAAATCTGGATTCCAGGATTTTTCCGGCGCTTAAATGCATGATGACCTGGGCCACTGAGGCATTATTCTTTGGACTTGCAAAGGGTAATTTTGCCAGTTCTCCAGACAGATCAAAATCTGGCAGCTGCCGTACCGTATCGCCATCCTTTATCAGCCAACCAAGCTGATTGGGGTTATCATTCAAATACCTCGTCACTGCTCGTCCGGCCAACAGTCGAAAAGAATCATCTAGTGCCAAATCCTGCTCATTTCCGTTAAGATCTATAAATATGGAAGATTCATATTTTTTTCTTTTATCATCAACCGTAAAATGCATACTTATTGGTGTACCGGTCAGATATTTTAAGGATAACAGGTCGGCAATATCGCATAGCTTCTGATTGTGGGTAGCATACAGTAGACCGAGTTGCAAAATTGCCGAACGTTGCTTGGAATCTTCACTCAGCACAAGCGGTGATAAATGTTCCCAATCAATTGAGGCAAACTTCTTTTCAATGTCCGCAGTATTTAATCCCGAAATTTCTATATGGTCAATTTCGCCAACATGTAATACAGTGGCCCGATACCCTGGAAGACAATACAGCCCCAGGTTCTCCTTTCTTTCCACGGTGACCTCATAAAAGAAGGTATCTGTACCTTGTCTTTTAGTAGCGAGTATCGTAAAATCTTCATCTCTGCTGACCAGGTGATCTATTAAATCTTTTGGTATCAGCCCAGCTTCTGCAAGACATTTGGGTATCTGATCCAATTCTTTCTCTTCAATCATAATTGTATTGATTTATGTATTCCAACAATGAACACAGGTAACTACAATCCTTTCTTTCTACCTCGGTCCTTTTTGTTTAGTGGCTCCTGCGATTGCTGTTTAGGTTTATTGATGGAGGTAAGATCTACCTCCTGACCATCGGTATCATATATGGCAATCCTTGACTGCCGCCCATCCATTTCAATAAAGGCGCTCTTTGCGGTCCCTTCCAAAATCAATTCCACCGCCTCCCTCTGACCGCAAAGGAGCCTTTTTAAAATATCATTTGGTGGTAAGCCGGCGAAGGGCAATTGCTGCAGACAAGAAGAGACATTAAAATCAGGATATCGTGTTAACAGTCCGTTCTCCAGTTTTATAATATAATTCCGGGCAAATAAATCCGTATTAGAAAAATCAAACTGAACAAGGCTTCGCCCACGAAGCAAATTGTTTATCCTTAAAATATCAAGATCATTCAGGTCCCCATTTAAATCCATCACTACAGAAGTGATATAGTTTCCCCGGTTCGGAAATACCGCGACTTCCGATACCGGAGCTGCCTCCCAATACTTTAACATCAGCATCTCCATCACCTCCTGGGCATGACCACTCCCGTTTAGTTGCAGAAATTGAACATCGGTTATAATGGACGATATTTTATCCTCTAATAACTCTTCCTTACTTACCTGCTTCCAATTGACTTCCGAAATCCTTTGTTCCAGCATCGCGGTATCCATCCCCTGAGAAACGGTATGCTCCAAAGCAGGGATACGAACCAACTCTGCACGAAACCCAATAACCTTATACGCATTAACTTCCGGTTCAATCTTTACCTCTAAATTGATTATTTCATTTTCGAGTTCAACATTGCCTTTACAGACCACATCGTTATTGATCTCCCTATGAAGCATCATGGTATAGGTGTTTGCACCGATCAGCCCCAACATGAGCAAATAGTCCAGTAATTCTTTTTTGTTCGCACTGTATATCATAAGATACTTTTAAATCCACTACCTGTATTTAATCATTACTGTCGCAATCCTACATATGTGGTCTATTCCTGTTCTGGTTGCCCGGATTGCTCCTTACTTGCTGTCCCTTGCTGAAGGAGTTTTTTTTTTCGCCGGCCGTTGTCTGTTCGGTCTGCTGGGTAATTTCAGGTTGTTTCGTTAAGGAGACCGACTCCATTTCGCTATCCAGCACATCTATCCGTCCGACTTTAGCATTGACGGTAAGAAAATAAGGTTCTGGCCCATTTCCATTAACTTGTTCGACAGGAACCAGTATACCATGCTTTAAAGAAGTTGTCAGGATACTTTCCTTACCCTTGTATTGCTCTAGAATTGATGCCGGTAGTTTTGACACCTCAACCTCGAGGTTAAAATGATGCTTTTGATAGTAATTATCATGGTACAGATTCAGGTTCAAAGTCCCATCCTCTTTCAATGGCTCTTCTGTATGGACACTAATCCAGGCATTAAACGGCTTTCTTTCTTCATTCAATAGTCCCTCTTTATAAACTGCTACCTTGCTTCCATACTCGAGGATGCGTCCCATTTCTTCAGGGGCCATCTTCCAGGATTCCCGAAAGGATGCCTGGGAAAGGACTTCATCACCGTTTACCAGGGCTGCATTGATCCGGTTAAAATAATATACCGGCTTTTCTGCATGCTTTTTAAACTGCAATTCAAAGTCCAGTCTATTGGGCTGCCCATCCGTATTCGTATAAAGTGAAAACTCGGTGACACCACTGTTTATTTTTTCTGCAAGTTCTGCCTTAAGATGCTCCCAGCCCCTTTCTGCTAACTGCTGTTCCAAATATTCTATATTTTCCATATTCCTTATTGCTTTATTTATATTAAAAAATGAGTATTATTTATGCTACACGGAATGTCCTTTTCCCTGCCCGTTTTCATAGCTATTTCTCTGTCCCAGATCCGGGCCGACTCTTGGCTTCTGTTCCATTCGTTTTTCAACAGCCGGCTCCTGGCTGGCTTGTTCTCCTTTAGTAAACAAACCCTCAAAAGGCAGATTACTGCTGGCAAATGCCTCGCTATTATAATCATATGCCGTTCTCCTATTGAACATTTTAGCAAACGACAGCGCAAAAAAATTACGGATACGGTACAGCAAACGGCTGACAGGCTTTGGATAAAGAATCTTCCTGATCTTTGTACATTGAAAGCGCAACATCACCACCAGCGCCCGCTCGTCTTTAGAAAGCTCCAGGTCATCCTTATACCGGTCATACAGGCGCTCATATGTTGCCAGCTTCATTTTTCGGAAATACTTATCTTTTAAAGATTCATCGCCAAAGGTGCTCTGAAACATAGCTTCCAGCCGGTTCCAATCCCCCAATTCCGTCAGTAATCTGTTGTCTGCTGTACTTAATCCGTAATCCATCTTCCCCTCCCCTTTATCGCGTTTTTTTAATTCAGGGTCTTTGCCTGCAATAGTTTACCCTGGTCAAAGCGGCATTCCAGATTACGGTCTCCACCTTGCTCCATAAATTCGGTTACGAAATACTTGTTTTCTGCTATCGTAAACTTGGGAAAGGCAACTATAATCGATTGTCCCTCCGGGTCTTCGGGCTTACCACTCCGCTGCACATAAACCGCCTTTACTTCTGTATCCTGCACTGCTGTACGCTTAGCTCTTTTTTTATCACGGATATAAAAGCGGGGTGCTGCGCCATCATAACGGATCTGGCTTCCATTTTTAATTTTATAATGCATCATCAGTACATCATCCTTTACAAAAATGCCCTCAAGTTTAAGGTCCATATCATATTTATCCTGTTTTACCTTCGAAATAAATGGGGCTATCCCACGAATGGTGGCCGCTTTAAGTTCCAGGTCTTTACTGTTGAGCGAAATCCCCTCAAAGGTTACCGGAGAATGTGGATAAACTTTACCCATATCGATAAGATAGGTACTCGGGTTTTCGGCATAATTAACCGTAAAACCATAAACCTTTCCATCTGTAGTAACCACATGGAGGTTACTTTGTAAAAAATGCTGCTGTCCGGCCTTTACCTTCAGCATGTTTTCTACCCCCTCGGCTTTTTCCGCCTTCACGTAATGGTCCCCACGGTCTGCATCCTGAATCGCTGCAGGAAATATCAGCACCGTTGTTTTATGCCAGGTGATGTCCAGGGGATAATCGGAAATAATTTCCTTAGCCTTAATCGGTTCCTTTTGTTGGGCTACCGATACAGAAACCGTACAAAAAAGGGCTATGGCCCATAATAAAAGCTGTTTCATTGTATTGTTATTTTTATTGTTTATTAGATTGTTGATCATAGAGTAATACCGGATGTCCGGCTTTGACGGTCACCTTGGTCAGCTTTACCTTATTTGAAAAAAGGCTCTTTGCTGCCTCTATTCCTGCTCCCGCAGCCTGAGCCCCAATGGACGGATCCATTGACATAAACTGCATAGATTGTATGGCATTCTCAGAGCTTTCCTTAGCTACATCCCTGGAAATTGCTCCTGGAATCCGGATTCCCTCCACACCATCAAGGTCAAATACCGATAATCTGACCGGCAACAGGAAGTTTCCATAGCGGATGCCACTGATCGCAACAGATAGTCGTTCACCATTCATAGTACAGGTACCCGTGATAAACTGGCCAGCGGGTATCATAATACCGTTGATATAAATATCTTCTGTAAGCCGCATTTTCATATTCGAGCCTGAAGTAATCGTCTGGCTTTCATGTATCACTGCCGGAATGGCGCTCATTTCTTTACTCTGCTCCATACTACCATTACCTATATGATAAAATCCATTTGTTTCTGAGCTGTTTTCCTGTTGGAAATCCGTTGCCTTTTGACTGGCTGCTGTTTCAGCCTCATTTTCATCGCGCTTCATGTAAGCAACTTCGTTACTCCTGGCTTGCCGGGTTACGGCATACACTACGCCTCGATTTTCCAGGGATGCAGCTCTTAGTTTTTCCCTTGAACGTTCCGGATTCTGGATATCCATAATTTTTTCGAGCATGCCATCTAAAACCTGGAGCTCCTGATCTGGCTCAGCAGGTCCTGCCATCTGCCCCATCATTTGTTCCAGTCGCCCTACAGATCCATCACTAGCCCCATAAGGATTGCTGTTATACTGTTGGCTAAAATCAGGGGCGCTCATATTATTTTGCATGCTCATAATCCGCTCCAGCTCTTCAAGACGCTGACGAACCTTTTGTTCATTGGGATCACCATATCCCTGACCGCCAAATCCAACTGGTCCGTAACCCCCATATGGAGAGTCCATACTAAATACTCCTGCTGAATCTGGCCCAAGGACAAGCTTACCTGAATCAATGCCCTGCTGTCCTGCGGAGTCAAGGGTGGATTTACCATACAGGCTCATCTTATCGAGGGTACCGCTCTCCAGCTGCGCTCCGGGCAGTTCCTTGTTGATGCCCTCATGAGCGGCCACTTCTTGATCTGTTGTGCCCTTTCCACCACCAAGCTTCCAGAATGCCATGGTGATAAAAGGCAGTACCAACAGGGGAAGTACCAAAAGGAACTTCTTTCTCTTTACTACTTGTGCTGTTTGTTGCTCCATCTTTTTTTGTTTTTAATTGTTCTTTTCAATTTGTAAACTGTCCAAATGCTTATGCTTTATTGCAGGGTATGGATTTACCCTAATCATATTATTTCTACCTGTGACATGGCTACTACTACCCAATGCTCTGATGAGCAGGTGGCCATATGCGATCACCCCTATGGTAACCAGGGTAAAGAAAACAGCCTTCACCAAGGCTTTACTACCCGTCTGTACCCAAAGGGATAAGCGGCGGCTGATGCTTATCTGCGCCCTAACGATATAGCCCGCAATCCATTCGGCGATTTTATCTTTGACGCTGTTTCTGCTATCCGTTTTTTGCTCCCTTTTCATGACTACCGTTTCTGGGAGCTGATATCCCTGTTATCGATAATATGCCAGCGTTCAATGAGAAACCCATGGGGATTATTATCTGACCGGCTCACATTTCGTAAATAACCTTCGGTGATCAGACTGCGATTAACCAGTGCCGTTGGCCGTATAATCTGCTGTTGTCCATAAAATCGGAAGCGATAGGGATGCTCCTGCAGATCAAGAGCAATACTATCCGTCGTAATTTTCTGGCTGATGTTTCCGCTGATAATGCTGGAATAGAAATTACCCTCTTTCAAATCTTCATATTGTTTCCGAGCCGTTCCATCAGCCAGGTACAAGGCCCTACCCATATTTTGTTCAATGACTTTATCGTCCGGGTCCAGCGTAAAAAAGTAATGGTGGAACATCCTGATATGATCTTTTGCCTCTACCGGAATATTATCCTTTCGATCTGCCGAAAAAGCTTCCAGTGCTTTACCATTAGCCAGCAGATAAATGCGTTCCTGTGTTCGGCGAACAAATTTGTAACTCTCAAAGACCGCAAAACAGCAGGTGGCCATACAGGCGGCAATAACTACAAAGGTGAACAGGCGCACATGCCTGAAGGCTGTTTCAATATTATTAAAGTGCTTAAACATCATTTCTCCTCTTTTTCATTCTTCTCTACAATACACTTGCTTTTATACGATCACCTTTGCGGCCAAAGCCGCCCCCTGATGCACTTTGTCGTTTATCTTACCCAACAGGGAGTCATTGCCCCCACCCTGGACGATATAGCCTGCTACCGTAGGCACTGTAGTATATCCTACAATGGCTATAACCATAAAGATGATATAGGCTGTTGAGCTCAAAAAATCACCGTCCAGCACCATCATGTTCTCCAGAATTTTCGAGCAGATCGCGCCAAAGACATTGGCGACCGGTAGCCAGAGGTATACATGAATATAGCGGGCAAACCAATTACTAAGCGAAGATTGAAAACCGTCAAAAACACTAAGCCCCATTACAATAGGTCCCAATATGGCCAGAATCAGCAGGTAAAACGTGCGGATAACGTTAATACATAAACTGGCCGCTGAGTATAGGATATGGGCAATTTCACTGACAAATGTCTTTACCATTCGGGTGATCATACTAAAGCTAAAGGCACTCTGTAGTCCTGAGAAGAAGCCCCCGCCCTGTGATGAGCTATTATCAGGCTGTTCATATTTTTCTGTTTCCGGCAGACCGTTTGGATAGATCACATCCTGAGGGGTTTCCTTCACCTGCTCCTCCCGGTGACGGATATGTTCCTGTATCGCTTTATGTGATTCGGAAGCCATTTCCCTGGTTCCGGTTTCCAGGGGCTGCAATACCCCATTCATCAGCCCGATAACATCCTGGTAAAAAAGCAGTGCAAGCCCTATGGCAAATGGCCTGAGCAACGGAAAAAAATCGATACTTTCGGCATTAGCCATATTTTTCCATACCCTGACTGAAATATACCAGAGTGCAGCAAAGCCGGCTATTGCCCTGCCTATATCAACCAGCTTTCCCGATAAGGGTAGCATCTGGTTAAATAACTGCTCCAGTACACTATTAAAACTATAAAGACTATCTCCTATGGCCTGGCCATAACTTATATGAGGAACAAATAGGCTGATAATTACCATAAAGGCTGCCCTAATAATCCATTTACCCTTGTATAGTGTATGTTTCATTTCCCGTACATTTTCTTAATTAACTCCTGTTCACTTTGCGCTTTTGCCCGGTTATGATCCAGGGCGGTTGCCTGCTTATTAAATCTCCGCAAGAAGACCAGCTTTCCGCCCATATCCTCATACAACCTGTCAATGGACCTTAACCGTTCCTCGTCACTCATCCTGAGCTTACTTGCCGTAAGGATCATGGCCAGCTCTTCCAAATTATCGACACTGCGATAAAAGAGGTTTTTATATACCTGCTGCAGGTACCTGATCTCTTCGGGTCGGAAGCGACCACCAGCTGTAAGCCTCCGATAAGCAGATTTATATTCTGAAAGGATTGCCGACTGCAAGCGGATAATTTCAGCGACTTTCCGGTAACGGGCGATTTCCGGGTTCACTTTAAGCAGGCCGTCCAGAAACGTATTATGCAGATTGAAATTCCGCTGCGATATGTTCTTAATCGCATTATAGCCCTTATAGGTCACCTGGTAACCCTTTTTCATATCAGAGAGGATCTGTTTAAACTGGGCCAGTTTCTCCACGTTCAGCAGCAACTGTTGCACCTCCGCCGATTGGGCGGAAACAAGGTGTAGCTGCAGGCAGCAAACCCCTATCAGTAGTAAAAGCAATCTTTTCATCTTCTTTCCTTTTATTCATCTATACTAAGTATGACAGGTGCCCGAGCACTCTCCCCATTCTACCTTTTGGGACTGGTCAAATTGTACCTCGCTCAGGGGGATGCAGGACCGGTGCAGGTAAACCGGGTTATGCACGCCTTGTCGGGTACTGTTCCGTATGGCCTCGTCCACCCTTACCGCATCAGCAAAATCCTCTGGGGCCTGCGCTTTGCGCATCGCCCAGGTATGATCTGACTGGTAAGGGCAAAACACACAGCTTGACTTCGGAGGCACGGGAAGTCCTTTTTGCTGGTACCATTTTACCACTGCCGCCCTGTCCATCGGTACCGTCCAGGGGATACGCTCCACATTCCCATAACTGTCCACCTTCATTCCCAGGAAGGGATATACATTTACTTTCCACCGTTCTCTGGGAATACTCATCCGTTCGGCTTCATCCATGGTAATACCAATACAAACATTGGTCATTGGCCGTCTGGCCCCTTTGGGAAGCCCATAAATCTCATCCCGGATATAATTATCAACCGATTTGATCTTATAATCACCGGTACATTGCCTTTTGAGCATGCCTACCTTGCCATTGTCATTTTTCGTAAATGCCGGAATAGATGCAAACCTGCTGCCCTGACCTGAGTACAACAGATCATGATACAGGTTCTTTTCTGTGCAAACGGCGATTTTAATACCCTTGTTCTGCTGCTGCCAGTTCTGTAAATAATTCAGGTAATCATAAGTTGCCCTGCTTTCTCTCCCGGTATCAGAAAAGATCGCAACCGTTGCCTTTGGCATTTCGTTCATGCTGGCCATATAATACAAGGCCGTACTCTGGATACCCAATCCAAGTGAAATTACTGTTACCATACCCACCATCTCTTTCTTCACGTGTTCCATAATTTTCAGCGATCCTTTTGCTGAATTTTCTTTAATAATTCCACTTCTTTTAGTTCCTGCTGCCTGCCTGTGGAAAGTGATGCAAGCACCCGCACTGTGCGCTTATGTTGCTGGTAAAGGCTGATGGTTGCATTATAAATTCCTTCAATTCTTCTGATCCGTTCATCATCTCCCATCTCTACCTTTCCATCATTAAGCACCATTTCCAGTTCGCTAAGTAGTCCATTGCAAACTTTTGCCATTCCATCAAAAAGTTCCTTGATCCCAATACGCTCACCAGACGTAAATAGATCACCCAATCCTACCTGCTTCCAATAGGCAATACGCATTTGGTCCATCTCTTTTTGCATGCGCAGTATAGCATCCACCTTTCCGTTTTTAAGCAGCGCCGGGTTTACCGATTTCAGACTCAGGAAATAACGCTGATGCAAGTCAAACTCTCCGCCGGTAATACTGCCGATCAGCCCGGAGCCTTCCTTAACGATGCCATAGCCCTTACCAAGGTATTTCTTATAGGCCTGTAGCGCCGCTATCTGCTCCAGCAGGTATTTCTTCTGGGTTTTCTTCTGCTTAAAAAGCTCGCCATAGGTCTGTCCAGATACCGACAGGCTCAGCAGGTTTACTACTCCCAATGCTATCCATTTTCCACTTTTCATCATCGTCTTCTTTACAGTCCTACATTCTGTACTTCCCTTTCATATTCCATTCCCAGGGCTTTGGCTTTTTAAATAATCCTTCAAGGCTCATGCTCCCCGGTATGTCCTGGCCTGTAGCGCAGGGAAAAGTCCTGGACGGATAGCCAGGCTTCCCTACAGTAAGTTCCTTAATCTTATAACCCTTATCAGGCTCATAGTCCAAAGCGAAACGGCAGGTAATCTGATCATTATAAGGGGCCATTGTTTCCAGTTCCAGCGTTACTTTACCAGAGCGGTGCCGGCCCAGAAACTGCTCCAGGCATTCCGTTATTGCTCCGCTGCATTGTGGTGCACCGATGGCCCTAAGGGTAAACCGTCTGCGGTATCCCTTCTGGTACAGTAGCATCCTGAGCTTGTCTGCCCATTCTTTTTCCCGTTCTCCCAGTTTCATAGCACCTTATTTTATACCATAGATCTCCTTTAAATAATCAGCCTCTTTCTGATCTGCAGACCGGGAGATACTTAACCGGAAATTGCGGTCACTGAACTTTCTTAAATCCACCAGCGTTGTTTCCATATCCTTGTCAACCTGGGCAATAAGCTCCATACGCTTACCGTCGCTCATTTGTGTACGGAAAGAGTTGATCACCAGCATGAGCTGATCCAGGTTCCGCATGCTTTCCTCAAGCATTCCAGAGTATACTTTGTACATATACTTTAGTTCGTTTGGTTGAAAATGCTTATCCTTTTGCAATAGCGACCATGTCCTTCTATATTCTTCAATGATCTGTAGCTGCCGCTGGGTTACGGTCTTTACCTTTTTATAAGTTGCCAGGGCGTTCTTTACGCGCCAGAGCTCCTTGAAATAGGCATCATACTGCTGCCGCTGTTTTTCTGTCCACTGCGATATCTCGCCGAGCTTTAGTTTGGACATCTTATTCTCCAGCTCCTTTTGAGCGTTCTGCAACCAGATGGTCTTGTTCTGCATGCGCTGGATCTTTAGGTCAACGGCCTTAATTACCTTGGTAACAGCTGCTTTTATGATTTCATAAATACCAATCGCATGGGACTGCTTCGCTGGTGCGCAAACCATTACTACAATCAGCAGCAGCGCCAGCATTGTTCTTGCTTGTTTTTTCATAACCTATACCCTTATTTTTTCTTCTGATCGGCCACCAGAGCGGCAATCCCTTTCTGAATACTGCCATATCTTTTGGCGTACTCCTCCACCAATACCTTTTCACTCTGCTCGGTCGTAAATGCATAATATTCGTAAGGCGATGGCTCATAGCGGTACACTTTCATCTGTGTCCCACCCAGGTCAATAAACACTTCCCTGTAGCGGTAGGCCGGGTCATTTGATTTATTGATCGATAATACCAGATCCCTCCCCTTATCGGTCATGCCCAGCACTTTCTGTATGGCTTCAAAATTGTTCTGGTACTTTTTCATGTCCAGTATGATCTTACAATCCGCGCTATTGATGATCGCATCCTTTACAATCTCGTTGCCGATAATATCATCCAGCTCCTGGGTCACCGTGACCGCTTCGCCAAAATGCTTGCGCACCGTTTTATACAGATATTTCATAAATTCAGCCATGCCACCTTTGCTGATGGCTTTCCAGGCTTCTTCAATTACAATTACCTTTCGGATACCTTTTAGCTTACGCATCTTGGAAATAAATAACTCCATCGTAATCAGGGTCACAATTCCAAAAAGGATAGGGTGATCCTTAATATTGTCCAGCTCTATGACCACAAATGGCTGGTGCAGCAGATCCAGGTTCTCGGTTGCATTGAGCAGAAAATCAAACTCACCGTTCCGGTAAAAAGGCCTGAGTACGTATAGGAAATTATGCATGTCAAAATCCTTATCCTTTACATGATCAGCTTCCAATTCTTTTACAAATTCCTCCTGCAGAAATTCATAAAAGCTGTTAAAGCAGGGAAAGATCTCCGGATGGTTTCCCAGGTATACATAATAGGATTGCAGGGCATTGGATATCGCTACGTATTCACTTCGCCTGAAAGATTCATCACTTTGCTTCCAAAGGGCCACCAGTAAAGTCTTAATACTTTCCTTCTTTTCGGTATCCAGGATATCGCCCGGTGGCAGGTAAAAAGGATTGAAGCGGATCGGGTCGTCTTCGCTATAGGTAAAGTAATAACCTCCCACCAGCTCACAAAGACCAGAGTAGCTATGGCCTACGTCTACAATGACACAATGGGCCTGCTGCTGGACATTGGTGTGCAGGATATGATTCATCAACAGGCTCTTACCACTTCCCGATCCGCCAACCACGAGTTTATTCCTGTTACTGACAATACCTTTGGCCATCGGCTCAAAACTGAGGTCGACCGATACAGGAGTTCCCGTAAGGCGGTCTCCAAAGCGGATACCATAAGTACTGTTGGAACTGCGATATGCCGTTTCCATATTCAAAAAGCAGCTTGCCTGTTCGGCAAAGGTCTCAAAGCAATCATTTTCCGGCAGCTCGCCCTCATTGCCGGC
This sequence comes from Sphingobacterium sp., assembly GCA_050281725.1. Taxonomy (GTDB): domain Bacteria; phylum Bacteroidota; class Bacteroidia; order Sphingobacteriales; family Sphingobacteriaceae; genus Sphingobacterium. The sequence goes on along the minus strand of JBMAAL010000001.1, from coordinate 145,510 downwards.
CAGCCCCGCCCACCAGATCTGGGGTGCACCGCTGGTTTCCAGGTGTGGGGTAACATCCATCTTTGCCAGCGCCGATGCTGCCTGGTTACGCAATTCCTTTATACCTTCCCGATCATCTGTCCAGCAAAGCAGGTTAAAATGTGCTTTAATCAGCGTGCGCCCCTGGCCAATAGCTTCATTTAAATACTCCTGTATCGCTTCCTTGCCAATCGCGTTTTCCCTGCTGTACATCGCTAACGACTGCATCCGTTTCCGCTTGGCCTCCAGACGCTTTAAGGTATTTGTAGTATCGGCAATCACCATATACTGGTTGTAGATATGATTTACCGGAAGTAACTGAGCAACAGGCGTGGCAAAACCAACTGCAAACCTTGTCTTATCGGTAGAATACTTACCATATTGTTTCTGAGGCCCACAGCTTGCGGGCATATTTTCAGTATCGGCTATCGTGTACAACTGGCAGTACTGCTCTCCTACCTTCCATTCCGGTTTAAAGGTGATATCCTTTAGTTCCGGTTTTTCTTCTTTTGAAAGCAGGAATAGGTACCTCTCCAGTAATCCGGGGACAGCATTTGTTCCAACCAGGTCTTTTTCCAGCAATTGCTCCAGAGATAAAAGTCCACCATCTGATAGGATACTACGGAACTGTCCTACAATATCAAGAAGTTGCTGCAGCCCCTTGGCATCAATGCTTTCTTTGACCATACTCTTTCTCAGCAGCGAGGATAACGCGGATGTTGATGGCCGCCGGTCTTTGGCCTTCAGGGTCAGCATCAAAAAGCTCTCATGGGCCAGGTATGGCCGCTCGTTAAAATGCAGCTCGCTTGCCCTGTCCAGGAAATTACTATCCTCGCCAAAAGCTGACCGGTAGTTTTGTTTGGTAAACCAGTCCTGCTGATGCAGGATAGTTCCTGCCGGAAGAACCTTAATGGCCTTTAACCAGATCTGGTGCAGGTTATCGTACTCACTGCCTGAAAGCGTAAAGATTTCCGGATGCAGCAGACGGAATGCAATCGTGACATCCCCCTTTTTGGAAAGGATACAATCCTGCTCAATTTTCCAGATGGGCAGTAGCGATTCCAGCTCACCGGCTCCCGACAAGGGCTCTTTACTTTGAAGCAGTACCGCTGCCAGCAGCAGCCCTGAAAGTATTAATATAATGATCATCCTTTTTCACCTTTTCTATGCACAAACCATGTTTAAAGACGCTCCTGGAGCGGCAAATAATAGCGGAGGGTACCTTTCTATGCGCAAGGGCTTTCATTAAGCCAAATGCTCCATACCTATGACTCAGCCGGTAAACAACCATAAACAACACAGATCCTGACAACACCACCATCGGCAGGCATAGGTATATGGGTACCCCCGCTATATAAGTTGACACGAATAGGACCAGCAATACGGCCAGTCCTACCGCAAGTATATATATGTACTGGGCTTTTAGCCCCCTGAATTCTATGGGGCGGTTCACCCCCTTATTGATCGTATATTTTGTTTCCATGCCCTACCTGCCCATTCCTTTACCTTTCCGGGGCTTCTTTAACACACCAGTTTTCTGCTCCAATTTTCTCCTGTTCTCCTCGATCAGCCGGGGAATCGGGGTCTGGTTCCAATCCAGCTCCATCGCTTCCATATTATAGCGAACAGGAAATTTGCCAATTCTTTCAGGATGATCTTCCCAGCCCATGTATCGTAAGTGTATAAATGGGTCCAGTACCCGTTCATGGGGCACCCTGATCAGCACAGCTCCCTTTGGAATACTCAGGATCTGGCCCTCATCATAGCCAATCAGGGCCATGGACTTCTTATCGAGCATGCCGTAATAGAAGGTATTGGTAGGGTCTTTTCTGAACTGCTCCAAACGTATAGGATTAAACCATAAATTCTTTGGTTCCAGCTGACCTAAGCGAACGTTGACAAAATAAAGTTGCCCCAGTATTTTCATGGTAGGCAGTGCACCTAACTTCCGGTTGTTATACCAGACGGGGTCCATTTTTAATTCATGGTCATAAACAGGTAGATCCGCAACCTTCATATTATATTTTGTGGCCATACCCTCGGGATCCAGCTGTACCATAGGAGGAATCTTTGCCGTTACCAGACCTCTACCCCCATCTCCATACAGATCCGCAATTCCGGTCTTCAGGTTAATATCGATTTCATAATGGGTTCCCTTATTGATCATATCACCAAACTCGATAAAGTGCTCCGGATCATGTACACTTCTGAGCAGCCCAAGGTCCACATCCACATAAAAAGGTAAATCTCCCTCGATTTTGTAAATCGGCAATGTCTTTTTCATAACCAAGTGTTTAGTGCTTTCCTTTAATCGTTAAGGGTCTGATTTCTGCCGTAATCTCCTCCGGGATATGGACTGTTCCTTCGGGACACAGAATTTCCAGGGGTATATCATAGTGGCGGGCAATGCCTTCGGGGTCCAGCTCCATAAGCGCAGGCAGCAGTACCCAGCAATATCTTTCAGGACTTGCCAATACCTCTTTTTTACTTTTCGCCACATTCCGGGTTTCCATATCATACAGCAGGCGGTAACCGTCTCCCTCCGGTTCAAAAAGCTGGAAGGCAATCCGGTTATCCGGCTGATCCTTTTGGCGCAGCACCTCTTTAAATGCGTCCACTTCAAATAGGGTTCCTTTAATATTTACCCTGGTCAGTTTCCTTCCCATAAATCAATTATTTATTTTGTTTACACACCGAAGAACCCTTGCAGGATGGTGGCTACAACCACCAGAAATATACAAGCCCCAAACCAGCTGGAAGCAACTTTGGAGGTATCCGGTTCCCCGTTACTCCATTTACTGTATACCTTTATGGCCCCTACAAGACCTATCACCGCACCGATCGCATAGACCAGGTTAATCGCTATGTTAAAGTATTCCTTTACCTTATTTGTCGCGTTGGTGATCCCCGCTGATCCATTCTGGCCATAAACCATTGTCGTAATGATCATCAGTGCAATCACAATGGCGCCATATATTACAATTCTTTTCCCTTTCACAATGTCCTCCTCTTTCCAGGTATACTTTTGATAAATTGTTATGATAAATTGCCCCAGGTACGCTCCAATTCTGACTCTGTAAGGTCTACTCCGCATTGCTCTTCAGCTTCCCGGATAATATGATTGCTCAGGGCTGCTTTAAATGCCGGACGTACCAGTCCCTCGAATCCGGTCAGCACCCGTCCAATTTCAGCAAGGAGTGCTTGCTTATCAGCCTGGCTGCCCGCATCCTTAAATATGGTATTGATCTGCTGAACCTTTTGCTGCAGGGTTTCAATTCCTGGGCCAGCCATCGCGCTATCCTCTCCTGTCTTGCTACTCCCAGCCATTCGCTTCTGGTTCAGCTTCCGGATCAGTATCAGGAGATCTCTGCGGAAATACAGTAGCCCGATCACCAGGTAATAGAGCAGCAATAAAATGATCACCGCTGTCCAATAGGTACTCCATGTAATTTGCTCTAACATTGTTCTTTTATTTTATTGTTCTTTTATTGATAGCAAAATTCAGTCTGGCGGCACTTCGTTTTTGATACCGTAGCAGTGCCTACTAAAAATTCTTTTTTTTTCAGGTAGCAAAACGCGGAAACTCATCGGACTCATCCATCCTGCGGATGGTCTGCTCTACCAACCCATTTAAAAATGGGGTACGGTCCTTTTTCCGGATACGCATGCCCTGGAAATAACCATAGTAATTGGCTACCTTATCCACCCCGAAGCAATACTGGAAGTACTCCATTACCTCCTTTACATTCGTTTTACCGTTATTAAATACACCATAACTTTCCAGGGCATAGACCAGCTCAATAAGCTGGGCCTTCGAGCCGGTCCATACCAGCCCAGCTTTCTGATCTTCCTTTTCCGGTATCTTCGAGGCCAGAACATAATTAACCTGTATCCAGCTGGTGAGCTCTGTTAGGGCCAGCAAGCGGGAAAGCTTATGGCTTGCAACGGTCGTAAAACAGCAATCCAGATCCGAAGAATCATCATCCATAAGCGGATGGCCTGACCCCTGCCGGAGAAACAGTTCAGTATCAGCATAAGTGCTACCCTTACGCCGGTAAGTATCCAGCCAGCGATAACGGCCGTATTCCGCTTCTATTTCTTTAAGTTTTTGCTCACCGTAACGCTTTAGGCTCCGGCCATCACCAAGCGGTTTATGGGATTCTATATAGATAAGCTCAGACCAGAAGATGAGCTCTTTATGAAAGGAAGGCTTTACCTCTTTGAAAAATTCAATTTCGTCCTCAATGGTGCCAAAGTCACCCGCGGAAATATAGTCCTTCAGCTCAGTTAGGTGTGTTGTGGCAATACCTATACAACGCCCGGCCTTTTCAAGCGTGGTCTCCGGCCCGACCGTTGCCTGCCGCAAAGCCTGCTGCATTCGCTCGTACAGCGATTGGATATTGATATTCATAAGCCGTCATTAAAAACGTAAGAGAATTAAAAACAGAGGTTTATTCGTTGATATAGCGTTCCACCGGTCTGCCCCGAAATAGTGCCTTAAAATGAAAATTAAAATGCTCTGGCATCACCTCGGTATGCATGGGCGCTGCTGACCATTTCAGGGTCTTTTCCAGCACATTGGTATTATCTGCACTCAGGCTGGCATTTTCATGAAATGGTACCGGAAATATCCCTGGTGTGATAATCCTTCCTTCTGTGCAGGCCTCCATAAAGACTTTATCCATTCGGATATTGGACATCCAGCCACCAAAGCGGGTATCTTTCCAGATCTTTACCCGGATACCGATAGAGGAATAAAACACGTATCCCACCCGCCAGCGGTGATAGTCAATACGGATTCTTCTGCCATTATCCCTGGGCAGCTCTGAACCGGAATCATCGTGGTAGACTGCTCCTCCTTTCTGGCCCCACCAAGGCATCATAAAGGAGCCGGGAAAGCTGCACAATTCCCAGCTCGATGGATCATCAATTATAATCGGATCATCTGTCCATTTAGGAAAAGGCAGCATGTTCATCGTAGTCTGATAGATCGCTACTCCTTTTATCTTTTGGGGTGGGGTCTTACCTGATAGCAGTTCCTTGGCCGAAGCCATAGGTACTGCATAGGCTATACCTTGTTCCTTACCCGGTTCAAACTGATAAAGGGTATCGGCAATCCGAATTCTGCCTTCTGCGCTGAGCACGGTCCTAAAATATGGGTCAGGGATATTGGCCTGTGCCCAGATACTGCCTGATTGATCTTCCAAACCTTGAATGGAGTCCTGGAGCAAACGCATCGACCGATAGCCAGGATACCTTTTTTCAAAGCGTTCAGGGCTTTCTTTATCTCCCTGCATCTGTTCCATCGCCCGGTTAAAAGTTTCCATGCTGGCAAAGGCCAGGTAATCCTGTTCTTTTACAATAGCAGAAGGCAGTGGATTGCTTTCTTCGGGATTTTCCTTTACCGGAAATACATCCTGGCGGCAGCCTGCCAGCACAGTAATGGCCAGCAGCATTGCTGTTTTGATTTTTTTGTTCATAAAAATTATGGGTTTTAATTAACTGAAGCGGGGCATGGATATCCAGGTCTGTTCCAGATCTTCCCTGGTGATCACCAGTCCACAAATGCTTTTTGAATGAGAAATGATATAATCACCCAGGGCATTTTGGTAGGCAGGATGGCTTAAGCCGCCAAAGCTGACCACGATATCCTTAACTCCCTCCAGGAGTTCTTCGGTTGTGGTATCCTTTCCTGCCTTTTCCAAAACGTCTTTGCGTATCCTGGTAACCAGGTACTCCAGCTGGTCCAGGTATTGCGCTGCAGATTCTTCCTGTGGCTCGCTACTTCTCCTGATTGCAATATTGAGTTCTGTATCCTGAAGATGATTTTCCAGCGAATTACAGAACATGTTGATCAGCACCATAAAAAGGCAAAGCAGAAGTGCAAGTAATATGATCGTAAGAAATTCCGTTTTTTGTATATCGTGTATCATTGTGTCAAAGCGTTTAGTCCGATATTGTTGTTTGTTTACGATACAAAAATGCTATTGCCAATTTGCATGGATTGACACCGAAATAGTTAGCAGTAAAAGTGCATTACAGAAGGATACGATAGCCTAAAGCAAAAATTTTGTATTCAGTGATGAATAAAAACTGAACTTTTTATACTTTTTACGATTTATTAAATGATATGGGAATGGTATCAGGATAGTTATAACTATTTGAGGAATTCTAGTATTTAAAACCGCAAAACCCCAGAGAATTTTTAAACTTTTTTTTCTTTTAACCTGGGAACAACGATTTATTTTGCAATTTCTTAAAACCATCTTTTGAATTCCATACCAAAAAATACATTGAAAATGCATTGCCTGTCGGCCACATTTCAATATAACTGTTAACTTTATAGGGAATTATTACACCTTATTTTAATACCCTATCATGAACACAACAGAAGAGATATACCTTATTGGCGCTATGCTTGAACATGCTGCACCAGATGGACAACTTGACTTGAATAATCCTGATGTCTGGAAAAAACTATTCTTAAATGAAAACACCAAGATTCATGAAGATTATTTTTTAGAATTGGCTGAACAAAACATCATTTACTATGAGGAAATTGGAGAAGATGGCTTTAAGCCTATCATCATTTGTTCTGTAGATGAAAAGACTAGAGCCTATTATAAAAAACTGCTTAATGATCTACAGGATTTTCAGCATAAAAATGCCACTGAAATCGATCGTCTCAATGAGCGTATAAAAGATATACTCACGTTTAATCCAAAAAGGTTATCCAATGAGATAAAGGCCACAGAACAAAAGATACAAGGCACCAAAAAGCTTATAGCGTCTGACCCTACCTTAATATCGCTATCTCCCCAACTTGCTCAGATTGAGGCACATTTTTCTAGTATTAGTAAAGTGGCAGATAATTATGAGGACATTTATAAAAACATTATCCTTCCGGTAAAAGAAGAAGGAAAAGCAGGAGTCCGTCAAACTGTAAAATGGGCTATTATCGGTATAGCCATTTCTTCGATAGTATCAATAATAATTACCTTATTGACAGCTAAGTAATTAATTTTATGCAAGTAAAAGTACAATTAAATAAACCAGCCAATTGGCAAGATTTTGAGACACTATGTAAAAAGTTATGGGGTGAAATCTGGCAGTGCCGGGAGATTAAGCAAAACGGTAGAAGTGGCCAGGTACAACATGGTGTGGATGTGTACGGTAAACCAAATGGGGAAACACAGTATTATGGTATACAGTGTAAAGGCAAGGATAGCTATACCCATGCCCAATTGACAAATGCCGAAATTGATACCGAAATAGAAAAAGCCAAAGATTTCAAGCCTCAAATTAAGAAACTATATTTTGCCACAACTTCAAATAAAGATACCAAAATCGAAGAGTATATTAGATTAAAAGATTTAGAAAACCAGCAACTGGGATTATTTGAAGTACACCTTTTCTCCTGGGAAGATATTGTGGATCTGATTTTGGAACATAAAGACACCTACAACTTTTATGTAAAGTCTATAGGGTTTAAGGTTAATCTGAATACCGAATTAACCTTTTTAGGTGATAAAAAAACCATGGATGTTTTATGCGAACGGCAAAAGCATATTACTAAATACAGGCACAAGCCAGGGCCTGAGCGAACATTTATCAAAAATCCGGCAATTCAAAAAGCGTTTAAATTTTCCAATTTGATATCCAAAACATTAGGCGCTCAAATGGACCATAACCTGATCAATAAAAGCTATATATACTTTGGGTTGTTCTTAAAAAACACTGGTAATGAACCTATTCATAATTATAAAGTTGAAATGGAAATAATTGGTAACACCTCTAAAATTGAATTGGGTAAAATCTACAAACGTCAACCTTTAAATTTTGATCTACTTTCTTTTAAAATAAGAAAAATTTCAGACACGCACTGGCAAATTGTTCCCGGAAATACAGTACTCGTCCCCCAGGACTATGCAAAGTTTGAAACCTTTGCGCTAAAACCAATTGACGATAAAGGTCAACTTGAAATAAAGTGGAGATTGCTTTCTGCTGAAAAAACAGAATCGGGATCCTTATTCATCAATTATGATACGACCTATTACTGGCAGCTTAAAGAAATTATCATCGACCCTGAACAGCCAGAATATAATGATCCACCTCAATTTACTGATTATTTTGAACATGAATATGAGCACTAGAAATATACACCTTACAAACCCACTGGCAATGTCCCGGGCATTTAAACAACTGAATCATCAACATACAAATATTGCTTTCCTGGAGCACACGGACTTTGAAATACGGTATAACGTAATCAATAGCCCTGATCAGGAATATAAAGAACCCGAAGGTTTTCCATACTGCTGCACGGTTCACGAGCGGATTGTTAAAGATGTACAACAGCATATCTCCATATTTCCTAAATGTTGTGCACAGCATGCAAAACTGGAGGGCCAGGTATGGTTTGATAAATTAAATTATATGGGCTTACCCCTTCATACCGCCAAAGCAGTTCATTTTACAGAATATCAGATTTTGAATAAAGTAAATGTTGATGACTGGTATGAAGAAATAACTCAGTTTATAGAATACTGCATTTATTCATTCGGACAGTTTCCGGCAGGCTTTGGGCCACCATTAGGCCTGGAAGACTATCTGGTATTCTCAAAATGGATTATTAAAAATAATTCCGGAAAAGTTCAGTATCCTAAGGATAGAATGACGACAATACTTAACTATCTTGAAGGTTATTCTGAACCAAATACTGAAGTAAAACAGGCAGATTTAAATATTCTCATAAACCAATATGAAAAATGGTTAAAGCTATTTCCATTTGACATTCCCTACTTTTCTCCACTAAAAAACCAATTCTCAGGTATTTATCCCATTTTAAACGGTGAATCAAGTTTCAATAAGTTTCTAGGAACGCAAAAAAGTAGCTTAATCACCTATTCAAAGCTAATTGATGTGCTGGTTACAATCACAAAAAAAATTCTTTCCTCTTATAGTGCATATCAACTGTTCCAAGAGGGAAAGTTGACTGATTTGGAACAAAAGCAATTAGACGTTGCTGGCAGTTTAAGAAGACTACAACTCGATCAAATGCGAGAAGAAATTAGTAGTGATCAAAAAAAGTATATTAAGGTTATCAAAAGGTGGTTAAAAGATGAGCAGTCTTACCTATCTGAAATTGCTCCAATTCTTGCGAGAAGCCAACAATATACAGCATTTTTAAAGGAATAAATATATACTCAATCAGTAAATCAAATTGAAAAACTCAAATTAATCATATTTAATAATACCCATTAATATGAATTATAAATTTTGGTTATTATATTTATCTCAGCCAAAATCTTATATTATGAGAACCATATCTACAATTATCATTCTGCTAGCAAGCATTTGTAGTTCATTTGCTCAGAAAAACCATGAAATCCTGATGTCCAAATCTGAATTTGAAACAGCCAGGAAACTTTACATCATCAGTACAGAACAAATAATTAAAGACACTGTAAATCAAACAGCGCTGCTTAAGTTCAAAGTACTCGATTATGCGGATAATAAAATTAAATATTATGAAGCGGGCCTTGACCAATACGGTTTTGTTTCCCAATCGAGACACCAATGGTTATTGGGTTCTTTGAAATCTGTTTCTTTCTTAACGGTTCCATTCAAGATCAGAAAAAGAAATGATGACGGTAGGGTCACCGCCCAAGCTGATTTGAAAAATATTGGGGTATATCTGCCATTTTATGTTTACGAAAAGACCAGATATTGGTTAAACAATACTACAAGCAAACACAAGTTCGCACTGGGGCTACTTATTTCCCCAATGGCCGAAACATTAAACGACAAAAATACAGGAGGCTATTTCAATAACACAGACAAATCTTACACAGCGGTAATGCTATCAACGTCTTTTGCTGCGACTTATACTTATAAGTCCTTAACCTTTGCCCTTGTCCCTATTGGGTTTGACTGGGGATTGGATGATGCAGGAAAAAAATGGGATAATAATGGCAAATATTGGGCAGGTTTTGGGATTGGAATAGATACCAAATTTTTTGGTTTCTAAACAATTTCATGTTATTAAATATTTGTCTACCAAATATAATCTTTGTGGTGATCTATTTAAAAATAGATCACCACATTTTTTTAAAAAAAACCATATAGGGCTAAAATTGTTATGGTAAGACTGGGGCATTTCGTATGGATTACTTACAACTTCAAGCACTTCAAAAAAAGGGATATAAGGTATTGTACCGTGACCGGAAAAAGGATTATTTCGTCCCATTAAAGCAATCCTATTCATCCTTGCTCGATAAAATGCACCAAACGCCACTTTGGGAAGATGAACTTATAGATATACATGAGGCCCTGGGAAATTATAATGACTACCAGGAGTATTTATTTTTGCTCAGGGTGGTCTATTTTAATCCTAAGGAAGCATGATTGTTTTGACGTACGGAAATACTGATTTAAAGCCCGCGAATTGATAATCGGAGAAGAACAAAGTAATATTTTTCGTAATTTTAATAGAGGAATTTTAATGAGCAATTTATTTCGTTTAGAGGATTTTGAATGGCAGGATGAAGGCATAAGGTTACACATTAAGGAGGCAGAAGTTGGTTCAGACAGGGTGTTTTATATTTCGTTTAGTGATAAAAGAAAACCCCTTGTGCTGACCCGAATGAAAAGCTATGCCGGGATGATCTGGACAAGTATACCGGCTGGGCGAAAAGAAACAGAGGATATTGGAGCGATTACAGAAGCTCATTTTAAAGGAGAATAGCGTATGTGTTATTATAACGGACAAAAAGTTAGCCGCGCGGAGTTTATCCGCCTGATGGATCTGGAAAAAGCAGTCGTAAACTATGACTTCCTGGATAAGGACATCCATGATGGTTTCAGTTATGGCAATATTGCGGTTATCAAACCCACAGCAGATAAATGTAACTTCGATATCGTCCAGATGGAATGGGGCTTTATTCCTTCCCACATACAAAACCGGGAAGGGGTACATAAAATGCGCTTTGGATATAAAAACGCAAAAGGTGAATTTGTAAAGCCCTATACTACACTAAATGCAAAAGGTGAAGAACTGCTTTTGATCAATACAGGGAACGGTAAGGAGAAAATGTTCCGAAAAGCTGCTTTGGAAAGACGCTGCCTTATCTTATCGTCAGAGTTTTATGAATGGCAGCATATTTATCCGACCAATAAAAGGACCGGTGAACCGCTTAAAACAGCGAAGAAATATCCATACCATATTGGATTAAAGGATAAAGAGTATTTCTTTATTGCTGCGATCTGGCAGAACTGGACGGACAAGGATACCGGCGAAACGGTAGATACTGTTGCACAGGTAACCACAGAGGCCAACTCATTAATGAGACAGATCCATAATTCCAAAAACAGGATGCCAACCATGCTTCCTGATGAACTGGCCTGGGAATGGATGATGGGCGATCTCTCGGAAGAGCGTATTACCGAATTAGCTACTTACCAAATCAGTGCAAAGGAAATGGAAGCTTATACGATAGAAAAGGACTTTAAAACAACTGGAACTCCCGGTAAAGCATTTGTTTACGCAGAAGTTCCGGAGCTACAATATGAAGTGTAATTTATAAAATCGAATGTATCTAAGATGAGGATCTATTAATAAATGCCTTCAATTTGCCCTTTTTCCAGGCAAAAATGGATATAACCGAAGTTGATCTTGAGCATTTGTTTTAGGGTTTCTATGTATTGCTGGGTTTCCATATCAGGGGCTTTGTTGGTTACCAGCACTAACTCCTGAGCTTGCTGGACATTTGGAAAATAACAATAGTCCAAGAGCTGTCCTATAGCTTCCCTTATCGACTGTCTTGGGGAATTATATACTTTCAATTCGTAAAAGATAAAACCATCATCACTCTTTCTGCTAATATCTATTCTGCAACTTCCCGCTGTCAAACATTCCCTTCTGACATTCTCTTTTCCGAATTGGCTTTGTAAAAATTTTAGAAATTTTCTTTGCAGTTCATTATGCAGATAATTTAATTCAATGCTACTTGCTTTCCTAATCCGTTTTCCACTAATTGCTAGTTCTGCCTCTATTGATCCAGTTTCAAAGTCAAATTTTTGATTTACAGCGGCCTTAAAACCCTCATTGATGTGGTCAATCGATGAAAGTAATTTATATCTTGAAGTTGTTATAATCTCGTCTTTCTCTATTGGGACCAGATCTGTAAACAGATTCTGCAATTCCGACACTGGATACCGTACATTTAATATATTATGGCCAATTGCCTTCCATTCATTTATTATATTACTATTTAATTGCAGATCGATCAGTTCCGTTTCCATTTGGCTTAACCAACCATTTTGTTCATAAATAGAAAGTACATCTTGTATTTGATCGTCATTTAGCACCGATACATTCCTGAGCAGACCGACCCAATAAAACTGTTTGGCATCTCCATTCCTGGTAAATAATACAATATCAAAAACTTTACCCCTGTTGGCTTCGTAATCCATATGTAAAGATGCAAGGAACCCATACACATATCCATTTATTTGCTTACTTTCATCAAAGAGCCATTCATCAAAACCAAAGCTGTTTTCTGATTCAAAACCAGTTGTTCTGGACTTTCCTATTGGGCCACTGGGCCCTGTCCAACCATTACTGTTCCAGATGATCCTGGACGCTCTTCGCTCTATTGAAAGGGTATCTTTAAGTTCAACAAACTTATCTTTTAAAGATAATATATAGTCAACTGTTTGACTGATCAATTGCTCCCAGTTATATTCATGAATTTTTGCAAAGGGTATCTGAATAAAACCGGTATTATTATCCTTCTTGAACTGCTCGACAATTTCAAGCTTTTCTTTTGGCAACTTTCGTGTTGTCTCGAAATATCCATCTAGTTTATAACCGATAAATTTCCCCTTTCCATTTATTTCTATATTAAAGAAAATGTCTTTATCTTCTTTGTAATAAAATCGCGGCCAAAAGTATGACTTTACTGTACCAGATACATTCCAATGTCGATCGGGCTTTAATTTAAACGGCTCTGGAAGTAGCTCCTCTACTTGGTTTGCCCAATACTCCATTTTCCTAATTATGGACTGTAGCTTTTGCCTGTAATGTCGATGTTCGGATTGATCGACCCGGTAAGGCGTACCAGCAATTTCCGCAAAAAAATGCAACTCTTCCTTAGTAAAAAAATTGTATCCACCAACATATTCATTAATCTGGTAACCTAAACGCACAAGCTCGTCTCTGTACCCCTCGTTTGTGTTAAACGTAAAGGCCGATCCTGTTATTTGCTCCATTGCTTTGGAAATAATATACTTAAACGGATACTCCTTTCCTTCCACTACTAGGTAATATTGATTCCATATGTGATTTGGTGGTATCCCATAGAGATCAATTTCAGCTGCTGCATCTTTCAGACTTTGATGTGTAAGTTTATTTAGAATCATCGTATTTCTTTGATTAAATGATTTTCACGTATAGTTAAGGCAAAATCCAGGAACGTTCTTAAATTTGAACATCCGACGAATATGTGTATTACGATTTTCATGGTTGTGGCTAAAACAACCAGTACAGGTACAAGAAAACATAAATTTAAAAAAACAAATTACAATCTAAAGTATCTCTTCAGCATAATAATAATATCGTTAAACACTTCTAGGATCAGCCTTGAGTGGCATCTTTCCGCACCTGGACACCTCGATAGCCGGACAGCCAAATTCCTCGACAACTCTCCCTTCAATAAGATACAGGCCCCACTCCCGGAGCGGAAAGGCAGCTAACGAAGGTGGAAAATGTACGGTATCAAAGAAATCTCCATCCACATCGAGGAAAGTGCCGAATTTCATGTAGGTGCCATGTTTGGTTTTCACGGTTTTATCTGTTACAAAATCACCCACAATCCGTATAGTTCTTCCCAGAAATTTTAATAAATCCTTCGCTTTGCATTCTCCCCGATACTCAGACCTGGCCAGATCAAATGAACTGCCTGAAACGACAAACCCGATCAGCTCAATCTCATCATAGTAGTCTTCGAGTACTGAATGCACTAATTTAGGTAGTACCGGCTTGCGACTCATTGATTCGAATAGTACCATGCCCCTGGACTGTTCCTTTTTGTCATTGCTGAGCAATAAATGGGCCTCCCACAACAGTTCCTTTTTGCCGACACCCAGAAAACGGAATGCACCAACGCGTATCAGGATGATGAGCTGCTCCAGGCTCGCCCCGGTTCGGATCACAAAATTTTCGAGACCGCCATATTTCCCATTATGCTCCCGTTCCGGCGCGATCCGGTTCGCCAGTCCATTTTCCATATTCAACAACCGGTCAAATCCCAGGTAGATATCCTTTCCCTGAATGGTTGTCTGGAAACCAGAGGTATTGACACAAGGCAGGCAAATAGTAGCCCCGGAAACTTTTGCCTCGTTGATATATACTTTCGCGTTATAAAAGCCCCCGTAATTATTGAGCACCGAAACCATAAACTCCAGCGGGTAGTATGTTTTTAAGAACAAACTTTGATAGCTTTCCACAGCGAAGCTGGCCGAGTGGGCTTTATTGAAACTATAACCGGCAAAGCTTTCCATCTGTCGCCATATTTCCCTGCTCACATCTTCTGGATATCCTTTTGCCTTACAATTTGCAAAATACTTATCATGGATCAGTACCAGGTGATCTTTGCTCCGATATTTACCGGACATCATTCTACGCAATACATCGGCATCAGCCATATCCAGTCCCCCATAGGCATTAGCAATTTTCATCACATCCTCCTGATAGACCATTACTCCATAGGTTTCCTCCAGTTGTTCTTTAAAGACCGGGTGCGGATACTGCACCAGACTGGGATCATGATGCCGCTTGATGAATTCTGCCATCATACCCGAACTGGCGACGCCGGGACGAATAATGGATGAAGCTGCCACCAGGGTCAGGTAATCATCACACTTCAGTTTGGTAATCAGCTGGCGCATGGCAGGACTTTCGATGTAAAAACAACCTATAGTTTTAGCGCTACGCAGCTGCTGGGCAATTTTTGGATCTTTAAAAAATCGTTTAGGGCTTTCCGTACTGATTACCTGCCCGGTGTTCTGCAGTACAATTTCCCTGCAGTCTTTGATATGGCCCAGGCCCCGCTGGCTCAAAATGTCGAACTTCTCAAATCCGATCTCTTCGGCAACATACATATCGTACTGCACTGTAGGTAATCCCTTAGGCGGATAATCCAGGGCAGAGTAACAGGTTAAGGGCTGTTCGGATATCAATACCCCCGAAGCATGGATCGTGCGTTGATTTGGAAAATCCTCCAGCCTGCCGAATACACTCAGGATCATATTGGTCACTTCATTTTTGTTCAACATGTTAGCCGGCTCATGCACCAGCCGGTCAATTTCTCCTTTGGGTAGACCATAGATCTTTCCTAGCTCCCGAAGGATACTCCTTCCCTTAAACGTGCTCATCGCCCCCATCAGCGCGGTATGTGGCCCTTTGTATTTCGTAAAAATATATTTATAGATATCGTCCCGCTCATTCCAGGAGAAGTCAATATCAAAATCCGGTGGAGATTGTCTTTTCGGATTTAAAAACCGCTCAAAAGGAAGGTTCAGTTCTATCGGGTCTACATCGGTTATGCCTAGGCAATAGGCAACTGCGGAGTTTGCACCACTCCCCCGGCCAACATAATGGAAGTTCCGTCCTTTTGCATACCGACAGATATCATTGGTGATTAAAAAGTAGCTGGAGAAGTTCAGGTTTTCAATGATCTCCAGTTCTTTGGCAATCCGCTCTTGGGCTATTTTGTCGTACTTCTGATACCGGTTGGTAAACCCGTCCCGGGTATACAATAACAGGAGTTCTTTATCGCTATACCGTGCACCGGTAAACGTTTCCTTATTCTTGATCTTTTTAAAATCCATGTCAAAGGAACACTGGCCCATCAGCCGGTTTGTATTGGCGATGAGCTGTGGGAACTGCTGATACAATTCCAGCAGCTTTACCCGGGTTATAAATACTTCGTCTTTGGGGGCGACCTGACTCTTTTCCAGCTGAGAATACAGGATATTGTGGTCAATAGCCCGCAACTGGCAATGTAGTTTATAGTCAGCTGATTTGAAGCTCACCGGCGCCAATATGACGTAGCGTTCATAGTTGCTTTTGGGTTCCAGTACAATAAGATTCCGTTCGGATGGCCGTATCCCGATATACTCATAATCCTGAAGTTCCGTTACGGTAATACTACCAAATGGATAGATCACAAACACATTGCGAAACTCCGGTGCCCGCTTGGGAATCGACAGTTCATGCTGGTTGGCCTGGGTACGGTACTCGTTGATCTCGCGGAATCCTTCGGTATTTTTAGCAATGGCGATAAACCGAAGTTCATCACTCTGGCGCAGTTCCATACCGGCCAGCATATTTAGCCCTGCCTTCCGTCCCTTCTGGATGAAGTCAATGGATGCAGAACTATTATTAATATCGGTGAGTACGGCACTATCATGACCAGTGGCCATCATCCCAGCGATCAGGTCATCCAGGCTCATTGTACCATAGCGAAGGCTATAATTACTGTGCAAATTGAGTAGCATACTTCCCTCCTTTTCCTTCCAAACAAATGCCTTTCATAATATACTCCACCCCGAAGCGCTTGCGGATGTGATCCATCGCCTGCATCAGGTGGATTTCTTCCATCGTATCGTTAAAAATATCTACCTGGTAGTTCCCGGTAATCAGGTTGGAAAACTTCACCCCGATCAGACGGATGAGCATTCTCCGGCTGTAGAGTTTTTTAAAAAGCTCCATCACCTTAGCGGTAATCTGTTTATCCGAATTGGTATAGGATACTTTTACCTGCTGTGTATGGGTATCGAAATTGGAATAGCGGATCTTTAGTGTAATACATCCGGTGAGTTTGCCGTCCTTCCGTAATTCATAGGCCAGCTGATCCACCATAGAGACCAGGGTTTTCCTGAGCCGTTCCATATCCGTGGTATCAGCCTCAAAGGTTGTCTCCTTACTCATGGACTTTTGTTCCCGGAAGGGCACGACAGGGCTTTTATCTAGACCATTGGCCTTATTCCAGATAGACACCCCATTTTCACCGAGGACTTTCCGCATGGTAAAGACTTCCATTTCCTGGAGCGTATAGATCTGAGAGATACCCATATTTCGGAGTGTGTTAAAGGACTTATCACCTACCATCGGTATCTTCTTAATGGATAGCGGTGCCAGAAAAGACTTTTCTGCCCCCGTGTCCACTTTTTTCTCGCCGCAAGGTTTTGCCTCCCCTGTGGCGATCTTGGAAACGGTCTTGTTTACGGACAGACCAAAACTGATCGGAAGCCCTGTTTCATTGATGATCCGTCCCCGTAATTCCTGGGTCCATTTCCAGCAACCAAAGAACTTATCCATCCCGGAAATATCCAGGTAATGTTCATCAATACTTGCCTTTTCTACAACCGGTGCAACTTCCTCAATAATTTCGGTGACCATATTCGAGTACTTACTGTACTGGTCATAATCTCCCCGCACCAGGATAGCTTCGGGACACAGCTGACGGGCCAGTCGCATGGGCATAGCAGCATGTACGCGATAGCGCCTAGCCTCATAGGAACAGGAAGCTACTACTCCCCGATCACCAGTACCTCCAATTAAAACCGGTTTGCCCATCAACTCCGAATTGAGCAACCGTTCTACAGATACAAAAAATGTATCCAAATCACAGTGAACAATATGCCTATCCATAATTTTACAATATTTTTTTACTAGCTTTGTTCATAATCTGAACAATTTTCATGTTCATAATATAAACATGTAGAAATGAATACGCAAAAAATATATTTTTTCTCTAATTTGAGATTCTTGCGCGAACGTAGGAAACTCACTCAGGAACAGGTTTCTGTAGCCTTAGGGATTCATAGAATAAAATATACTAACCTCGAAAATGGGAAGACGAAATCTCCCAGTATGGATGAATATTTGAAGTTATCCAGGTTTCATCGGTTAAGTATAGATACACTTTTGCAAATTGATCTGACGAAAATTGGAGAGTTAAAACTAAGGGAACTGGAAAATGGGGATGACGTATACATTAAAGGAGGCAATATCCGTGTGCTGGCGATCACTGTTGACCAGCATAATAACGAGAATATAGAGTATGTACCCATCAAGGGGAAGGCAGGTTATGCTGCGGGAGGTTATGCCGATACTGATTTTATTGCGGAATTACCAAAATACTACCATCCAAATCTTCCAAAATTCGGCACTTACAGAACGTTTCCCATTGAAGGGGATTCTATGTATCCATTTCCCGAAGCGATGGATGTAACTGGACGTTTCATAGCGGACTGGAATACGATTAAACCAAATACATTGGCTATTGTTGTATCAAAAGGGCAGGATATCGTATTTAAAGATATAACGATTACTGATTCGGGAACGGTGCAATGCAAATCCTGGAATGCACAATTTGCACCCTTTGAAATTGGGTTTGAGGATATTTTTGAAATTTGGGAATACCACTCTTATTCGACTGCTTCTGTACCTGAAATGCCTGCAGATCTCCAAATTATTTTATCAAAGCTGGAAAAGCTTGAAGCAAAGATTACTGCGAAAGATGACCATTAAAATAAAAGCCACAATAAACATGTGGCTTTTAAACAATTATGGGTTAGTAGAATTCATTTTTTTCACCAGATCCCTGACCAGGTATCCAACTTTATAGACAAAAGTCCGTTCCCGCCATGCCTGCGTGCTCAGGAAGCGGTAATGATCAAATCCTAATACGTGCATATACCATATGAATAAACGGTTAATGATTCGGTACACAAGAATATAAAATATCCGGCTTTTAAACAATAACAATTCAAATTTACTTAGGTTTGTGGTGGGACAAGAAGTACCTGAAAATTGGTCTGGCCGCGTTATTCCTAACGCGGCCAGATTTTTAAGTTAATTTCAAACTAATTCCGGAAGAAAAGCTAACATACTGATTTGCAGTTCATCAAATAGTAAATGCTAAGTTTTTCTAAATATCCGGATTCGTATATCTAAAATTCTATCTTCGACCTATCATTTTGCGTATTTATTGTGGTGAGTAAAACAGCAGATGTATCGGTCATTTTTTGCAGTAATCAATGATCGATTATTTTTCGTTTTCAATAATCGGTTAATTGCTATTTGAGATCGGATGAAGAGTCATGCGAAAGCATGGCTCTTTAAACTTTATACCATATTTCTACAAACCTTCCCTTTAGATTATTACAAACTAAAAAAACAATGACCTATGAATAAGTCATTGCTTTTTGCTGTAATTCCAATGGTCGTGTATGAAGCAAACCAGGCCAAAGTTAATCTATTTTCAAAAAAATATGGGAAACAACCGATTGGTTCTCTTTAAAATAAGCTTACTTTTGATTATACATGCTCTTAACTCAAGAAACCACCTATAAAAAGGTTAACTAAAATAGTTGCACCACTACATCCCCTGAGTAAAACTAAAAAAGGACATGCATGCATGTCCTTTTACACTCTTTTATAGCTCATTTTTTAAACCTGTGCAAATATAGAAGCAATAGGCAATCGGTATATTTAACGCATTGTGAATAACAATTGATTAGTACATTTGCACCACAACCCTCATCATTCTATTTAGCTATTTACTTTACCAAATCTCGGTCATATGGCTCCAAATGAACTAAAGGCATACTTTGAAAGTATCCCCCTTCCTGAAACGCTCCAGTTAACTCCAGGGGTTAAAATACTCAACGTTAAAAACTTTATTTCCACTCAGTTTGCAACAATTGAAAATACTTCGAACAGTCTAGACCAGTGCCCTGCCTGGTCGAGATTATTGAAACTGTATGATCTGCTCCATTCCCCGAAACAGTAATTAAGCATTACTGCCTATCCATTCCTTAAACGCCTTTGCTTTTAGTTGGCTGACCACTGCCTTAACCGGTACAGGAAAATCCAATTCTACTTCCAGCTTTCCAAATTCAATAACCTGGTACCCTTTACAAAATTGCCTTGCTGCAATGAGTTGCCTGTTAATGCGGAAGTAGTTCCCTTTATCCAATAACGTTTCCAGTTCATCAAGGTTAAAGTCAGTAACCAATTCTTCTTTCATTTTTGTAACCAGTAACACATTACCGCCTATAATATAGGCTCCCTTGATTTCATTTGGATCAAGGAATGTAACCATTTGCCCCCGGTAAGCTTTGATCGCTTCTTTTATTGGTAAGGAAGTCATTGTTTCCGTTCCAGAAAGGCTTGATGCTGATAGCGATGGATGTAATTCGTTTTGGCGACCATTTAGGTGCAGGCCAATCATAAAATATGGTGTCATGACCAGGATAACATTTAAAAAGAATATTAATACCAAAACCAAAGGAAAGATATAATACAGGTAATCTGTCTTTAAAATATTAACGCCAAACAAGCTAAAATATCCAGTAGCCAGTAGCAGCACTATTAAGGCAGGAATAGCGATTCCTAATCCAACTTGTGCAATCAATCTTTTAAACCAGCCAGCAGTCCACTGGTACTTACCCTCCAGCTTCTGATTGATGAAATATACTAATTCAAAGACTATTTGGGCAATCAGCACTGTGGCAAAATACTCTTTGTAAAAATCAAAAGTTACCAGTCGGTGGAAAAAACCAATTGTGCTTCCGGTCTCAGAAATATACAGGGAGATTAATAAAACCAGTATCAGCCTAACATAGAATTTATCAAAGATATTTTTCATGGTACAATTTGCTTTTTATGCTTTCATTAAACAGTGTAATTTTTTATATTAGTTAGAACTAATAACCATTGTAGCACTTAAACAAATAATTATGCCCAAGCCTACACTTACACCAGCCAACGTAAACATTGTGCTGGATGAAATTTACCTACTTACAGATGCTGAAGTAGGTGCTATTGCCGATTCGATGGCAGGAGATTTTTATGGTTGGATTAATGATCGTTTTGCTCTAACTGCCGAGCAGCAAACCTATATCTCCGGCGCACCGATCAAAGTGCAAAAGTTCTGGGGATACCTTCATGCGGCATGCCTGGAGGCTCGCGGTGAAATCAATTTCAGTTTGCCTCCGCTTAATCCGGTCCCTCGACGTGCCAAAGAAACACGGGAAAACCTTTTTGGTGAAGTCACCTACTCAGAAGCCACCGGTGAACTTACTGGCCCATTCCAGATCAATGTAACATTCAACCTTGTTTAGTCACATCTTATGCGGTAGGAATACTTCCTGTCGCATATATTAACCTTTCCTACCGGTCTATCCAACGTTTAAAGGCCGCGACTCGATCAGCACTTACGGTACATAGCTTTGTTAATTCCTGCTTTTCCATTCCTGTCCAGGATATCAGGTCTGGTTTCAACATCAATATCAGTGTCCTCTCCTGGCCGGCTTTAAATGCGGAAATAGACTCAAAATTCACGATACATTTCCTGTTTATTCTGTAAAATTGTTCCGCATCAATCGCATCTTCCAGTTCTTTTAGTGGACTAGACATAATATAGCCATCCTGCAACCTGTCCATTCCTTTTAAAAATACAAACGTAGTACCGTTACTCACAAAGGCAAAAGCCAGATCACAGATCTTTATTGGAATACTACGGGTAGGGGTATCAATTATTAAAATCTCTTTTTTATCTCGCTTGTCTTCCTGAACTGTATTTTCGGAATCTGATTTAAGTAAAGGTATAGCTGATGTATCCAATACCACGCTTGATTCTTTATCGGGATTGGGATTATCATCATCTCTTCTTTTAAGCTGGTAAAAGTAATAACTGGCATAAAAGAAATTCAGGCAAAGAATCAATACAACAGAAAAGGGAAACTCATATGCCGGATAGGTAGAAGCCAGTATATCCTGAGAAAAGGAAATAAAATAAATGAACACCAGCAGAAAAGATAATATAGATACCAGTACCACTCCAAAAACAAACTGGTACAACAATCTTTTAAGCAGATCTAGCTCCCATGGAAATCGTTTATCCTGTATCATGCTGATTTTCTTTACTGCAAAAGCAATGAGCAGCGCAATAATATAATTGATGACCAGGGTCGGATAGTATGAAGGAATGGTCAGGGCTTCCAGAGTATCTACCTTCTCTCCCACCATTACCAGAAAATGTGCTGCAAAAAGGCATACAATTATCCGAAACCAGGTGTCTTTATATTTGATTGGTTTAGTATTCATTTCTTACCCACAGATTGCCCGAAAGCCAGTATTTATAAATGGTTATGCAATTTCTTTTCTACATTGCTAATATATTATTTATATTTTATATTTGAAATGATAATGTCAAAAGCACATTTATCTATTTCAATTTTTCATTGACAAAAGAAAAGAGTTAAAATAACCACAGTAAACTAACACATTATGGAAAAAGTAACATTCACCCCAGATGGGTTTAATGACCTGCAAACTGCACTTTATGCGTTAACTAATGCGGAACTTGAAATTGAGGCAAATGCAGTTTTTACAGATTACATTTCCTGGGTAAAGGATCATATTATCCTAAATACGGCCCAGGTAAATTATCTTGAAGGACTGGATACTGTCTTCATTGCTCAGCTGGCCAGCCGTGCTTCAATAGCTTTTTTAAACCGGTTACCCTTAAACCTGATACTACCTCCCGGTTATGACCCTTCCTTACCAACTGTAGGTAAATGGTTCCTCGATGGCAGCACCATTCAGGTACTTAACAGTCCGGGACAGGCAGTTACTGCCACTGGTGAACTGATCTACGAAATACAGATTGAATAAATCACAAAAAAAGATATTTATTCTGCCAGATTTGGCTATAATGTAGATTTCAATATTTTTGCTCTGATAAAACCGACAATTGAGCTGTCATAAGTAATATGATTACCTATGAACTAAAACAAAACAGGATTGGGCATGTATCACATGCCCAATTAATTTAGCCTAAGCATTTTTCCGTTATCTATCTCTTCAACTAACCCGCAACAAAATCATAAAATAGCTCTTTATGGATGGTATGTTCATCATTCAATACTATTGAAAGTTGTCCAAGCTCCAGTTGAAAACTCACTTCAATGTTATTGAGCATTGGGAATAGTTGTCTATCAATTATGGATCTTTTAATTTTAGGATCATATAAGCGGGCCAATTTATTCTGCCAGCCGTCTTCACTTACTTCGTTTAAAAAAATCAGATGTTCCTTACTTTTCAAAAGTGATTCAATAGATTGTTTGTCGTCAGGTAGTGAATATGGGGTGCAACTTCCTGGCGGCATCTGTATCAGATGCATTTCAGCCAGCAGATACTCTTTATAGGGATGCAACATAGCTACTTGTATGGTTCCCAATCCTGGCCAGTTAAAATATTGCATTACCAGGTATGTAATTGCTGATCGGGCAAGTTCATCTAAATGCTCTTTTTTCAGAAGTTTAAAAGGGATATACAAGGTAAAAGTAGTTAGGTATTATAATAGTGTGCTTTTAAAATTGGTATTTTCAGCAATATTAATTTTTTCCAATCATAAAATTAGGGTTATTTCTTTATGAAAGTTTGTCCCTGTCAGCTATAAATTGGCATAGTACAATACATACATACCCACATAATCAGTTTTCCTGCCAAAGCGGGCAACCTGGGTATGTGCACTTTAAACTGTTTCTATTGCCCTTTTTACAATCAGATGGTGCAAATAGATATATATTTTTTTATATTTGTTCCCATATTGAATGCACCACCTGTTCTGCAGGAACCTTAATTGCCAATTTCCCTGATCATACAAGCCGAGCACATCATTGATTTAGTAATTTACTCAAATTGCCGGTGAAGCCTGTTATCGTATTTCCAGAAAGAGAACTCATTAATCGCATAAAATCAGGTGATCAGGTTGCCTTTGAGCAATTATATTTTCAGTATGCAGGAAAATTAACCCATAGACTACTACATCTACTCAAATCCGAAGAACTTGCCCAGGACATCTTACAGGATGTCTTTCTAAAAGTTTGGGAAGTTCGGGATCGCCTCGATCCCGAACTATCATTTGGCGCTTTCCTGTATACCATAGCCGGAAACTTTTGTAAAAACAGCTTTAGAAAAGCAATGTCTCAACAGATTTACGAACAACATCATGGATTTGAAGAAGCTTATTCTCCGGTAGAGCAACATTTGGACAGGAAAGAAGCAGAACTGGCGTTGGAGTCAGCGCTTGCAAAACTTACTCCCAGGCAAAAGGAAGTTTTCACCTTACATAAAATTGAAGGCAGGTCATATAAAGAAATCAGCGAACTATTAGGGATCACTCCTAATACTATCAATCAGTTGATACAGCAAGCAAACAAGCAATTAAAAGCACAATTCCTTACCCACTCCCTACTATTGGCCTCCATTTTATTGAGCTAGTTTTCAGCGTTTTATAAATTAGTTTCCACTTTTTCAATTTTCTTATAGCTAATTGTTCTGAGCTACGTGTATTTGCTATATACACCTAATCGAAAAGATCATGGAGCAAAATATCAAACAGCTATTTGACAAATACGTTGCCGGTTCCGCCAGTAAGGCGGAGATCCAGCAGCTCTATGATTATTTCGAGACTACGGGTAATAGCCATGAGTTAGACAAGTTAATCGAAAATTACCTCCGGTCAGAAAATGAACATACCTCTACAATTACGGATGATAAAGTAATCCAGCTCGTAAACAATACCTGGGCGAACGTTCAGGCAGCTATGCCACCTCCACCAGAGCATAAAAGAAAAGCTATACCACTAAAATGGATAGCAGCAGTTGCTGCCATACTGGTCATAGGTATGACCATCACATTTGTTTTGTGGAACAATAACCCAGATGAACCAAAGCTGACCAGTATATACGGAGGTGATGTTTTGCCTGGAACCAATAAAGCAACCTTAACTCTTTCAAATGGCAAGCGATTTGAATTAAAGGATAGTAAATCCGGGGTAAATATTGAAGGTAACAGCATCTCCTATGAAGATGGAGAGACCATTACCGCAACCGATGAAGTGTTACAGGCCACCATTCAGGTTCCTAATGGCGGTATTTATAGCATAAAACTTGCAGACGGCACAAGGGTACAATTAAATTCAGGTTCTACCTTTTCGTATCCAACCCAATTCAAGGGTGTATACCGGCTGGTACAGTTAACGGGCGAAGGCTACTTTGAAGTCAGTCATAATCCAAACATGCCATTTAAGGTCAGGTCATCAGAACAGGTTCTTACCGTACTGGGAACCCATTTTAATGTACAGGCATATAATAATGAACCTATTGAGACAACTCTATTGGAAGGAAAGGTACTCGTACAAGCCACTACTTCAAAGGGTTCTGCAATACTTGCACCCAACCAACTAGCAAGATTTACAAAGGGTAAATTCAATTTAAAGAACGTAAATGCTAAGGATTATATCGGCTGGACAAAGAACCTATTTGTCTTCAATGATCTTACATTAGGTCAGATATTTAGGCACCTTGAACGCTGGTATGATGTGGACATAGATTATCCTGCCAGTATATCAGAGGAGCAATTTATGATGGAAATACCGAAGGATAGGAAACTATCGGAAATATTGGAAGCTATTTCAACATTGGGAGAACTTTCATTTAAAATACAAGGAAGGAGGATTACAGTAATAAAGCAATAAAGACGTTTCATATGTTTGCCAGGGTACCATAAAAATGCCGGGGTTGCGCTAACAACTCCGGCGGGTATCGGGTAAAAATTAAAATTCAGACAATCTACATTTTTAACCCTGATACAAACTTACTCATTGTTGGCATTATTGTCAACAGGTTTAAACTGTATCCCAAACCAGAAAATTATGAATGGTTTATTTCATTCAATGGGCGGCAGGTTTTTCAACTTGCAGGAAAGCAAACAAAAGCTTCCCTCCTATGCGCACAGCCTAAGAGTCCTAACCCTGTGTGTATCCCTTTTTGCAGCCAGCAATATAGCTCGCGCACAAGACATTAACCTATCGGCTAAAAACGAGTCGCTGGAACAGGTCATTAAAAAGCTTCGGGCTCAGACAGACTATTCCATTATGGCTCCTTCAGCTACGCTGTCAAAGACCAGACCAGTAACCGTTAACCTTAAAGGCGTAAGCATTGACCAGGCCATGAGGGAGATTTTTAAAGGCCAACCGGAGAGCCTTGATTACGAAATCAAGGGAAAGAACATCATTATCCGTCAAAGACCGACTCCTGATAATACCCCAAACAAAAAAGAAGAACAGCCCACAAAGAAATCAGGACGTGTTCTGGATCAGGCAGGAAGTCCTCTTGCTGGCGCTACCGTAACTTCTTCTAGGGGTGGCGTTGCTACCAGCACCAGCGGATCAGGTGCCTTTGAGATTGCGGTACAAGATGGTGATCGCCTGACCGTTAAGATGCTGGGCTATGAACCACAAGATATCGAAGTCAGTGGCAACATTGGTGATATACACCTAACAGCTACTAACATCGTAATGGAAACAGCTGACGTGATCAATACCGGATATCAATCTATTCCTAAAGAAAGAGCGGTAGGCAGTTATGTACAAGTAGATAACAAGCTACTCAACCGCTCAGTATCTACTAATATTTTAGATCGACTTAATGGCATTGTTCCTGGGCTTGCCAAAGATGATATCGGTAATTTCAATGGTGAAATACAGACCAATCCCAATAACCGCTCTTCCGGACTAACTATAAGAGGAAAAAGCACATTACTCTCTTCAACTGATCCGCTTATTGTAGTCGATAACTTTCCATTTGAAGGCGAACTGTCTTCAATCAATCCTAATGACATTGAAAACATTACTATCCTAAAGGATGCAACAGCTGCTTCCATTTGGGGTGCCCGTTCCGGCAATGGCGTAATTGTGATTACCACAAAACGGGGGAAGCAAAATGAAGCTATAAAAATAGATTTCTCTTCCAACGTCACCGTTGCAGGCAGACCAGATGTATACTACAATCAAAACTATATTGATTCAAAAAGTTTTATAGACATTGAACAATATTTATTTGACCAGGGCTACTTCGATTCTGATCTTATGGATAATTCTACTTACCCGGTGGTAAGCCCCGCTGTGGAAATAATGAATCTGGTAAAGACAGGTGCCCTAACAGATGCTGAAGGTCAAAAACGACTCGATGTCTTGAGGAATTCAGATGTCCGAAAGGATTGGAGCAAGTACATCTATCAAAAAGCCCTAAAGCAGCAATACTCGCTAGCGATGCATGGGGGAACATCTAATATCACCTATCGACTCAGTGCTGGATATGATAAAAATAAAGATGAACTGGTGCGTAATGGATCTGATCGTTTAACTATTAATACGCTCAATACATATCGCCCGATTAAAAACCTGGAGATCATTGCCGGATTAAATTATGCACAATCCCACACGGATTTAAATAATCGTTTCAGTCAATATGCGCTAAACAACCCTAAATATTCAGGATCGTACCTGCCCTATTCCATGCTGGCAGATGAGCAAGGCAATCCACTTGATATTTTATATAGTTTTAGAGAAAGCTATTTAGCGCAAACAGCTGAGCAGGGATTTAAAGACTGGAGATACCGCCCATTACAGGAATTAGCCTTAGCCGATAACCGGACAAAGGTAAGCAGCATTCTGGCAAAGCTCAGTGCAACTTATAAAATTCTGCCGGAATTAAGTGCTACAGTCAATTATCAGATTGAAGAGCAAAAAATTTCCAGCAGGAACTATCAATCACAGGATAGTTATTATGTACGAAATCTCTATAACAAGTTTTCTGTTTACGATCCATCAACAAAAACCATTACCAGTAATTTCCCCAAAGGAGATGTACTGGATTTAAATGATTATACCTGGACCTCTTGGAATTTTAGAAGCCAGCTTAATTATGATAAGACTTTTGGCCTTCATAGTATTTCTGCATTAGCTGGTTTTGAGTCCAGAGAATTAAAAACAGATGGTACCGGGCAGACCTTACTAGGCTATGATGATCAGTTCGGCACTTCAAATATGGCGCTTGATTATGTAACCTCCTTTCCGACAAGTCCGGCAGGATCTTCGAGATTACCCTCGCCAACGGGGCGCATTTATGGAATCATCAATCGCTTTATTTCCTATTATGCGAATGGCTCCTATAACTACAACGACCGGTATACAGTAACCGCCAGCCTAAGAACAGATGGGGCAAACCTTTTTGGTGCCAAAGTGAATAACCGCTTTACACCATTATGGTCTGTTGGAGCAGGTTGGAAAGTCAGTAATGAATCTTTTTACCAGGCGTCTTTCCTTCCGTACCTGAATATTAGGTCTTCTTATGGATTTAATGGCAATACCTATCGATATGGAACAGCATTACTGACAGGACGTTATGGAACGGCATTACTTACCGGTGCTCCAAATATAACGAACTTAACTGCACCAAATCCGGAGTTAAGCTGGGAAAGGGTAAAAAACCTTAACCTGGGTGTTGATTTCAGGACAAAAAATAACATTGTTTCGGGAACCATAGAATTTTATAATAAAACCGGCATTGACCTGGTGCAACCGACAGCTCTGGCACCTCAAACCGGATTTACAACATATATTGCAAATACCGCAAAGACAAGAACTAAAGGAATCGATCTAAACCTAACAGTTAACTGGTTAAATAAAGACCTGCAATGGAAAACCATTTTGCAATATAGTTTGGTGAAGGATAAAATCTTAAAATATGATACCCCATATTCCTCCATTTCAGGGTTCGGCGGAATTGTAGGCAAACCGCTAAACGCCTTATTTGCCTATAAATGGGAAGGATTAAATCCGGAAAACGGCAATCCCGTCGGTTGGCTAAATGGAGCAAAAAGCGAAGATTATGCATCCATCATTGCCAATCTAAAGGAATCCGATATCGTTTACAAAGGCAACCGAACCCCCACCTCATTCGGTTCCCTAAGGAATGATTTTACCTATAAAGGTTTTGACTTGTCCTTTAACATCACCTACTTTTTAGATTATGTCTTTCGAAGAAGTACAATTGATCCCAATTACTCATCCCTGCTGACGCTTCAGCGTCATACTGATTACTTAGGCAGGTGGCAGAAAACTGGAGATGAACAACATACAAATGTTCCCTCTCTTTCCTTTCCGGAAGACTACACCCGA
Organism: Sphingobacterium sp.; assembly: GCA_050281725.1. Lineage (GTDB taxonomy): Bacteria > Bacteroidota > Bacteroidia > Sphingobacteriales > Sphingobacteriaceae > Sphingobacterium. The sequence continues at coordinate 116,387 of JBMAAL010000001.1, read as the reverse complement.
ACTTATTTTTATCAACTTTCCGAAGCGCTTATTACTCCCGGAGATCATATCCGCCTTCAGGATATCAGATTAGGATATGATTTAAATAAAGTGATTAATTCCCCGAAAATCAAAATGAATGTGTTTTTCTATGCCAATAACATCGGTATTATCTGGAGAAAAAACAAAAACGGTCTGGATCCTTCTGTGATTAATTACCCGCAGCCCCGCACCTATTCCATTGGTATTAATGCAAATTTTTAGACTATGAAAAAGAGAATTATATTATATATACTATGCTTACCTTTCTTTTTAGCCGGTTCTGCCTGTAAAAAAGACTGGTTGGAACAAAAATCAGACAAGGGACTATCAGTACCTCAAACTCCAGCTGATTTTCAGGCAATTTTGGATAATCCAAATACGATGAACAGAAGCTATTCATATGTTGGTAATTCAGGAACAGATAATATTTATATCAGTGATGATGTTGCCGGAACATTACAGGAATTTGAACTCAGTTTATACTTATGGAAAAAAGATATTCCATGGTACAATGAATCCTCAAATCAATGGGCTTTCCCTTATACCGTAATTGAATGCGCCAATATCGCATTGGACGGAATTGACAAATCAGACCAAAAAGATGATGCCGTTAATAATATAAAAGGGCAGGCATTATTTTACAGAGCCTACGCTTATTATAGTGCAGCCCAGGTGTTCTGCCCGCAATATGAAAGCCAAAGCGCTGGCACTGCATTAGGCTTGCCAATTAGAACCCAGCCGGATGTAAATATGCTTTCCCAGCGATCAAATCTGCAGGAGGTGTATAATCTGATTATTTCAGATCTGAAGAAAGCTTCCTCCCTTTTGCCAGGTATTTCACCATATTATACCAGACCTTTAAAGGTAAGTGCACTGGCCATGCTGGCAAGAGTATACCTCAATATGCAGGACTATCAAAATGCAAAACTCTATGCCGACTCTGCTCTTTCCCTAAAATCTGCATTAATTGATTTTAATGATCCCAGCCAGGTGTCCAGTTCTTTGGCCTTTAGATTTAAAGCTAATGGTATCGGTAACCCCGAAATACTTTTTTATGCTTTTAAATACACCAATAATTTCGATCAGGCTTTTTTGGGTCAGGGAATTCAGGCCAGTCAGGATCTATATAATCTATATGATGAACAGGATCTTAGAAAGACCTACTTCTTCGGAAAATCCAATAACCGTATAAACTTTGTAGGATCCTATAACGGTGCACGGACAGATTTTTCCGGTATCGGTACAAATGAGGTCTATCTAATCAGGGCAGAGGCCTGCTCCCGCCTGAATTTATTAGCCCAGGCCAGAACAGATCTGAACAAGCTATTGTCGCTCCGATATAAGACCGGAACTGCACCAACCATAACTGAAGATAATCAGCTAGCATTACTCAAAATTATCTTAAGAGAAAGAAGGAAAGAGCTTCCCCGCACCGGAAACACGCGATGGGAAGACCTCAGGAGGCTAAACCTTGACCCAAATTTTGCCACTACTATCACAAGGGTATATAAAGGGGAACAATACAGCATTGAACCTGGTAGTCCCAGGTATGTACTACCCATCCCCAATAATGAAATCAGAATGAGTGGCATTGAACAAAATCAGCGATAATATGAAAAAGAAAAAAATATACATTGCTACATCAATACTATGCTTTGTACAATGCTTATGCGGATACGGACAAAACAAACCAGAGAAAAAGCATAGCATAAAAGTTAAAGTCGATTATACATTAAATAAACCCGGAGATACTTTAACCTTGTACTTCAAACCACATGAGTCCATTAAAGTCCTTCAAATGGCAATTGTGGACCAGAATGGTATTTGTTCATTTGATTTGGAACAGGAATTTGCTTTTGGATCAATATCAGTAGAAAAATACAAGGCGCATAAGAAAAACGATAATAAAATGATCGCCAATCAACTCTACTGGGAAAAAGGTGATGAAATTATGCTCAAAGTAAAAGACAATCAGCTCCTCAATGATTATGAATCAAATGCTTTGTTTACCGGTCCAGGCTCGGCAAAGTATAATTTACAGTATGCATTACGAAAGGAGTTGAGAAAAATATACGAGAAAGCCCTTACTACCGAGACCAAAAAATGGACGGCTAGCGACTCTCTAAAATATCTCGAACAAATGGAATACCGGCTAATTTCTGTTTTAAATACTGAAAAGCAAAAGATTACACCCTTCGTTTATGATGTATTAAAAACGGATATACTAATGATCAGATATGAGCCACAAATTGAAAATTTAACCTATTTAAAATTCAAGAATGCTCAAAAAAGTTCTGAAAAAAGACAGCATCTTTTGGATAGCATTCACCGTATGCTTCTTCCTGTACAACAATTTCCGGTTGCTGCCGAAGCAATGGCCGGATCTCAGAAATTCCAAAAATTAACGGGCGCTTTGTTTTATGTGACAGCATTATTGAATAATAACAAACCGATACTCAAAGAATCCATAGATGAAGTATCAAAATACTTTTCAGGAATACAAAAGGAATCCATTCTTATATCTCTGTCACAACAATATGGACTTACGAGTGATCAAAAGGAATTACACTTATTAAAGAATACGGTAAAAACATTACCCTATAAACTATTGCTGGAAAAATTTTTACAACAGACCTTTAGAAATGTAGCAGGATATACATTTCTGGATACTTCAGGCAATAAGGTTGACCTTAAAAAATATAGAGGGAAATACCTCCTCATTGATTTTTGGTATATCGGTTGTGGTGGCTGCATGCGTTATTATCAAAACACGTTGTCACGTATAGAAGAAGAGTTTAAAGGCGATCCAAGATTTACGGTTGTTTCCATATCAGCCGATCGGGATTTCAATAGATGGAAAAAATCCATACCATTAAATCGTTATACAAATGAACACGTTATAAACGTGAACACAGGTCCTTTAGCTTATCGCCACAAGTTTGCTGAAGACATCGGTATCGATATTTATCCATTCGTTCTACTTGTTGATCCCAATGGCAACATTCTCGAGTATAATAACATTTCCTTAAGGACAACAACTGAATTATTGCGGAAAACACTGAACAAATACCTTAACTAAAATAGGAGGAGCTTTTGCTCCTCCTTTATAATGCAGATACAAGACCGACCTAGTTACGGGTTTCAATAACCGTAGCATTGCTGTTTATATATGCTTCTGTTTGAGGAGAACTCATCGGCGATGATGTTTCCCATTCACAAGGTACGGTACCCAGGTTATTACAATCGGGCGCAGGGCCTTCCTGGAAAACGATCCTACCCTGGGCGTCTTTCCCAGTGTAGTGGTAAACCAAGGTTGTGGTTTCAGTTTTTACTTCAGGTTTTGCTTTTGCTTCGGTTTTTGTTTCAGGAGTACCTGCAAAAGAGAATGCTGTAGCCAGCATAAGGGCAGCTGTTGATAAAACGATACGTTTCATAATTTTAAATTTTTGGGGAGTTTTTGAAAAAATTATCGGCTCCGGCCAATTACTAAGCAACTGGTTTTGCGGGTTAGAAATAGTGCCTACTCTTTTTTACTGGTTTTCAGCTACGCCAGTTTTTATGAAAAAGTCATCTTTCGCCGACATCACATTCTATGCCAAATGACCAATATTAGACTTAATATTTCACAGAATTATGGAAATAAAATTATATTTACAGCAAAAAGCAATTCGACACAGCACCATTTTTATTTGCTTTTATATCCTTTAAAATCTACCTTAAAGTCAAAAATTCTTTGTCAATTTTTATTATTATATCTGCATTTCAATTCTGAACTACTATGTATTCCTATTCCATTCTGCCTTTCTTATACACAAAGTTATAGTCAAAAACAAATACGAAAATCAATTCATTTCCCAGTTTTGGGATTTTTTATCTGAACAGCAGCATTCTTTGTACGAACGACAAATAAATTATTTAAACGACAGTATTTCCTTTACGAATGACACCTACTTTTTTGAAAGCATACCTATATAAAACAAAAAAAGCCGGGATAACCCGGCAAAAAGTTGAACAATCTTCAAATAAATTACTTTACTAAACATAGAAAAGTTACTGTGGGATTAGTGCCAACCGTTGTAGTAGTTGGATCACCACCCGACTTCCCTGTAGTTTTCTTGTTTAAATTGCTTTGGAACTTAAAAGAAGAAATTCTTTCAATTTTAATACTTTGATTTTTCATAATCTGTTAGTTCTGAATTGTTATTAATATTTAATTGACTTAAATATAAGCACAACCTCAAAATCTTCACATTATTTTGTCTAAACAGCATTATTACCTATTTGAATGTCATACTTTAAAAAATTTCTATGTCAAAAACTAACAAAATATTATGGCACATATTTGCGATAGCGCTATTCATTTTTATAGAGTCCTATGTCGTACTCTTAATGGGTTCAAAAGCTTTTCTCGGCGATTTTATAATTTTTTATGGTGTACAAATTGTGTTTTTCTTTCTGGCAACCCATTTAATACTCCCGAAGATAGACCTATTAATAAAGCATTGGTCAATTAAAGTATTATTACTAGCAATATATGTAGTAACATTCGCATACTTAATTTTTGGAATTACTTTAGGCCAATATCGTTTTAGAAATGTAGCATTTGACTATAGCCAATATAAAACTTATATATTAAGGTATTTAATGAGGCAGATTTATATTTTCTCAATCGCTTTCGGATATTGGTATGCCAAAAAATCAATTCTTTACGAGAGACAAAAGAGAGAACAAGATGTCGCTATTTCAAAACAAAATGAGGAATATGCAAAGTTAGAACTAGCGTTACTCCGTACCCAAATGAGCCCTCACTTAATGGTAAATGCATTAAGTAGTGTACAAGGAATTTTAATGGAAAGGGCGCCAGAAACGGTACGGATTATCTACTCCTTAATGGATATTCAAACCAGCGCGCTGGAAATGAGCAACCCCGCCTTTAGAAACTCCTTATCAAACGAGCTTAAAGTCATGCAACAGGTTATTGATCTTTTCAAAAATTTAGGTAAAACAAATTTTCAACTTTCTTTAGAGGTAGATGAAGAATCTAAACAGATGGATTTCCCCCCTCATGCCTTGGTTACCTTAATCGAAAATGTGTTTAAACATGCAGATTTCAATAAGAAAGATATGCCACCATTTATATTGATTAAGGCAGATATTTCAAAAGTCCAGATTCTCATACAAAACAAAACTGCCATTAATTTACCTAATAGTGAGCGGGAGCAAATGGGAACAAAATCAGTTCTTCAAACTCTTGAAAACTTTTACCCAAAAAGGTATCGATGGAAAGAGTCTTTTGCTGCCGGATTCTATGAACTTGACCTAAAAATATTAAGAAATGACCCAGCTTAAATGCTTTATATTAGATGATTTCCCTTCACAATTCAAAGTGCTGGAAATTATGATAAAGAACCATGAGGACCTCCAACTCATCGGAACTTCCAGTAGTCCTTCAGATTTTTTAAAAGAGGTCGACAATGGATTGCACATCGACCTATTATTCCTGGATATTGAAATGCCCGGCATATCCGGATTAGACGTTGCAGATTTGATGAAAGGCAAAACAATAGTAATTTTTACAACAGGATACAGAGAGTATGCATTCGAAGCATTTTCTCTTAATGTAGCAGACTATTTATTAAAGCCAATAAGACAAGAACGATTCAACGAAGCAGTTGAAAAAGCCAAAAAACTTATTTGTGGAGATCAGGTAAGTGTTCTCACCCAAATAATAACTATTCCAGGGAAACACAAAGGCAGCTTTATTAAGATAAAATTGGGTGATATTTTTTATATCAAATCCGACGGAAACTATATGACCCTTGTTCTTAACAACAAAAATTACATATTCATAAGTTCTCTAGAAAAGCTCCTCGAGCAATTTTCTTCAAAGCATTTTATAAGGGTCCATAGGTCCTACCTGATCAATATTAATAAAGTAAGTTCAATCCAGGGAAACCTAATTTACATGGAAAATGGAAATAAAATTCCTATCGGCAGAACGTACCGATTATCCGTTCTGCCGAAGATTATATCATCCTTCCATTAATGAAGTTTGCTTGAATTGAATCTCCTTGATCCGGTTCATCAAAAGATTATATATAATAGTCTCATGTTCTCTTTGCTTATCGGAAAAGAGTCTATTTATATGCATATGGAAAAAATCTGCAAATAGTTGAATCTGCCTCTCCCGTGCAAGAGGCCTTAGAACGGCAATATAGGCATTTGTAATTTCAATTTCCGACACGGTTGAAATTTCTGCTTGCCTTGGCCTAATCTCTTTTTTATAAAAGCTATTGATGGTTTTAAATGCCTTCGAATTTAAATTATGTTCATTATTATGGACTGATAACAATTTACTAAAAACAGGTTGTAATTCCAACTTTCCAAAAATGGAGTTTCCCACCCTGATCATTATGTCAACTGTATTCAGATAAAGTGTCACTTTATCAGGAAGATTTTTAATAACCTGCAGAACATATACTGAATCATGACAAAACAGCTCTTCGACCTGATCTATGATATTAGAACCATAACGCTCCAATTCCCGCCTGTAAATACATATTCTTAAATCTTTCAGAAAGCCTCTGTCTCTTATCTCAGCAAAACACTTTTGTATATATTCCATTACCATGCTATAATCGGACAAATCATTTAACTGAAGTCGTAGCCTAAGGTGATCCCCAGACTCATTGTACCGGATAAAAAACCACTTCTGTATCTTACCTTTAAGTTGGTTTAAGACAGAAGATATTTGGGCAATTAGTACTTCGTTTGCCTTACATGGATGTATAAACAATTCAAAATACATCCATTCACTTCCAGGCAAAAAGGTCCTCTGCACATTTGTTTCGTAGCTATTCAGTCTTACACCAGGATAAATGGTACTATTATGGGAAACACTTAATACCAGCTCAGTTGCATAGGAATTACCAATTGCATCACGGATCAGATTTTCTTCCTGCGTAAAGCTCTCCTGTATCCAAAGTTCCTTTTTGGTTTTCAGAATCGAATAGATCAGATCCAAATCCTCCACTGAACCACTATTCAGATGTAGTGTTTGATCAGCATACCCAATTTTTACAAAACAATACATCCCATTAAGGCTTACCCCATTTTTAAAATTTTCATTGGAAACAGGAAAATCTTCGAGCCTAATTCTCCAACCTGCAGGTGATAGTATCAAATTTTTGAAGCGGATTTGGGGTTTAAAGTCTACCTTTTCAAACGCAGTATCTAGGTTTGGGATTAAAGAGAGCTTGATATTTTGGCTTTGTATATCACATAGGAACCGAAATAAAGAAAGATCAGAACGTGTATAAGTATAAGCACTGGAAAGTCTGGGAATAAGTCTCTTTTTTAGTGTTTTTGAATACAATATGACCTCAGCCGAACGGACTGCTATATAAATGTCATTTAAAGGGATTTGGGCTGTATTTTTTGAAAAGGAATGAATAGAAATTTGATAATCATAAATTGGCCTCCTCCTATTGATGTTATCGACATTTCTCTCGCCACAATAAGCAATATCAAAAAAGAGCACCTCTGGATTAGCTTCAGATTCTATCCTCGCATTATCTTTGCACAACATAAGAATTTCATCGTCTACCAGATTGAATCGTCCTAAAATGGAATTCGCAGATGCCCCCCCTAACATACTAACTAAATAGCCATTGCCCGCAGGACTGACTATAGCGTTAAATGTGTTTGGTATTTTATGCCACTCTTTCTTTTTAAGATTCTTGTAGTCCTCCAGATGAATAACGGATGGCAAAGTGGCTTTTGTGAATTGACTCTTTTTCAACAATTCTGACAGATCAGGGCTCTTTTCTTTAATAGACTCAAAACCCGTAAACAGATCTATAAGTTCGTCTCCATTATAATTTTCCAGGTCCCCATATCCGATACCCATTTCGGGATCAAGGGCTTCCAGTAATTTAATGGCCCGCTGATCGTATTGGTTCAAAAACCGATCCTTAAACCGTATCAGATCTTCAGGCTCTGAACTTGAAAATTGTCCCGAAAGAAAAGTTATTAATTCCTTGAGTTCAACTTCGTATGGAAAATAGATTGAACCGCTATCACTTGTTCTTTGACAAATATCATAAGTTCTTAACCGACCAGGGAAGCACTCTAATTTATGAAGGTCATCAATAATGCTTGCCTGGCAATTAGTAAATATCAGTTGGTTTATAATAAGCGTTACAAGTATTTCTTTCAGATCAGATTCCCTCTCAAAATCTGCAAGAAAACGAGCTTTGATTTCCATGAAAGATCTAGTTTCCGTGCAGAATTCAATCAAGTCTACAATAACTTGATAATATGGAATATCACTTAATTCAAACTGCTCCCCATTCTTATAAATACATCGTATCAGTTCACCGCATTTATAACTGGCTGAATTAGTTTGAAAACAAAGATCTTGTATCGAATATTGTGACCACTGATCCTGAAATTCAATAATTTCCCGCCAGTCAAGAAAGGAGTGCCTGATCATTTTATCATTTAGGGTTAGGATATCTCCAGGATTCCCTAGGCCAGCTATTCCGATACTTGCAAAAGTGCCATAAGGCGTAGGACGGAACCGTGCACGATTAAAATACTTAGCGATCGTGTATTGCACTGGCCTTGAGTCATTTTCGATATCTTCAAAATGCATGTGCTCTATAATCTTATAAAAGTCAGGCGATGATATCTTAATTGAGGCTTTTAGGTCATCCCAGCAGTCTTCAAGCTTAGCATTGATAGGAAATTGTGGTGTCCTAAAAAGGACTTTTTTATTGAGGTTATATTTCATGATAGTTGTTTTAATCCAAACTATCCGATTTTTTATAAACGCATTAATAAATTATTTGAATGGCATTATACGTTGTAAGTAAGGAAAAATTGATACCAATAATTGAAGCGACGAAAAGTTGTCGCTTCAATTATTGGTATCAATTTTTCCTTAAAGCTACAAATGGCGAAATTTAAAACTTAATCCCAAAAGCTATAAGCTAATGAATTTACCGATTCTTCTTGTATGCCAATGTTGATTTCGACAATTGGTAATCCTTTTGAATAATAAAATGATCTTGTAGTGCTTCGATATTATCGAGTATATCCTGGCGCAACACCACAGGATCCTTAAGCATATTTTCCCAGAAAGGTGATGGGTCATAATCCCTTACTCTATCCACGAACAGATTACCAAAATCTCTACTTCCGTGCTCTTCAATAAAGTTCTGCATGGCCATAACTTTATCCCACTCGGTCAAACCTTCGGGATCATAGCCCATATTGGCCAGCAGATCATCAGCCAGCGCGCGGGTGTCGGTTACCAGGTGCAAAAGGATCTGGCTCCGCGATTCCGCATCATTCTCAGCATTGGTCAGGTTTTCGATTAAGTAGCCGGCGCGTATCGTTTTTTCGGGTGTTCCCATAAAGGCATTGCCGATCAGATTCCAGTCCGTAGCTACAATATCTCCATAACTGGTGGGCAGGTACATTTGCAGGGCTTGGCTATACATAGGTTGTGACTGGCTCATAAAATAAGCGATTGATTTGCTGCTGATCTGGCTATAACTCCAGTTGCCATTATTAATGACCGCCTGGTTCATAAAGTCATTGACAAAGGCGCCATTGCTGCCCACCTGGTTGGTGTAGAATGGGGCCAGCTCTGTAGCTGTAGCGGACATGATCAGCTGATCGTTTAACCAGTCGATGGTATTAGATCCGTTGATCGTGGCTTTCTCTTTGTATACCGCCAGGATATTGCTCTGGGCATCGCGCACATAGATATCGCTGGTACGCAGTGCACCGGTATTACCGCTTCCGATATTCTGCCAGTAGTCTTTACGGATGAAATAGACTATTTATATGGATTTAAATAAATATCAACACTTCTATTACACTACCCGGCCAGGTACAAAGTGATTATATAATTACACCTTAATTTTATTATAGTCTACCATTTCTAAACGATTGGGTTATATACAGTTGCACAGCTCTTGCATCTTCATTATTTTGAATTAAAATTTTTTCTTTATGAATAGAATCATTTATTGTTATTTGTAATTGATGGTAAAGAGAGTCTGGATTTCTCTCAGATAGATCAAAAAGTGTCAATTTTGAAAATGTTGTATCTGTTTTAAAACTATGACATCCAGAGCAATTTTTATTAAAAATTGCATATCCTTTGCTTTCAAAATCTAAGGTATCTATACCAATTTCTTTATTATTTTTTACAGTTGCATTTGTACAACTGTAAAAGAACAGAACAACCATACTAACGGGTTTGAGAATCTTTAAAATCTTGGAGTTGTTTTTTGGTATTTTCATTTTCAAATGCTCCTTTAGGGCGTGAATAATTATTATTTCTTACTTGCATCCAAACTCTTTGCCAAGGTCCAATGGTAAAATTCCAAATTCCTGCTTTTTGGTATTCTTCCAATTTCATGCCTCGTTTATCACTCATTACATTATCTTTTCTGTCATTACCAGTTCTATAGATATCTTGAGCACCAAGTAAATGCAAAAATTCATGAAATGCTAAAGCTATACCTTTTGCGTTGTTTCCATAACCAAATTCGCTTGCTTCCGCTAATGCAACTTTCCCACCTTTATTTGCTATGCCTGCATTTTCTTGTTCATTATCTCCTTTTACATCATCCACTAATGCCAAAACCCAATCATCTGCTGACAAATTTTTAATATCATTTACATTTCTTACATCTGCGGTAACATTCACTTCGTAAATTACTTTCCTTGAATTTACATTTGAAGGAACTGGAACTCCACTACCTTTACCATTAGATTTCATTGTAAAAGGAAGGGAGATTATATCTGAGGATGCACCTGATAACGAAATTAAACTTGATCGTAAATTAGCAGCTACCACATTCATATCAATCTCTTTATTGGAAGACATATTAATAACTTTTGCAACTATATGAACATCTGCAACAACTCTAATTGTCCCATCACTTTGATGGTATACGTTTTTAACTGTAATAAAAGGTTCTAATCCATCTAAATCAATTGCAATAATAGGAGAGTTACCAGCAAACTGATATGATGAATACCAAGGAAACTGTTTTGAAAGTGGATCCACTTTCAAAAATCTCGCTATTCTTGGATCATAGTCCCTCATTCCATAATCTTGGAAGTTTCCTTTTCCATATAATTCATCCACATTTTCCTTCCCATTATACCCAAATCTTCCTCCACTTCCTGTACTCCGCTCACTTATCGCAAACCCAAACGGATAATAATCCGTAGTACTGCTTACATCTGCATGGAAGCCTTTGTACAGGTTGTTTACAGCGCCATAGCCCGTCTTACGGTCCAGCACATTGGCCAGTACATTACCTAGGTGATCGGTAAGCTCATATTCCTTGGTTCCCAGTGTTCTTACTGTAGCAAAGGAATCTACCAGGCGGTCTGCCGGGCTTTGTGGCTCCCGTACACTTTTCTTCACCATTTCCTCATAGGCCAGGCTATACCAGGGCACTCTTGCACTGGCTCCCTGCATTACCGGGCTACCGGGAGTATACACATTCCAGTACTGCTCGGGCTGGTAGTACTTAATGCCCAGTCGGCTGCTGCCATACAGATGATGCTCGGCCAGGTACAGCGTATCGGCATCGATATTCTGCGGATTTGGTGTATTTACAAACTGCATCACCGACATGGGCAGTATACCATTATTGGCTGCATTTACAATCCAGCTGTTCAACGATATAGCTGTTACTCCTGGTATGGCTTTAATCGCATGGCTTACATCGGCGATTCCATAAGTGCCGATATAGGTTTGTAAAAATAAGGGTTTATTTTCATCATAGATCACATTCAGTTTGGTCGCAGGGCTGAACTGGCCCAGGAATACTCCGGGGTCATTACCGTCCATCCAATCGGCCATATAGCCAATCAGGTCTTCGTTATTGCCATCGGTACGGTCAGCAAGCCCATCAATAAGGGCCCCGGTTACCGGGCGGATATTATCGAGTATATCCTGGCGCAACACCACAGGATCCTTGAGCATATTTTCCCAGAAAGGCGATGGGTCATAATCCCTTACTCTATCCACGAACAGATTACCAAAATCTCTACTTCCGTGCTCTTCAATAAAGTTCTGCATGGCCATAACTTTATCCCACTCGGTCAAACCTTCGGGATCATAGCCCATATTGGCCAGCAGATCATCAGCCAGCGCGCGGGTATCGGTTACCAGATGCAAAAGGGTCTGGCTCCGCGATTCCGCATCATTATCCGGGCTGGTCATGTTTTCGATTAAGTAGCCGGCGCGCATCGTTTTTTCCGGTGTTCCCATAAAGGCATTACCAATCAGATTCCAGTCCGTAGCTACAATATCTCCATAGCTGGTGGGCAGGTACATTTGCAGGGCCTGACCATACATAGGTTGTGACTGGCTCATAAAATAAGCGGTTGATTTGCTGCTGATCTTATTATAAGCCCAGCTGCCGTTGGTACCTACCACCTGGTTCATAAAGTCATTGACAAAAGCACCATTGCTGCCCACCTGGTTGGTGTAGAAAGGAGCCAGCTCTGTAGCTGTAGCAGACATAATCAGCTGATCATTCAACCAGTCTATGGTATTGCTCCCATTGATCTTTGCTTTCTCTTTGTATACCGCCAGGATATTGCCCTGCGCATCGCGCACATAAATATCGCTGGTACGCAGGGCACCGGTATTGCCGCTACCGATGTTCTGCCAGTAATCCTTACGGGTACGGTTGCCCATACCGTCGTAGGCAAATTGTAATTGCATGGTATCTTCCTGTGCCGTACCCTTGCTCAGGGTCTGCATTTTGCCATACACGTTCCAGCGGATGTCTTTGATCCCCTCGCTCACATCGCTCTTCAGGTTACCGATCGCGTCATAAGTATAGTTTCCGCTGGCCTGATTGTTCTTCAGGTCATTGCCCCCCATATGCGGTACCGCATCTGCCACGTAGCCCAGTTTATTGTTTTGGGTGGGGCTCAGGTAATGGTAGCTGAGGTTATCCAGTGGGTTACCCGCTCCGTCATTACGGGTCAGGGTCTGGATATTGCCATCAGGATCGTAACTGTACGTATTCTTATAGGCATCAACCATACTGGTCATGGCCATGGTAATGTTATCATACAGGCTGTACTCGGTCTTTTTGATGCGGTGCAGCTGGTCATAGGTATAGTCGCGCACCATATTAGGGCTGCCCACCGTAGCGGTAGCCTGACGGACAATATTACCATTGTACAGGGAACGCACTGGATCTGGAAGGGTGCTTACGCTGGCAGCCGGGTCTATGGCCTTATAATCACTGGCATAATAGTCCAGTGTATGGCTCATCACATCGGCCGGGTATACGCTGTCTGCACCGTTATGGCCCATATCGCGATCTACCGTTAAGCCGTCTCCATTAATGGCTTTCAGCCAGCCTTGAATGGTGTAGGCATATTGTACGCCCTGTACATTCAGGTCTCCATACTGTACTTCGGCCAGCGGGCCATGCTTATAATAGGCATAAGCCGCATCACGGTCCCATTCTACTCCGTCTTTGGAGCTGAAGGTGGCCACCAGTCGGTTATCGGCATCATACTCATATCGCTGGTAGAACTGGTCGGCAAAGCCGCGGTTATAGCTCAGCATATTCACCTTACCGCTCAGCAGGTCATAATCATAGTCAATACGTTTGAAGCGCTGCTTCATATAATCCAGGTACGGGTTATCATGCGTCAGGGTCTGTACATTGCCCATGGCATCGTAACTGAAGTGGGTGGCATAATGGTAGTAAGAGTCGATAGACAGCTGTGTGGTCACTGTAGGGCTATACAGGATCGCGCTCACCCGTTTACGCAGGTTTTCCTGCTCGGAAAGCATATTGTCGAATCCTTGCAGGGAGATTAATGGTTTGTCATAACGGGTAGCCACTACCTCTTCCCTTACTTTAACTTTAACCCAATCGGCAATGCTACCGGCCCCGTTCATATTCTTCATGAACAGATTTGTAATAAATACCGGGTGTTGACCTACAGACAGGGTCGTATCTCCAGTAATCTGTCCTGTTTCCACCACCCGGCTCTGGTCGTCATATAAGGTATAACTATACTTTTTGGCAGCGCGTTGTACAGCATTTTGTGAAAACACCAGGCGACCAGCCTTGTCATAGAAAAACTCGGTAATGCCCCCATCCGGCGTCTGCTGCCATACCAGCTGATTAAAGCTGTTATAGCGATAGTTACTGGTTTTATTATGCTCAGCCTTCATAATCAGGTTGGTAACCGATGAGCTGGCATTACGGGCGCCATCAACTGCAGCAGTTGCTACTGTGCCCAGGGCCTGTACCCCTGCCGGCGGTACAGTACGGGTAAGATTTCCGGCAAGGTCATAATAGTATAGCGTGTAGTGATACTGCTGGGACTGCATGCTATGTTGCAGGGTGTCTATCGCATTTTTAGGGTAAAACCATGCCATAGCAGCGGCAAGACCTGCCTTCACAGAATCGATATAGGCAAAGTGCAATTGGGTACCCTGCTCCACCGCAGCCAGCAGGCTACTGTGCTCACAACTATTGGTATCGATACATTGTAATTGCTGCCCATAATTATCTTGCAGCACTACATCCTGCAATTTGCTTCCTGCAGCAATCGGGAAGTCGGTATATCCATAAACGGTTACCGTATCGGTACCGCGGGCCATGAGCACATTAAAGCGGTAAACATCTGTTGCGCCTTCTGTTGTATATACCGATGGACTCACGCTGAGCATGGCATACTCCTGGGCAGGACCGGCCATCTTTACAGATGGGGTGATATAGATATTGTATAGTTTATTGTCCGTGTCAAAAATACGGTACCAGGCGTTTCCATTCCCCTGGCGGAAGGCTTTTACCGAAGCATTGCCACTACCGGCGTTACCACTGATATTTACGGTAGCAGCAGCAGGGAATAACTTATTGCTACCCAAGCTGGTTTTTACCTGGCCCAGAACGGTATTCAGGCGCAAGAATCCGGCATGGCTTCCCTGGTTCTTATTCCAGTAATACAAGCTACCCTTATTGTCGGTACACCAGGGGCTGTTATAACTCAGTTTCAGGTCTGTTGAAGAAAATGCACTGATCTGCTGTTGCAGGGTTGCCGGAGCCAGGGCTGCAGCAACCTCACTTTCACTAAGGCTTGAGAGTCCATATACATAGGTAAGGTAAGCCTGCTTATCGGTCGTATTGTAATCGCTGCTTCGGTATAATTTATTACCCAATACAATTTTTATATAGGTCGCTGTGGTATCAGTGCCCGCAAAATTCAATACCCCCTGGCTAACGCTTGCTTTATCGATGGGCAACGTACCTGTTGCATCGATCATATAACGGGTTGCATCGCTATAGCTTCCATCCTGGTTCAGGATGCGAACACTTTGATTACTTACTGTTGCACCACTAATCGCCGGTGCGGCACCATTTTGTTTAAACAATTCCGCACTGTAACCTGCAGGCAGGTACTGGTAAACCCCTGCCCCCGCATTGGTTTGGATATAATTTCTAAGGTTTCTGATGGTGTCTCTATCGCTGATCGTTGCCAGATCAAACCATACCGTCACCTTATTATCCGACATATTTTTGAACATAAAATGATCAATGCGCACATAAGGGAAAGCCTGCTGCAGTGATTGAACAAAGCTTTTGGCAGGACTAAAGTCTGTGGCGCCAGCGGTGGCAAAAGTTACCTGCACGGTAGCGGGAGATCCGGTTATGGCAATCTTATCGGTAAGGCCGCAGCCTGCTGCCAGCGCTTCATACTGTTCTATGCCATGTTTTTTACCCAGTTTATAGTTCAAGTAGTTTTGCAGGCTGGTCTCAAAAAACGGGTGTGCGGCATTGGTAGGCATAAGGTAAGTAGCGGCAGCACTGTAATAGTCGGCAACTGCCCGGCGCAACAGTTCACAGTTAACGCACTCCTCTACCCCATCCGGACTTCTTGGGTCCATCATAGGAAGGTTGTGGCTCCAGATATTATACAAAGTGCTGGTATTACGCGTAGCACCCGTTGACTGTACCACAACCTGCTTATTTAAGGTAATGTAGGCCAGATTATCTGCCACGCCACCTTCGGCAAGGCCATAAGTAAGGCTATCGGCAAAAAGGTTATGACTGTTGCTAAAATTTATATAGGTAAATAAAGTGGCGCCTAAAGGATCGGTTTCTTTTAAGGGGCTGGCCAGTACATTACCCGCTACGTTTCGCTCTGCAAGAAACAGCGTATCGCTCAAGCTACCGGAAGTAATTGCCAGTTTATATACTGTTGCATTTACCGTATTGCCGGCACTGATCGGATAGGTAGTTACGAAACCATTAATAGTAATACTACTTCCACTGGATAATGCAAACCGGGTAAGCAGCGCCTTTTCAAATACATTACTATTAGTAATCGTTATTGAAGCAGAACCACTGCCTGTCGCCTGGGCATTTAATAATGCATTGGTAACATCTATACGGTTCATAAAGTCACCCAGACCCTGGTAGAACTCAGGCGATTTAGCAATATAACTACCTTTTTCTGTCAGCAGTTTTTTATTAAATACAGCATATTTGGTTAGGAAAGGCCCACACATGTCATCGTACTTGCCCATGGCTACGAGCTTGTTTTTGATAATATCCGGGGTAATATTTTCGCCCATGGAAGTGCCTGTACAAAATGATTCCAGATAGGTGCCCATGCCGGCTAGTTCCGCACTGTCCAAATTACCGCAACTTTTAAGGTCTTCCATTATAATGGCGATCTGGTGTTTACAGAAATCCTGACTGCCACCGGAAACCATACCGGCAACCATTGCCGGCCGAGATGTATCGCTGGTATTATTTTTTCTGCTGTTAATCAGATCTTTCACATCCTGGTCTATATAATCACTGGTTACATCTCCGTTTGCATCAAAAATGGTTGTAAAATTAGGCATGCCAATCATGTTCATGCGGAAACTGTCACATGGTCCACAATCGGCTGTTGCTCCATCGGTCAACCTTTGTTTCAGTAAACCCCGGTTAGCCAGGTATAAGGCTTTAAGGGATTTAATATACAGATCCTTAATTTCCTTACTGGCTAGTGTCATGCTGCTGATCTGGCTCTGATACTGCTGCTCGCGGCAATAAACGGTTGCTTCTGCCGAATTGCAACCACAATATGCCTGTGCAACAGCCATCGAGTCAAAACGTTTAAGTAGTGCGGCATTGGATGCGCTCAGGCTTCCGTCAGCCGCGAAGTAAGACAACTGATCGGCACTATAAGGTGCGCCTGGTTTATTGGCAGTACATAAAGGATCTTGAGCAACAATGCCGGAAAGGGTATGCAATCCAAGAGAGACTGCCTGATCGTATGTTTCCAGCCCGGACAAACGTGCCTCAAAATTGCCTGTATCACAGGCCAGCAGTTTACAATATTCAGGATGCAAGGACAGTAGTGTTTCCGCAACATTATCGTTAAACCCTTGAATTAACTGCTCGGGAGAAGCATCCTCAAGGGCTACAGTCAGGGTGCTGGTCTGTCCATAGACATCCATTTGTTCCAGCTGAAGGTTTAAGCTATTTAAACAGGGAACCTGGTAACGGTAATAGGGCGTACCATCATTACACTCAATAATTTCATAGTTCGTTGTATCCAGGTACACTGTACAGGTTACTTTCGACATAAAGTTACCTATGGGTACCGACTGGGTAACCACCGTTGAAGTTGGAATTTCGGCCAGGCTTGTTGCCCAGATATATTTATCTGTTCCGGTAGCCATAGACCCGCCAGTGGAGCCGGGAACGGAACAATTTCCGAGGTAGTAGACATGATAGAGGCATTTACCCACATTTACCGCATTGGGATAATAGGCTTTTTTTGTTTCACAATAAAGCGTATCGATATAGGTGTGCTTTACTTTATATGGTGCAGAGCCCGTGTAAAAATAACCACCCTGAGGAAATGGAGCCATTACCTCATCATACCATACCCATGGTATTTTATTGTCACTACCCATTTCGGTTAACAGCAGATTAGATCCGGGTACAGTCGGTTCATCTTGCCAGTCATCAATCCTTAATTTGTATTTACAGCGATCGCCGATCTTTGGCGTATCGGTATGCTCCCAGTAATAGCTAACGCTATCGTACACATCATAATAGGTAAAAATAGAGTTACCGCTTCCGGCAATAAATGAGCCGTCATCCGCTTTAATGTACTGTCCATACTTAGCTCCGGGATACAGCTCTGATTTCAGTCTCTGGCGCAGCGCGTCACAGGCATTAAAGGTATCAGAAGGAGGACATGGAAAGCTTGTATTTTCAATTTCGCTCCGGATAAATACTTCTTTACCTGTATAACACAGGCCATTTCCGGTATTATTGTCGACAAATGAAGAAGCCATACTCCTGATAGTACTATCCGGAAAGCTGAGCTCCTTAATGATCGTATACTTTCCAGGCATCAGCTGAACTGAATCTTTAATACCCGAATAATATTGGTGCTGATTACTGGTAGTAACCGAGTTAGTACCAGCGACATCTGATTTAGATAAATATATGCCCCCACATTCGTCTATGATCTTATAATTCAGCTTTCCGGCTATATTGATATACTGGTTGCCACATCCGGTAGGGAACGGAGCAATATCCGCACTATAGCGAAGGCCGTTAAAGCCCACCTCTTCATTATAATAACTATATTCAGCACGGCGCAGGCCCTTATCTATCTGCTGCAGGTTACCGGCTAAAATGTCCTGAACCTTATAGGTTGCTGCAGCCATATCTGCAAGCGTATCAATCGGATATAGCAGTGAAGAAGGTGAAGTTCCAGCCAGGGCCGTTGCCACGGTTTTACCCGCAGGGTGTACAATAGCAAAGCTGGCCTGCCCATTCGGGTCTACCGTTACCTGCTTGGGGTAATACTGGAAATAGCCGGCCTCGGTTCCAAATAATCTGTTGAGCTCATTCTGCCCGGCCCGGACATAAGCATATCGGGTTCCGTGGTCTTTACCACGCTGAAAAGTCTTTCCGGCTCCACCCTGCCAGAGTACCTTATCGGTATAATCAGGAGAATAGATGGTCTGAATAAATGGATAACCTCCCGCGTCAGGCACAAATTTCTGCATCCCGGATTTATCTGTGTTCTGATCAGAATAATATACACTTGCCAGCGCACCTGATGCAAAAGGGGCTACTGTATCGGTTACGCAACCGGTGTCAAAGTCTGGAGCCCTATAGGGCTGGTTGGTTCCTGCATGTAAAGAGAGGTTGCTTTTGAACTGCAAATTACTGCTAAGCACCGGTGTTGGTAATGTAGTAATGGCCGGACGCCCTTCAAAATCATAGATTTTATCTACTGCTACCACATAATCGAGGTCTGAATTAATTTTTGTCTGTGTTTGACGATTCTTTCCCATACCATCAAAATAATTCAGCACATGCTTATACTTACCCTCTTCAGCGAAGCTGATGCTATACTGATAGTTTACACTATCACTCTGATGGGGTGTATCTACGATCAGGATACAATTTGAAGCTGCACGATAAGGATTGACATTAAGACCGCCTGTTCCGAATGAGGTATTAGTAAGGGTTCCTGACTCCGGAAGGTTCCAATCGGAATAAACAAGATCGGTAAAGTTGACATT
The DNA here is from genome assembly GCA_050281725.1 of Sphingobacterium sp. Lineage (GTDB taxonomy): Bacteria > Bacteroidota > Bacteroidia > Sphingobacteriales > Sphingobacteriaceae > Sphingobacterium. Next base: position 96,745 of record JBMAAL010000001.1, on the reverse strand, counting down.
ATCGGGACGGATCCTTCTTACACGGAATACCACTGCGCCATGTCCATAAACCACCGGGATAAAGAAATAGTTGTTCTCCGTCTGGATTCGTGTAGCATTATTTTTAAAATTATAAGGTACAGAAAAGGTACTTGCCGTATTTTTATACCCCGCACTTCCGCTTGTATGATTATAATCATTCAGCTTATAATCATCTATATAAGTCCACTCCAGTTCATACTTCACCGGTTTAAAATTATCATACATCGGCATAAATCCGGAGGGCAGGCTGCTTACTTCCGAGGGTGCGTAATTTCCCCATCTCACCTCCAGCTCCTGGCTGGTGCTGTGGTAAGCCGAATTGACGAAAATCATTTTACCAGATAGATCATCATCATAGCGCTGGGTTACCACCTCAGCCAGGATATAAAAGTTTGGGGCCAGACCTGATTTAGAGACCGCCATAGGACTGGAGCCACTGATCTCCTGAACATCAATTAAAGTAAGATCAAAGGAATAAAATCCGCTTCCCGGTAGTTTAAGCAGGGTTGCATCCTTATAGGCAGCCAGGGAATCCTTATTATATTCAAGGGTAATGATATGGTTTTGGGTGGTATAGGTCCCCGGACTGGCCGGATCACTATAGCCTTTAACCTGGAATGTAAGCTGGTATTTGTAATTGCTCACTACATCTTTTGCGTTATGATCTATAGCTACTTTAATATAGTTGGATACACTTTTGAATGTATACTTTTGAGACCAGGTGGAAGGAATTGAGGTCATTTCGAACCATTCAAATGCACTGGTAGTACCCAGCAGATCATTGTATCCCGATGATGATCCCATTGTTTTAATACTGCGGGAATAATATGCTTTTGATTCATGGTCCGGACGAAACTTAATATCCTGACCGTACCCGATCATACCGGTACATAATACCAGTAAAATAAATTGATATATATATTGAGCAATTTTTCTCATAATACCTTATTTAAATCCTTTACTTAGAATAATTTTTGCACATGGTATTTAGCCATGGATAGCGATGGTTTTAAGACCCCGTTATTAAGCGAAAACTGCTCTGCTGTTCTCGCGCGGGTATCTACCGGAACAGTGCTGATTTCAGACATTTCAATCTCCGCGCTCTGGTCGCCCAACACCGTTCCCGGTCCAAGTGTTAGCTGTCCGGAAACGATTTGCTGGCGGTTGCGGTGGATCACAAATCTGGCTTTTTGTAACTGCTGGGTACTATCTGTTACTTCAAATTCTATCGCGCTTAAGGAATCATTCAGCTGTTCAATTGGTTTCCAATGGCCAATCTTTGCCAGACTTGAATCCGGAAGGCTAAACAGCTCTGCGTTCATATCTTCCCGTTTAAATCCCAGCTTATGTTCCACATCTTTTAAAAAGGCATAATAGGCAACGGATGTTCTTCTGTCAAAATTGACAAATACGTCCCCGGTAAGGGCTTTATAGTACATATCATTGCTATCTATATAGTCTGTGCCGGCCTTATAGATGGCTCCCCAGGTAGTATCAACCGGGCCATAATCATTAAATACCGTTACCTGGTAGCGGTACGATAAGTGCTCACCGCTAAATGTTTTTTCCAGCATCGCATTGTAAACCGGATTATTACGCTCTGCTTCCCTTCCACCATATTGACGGATCACCGCCCCGGCAACCGCAGACCCGGTGAGTACCAGCGCCAGTAAGATTTTATATTGCTTTCTCATTTTGATTTTCTTTTTAGATTAGGCAGTAATTATTTGGCTGCAGACATTCTGCTTTCGCTCAAAGTAAGGATACCCTTGTTGGTTTCTTTTTTTGTACGTACCAGTTTCCCTTCCGCATCGTACTCATAGAAGGTTGCAAAGTTGTTTTCATCCAGCTGGGCCATGAGCCTGCTGGTCAGCACATCATATACAAAGGATTTCATGTTTGCCTTATCCGGGCATATGCGCAGGTCATCAAATATAATTCCACCCACACCGGCAACGCTTAAGGTTGTATGGGTCGGGATGGTAATTACCCCTTCCATTTTATACCAACCTTCAATTGGTTTGCTAATGGTTGTAAAAGGATAATAATTGTTGGTAGAACCACCGGTTGTGCCGACTATATATAAGGAGGTATTGGTCGGTGCAGTATTTGATTTTACCCAGGCGCTGACATAGTAGCTATTTCCAAAGCCAAAGTCTGCCCCGGCCCCAATTTTAAGGGCCCCGCTATTTAACTGTAAGCTGTACAGGCCACTATGGCCTTCTGTTTGCATCGCCAGACCAGAACCAAGGGTGCTTACCGGACTTATACCAAATTCCCGGTTATAATAAGTATTGGTCAGCTGACTGTAAGAGATAGGTGTACTGCTTCCGGTAAACTTAAGCATCATCCAGTGGTTGCCACTGTTCAGACTGAACATATCGTCAAACGAGAAATAGCGTACTTGCTTGTACCTTGCATTTTGGGCTACGGCAACCGGAAGGTTCCCTCCATAGCTGTATAATGCTGTGGAATACACGCCCGTTGCATCCTGCTCTTCCAGTGACAGCCCATTACTGCCATATTTGGTAACTTTAGAAGCCAGTAGCCAGGTAGAGTCTGCTTGCCAACCGGAGCTGTATTTGGAAGCCAGGTCCTGGCAAGAACCGGGTACAATGGTATTTGGATTTTTCCAGGGCTGTGTAAATGATGCCAGGGTTCCGTTTTTACGTGCATGGTCATTATTATAATCACGGGAACCTAACAATCCGTATTGTTCAGTTGGTCTATAGGCCCCCTTCAGTCCACGAACAAAGGTGTTGAAGCCATAGTTTGCCCCCCATAATGTTCCTTCAATCTGGTCTTCTTCCGCATTATTTCCATACCGTGTTGCCTGGGTGGCAAGCACCTTGCCCTGCAATGTGCTGTTCGAAAAAAGATCGGCAAAGCTTGTGGGCACATAGCTTCCGGAAAGACTAAGACTAAGCATTGGGCTTCCCAGCTGGTTTTTCCTTCCCGAACGGATGACTTTAATGGTAATATTTTCCAATATCGTTTTAGGTGTGCGCCAACTGACACCATCACCATTAGGGTATTTGGCTCTTGGCGTAACCTTCAATGCACAACACCCTGTTGATTGAGTAGAAGAGCCCCAGGAAATGGTCCCGAAAAGATTGTCTTTGATCGGTAGCATTGTGGTGATCGAGGCTCCGCCACCACCCGTGCCACCACCTGTTCCACCGCCAGTACCACCACCACTGCCACTGGTATCAATAACCGGACAGGCAGTTTTGCCCTCAACCCAAAGGATATACTGGGCGCCCTTGTCATCGGTAACCAACAGCTCATCCCCTTCGGTAAATAAATTGAAGTCCTGGATATTTTTAATATAACCATCAAGGGCGCTATCTACATATAACAGACCGGCTCGGGAACTATACCCCTGGTTGGCATAAGCCCCACCCATATTAGGATGCATCCAGCTGGCAGGGTAATCTATTTTAGTAAGGGGATCATTAAACTCGTTATTTGTTTTTGAAACAACAACCTGACCATTTTCCGCATTATATACCAGATTTTCCGTAAGCGTTTTGGCCCCATGATCGGTCACCTCTGTAGATTTTAAGATACCATATTGCTGAACCACTTTGGTTACGGTATGGGTTCTGAATGTGTTGACATTCTGCTTTACCGGTGTAAATACCGTTGGAACCGGTACCACCACAAAAGGTGCAAAGAATAGGACATTGAGGTTAAAATTTACCGGTATAGATAAAGAACTATTAACCCGCTGCCTGGAGTCAACGGTTAAGTCAACTTCCTGGCCCAGTGTAGTATTAGCAATTTCATACTGCGGATTAAATGGATCGTTGTTCCTACCCACTGCGCTTACGGTATTATCTAACTTACCCTGGGCATTTAGCTTGTAATTATATTTTACAGAAGAGATCAGCTCCTGCTCACCGCCTTTTCTGGCCACATAGTTACTAATGGCTTTACTTTTTCCATGCATATCATTGAGCACCAGGCTATAGCCCTGGCTCAGGCTTAAGATTTCCTTTTGCTGCACAAAACCACCACGACGGTATTGTTCATCGGTATTGATCACTGTTTTATCTATATAGTTTGGAAAATCTTTTGCCGTGTAGAATTCATATTCATCCACCCCTTTCGAAGCAGCGCCTTCTTGTTTGTGGATGCTGCTCACTGTGACTTTACTATATCCCACTGAGCCTCCTGGATAAAAAGATTCACCCAATGGCTCTTCCTGGAACAGTTGTACGGCAGGTAGTAATTTTCCGCCATCTCCGGAGTAATACACCGGCTTACGGCAAGGATTCTCATCGGCGCCAATCATAGGCTCATAATTGGCTACACCGCTACTGATCTGCTTACCGGTGGTGGCATCTGTCATGGTATAACTGTAATCTTTACCCATGACACTTACCTGTCCGCCAGCGGTCATCTGGTTCCAGCCATCTGAGAAGGTCAGTCGTTTAACGCGGCAGCCACCACCCAGTTTAGACATGCCAGGAGTACCTACACGGATATAGCAACGCGTCAGATCGATAGCTTTTGCCAGGCCACGTTTCATAAACCGGATATTCGGATTCTGTGCGATGGTAAACAGCTCTTCGGTAGCCCCTACCATACCCTGGATTGTTTGCTTTAGGCTGAGTTCCCCGTCGGTATAACCCGGGTAAATGATATGGGGGAGATAGAACCTTCCGATATTCAGACCTGCAAGGGTAACGGGATTCATTAACCTATCTGTACTTTTGCCGGCTTTTTCCTGTTTCAGCTTTACATATCCATATAAGGAATCGTTTGGACATTTACCTATTTCTTCGACTTTTCCATAAGCCTTAATGGGTTCATAGGCATTCTTATTTCCTATATCTACAAAGAAATTGAAATATAACAGGTCATCTTCCGGCAGGTAATTTTCTTTCAGGCTCCTTCCACGTATTTCTCTTGCAGTATCGCGTTTAAAGTAGATATAGTTGTTGATAATATTTTCACCTTCACCTTCATATAGCTCAGATTTTGCGATAAAATTTTTATCCGCGCCAACTCCGGAAACTTTAAACATTTCCATAGCACGCTTATCCTGCACATAACTGTAATCATCCGATTCATATTGCACATTAATAGAACCACCTGATGGTAGTTTGACTTCAGTCAGCTGCCAGGCCATGGCACTGCTGTCGGCAGCAGCCTTATTTTGGGTTACATAAGGGAACTCGTAATTTGACAGTCCTCCCACAGCGGGCTTATAATTCCCCCAGCGGTCTTTAGCCATAAAATTATATGATGGGTTAAAGGCACTGTAATTGAACTCATAAGGATTAAGCAGACTACGATTGGAGTTACCAAACTTAAAATAGATCCTTTTCAAAGTGAGTTTACCGATACCGGAATTAGCTCCGGTATAGTTTGGGATGCCTGGGCATAACTGGTTTGCTGCGTTTTCCTCATAAACCAATACAACTGTTTTTATCGCAGTAGCATTAGCTCCATTAATAAAACGGTCCCGTTTACTGAATAGTTTAATGGAATCCAGGCGGTACAATCGCTGACTGGTGTCTGAACCGATATCTCCGGATACATTATCTACACCCAGGCTACCTTTATAGCCCATGCCATCTTTACGTGGAGAAGTATAGAACTCTGCAATGTAGTTTTTACTTTCAATAGAATGGATATACCACATCTCCTTTGATCCTACAATATAGTTCGCCTTGTCATCACCTTTATCAGAATAATAACCCGGGCTAAACTGTGCTCTTTTTTCTCCTGGACGCTCATAGGGCGTTCGCCATTTAAAATCTTTGCTGGTTCTGCTATAATTGATTTTTGTATAAGTTCCATGATCATCCTCTGTTGGCCCGTCGCCGGTAATATCTACATAATCTGCTGATAATACATCTGTAAGCAAATAACTATGTACATACGACGGTGTTGTAGTTGATTGATAATAACGATCACGGCCACTTGGATTGGCATAGGAATTTTCCTGGTCTGAATAAGCGCTAATCAGGCCACTGGTATAAGCCGGATCTGACATTTCTTTATAACCGGTGCTAAAAGTTACTTCCCTTTGAACATTATTACGGGCACCGATGCTATAAATATACCTTCTGCCATCAGGAAGTATCTGACTGATCTCTCCGATATGATTAGGTTTTGCAGCATCGATTTGTTTGGTATTGGTTTTTAAACGATCTACTTTTTCAACCTGAGGATTACCAGTGAATTGGTTTCTTGGATAATTTTCAATTTTTTGATGGATAGCTACCCCTGGAGTGATGGCTTCTTTATTAGTAAACACGGACATATTATTTGCCCTTGGATTACGATCTTCATGTTGCCCTATAAAACGGGGCAGTAAGCCAATGGCTGCCCGCTGTTTATTGAACATATTCATCGAACTATCGACCCTTAAAGGTTCTTTACCACTGGTAATGGCTTCTCCTGATCCTACAGAACGGGTCAGCTCTCCTGCCTGCTTGAAAAATACATTTTCAAATAAAGACCCGGTTTGAGACGCAAGGAAAGGCCGCTTTTTCCAGGCACCGGTTTTCATGCTGTAAAAAAGCATATTTACATTCGTTCCAATCTCAAACAGGCCACCAAAGCCCGTTCCGAACCCCGCCTCTACATTGGAAGAAAAGTTATCATTATCACTATCAAGCTTAGGATCAGATACGGTTCCGATATCGTTACGGAACGGACGGAACATACCGCCGGTACCCTGACCTGAAATGGAATACAGGTCATAGGTCAGGGAAGATAAAGGCAAATTCGGCAGGGACTTATTGTAAATGCCATCTTTCTCGCGGGAAAAGTCCGTTATGGAACGTTCTCCTGATTTTTCCAAATAAAGGTATCCATAGGCCGGCATGGAGCCATCTTCTTCGTGGTGCGTTACACTTCCTGACACTTCAGTTCTGAAATGGGGAAATGTACCAAGCACTTCCATACCGAGGCCAGTACTAAAAGATATACCTCTTGCATGAGTAGCATTGGTGATCGTAGATACATAGTTGCGCAGACCAATGGGAATATATGAATTAAACGTAAGCGGGAACTGGTTAGTTGAAATCCCGTAACTAAGATCACGTAGCCCGCTTCGGGTATTAAACCCTGTGCTTCCCTGTACAGAACCACTTACACCGGCGCCATCACTGGCATTGGTTGAGAGGTTGGCATCCAGCGTCGCACCTTCTTGTGAGCCTACAGTTAAACCAAGCCCGGTGGTTACATAATTGGTCTTTAAATTTAAACTGGCATCAAAACCTACACCCATTCCTTTGTAGTTATTATAGGTAATGCTGTTTCCTATGCCACCTCTTAAAAACTCAAGACCAAACAATTCCACATCTGCACCAAGCTTTAAGCCGACTGTGGTTTCATCTTTTACATGCAGTTGTTTTTCAATTTGCTCGCCGCTAAAGTCATCCGGTATACCCCGTACCGAACGGTTGATCGCGCCAGGGTTAATATTCCACCCGAGCCCTACCCAACTGGCCTCCGACTCTACATTTGAGCCACTATGATAGGCAATATTTACAGGGTATCCTTCCACATCAAGTAAAGGAATATTATATACAAAGTCGCCGGAAAAAAGATCAACCATGTCGGTAGTACCCACCGGCTCAAAGCTCTGTACCTCAGGTTGTGACGGTCCACTTGTAAGGCCATAGCTTCTTATGGCAGGTGAAACCAGTTCCAGGGCCAGAACGGTAAACATAGTTTTGGCGGTCAGTCGAAACAGCTGAGAATTATACTTCATCATCATATTAATACTGTTTTGCTCTCGGAGCGTTTTGAATATCTTTATATGCGTACCCTGCCCTGATCTGGTAATTATCAAAAGCACGGTCGTGGAAAATTAATTGAATGTCACAGGTATCTTTACCTACCGGGAATGCAGCAACCATCCGGTTCTCGGAAACAACACCCATGTTGTTTTCATACAGGTAAGCATCGGGAGATATAGTATCCCGGCAACTGGCCAGCCACATATCCTGCTGTGCATCGGTCTGGTAGTACTGGTATCGCTTAGCATACATTTCTTCATTACCCGCATTTTGTTCCAGTACATTCCGGTCATTTCCACCTTTTTGTGTAATTACAAAATAGAAATGGTCTTTGGTCTGTTCGAGCTCTTCGGCGTATCGCTGTTCATCGAGTTTTTGTGTTTTACTATCAAATGCTCGCAAGTAAGCCATTTGTTCTGCTGTTTGCAGGGTAATGGTATACTGCACCCCATTATTGTTCATGATCTTTGTAAGCGGATCTTTATATTGCCAGCCTTTAGTTTCATTGTCCTGTTGTTTTTGATTACAGGCCGACAAAATGACCAAACCAATCAGAAATATCTTTTTCATTATTTGTCCAGGTATAAAGAATTGATATAAATAAAAGGAACTGTGTATTTTTTGCCCTTAGTATCAGTTATATACATATAATAGGTTTTCTTGTGCTGGAACTTACCAATCCCTGTCAGATCCATGGCAAAATATGTAGGTTCGCTGTAAAAGGACAGGGTACCGGAAATGACTTCTTTGCCTTTTTCTGAAACGATCTGGTATTTCATAGAATCTTTAAGACGCGTATATGATTGATATTTTAGCTTTAGCGTATCCACTGCAAATATTTTTGTTTCTCCGATATGCTTTGCAAAGTCATAGTAGGATATCTCCTTCGGCACCGCCTTCAGCAGCGTATCTTCTATGATCGTAAAGGTCCAGGCCTCTGCGCCACCTAACAGGATATCTTTGTAATAAGCATCTACTGTCCAAGCATAGGTATGATTCAGTTGCAGTGGCTTGGCATAAACAGGATAAGTCTGGCTCAGCTGCATCAGGCCTTTCTCTTCGTACATTGCATTGTTTCGCTTAACTGCATTGATGGCATTTTGTCCCTGTTTCAGTTCTACGACTTTCAGCTTATAACTTAAAGCAGAGGCAAAGGGATAATTCACTGTCCAGCTCAGCATAGGATTATACTCATACAATCTGGCTTTATTTTCCGGGTCTACAAGGTTAATCAGGAACACATCTGTACCTCTGCCATATACACATTCCTGGTAGGTTTCCTTTGCGGTCTCTCCTGAACCGTTGCTATTCAGGGTCAGGGTTACGCAGTATTCATAAATACCTTCCGGTAGTTTACCATATTGTTCAAACAGTTCTTTCATAGAACCGGAAGAGTAGGTCATACGTGCGCGGCCGGCGGCTTCGCGAATGTTATTGACACCCGGCTGAATGCTCAGGTCTATGCTATACCCAATGGTATAAGGCATGTTCCGGTAGCGGATCTGTCCGTTCAGCGTGGCCGTACGGCTGCTGCCTAATGAGGAGATGATCTGATAGTCAAACAGGTTGGTTTTGCTTAATTCAACACCGTCTACCATTCCCAGGTTCAGGACCATACGCTGCTGGCCATGGGTATACAATACCCCGCAAAGCAGGAGCAGGCTTAAGACAATGCGTTTGAAAAAATTGTGGTTCATATAAGGGTATTAATATGTTTTATAGTTTAGTATTGATCTGCCATACCAGTTCAAGGCTACCTCCGTAAAGGTGCTCCCATGCTGTAGTTTCAGCCATTTTATAATTACTGTTTCTGAAATTTAATCTTATGGTCAGGGGCTGTTTGGGCAGGCGGTAAAATCCGTTACAACCCCAGCCGTACTTAGCCAGGCCGGTTTCGTTTACGGCGATATCGGTACTGAGGCCAACACCTGTGCCCTTACTGAACTGCTGCGTACTGCTCAGCATCAGGTAGCTGCTGTTATTAAATGCCGGGTAAGGCACAGTAATGCTGGTCGATTGTATGCCAGAGCGACCCAGTGTCAGCATCAGGCTTTGTGTGGCAGTACTGTACAGGGTATTTAGTTGCAGCATAGAGCTGCTGTAGTTCAGCGTATCCATGATGCTGGTGTTTTTATTATACACCAGGCTGAAACGCAGCGCATAGGTTTTCTTCTTGATCTGGTAATTGGCTTTAGCGGTCCAGACCTCTCCCAGCACCGGCTTCTGCGGTACATTTAAGGTATCGGTAAAGGTGCGGAAGGTTGTAAATGGCTTATAGGATATGCTTACGGACGGATAACGCTTACTGTGTGTAGATAAGGCAAACCCCCACTTGGCATTCTTTCCGGTATTGGTAAAGTTTTGCTGGATCATGTAGTTGTACTCTACATTCATGCGCAAAAAGGAGCGGAACAGGTTGCCCTCTGCTCCTACCTGCAGACGCTCTGTACCAGACAGCATCATGGGCAGGGTATTGTTCTCGAAATTCTTGCCGGCATATTCGTATTCGCCGCGCAACAGTATATTATTATTTAATAATGATCCGTCTGCTTTCAGGCTATAGGCCGAGCGCTCTTTCCAGGCTATAGCGGCATTGCTCTGATTGGTATACTGACTGCTGCTGCTACGCTGCTGGTTAGAGAAAGCATACTCTCCTTCTACATGAATATCTTTACCGAAGCTACCGTTATAAGTGGCTGCTACAATACTGATCGGGTTTCGGAAGCTGGGCAATGACAGATCGGTGCATTTAAAAAAGTCATCATTTTTGAGCCAGCGTTTAGATGGGGAATAACCATAGTACACAAATCCCAGTTGCTGCTGCTTCACCGGTTTGCTGGTCATACGCAGGTTATAGGCCTTGTAGGTCTCAACGGTTCCGGTACGGTCTACAAATTCGGTATTACCATAACCGCCGCCGATCTCGGCAAATCCGATGTCATAACCCGCATCCAGCCCTTTCATCATCTGACCGGATTGGGTAAAACGGGATACATATTTGGGGAAGATACCGGCATCGAAGCTGGTCAACCCGGCAATAAAAGTCCTGGCCCTGCCCTCCGGCAGCAGACCTGCTGCTTTTTTAGCCATATCTTTATATGACATCTGATCAAGATCTTTCAGGTCCTTCAACTGGTCATAAGCCAGCAGGGAGTCATAGTGCAGATTCTGCTTGTATTGCTGCACCAGTTTTTCATACCGCCTGATCTTTTCTTCCAGCGCCTGGATTTTATTATAATATTCCATAGCCTTTGCATAAGTCTCTGTAGCTTTGGCCTGCAGCGCCTCTGCTTTAGCTTTGGCTGCGGCAAGGGTATCATTACCCGCTGCCAGCTGTTGTGCGCTGTCGATCGCTTTTGCTTTCAGCCGGGCAACCTGTTCTTCTACCTTGGCTTTAAAATACGCTTCGTTGTATACCGATGGATCAAAGTTTTCCACGCCAGCTTCTTTCTTTAAGCGGTTCAGCAGGTTGTTCTTTTCGGACTGTAATCCGTTTACAAACTGGCTGTACACCATATCATAAGAGAATCCTTTATTGAGGGTCTGCTCATATTTTTTATTGTAACTGCCTACCAGTTTCATCAGCTGCTCTTTGGCCTTCTGGGCGTCGTAGCTGAACCGGAAGTAACTGGCTTTGGCTTCGCGGTGTTGATCCTGGGTGGTGTAAAATCCTGTAAGGGTAATGGGTATATCGGCTACGGGGAAGGACAGCTGGCCGCCTACTTCGTAGTACTGATTATCCTGCATAGAGTTAGGCTCCTGCTGATTGGCCCAGTTGCCCGACACATTGATGTCACCGGTAATGCTGCGATCCTTTTTTTCTCCTTCCAGTATTTCGCGAAACTGGTTTTGCAGGGAACGCATATTCTCCAGCTGATCTTTGGAGAAATCCGCAATACGATTATTCAACTGCTCTTTTTCCTGCACATAAAGGTTCGAAAAGGATTGTGCAGCCGGCAGGCTTATCGTGCCCACAAGCAGCGTATCACTGTACAGATGCAGCAGCTCCTCATCGCCCAAGCGCGAGTACTGTGCAGTCAGCTGCTTTTTGCGCAGATAACGGTCTATTTTGCTGTGAGACAGGTTCAGTGCATTGCTGACTTTATTGGATGCTTTTTGCTGCAACGTTTTTAAATCACCATTTCCTCCATTAGCTTTTACAGAAGTCTGTACGACCTCCATGATCTCCCGGCGCAGCGCAGACCCGGCCGATATTGCACTGTCGACCTGCTTGAGGAAATAGGTATGGGTAAGGGTATCATTGCCCTGGTACAGGCTTACGGTATACACATACCTGCCGGCTGGCAGCTGATCTGCATACCGCAGACAGGCTGCGTAGCCTGGTGCTGTGTACAGTTCTTTAGACAGTTTACCGTAATGGTATTGGAGTATATGTTTATCGGCAGGCAGCAGTATCTCGTCCGACACGGAACGAAGAATGAGGATGCTATCGCCTTTTGGGCTGATGTAGTGGGCTTTTACAGCGAGCGTAACCTTAAGTTCTTTAGATGTGGTATAGAAAAAGTCTTGAGCTAGTGCTTTATCATTTGCCACATACAACAAATCCGTGCTCAGTTGTAAGGAGTCACGGTAGACCTGGCCTAAGCCCATTTTGGGAATCAGGCAAAAAAGTAGCCAGGCAAAAGACGTCTTGAACTTAAAATTGGTCAGGAGTAAATTGTTAATTTTTTAGGCTTTTGGCTAAAATTTAACAACGAATCTAATACCTACTTTTGAGAAAAGCAATGAATAATTATCAGAATTATAATATACTTATTGATTATCAATAGAAAAAATCAAAAAAGGGTGATTTGCCCGGCTAACAAAGGGTAAAATTACCCACCCTGCTGTTTTCCGATAAATCTATCGTTCTTTATAAAAGAATACCTTATTTCACATTATTGTGTTATATTTCAGTTACAAATTTTCCTGATTCGCCATTTTTGAAATAGAATGCCTTGTAAATTAAAGGGCAACACTACAGATTTGTGCTGTTAGTTCATTAGCACCTAAATCAACAGGTTATGATAAAACATGCAGAAAAACTTAGTCAACAAATGTACAACAGGCTAAATGAAATTTGTTCTACTGGAGTAACAGGCCTTGACTATTATAAACAATGTTACGAGGTTACCCGTGAAGTCTATTATCAGTTGAGACTATCAATCGAAAAATATAAATTTTCGACGGAAAGGGAAGAAATTGAAATATTCAAAACAATTATACCAAAAATACATTCGGAAACACTCTACTATATTGAGTTGATGCATATCGAATTGCAAAGACCCGAATTTGAAGAAAGGAAAATTCAACTCGGTTTCTTCAAACAACAGTCAAATTATTACGATCAGCTATTACAACGAAATATTATGCTCAAGCTTTACCATAAAATCCAAAGGGAGGAGGAAGATTCAGTTTTATTTAGCAGAAAAACAGTTTTACCTTCATTTTTACCTGTTGAACCCATACAAGAAATGGAAAAAAATATCCCACAGGCAAGCATCGAACTCTCAAAAGTTATAGCATATAAAAGCATATTAAAATATGTTAGCGAGCAAATTGCTAAACTAAAAAACAAAAATGGAGATCAAAATACCAAAGACCCAGTATTTGTTGAATGGACTACCAATAAGGTAGCTCTAATAGAATTAGCCTACGCATTACATTCTGCCAAATGTATAAATAACGGAAAAGCCGAGGTAAAAAAGATCATCACAGCATTGGAACAATTATTTCATGTGGATCTTGGCCCATTTTACCGAACCTTCCAGAACATTCGTATCCGTCAATCAAGTAGGACTGCTTTCCTGGATGAATTGAAGGAAAAGCTTACTCAGAGAATGGATGAAACCGACTTAATTAATGGAAATAAATAAACAGTCTTGATAGTTGGTTAAAATTGAATTATTATTGAGAATGGTTTTTGATTTTCAGATTCTACCAGATTTACTAATTAAACCAGGGGCAGTTAAAATTCTTGAAGCCATATCTCAGCATATTTACAAGGGAAGATCTATAAAATACCCTTTGATGGTTGGTGTCATATAGTATTTGATTTTCCTGAAAAGCGCCAAAAAAGTTTCTTAAGGATGTTGAATGTGATTTCTAAAGTTGAATCAGTATGGTATTATTAATTGCGAACATTCCTTTGGTTAGTAGTCCCTAATTACGCTCGGGTTTTGTACCATTCTTTTGCTGCCTTGTAAAAGGGAATCCCTTTTTTTATCGCCTCACACCATATTTCATACCGGCTATAGTGTTCCTGAAAACAAATCTCCACGGATTTCGATTTAATATGTGCAGTAAATAATCTTTTCATCTCCTCTAGTGCTTTCTTTCTTGCGCCTACATCTTCCCACTGAATTGATCGGGCAAAGTACCTGGTTATCTTATGTTCAAAAGCATAGTTCTTACTTCCTTCTACCACATCAGAATAATAGTGATTTGCCGAAAGTGCAATACTTCTGACAAGTTCATAACGGCCTGTTTGCAATAAGAAAAATATCCTGAACAGAAATAAATCAGCATAGATGTCCTGTCGTATCCTCTTCGATGAATGGGTAAAAAGCTGATTCCATATTTGCTCCGCATGCTCATAGTCTCCAATAGCCATATAAGCATTCATCAAATTACCCATCATTACCTGCCGCAGTTCAGTAGGAAGCGTACCTGCATAAGACTTTAACCTGAGCTCAACATCTTCGATCAGGCTCTTCATTTCTTCAATATTACCGGTATAGGTATAGATAATAATCCTGTAGGTAGCATCGTAAATAAAGAAAAACTGCTGACGTGCACTATTTTGATCCAGATTATACTCGCCCATATGTATTTCAGCTAAACCAATACAGTTTATGGCCTCTGTGAATTTTGCCAGGCATACACAGGAGGTAATATGTTGGAATAGCCCGTTCAGATAATCTTCAGGAAGAATTATCCGACCCTGGGTGAGTAGTAATTTATTACTGTAAAAATAAGCCTGCTTATGGTCAAAGACCATCCAATTATATAAAGACAAGATAAGGTCATGGTAAAACCTAGCCTTTATGCTTTTGCAATGTTTCTCACTTGGGAAGCCAGAAGACTCCCTCAAAAGACCATCAAGTTGTTTACGGACAGTTCCATTGGCATACCCATGGGTCTTTTTCATAACCACAATCTGATGGTAAAGTCCCATTAATTTAAGGATTTGAAGATGCTTGACCCCAATAGCCTCCTCCTCCTTTCTGATGGCCTCAATAGATCGGGTGGGTTTCTCGGCTACAATATTGAGCCTCTGCTCCCATTGTAAAATCTGAAGCAATAAATTGAACCGTTCATGTTCCAATGCAATTTTTTTGGCTTCTTCCAATACGTGAATAGCCTGATCAGGCAGGCTGTGACCATATAAGATTTCGATGTCTGTGAGGTTATTTTGAAGGACAATGTCTATAGACAGCTCCTGATGCATCTGCCGAAGATGCCTGCGGATATATTTGTAAAGCCCTCTCTTTTGATCAGTCATTTTACCAGTTGGTAAATCCGAATTATTTTGAACCATCCCAGATTCACCGCCTTTAATAGAATCATATAGCCGTTGATATCCCGAACCCACCCCTGCTTTCATAAAGGACTTTGAAATATACGACTTTTCGCTACTGGAAAGGCTCTTAACCAACTGAATCAAATCACTTCTACCCTGGTACATAAGCAGATATTTACCCGAAGTTACACCAATAATCACAAAAGTGACACTCCACATTTGACAAAAATCTCAATGAAATAATTTAAATATAAGTCTTTGCTTTGTGGTAAAAGGGAGGCCTCCTTATTATCAACCTTTAAACTATTGAATTATGATTACGAGGATTTTTACGCTAATGGTATGTCTTTGTTTTTTACAGATCCGTCAATGTTCTGCATTTACGGGATTTATGGAAAATACAGGCCAGGTTACAGACCAATATCTTAGCCCCCGAAACGATATCCGTTTTTCCCTGGATACCAAAGATGGGATCAAAGTTTACTTCTCAACCGATGGCATACACTACCAGTGGCACCAAAATGGACAGATATACAGGATGGATGTTCTGCTATCAGACAGAAACGAGAACATCAATATCATCGGTCAGCAAAAGCAGCCCTATTATGAGCAATACGCCGGAAAGGGCAAGGCTGCTTCTTATGCCCAAATTTTATACAAAGAAGTATATCCGGGGATCGATTGGGTTTTCTACCTGAATAGTGATGGAAAATTGGAACATGATTTCATTATCGGCAAAGATGCAAACCCTTCAAAAATAAAAATACAATATCTGGGTGTCGATCAACTTCAAATAGACAGGAGTGGCAACCTTCTTGTTACAACACCCTTCGGTTCCATAAAGGAACAAAAGCCCTACGCCTACCAGCAGGATGGCAAGACTATTTCAAGTAACTACCTGTTACAAGATGGAATACTCAGTTTCGGATTGGGTAAATACAAAGGTGCAATTGTCATTGACCCTGTTATTGATTGGGCTACCTATATCGGCAGTACAGAGTTTGAGGAAGTTTGGGATACAAAAGTTGCCAAGGACGGCATGGTGTATATAACCGGTGCTACAAACAGTAGCAACAATATAGCTACAGTCGGGGCACACCTGACTACGTTTGCAGGAGGTAGTAACCCATCTGGTGCAGATGCCTTTCTCATGAAGTTCAACCAGCAGGGACAGCGATTATGGAGCACCTATATTGGCGGCTCTAATGTAGAGCATGGCTTATCACTATCTATCGATACTGCAGGCTATCTTTACGTGGCTGGTAGAACCAATTCCCAAAATGGCATTTCTACGGTTGGCGCATACCAGGAGGTAAAAGCAGGAACCAATGCATCATATGATGCCTTCCTGGTTAAATTCGATACTGCCGGCCAGCAGATATGGGGCACTTATTTTGGTGGCACTGGCGTGGAGGGCACAGATCACGTAGCAGTGACCGCAGATCGATATAACAATATATATCTTGTAGGCAATACCCAAAGTACAGCGGGAATTGCTACACCTGGTTCATTTCAGGCTACACGTCCCGGTACAAATGATGGGTTTATTGCAAAATTTAGTAGTTCAGGAAGCCGGATCTGGTCAACTTATTTAGGTACAACTGCCAATGATGCCATTATAGGCGTTACTACAGATACACTCTCAAACGTTATTGTATCCGGTTATACCGTTAGCACTACCGGCCTTGCTACTATTGGTGTTTACCAACAGACCGGCAGTGGCGGCCAGGATGCATTTGTTGCAAAGTTTGACAGCGCTGGAAACCGAATATGGGCAACTTATTATGGTGGCACCGGCTATGAACGTCCTTATCGTATTATAACCGATAGTCTAAACGATATATACTTTACCGGAGCAACTGAAAGTCAATCCGGCATATCAACAGCTAATGCATACCAGGTCTGGTACGGTGGAGGTACTACTGATGCTTTCCTGTCTAAGTTAAGTTCCTTCGGCTCTATGCTCTGGAGTACCTATTTCGGAGGCAGCGGAACTGAAATATTTAGCGCACTAGACTTTTCAGGTGGGTTCCTTTACATGAGCGGAGAAACAACCAGTCCTTCAAGCATTGCCACCCCAGATGGAATTAAGCCGATATATGACAATTCACCGGAAGAGGTGTTTTTAGCTAAGTTCGGCCCTGGAGGCAATAGAACATGGGCTACATACCTTGGCGGTGATGTAACAGAAACAGGAAAATCCATTTCTGTACAAAACGGTAATGTATTTATTGGCGGAGGCACAAATAGCGTAAATAACTTTGCCACACCGGGCGCATTTCAGACCTTATTTGGCGGATTGACGGACGCTATGCTGATGAAAATAAAAATGTGCAACCTTCCCCCTGCACCTGGGGCCATTGTGGGCAAATTAACCTCTTGTGAGGGAAATGAAGAAAACTACCAGGTTCCCGCAGTAAGCGGGGCTACCGGTTATACCTGGATACTGCCAACAGGCTGGACAGGCATCAGTACAACCAACAGTATAACGGTTACATTAGGCGGTACCAGCGGTATGATAAAGGTAGTTGCCATAAATAGTTGTGGGCATAGTGATACCTCCGCCTTACAGATAACGGTAAATCCGGCGCCACATCCTACCATTACTCAAACCGGAAATATCCTTACAGTAAATCAAACCTACAGCTCCTACCAATGGCTACGGAACGGACAAGACCTAGCAGGGGCAACCGGATCAAGCTATGCTGTTAACCTTAACGGAACATATAGCGTAAGGGTAAACGGTAGCAATGGTTGCAGCGGGCTGTCCAATGAAATAGAGATAACGAACTCCAATGGAATAAAAGATGTATTAGCACAAAATGGAATACTGGTTTCACCAAATCCATTCAACCGTTCTATCCGCCTTGAAATGCCTCAAAACGGCCAGCTGCGTATAATGGATATAACAGGAAAGGTGGTATTAAGGGAAGCACTTAAGGCAGGCAATAACACCATTGCAACCGAACAGTTTGCAGCGGGCACTTATCTATTACAGGTGTTTGACCGGGATGGTAAAAGCCTGGGATGTATACATATGATCAAAACAAATTCTTAACCCTAAAAATGTATTGTGATGAGAAAGATATTTGGGTATCTATGGATACTCATGTTGTGGCATGCCAGTTACGGCCAGGGACAAAACAATATATGGACCTTTGGAAATCATTATTCCCTCGACTTTAACCACAATCCACCCCTCCTTCGGGATACCACTTATGTAAATGGTACCGTTTACCAGAGCCAGAATGCAACCACTATGTATCCAACCGAACATCAGTATAATTATGCCCAGGCGGTCTGTGATGCGGGAGGCTCATTGCTATTTATCGTTAAGAGGTATACTTATACCAGAAATGGCCAGGATGCGCCCTGTATTTTCGATAAAAACGAAGTACCCATTGCCGGAACTGCGTTCCTGCAGACGAATGATATGGAATATAGCCGCCCGGTTATTATTCCACGTCCTGGAAACAGTAATCAATATTATATTTTCTATGTCCGTAACGGTGGATTGATTTATTGTTTGTTTGACATAACACTAAACAATGGCCGGGGGGATATTGTACCTGGATACAAAAATGTATTGGCCTATACCTATAACACCTTAATAGGTTGTAGGATGGTTGCCATTGCTGGATGTGACGGCATCTGGCTTGTGGCCCGACACAGAACATACAATCAGTACCTGAGCTTTAAGGTAACAAGCAACGGAGTATCCAGCAATCCTGTGGTTTCAGAAATCGGATCATTTCCTGTTATGAACTATTGGGGCAGCAATGGAATATTGGCAGTTTCACCAAATGGGAAAAAAGTAGCAACGGCAGTAGATCATGGAGGCATACTAAATTTTCCAGGTGGCCTGGAAATGTATGATTTTGAAAAATGTTCTGGTAAATTAAAAAACCTACAAGTTATTGATACCGGAGAAAAAGTATATGCTGTCTGCTTTTCACCAGATAACTCAAAGCTGTATGCAGGATATGCGATACCTTGGGCTAATGGTGATTGGAAATTTGATCAGTATGTCTATCAGTTTGATCTCAACCAATCCTCGCTTTCAGCCATTACCGCATCGAAGTCAATGATCCTTACAAATCCGTATGCACAATACTATGCACCATTTTGTCCTATCACAACCAATATCATGGGAAACATGCAAATAGGTCCCGATGGAAAAATATATCTTGGGAATAGCCATCCAGAAGTTTGTGAAGGAACCGGTCCCGGTTTGGCACTACACGTTATTAGCTTCCCAAATAATTTAGGGATATCCTCCAACCCACAAGTCAATGCCATCTGGAACCAATGGAATGGTATGGGTAGTATGGCAATAACTGATTTGCCCTATCAAATGGTCTTGCCGAAAAGTGGAAATATAGATACTTTAAATGGTAATAGTAACCGTATTACTGTATGTTTCAAAACAGATACTTTAATAGAAACACCGGAAGGAATATCCTGTTATCGTTGGGAAAACGGCAGTACAAATAACCATAGAACGATAACTGAAGATGGCCATTACCTACTTTATTATACTAAAGATTGCTCGGTATTTATTGACACCTATTCTGTAGTATTCATACCGCTTCCAGAGGTTAAAAGCCAACAATATGGCTGTCCCGGAAATATTAGCCTGCAAGCAGGAAAAGCAGGTAGCAGACAATATGATTATACACTAAGAAATGGGCAGGGACTTGTTGTCCATGCAGCATCTACAGATTCGGTATTTCAGACTAGTGGATTAGAGGAAGGAATATACAAACTACAAATCAGCTCTTCGGAAGGTTGTACCACTTCAATTGATATTTCCCTTACCGCTTATCCCAAACCTGAAGTAAGTATCTCTCCCGCCTTTGCAGAAATAATTAATGGGGAGCTGATTACTTTAAAGGCCAGCGGAGCTACTTATTATACCTGGAAGCCAATTAGTCCATTGGACAACTCTTTTCGGGAAGAAGTACTGGCCAGCCCAACAGAAAATACTACCTTTAGCGTAGTAGGTATCAACGACTATGGTTGCTGGGATACGGCCTATTCAGAAATTATAGTAAACGCAGACGAGCGGATGATTATGCCCAATGCATTTACGCCAAACGGTGATGGGCTGAACGATCTCTTTAAAATACCCGGAGACCATTTTACTATCCGGAGGTTTGAGATTTATAATAGGTATGGACAGATAGTTTACCAGGATAGCGGAAACAACAGAGGTTGGGACGGCAATACTAGAGGAACTGCTTGTCAGCAGGGAGTATATCAATATTATATTATCCTGGACTTCTACAACGGAAACCAAAAGATATTAAAAGGGGAAATTACCCTGATACGCTAATTTCATAATTTGATAGTTAAATGAAAACAAGCAGCGGCGCTTTTTAGCGCTGCTGCTCTACTTTTATGGAATTGCTTACAAACAATAATTACGTGTTTGCTGGCAGAAATCAATCCATGTATTGACAAGCCAGGTATCCATGGACGATTGTAAAGCCCCCCTATAATCTGGCTGATCAAAGAATGCACCTAACATTGAATAATCCGGCACATCAAGATCTGAAGTCGCTGTATTGATGTAAAGATTAGGAAATGAAGAACATTTATCTCCACATAGACTACTGTTATAGTATCCACTTACAATACCGCCGTTGATCTGGTTACCGGACTCACGGCAAGAGGGTGGCGGGCCTGCAGTTAACCAATCAGTCATTGTATTTAAAGAGTTAGCACTACATCCTCCTGCGGCAAACCAGGTTGTTGCCCCTAACCCATTACCATAAGGCACTGTAGCACTAGAAAGAATAGAGTTATGAGAGAATTGGAGTTGATCCGTACCACTTGCAGTTTTAGCTACAATTCCTGCATCATCAAGATATAATCCGTATTGACTAAACCCTTCAATAACAGAATTGTAGATTCTTGCATCTCCATTATTACGTATTAAAACAGCAGTTTTAAAATCAGTATCCCCGCTTGCACAATAACTGCCACCTAGTAAGCTCGCATTTGATATGGTTGGATAAGTAAATGGGCTGTTGTTGGACCCTCTTAAATAATTTGACACTTCTAAGCTTGGAATGGTAGTAACTGTTGTAGACGCATCATCTTTAAAACCAAAGATATTTTGAACATTACCCCGATAACCTTGAGACATTCTAAAGTCTGACCTTGAAATTTTGTGCGTAAATACCTTTTTCACTCCAGCTTCACCACCCCACACTCCTAATCCATCTTTAAGAGAATTTGAAATCTGAATATTTTTAATGTTCATGCCACTTCCAACAGATCCAAGAATTAATGAACTTTCCGTTAGAACATCACTTGATCCTCCACCAGCACCGGCATAGTGAATTTGCACATATTCAAAATTACCGGATGACGATGCTGAGGAAGACCCTCCAAAATTAAAGGTTGAAGAATTGATAGTTAAATTGATGCTATTACTTTGATTATTTGGTGCATTACCTAAGATAGCAACCCCAAACCAATCTCCTGCAGCACGGCTTCCGGCGGCCTGATCAGAGGTAAACACGATCGGACTGGTAATCGTTCCAACAGCACTGATCTGCGCATTAGGTTTTATAATTAAGGCTCCATTACTGGATTTTTCACCCATAACCACCACTCCAGGCTGGATAGTCAGTGTTGCACCGTCCACCACAACGTTGCCGCTGAGCAAGTATGAAGTACCTGTAGTTAGGGTGGTATTCGTACTGATCGTTCCGCTGAGCACTGTGGGTGGACAGGAAACAGTTACATTTGTTGCCCCTAATTTACTTTCTAATTTTTCATCTTTAAATGGATTGTCGCCTAGTGGTTTGTGGCAACTTGCCAGAGCCATAACTCCTGTTATAGCCAGCATGATTAAAGTTCTTTTCATGATATAGAATTTTTTAGTTTCATAATTATGGTAGCCCTATCCGGGGTTACCATTATCTCCCCATATACCTTAAACCTGGCGGAAGGCGAGCTCTTATAAATGTAATTTTGCTTTCCATATGTCTGCATTTTGATAATACTAATTTAGGCATGGCCATAAGGCTTTGCTGTAAAAACGGGGCTCTAATATGGTCAAATCCCCATATTTTGGGCTGAATACCACAATTCGAAGGTTGAATACCACATATTTCAAATTGAGTACCATAGCCGTTTTTAGGGAACTATTGTAAGTATTAACGCAAATCAATAAAACATAAGGCGCCCGTGTTAAAAAGGGAGAAGGATTTGTTAAATCCCTCTCCCTTTTTTGCGCTGTATCTTTGATACTTTCCCCTTCTCTTTTATGACAGTATCCGATATTTGCTTGTCTTTATCAATGAATTTAGTCACTGTATAGGTAAACTCAGTACCCTTTTTTATAAATTCTTTTGCCTCTTCCGGCTCGTATCCATCCTGGATCAGCCAGCGCTCCAAACTCTTTGTATTTTCGAATATGGGGCTTACAGGCGTGCCTTCAGAAGTTGTTTCATAAACCTGGTAACAATTGGCTTCCTGTTTAGACCAATTGTTGGGATTATAATATTCCACGTTTGTTGGATCACCTGCCCACTCTGCGTAAAATTTACAATCCGTGGTCTCCTTTGGGAATTCAGCCTGACTGGGATGCTTACCCTCACTCCAAAGACTGTTATTTTCAATCCATTCTTTTAATACCTGTTCATAGGACTCTGCAAACATTGGTTTGATTTTACCGTTCTCATCCCTAGGATGCTCCCAATTACTGGGCACTTTCCTGATTTCTCTTCCCATCTATTTATAATTTTTAATCGTTCATAATATTTTCTATTTTTAATAATCATATTACATATTCAATTTATTTATGAAAGGCAAAACAGAGGAGCTTATTAATTCCTATTATGATCAACTTGACGAAGGATCTCCCTTAAAATTAATATTCAAAGAAGTCCTGGTATATTACCTTGAGTTTCATAATACACCCACAGATATAGTTAGCATTGGTGATGAATCCTTGTTCTGTACCATTCATAATTATTTTGAATCAGAGGACAGTCATAACTGTGTTGGATGTAATATGAACGAGTCTAACCGCCGAATTGAAAATTTTCTTTTAGGTTATCGTTACTTCAGAGACTATTATGCTACCCTCTCAACGTTCATTTTCCTATTATACCTCCAGGTTGAACAGATATTCCAATATTTTGATATTGTACAATTGCCAAATGAATATAAATTGGAACATTTTCGGGTATTTTACGATGTAAAACGTTGGGCTAACTTTTTAAAGCATCCAAAGCAATTCAACCTTGTTCATCACCCAAATTGGGTGTACGAAAGTCCGGATTATGTATCCAGCGGCAACACCCCTGTCATTGATACAGTGTTCGTAAACAGGTTTTACGCTGGTGAAAAAAGGAAAGAAGAACTTTCCAGCTTACTTTTTAATAAACAAGATCTTGAAGTCCTCTTTCCTAACCCACTAGAACTTATCCATGCCTTTTGTGAGGCACAAAAAAGATTTGTTTTACTTATAAGAGACAACCCACATGTAAGAGAAATACTGAACGACAAAGCCACAATCAGAGAATTTTACGAATCTCTTTCAGATAGTGACACGTAAAAAAAATCAGATGGTTTTCATAATTCCTTTTCTATTCTTAATTTATTCATTTCTTGCTACCAGTAGATGCGCCAGCTCAGGTGTATTATATATCCGTTCCATTTCCTCGTCAATAATTGCGGCCACTTCGTCTTTTATCCGCAGGTAATTGTCCTCTATGTCTTTGGCCGTCACCGTCCTCGGTTTGGGTATGGGCACGAAAGCTTTCTCCTCTGTTGCTATAGCTGCGTGATCGTTAATGATTTCGCAATGGAATATCTTTTGCGGTATTTTCATATCCGGATTATCAGCTACCGCCCCCACAAATTCCCCGGAAGACAGGTTGGAAATAGTAGATGCAGGTATGGCCGTCTCCAGTTGTGTAGACTTACTTACAGAGACATCACTGGCATTAATAGAAAGACTTTCCCTATCCTGCATAATCTTTCCAAAACGCTCGCTCAGCGATTTGGCTGTATCCCCAAGCACCTGCCCGGAGATAATATTACCTACTATATTAAAAATTACATCTGCCGATTCCTTGCCGTAATCCTTGCGTAATTGCGATATATCCTGGACTGCCAAAGTAGTACTTGCCCTATTCCCTCGGGCAGTGGCAATAGTACCCTCTATGCCTGAAACGCCCCCGATATATATAGTTGGAAATTCATCGAAAATAAGCGAGCTGGGCAGTTTCCCCTTCTGGTTGACCAGCTTCAACATCCTAGATACATATAGAGAAAGTACTGCGCCATATACCTGGGTCTTCTGCGGATTGTTTCCCACACAGACCAGTTTCGGTTCCTCCGGATTGTTAATATCCAGCGTAAAGTCATTACCGGTTAGTACATAATAGAGCATCGGAGACGACAACCTTGCCATAGTAATTTTAGCGGAAGCGATTTGGCCTTCCAGTTGTTCCATCGCCCCATTAACATAAGCGGTTACAAAAGGATTGATCAGTACCTCTATTTCTGGTTCTGTCCTTAACACCGGAAACAAACTATCATAAGGCATCTGCATCAACTCTATGCAGTGCGGTAGCGTACAGTACTTCCCTTCCTGATATTTACGCAGGTACCAGATAATGCCCGTCAGAAAATTTATGGGTGACTCGACAAAGAAATCACCGGACTTTTTAATCCATTCACGATTGAGACCGAGCATGATCGTCCGACTGCTCTCCGTAGCATCGGTAATATCGGTCATCGATTCGGGATAAAGGGGATTGCATCTGTGATAGATATGATCAAAATCAATTACATAGAATTTCGGCTCTACCTGATATTTATGTTTGTATTTAAGAAAGGCATTATACGCAATGATGGATAAATCCGGGAATTTAAAATCATAGAGGAACATGGAGAATCCTTTTTCAATATGTTGCGTGATCACATGACGGACCACAAAGTAGCTCTTACCCGCGCCGGGAGTTCCGGCAACCAATAAGGCCCGAAATGGATTAATTATATTGATAAATGATTTGCGGACCTTGCCCTTAAAATTGTATCGGGCAGGCAGATTTATGGAATACTCGTTTTGCAACAAACGCTCCTCCTGCGGAAAGGTTTCCTGTAGTTTGTTGAAAATATCAGTATCCAATCGCTTGCTAATGATCCTGGACAAAAGGTTACCACCATAAAGAATTAACAGGTAGCCAATGGAAGTAACGGCCATATATAAACCGGCTAGGGCCTGCACAGAGGCATCGAGCTTAAACAAAAGATAACTTAGCCCATATATAATTAAGCCAGCCATAAAATGCCGCAGGGCTGCAGAGAGTTTTAATTTCTCATCCTTTTTACCTTTGGCTCCGATTAGCGAAACGAGCAGCAGCAACAACGCCCCCGTCTTTGACACATAAAAATGGTTAAAGAGTCCCATTCTGCCTATACTGCTTAAAAGTTGTACCCCAATTCTATGCGTAAGTCTCCATTGCTCAAAGGCGCCGTAACAATATACATAATAGTGCAGGCCCAAAACCAATAAGCTGACTTTCCGAATAAAATCTATAATCTTTCTTAGCGCTTCCGCATTCTCTCCTGTATTCATCTCCTCTAACTAATAATTCCATTATTCACTTATCCGGCTGCATTCCTCTTCTTTTTATGGACTTTACCTGCCTGCTTTCTTTATCCTTATCTGCACCTGGCTGTCCCTTTATGAAGATAAATACTGCATCCTTATCTCTGTCTTCTTTCCTTGAATCGATACTTATAGTGGCCAAATTTTCATTATCATTGACCATTCCCTCGATGCGTTCCATAAATGATTTTACCCCATACTCTTTGCCAAGACTGCTCCCATTAAAAACAGATCTTGTAGCATTGTCCACAAAGGTGACTCCCTGCAGGCCACCCTGAGCATTTTCCCGAAGCAGTATCCTGATCCCCTGCGCTCTCAGGCTACGTTCAAGTGTTTCCCTATCTCCGGATAGCTTAATTGCCCTGTCTAAAAGATGTTTTAACCTTAGTCCGTATGGCTTCCGCTCTTCGAGGTTACGCCCATATTTCTTCTCCAGATTCTTAAGCGTCGGACTACCATAAATAGAGCTGGCCTTTATTGGTACCCCGACCTTCTGTCCCTGGTCATCCAGTAAATGATAGGTCAGCCCACCGTTTTCTCTCATCAGACTACCTTCCTGACCATCGTAAGCCATAACATTAAACTGCCTAAGCACGGCATTCAGTTCCGGTAGCGAGGTAAAGCGATAAGTTCCGGTAACCTCCCTGACAATGGCCGTAATAGCGGCCCTGGTTTCCTGCTTTCCATAGACTTTTTTTTCCAGTATGGCTGGCCGCAGCATATAATCTGTTTCCTTCTGCTGGTCTTCGGCGCGGATTAAATGGTAACGGTCTTCAATTTCCTTGCGCGCCTTTTCGGATTGATTCTTGCCGATATTATGCGTTTCAATCCGCTCTCCACTTATAGCAATATTTACGGTTGCCACATGAATATGAGGATGTGCCGCATCGTAGTGCCGGTAAACAAGGTAAGGCTGCTGCCCAAACCCGATGGCCTGCATGTAATCGCTTGCCAGCCGGCATAACAGCTCATCATCAAGGACATCCTGCCGGGAGAAGTTAAGGGAGATATGCAGCGTATTGGTCTGTGTCCGCTGATTCTGACCGGTAAGTTTCTGGAAGCGTTCAAGCTTATTTTTAAAGGAAAGATCCCCCGCGTCCCGACCGAAGCCGACGGCCATAAGCAGTCGGGCCTCTGCCCTTTCCACCTTCCGCTCATTATAAACGAGCACCCCCCGAATACTTTTCCCGTTAACTATCCTGGCAACCATCGCGATGAAAGTTTTTGTATGATTTCAAAAAGTCTATCTACCTTCTTTCCAACATCCCGGTATTGTTGTTCTATTTCCATAACCTGTAGTAACCTTGCCTCCGGTAATTTCTCCGCATGGAATCTTCTGGTTACCTGGTTAATATTTACCCCTATAGCATGCAGCTCTGTTCGGATAGAAGAGAGCTGCTCCATAACTATATCCAGTGAACGGTCATAGGTTTGGATATTGATTTTCCGGTTGTTGAGTGCTTCCCGAAGCAGCTCACTGAGCGATTTTATCCCTCGGCACTGGCCCAGTAATACAGAGAGTTCCTCGTATTTTTCCTTTGTAATCCGGGTATGTATCCTGTGCGTTAGCCTGTCTTTCTTTCCCATTTTCTCCCCCACATTTGTCCTATTCTGCTGAATGGAGGCCAAAAGAAAACCCGACTCCGAAGGGTTTTCCCGGTCCCGGCGCTATGAAATAAGCGTAGGGCAAGATGCGGATTGTCGACAATCCTACATCTTGCTGATGCCCTAAAAGGCATCGGTATCTCCAAAAGGCTCTGATTATGGCCTTTCAAACCTTATTTATAATTAATGATATTTGATAGAATTGCTCTACATCAGCCTGGTCTCCTGCCTTTCGGTTTGCTCTTGTTCTGCTTTCCTTTTTCCGTAGTGTCCGTTCCTTTCTGTTTAAATTCCTCGTTGATTTTAGTTTGCTTTACCGGAATCCAATCCGGATCTAAGCTGAAATTAAAAGGAATTATCTTGTCATCTCCAGTTGTAAGTAACAGGCTGTTATGTTCAGGATCAGCCTGGACTTTTATCGTGCTTTTACCTCCAATTGTATGGATAGGAAGCTCAAATTGATTGCCTTTCGCTAGGTTTCTGACAATATCTCCAATGTACATTGTCCCGTCAAAGGGGAGCATGTTCACCATAGTTTCCAATTGCAAATAAGTTGGTCCTTTTATAGTTCTAATCAGATTAAGACCCTTTTCATTTATTGCATTCAGATCCATTTCCAACCAGGTTCCCTGCATTTCACGATAGGAAGTTAACTGTTGGCTTTGAACAGCTATCCCTTGCATCAGGTTTGAAATTGTTTCCAGGTCATCTTCTGGATGGAAGTACTGACGGGTTCCCTTCCACTCCTGCATGGCAACCACTGCGCGCTCCATATTACTATCCATCTGAGTCCAGAACCAGTACTTTACCTTTAAATAATTGACGATTTCTTCTGCACCAGGCTCGGTACTCAGACGATTTACCTGGTCTACTATTTGCTGCACATGAGGATGAAAAATAAGATTATCATCCTCTCCAACAACGGCCAGCCCATCTTTTTCCCAGTTAATTTGCTGAATCTTTTGCTCTAAAAGTGCTGTGTCAATTTCGGAGTACGAGCCATGAACCACAGTTGGATACTGCTTAAAGGAAATATTCATAAGCTCAGGCACATATTCTCTCCCTCTATCAATTTTTACCGGAATTTCAATTTCCAGGACACCTTCTTTTAGTTTAAGGGAGTGGTACAGATCAAACGGTGCCTCCAGCTTAGAACAATATAAATCGAGAATACTACTTAGATCAAATGATGCAAAATTCTCAATACCTGATTTGGCGATCTTTTTATACAGGCGTTCAATTCTACCGCTTACGATATTTATAGCATGATTTTTTGTTGGCAATCCAATTAATCCAGGTATAAAAACTTTTCGGTTTCTAAGCGTCTGGTATAGTTGTATTTCCTCATTGGACCATTTATGTTTAGGCCAGTATTTACACGTCAACAAAGCGCTCACCTTTAGGCCGTCTTCTCCGCTATTCCGTATATACTTTAGCTGGTTAATAATGTCTAATTGATCCCATGTTGCCTGTTTACCTTCTGACAATTCCTGAAAATGTGCAGTCCAATCAATTGCCGCTACTTTTTGTTCAAGCATTGCAATATCAACACCGGCAACAATTTTCTGTTCTATCTCAATATTCGGGACAGTGGATACAATATACCGGTTTAAACGATAATCCTTAAATTGGTTGTCGTAAACAAAATTGAAGTCAAATTTCACCTGTTCATCTTCATATTCATATATTTCTTCCACATCAAAATCTGACCTCTGGTCATTATATCCCTGGATAATGGTCGCCCTTAATTCAGTGCTGGAAAAACCTAATGATTCCATGTAGTCTAATAAATCATCCATATTCCTTCTCTCCTCTTAATGTCTATTTCTATATCTGGACGTCCTATTTTCCATTCCCTGCCCTGGCCTCTTTTTTTGGGTTTTCAAGTCCTCTTCCTGGTCTTTGTTTATAGGGGCTTCGGTTTTCAAAAACTGATTGTAGATATGATCGATGGTTGTATCCGCATTAAAACTGGCAAGCCTTCTGGGAAGCTGGGCAACACTGTCCAGTAAAGCTGGAGAGATATATTCATTCACTTCATCACTCTTTTGGACGTATCGCAGATAAAAATACATGGCCATGTCCTGTCCTTCACTCCCGCTCTCCCATAGCCGGGTAAGATCAACAAGCAGATGAACGACCTCCTTTCTTATCCTCGATTCTTTTACCGGATCATGCTCCAACACTGCTTCAAAATCTTGCCAGGCAATCATTTTCACTGCATTTTCAAAGTCATGTGTATCTACCTCACCGTATGTACCATGTACCTGCAGGGGATAAGTAATGGCAGTCGCTTCTAGTGATTGCATCCTAAAGCCGTCATCACGACAGATTACCTGCGTACGAATATCCAATGTTCCTTCACTCCCATATTTTGTCGCATAGAGCTCAAATAAAAATTGAGGCCGGGATAGATGAACCTTTAGGCAGTCCTCTATGGAGATATCGCTATAAAGCTCCATTCCCGTATGCTTTATTGCCTCCAGTAAACCCTGGTACTGCCCAGAGCATATTCGATATGCCAACAAAGTATTAGCCAGACCATTATCCCCGGCAACGAAAGATTGCTTATGTTCATACAGTTCACTTAACTCTTCCTGGCTAATACTCCATGTTTCCCTGGGCAGATACTTAAACAACAAGTTGTCCCTAATAATACTTCCATCAAAATCATTATTGATAGGTAATTGCTCCAGATCCTTCCATATAAGGCTAGCCAATGGATCTTTCCATAGCCCCTCTCCCTTTTCCAGATATAATCTATCCCAATCCATTTCAGCCATGCGTTGTTCAAGCTTCAAGGTATCCACTCCGTTGATGATTTTATGATCGATGACAATAGGGTTGCAATGGATAGCTTCATAACCGGATAAACGGTAAGCACTAAATTGCCTGTCATAATTGAACTGCAAATTAAACTCCATCCGTTCTTCACCAAATTTCATATGTTGCCTTAGCATAAAAGAAGATTTAAATTCCAGATACTGCCGACGGACCTGATCGACCAGCTGCTCACCTTCAAAACCTAATGAAAACAAATATTCCAATAGTGCTTCTATCTTTGACATATATCTCAATTAAAGTGATTTCCCTTTTTTCTTTGTAGCTTCAGGTTTAATAGTTGATTTTATTTCCATGGGCTGATAGGATCCTTCTTTTATACCAAAGTCTCTATATTGTTGAACCGGTATATTGGGATTCAGGATCTTCTCTCCGTCTTTAAGCTGTTTTTCAACATCTAAAAGAGCCATTTGTATATAATTTCGACCCTTTTGATTGGAGAGCATTTGATCTATTGGTTGTGGTAACCGCAACGTTCGATAATAAACAGAAACATTCCGGCTAAACACAATATGTTGCTTCATCTTAGCCAGAAGCTTTTTTGTTTGCTGTTCTTTTAGATATTTGCTCATTAAGTCATCGATGTATGACTCCAGGCTCATTTTAAGTGTGTAGGTCTGACCTCCGGATTCAAACGTCTCAGACGGAAGTCCCTTACAATATTCCTCTGCTTTTTTAATCAAAGCTCGGCCCTCCTCTGAATAACTTTCGTAATCGGTCGGGCCTCCAATTCCAGTATTGGAAGCCTCCCCCACATACTTGCCATCTATATATAAGTTAGCCGTAAAACAATTGGTTTCCTGGCTCATCCGTTCACTGAACTCAATTTTTTTCAATTCAATCTTCATATACTTGTATTTTATAAAGAGCGACAACAGCCTTTATCAGCGGTCATTTAAGTGAAAATCATAAGGTTGGTTAAATTGTTTATTGTTTTAAACCAGAAGACTTCTTTGTAGCCTTCTTTGGCACAACGGAAGGTTCTTCCAGGAAATGTTGCTCTTGAGTAAGGCCGGCATTTGATAAAATATCAACGGGGATATTGGTATTGAGAATCTTCTCTTCCCCAGATAGGGATGGCAATACTTTATGAGAAAGGATCTCTGATAACATGGTAATTCCTGATTTTGTATGCAACAAAACCTCTATAGGAATTTGCAGGCTTTGATTGCGTGTGTACTTCCCAGCTACTCCGATAACTACATTTTTCTTTTGTAAGAGCTCAACTCTCTTGTTAAATTTCTTCAGCTCTTTATCTCTTAAGTACTCATCGAATAAGGTAAACAGGTAGCCGGACAAATCTAACTTCACAGGAGTATATTCTCCACCAACAAACTTTATGTGCTCTTGATTTTGAATAAAGGCTTCTGCTTTCTTAAGCAGGTCCACTGCTTTTGTTGTTGCAGGCAAAACCTGTACAATTCCATTCTTAGCGGTAACACTGGCAACCTTTTCCCCATTAATCAGCAAATTTGCAGCAAAGGCCTGTTCATCCAGGCGCGGGATGTATGCAATTTTTGATAGCTCAATTTCCATGTATCCTCCTTTTGTTTGAGTATTTTTCAATTTCTGGATGTAAAAATCGGAATGCGCAGAAACAATTATTGATACTTTATGGGTGTACACTAAAAATTATTCAATCAGATTACATTAACTAAATATATTATAAGATTGACTAATTAGATTATGCCTTTTTATGCTTAAATTAGAAATAACCAATCCTAAAATGTTATGGGAAACCTGCTATTTCTATTGGGAATTTTATCCTTAATTATTGGCTGTGGGCTTAGATACTGGATTAATCGGAACCGTTTTTACAGGCGTAATCAAAGCGGGCTTCAGGAATTCGAAAGCTATGAAAGTGCAGTTGGCACCTCCTGTCTTGAAAAAATAGGCAGACTATTTGGCTTTACTTTGATCGTTCTTGGGATCCTTCTTCTCTGGTACTGGCTTTTCAAAAAGTAGGAGTGTTACCTAACTATTCTTTAAAAGGATGTTGTAACCAGCCAAAAGGAAAGCCCATCATTTCGCTGATAAAGTCTGGATTTAGCTTTATGGGTGGCTGTTGCTCCCCAATAGTCCGAAATAGAGCGTCTTCCAGATTCCCCTTATTCCTATTCTTTTTAAAACTTGCCTTTGTTAAACGGGCAACCGGCGTGGGCAAAAATCCTTCTTCTGCAAGCTGACGAATAGTAACCCCGTATCTTACTCCTTTTTTTGAAATATTTGCCGGTTTACCATTTACAATGGTAAGTTTTCTACAGGTGTCAAATTTAACCAGAGAACTAGTAGGTGTTGGAAGTAAGGGAGTGAATAATCCTTTCCGTATATTCAACCGTAATTGATAATAAAATCTACCAACACTTGTTCTACTAATTATCCAATGAATATTTCCTTTGGGGCAGGTCCAGCCCTGCATACTAATTAACGACCAGGTCATATTTGAGCGCCAATTATCATTTCTGTAGACGGCTTTAATCGCCTCCTTCAGCAAGATAGTGGATCCAGTCGAGACCTGGTTGTCCACATTATAATTATATAACATAAAGTACAGTGCTATCTCTGATTAAAATTGTTATAATAGGCTTCTATTGCCCTAAATATTTGATAGGCGACTTGGGGAACTATGGCGTTCCCCAGGCCTTTAATGGATTTATTTCTCCATTTTGAAAGGGTAACACAAGCCAATTCTTTGGATAACCCATCATCTCCAGAACAAAGAGGGGGTTCAGTCGGCCAGTTTTTCCAATAGTCTGATATATAACTGAATTCAGGTCGCTTTGCCTTCCCTCCCTGATCCGCTTTTCCATGCTTTCGGTTTTCATACCATTCGATTTGTTCAGTCCTGCTAATGGGGTTGG
Source organism: Sphingobacterium sp. (assembly GCA_050281725.1). Classification (GTDB taxonomy): domain Bacteria; phylum Bacteroidota; class Bacteroidia; order Sphingobacteriales; family Sphingobacteriaceae; genus Sphingobacterium. The sequence continues at coordinate 63,493 of JBMAAL010000001.1, read as the reverse complement.
AAGCATCTCCTTCTGCTGAATCATTGATATGGCCAAGGGTTCGGCCTGCACCATCATCATGACCTGTTCTGCTAAATTGCCGGGAGGGACTGTTTTCCGACCGGTCGACTCCCTCCATTTCTTTCTCCGCTCCATGGCCTCTGGACTCCTTTGAGAAATCATCGTAACGCTCGGCGTAAGCAACAATCCAGACCCGCTCCCTTCGGTGCGGGGCACCGACACCTGCAGCTGGAATAAGGAACGGTATGACTTTGTATCCCTCAGCTTCCAGCTCAGCGCACACCGTCTCGAAAACCAACCCTTCATTCCAACTAATAAGCCCGCGAACATTCTCTGCCACAACCCATGCTGGTTTAGCTTCCCGAATAGCTCTAAACATTTCTGGCCACAAGTGGCGTTCATCTCCTGTCCCAAGTCTTTTACCTGCAACTGAAAAGGGTTGACAGGGGAAGCCCCCAGTAATAATGTCCAACTTTCCCCTATATTCTGTAAAATCTGCTTTTTTAATGTCTTCATACCCTATTGATTTAGGGAAATAGTGTTTTAAGACTTTCCTGCAGAACGAATCTATCTCACAGTAAAAAACATTTTCCCATCCCATCCATTCTGCTGCCAAATCAAATCCTCCTATTCCGGAGAAAAGACTCCCATGTCTTAATTTCCTCACTGTCTCCATTCCACACAAACAGAAAGCGCTAATGCTTTCATTCCAATACAAAAATGGAATTTGTATTCAGTGAAAAATCAGACTTTGTGAGTGGGAAGTAGAAAATTATTTGTACCAGCTCGAAGTAAATCTAATTAGTAAATTAGCATTTCAGAACCTAAAAATTAATACTGATATTTGATAAATAACGAATACTTAATTATTCATGGGGAAAGAAAAAATAGTTCTGGACGGTACTGTTTCAGTAATGGAATATATCAGGAAAAATGCTCCGGGGTGTATTGGTGTGCCTAAAACTGGCTATGACGTAAGAAAAAATCGTATTGTAAGAAAAACATTCAAAAACATTAAATTCACCGGTAATTTACACGATATTGAATTTCGTAGTGTAAAATTTATAGATTGCGAATTTGCTGGAATATATGGTTTCTTTTTTGCATTAATCAACTGTGAATTTAAGAAATGTTCATTACGTAATTCCAGGTTCACCCATCTTGAATTTGACTGGTTTGGAAATCGTTTTATTGATTGCTATCTAAGAAATGTCGAATTTGAAGAAGGTAGTGTGGCAACATTGTTATTCATAAGTACTACCTTATCTCATTGTAATTTTACAGGTTTCTTTCTTTCCGAAAATATCAGGTTTTACGATTGTAAAATTGATGAGACAACCTTCTTCCCAATAAAACATTATGAGGAGAATGAATCAGTAACCAGAGATGATGAATATATTGATTGGCTGTTTGAAGGTTGCCTGATTGACCGGTCCACATTTCAGGAAATCAATTTTAAAAATAGCAGATTTATAAACACCGTATTGTATAAAAGTGCATTCGTTGATTGTATTCTGGACAATGAATGTTTCATTGTAAACAAAGATCTGCCCTACGATTCATTCGCTTCAATCGACTTACAAACAATCCTTAAAAGTGATGAATTAGACAATGAAATCCTTAAAAAGTATTTCCTCATTAATAGTAAAATAAATATCAAAAACTTAGTGTCCAAAATGACAGAAAAAATAAACCTCCATACCGTATTCATATCTTATAGCTTTAAGGACTCATTAATTGCAAAAAGAATTAATCATGACCTTAAGAAGGAAGGTATCAGAACCTTCATGTGGGAAAAGGATGCCCCTGCCGGAAAACCACTCGAAGAAATCATGACCTCCGGGATTACCGCTCATGACAAATTGTTATTTATCGCATCTGAGCATTCCATAAAAAGTAAAGCATGCCAGTTTGAGTTGACAACAGCACGCAAAAAACAGGAACAATCATGGGAGAATGTATTTTTTCCCATAAAAATTGATGACTATATTTTTAAAGTAAAAAAATCTCAGATCCGCCCAATTGAAACGGCTGATGATTACTGGAAAAATATTGAAGAAATAAAAGCGATAAATATGCTTGATTTTAGTCCGTTCCAGGAAGAACAGTACGATAAAAAAGCATATAATCGATTATTCAAAAAAATTGTCGAAGGCTTAAATATCGAAGCTTGATGTCCTATAATGATTTAGGCCAGGAATGCAATTGCCTGGCCTAAAGGTTATGGATAAATTAATTTGCACTACTTTTTTTAGCCTTAATGCTGGCCTTTATTGCTTCATATCGCAGGATTTCTTCATTAAGATTTACTACCTCTGGTCTCTTGAATGCAAATGGATCACTGTGGGCATGTCCTTCCATATACCGGCAGCATTTTCCAAAACTGTCCTGCAATTCAACGATCAATTCAGCATCAAAATGAACCGATTTAAGAGAATCAATACTTACACGCTCATTAAAACGCTGAACCACGCCACTGAATAAATCATGAATAACCAGGACCTCATAACAGGTCCTTAAGGCAGCAAAACCGGACTTCAGTAAATATTCTCTGCGTTCAGGCGGACAATCGGACTTCTTGGCTTCGTCATATATATCTTTGGCAGGTTTTGCATTCCGATAACTCTTTTCATAGGAAGGAGCATTATTTAGCCAGATAACTCCAGGGTTTCCATTATTGTTTTCAATCCAATGGCAAACGTGTTCAATGGAAATATCCGCACAATGCCCAATTAAAGAAGATACAAAAACCAAATCATGAGTGAATACTATGGTCTGTTTTTCTTTGGATACTTCAGCTAATCGTTTGGCGATTTCACTTTTCCGCACTTCGTCCAATGAAGTAACAGGATCATCGAAAATAAAGCCCCTGTTTATCTCTGACATACCCATTTCCGCAAGGAAGTCTGCTACTGCAATAACTTTTTGCTCTCCCTCACTTAAAACTGCATGAGGATTGCTTCCCTTTAGTTTCAACTGCCGATAAGATTTACCGGCAGCGGCTGTATGACTTATTGATATATCAAAATTACCATTCAGTTTTCTACATTCTTCATTAAATGCATCAATATATTTCTGATTAAAATACTTTTCAGAGAGCGTTTTTTCAGTGGTGGTAATTTCCGTTTTAACTTTTCTAAAGTTTATTTTCCCCGCCCGGGAAACCCAAATCAGATTCTCCAACAGTGTTTTAAATTTAGAAAGATGGTTATTATACCGTTCTTTATGCGTAAAAAATGTCCGCTGAGCTTCAATTTTTTCTAATTCTTTGGCAACTTCATCATTTCTGAGCAGCGCTATCGATTCGTCTATATGCTGCTCGATCTGTGGATGATTCGAAGTAGCCACCTCGATAGGTGTATAGTGCTGAACTTTTCTATCTTGTATATTCTTTACAATTTCATCTCTCAACTTTTCTTGCTCTGCCAGTGACTTCTTTAGATCCGAAAGTATTTGTGGATACTTTTCTTCCATCCAGGCACTTAATGTATTACCGGAAGGAAAAAGGTTAAAATTCAATTTTAATAACCCGCTTTCTAACTGCGTCAATATACTCCTGGCTCCTTTAACATTCTCTTCAGCAACACTCTTAATATATAACCAGTAATTTGAAATCAGTAATCTAGCCTCATCCGTTAATGGTTGCTGACAGAGTAAACAATTATCACCCTGCACTGGATAGGATTCGGTTGCCTGTATTTGGGAGAATCCTTCTGCTGCGAGGATAAAATCCTTCCATTGCGAAGACCCAATACCAACTATCTTTGAGGTCTCAAATTTCCCAATTCCTTCCGCTTTGGCCAATATTTCTTTTTCCAGGAAATCATTAATGGATTCGTTTATTTTTTGGATATAATCATCTGTAAAGCATCTATTCCGTTTTTCTAACTCAACTTTATTATCATTTAGTAATTTTTTAATGCTGTCAAGGGTAGCGATTTCTTTTTCCTTTCCCCTTGATGCCAGATATAATTCTTCATAAGCCTTATTAAGGTCTTTTAACCTCTGCTCCTCTTCAGGTGAAAATGGGACATATTTATCAAGATCAGTAATTTTCGTCTTTGCAGTTATAGATTGTACAAATTCCCTTATATCTGAATTTCCTTCAAAAAGATCAGCTAAATCTTGTGAAGTGTTACCAGAATTACGTATCAAAATATCTTGCGCCAGTTTTTGTTCTACTTTTAAAACTGCCGAGGAATATTCAGAAAAAAAACTTAACCCGGCTGGCCTAAATTCAAATTCATTCTTTTGATCAAGATGCCGTATAACACTTTTTCCATCAAATACTGAAAATTGGCGAAATGCCGCATTTGATTTATCGGAATACATTAACGTGATATCCCCCTGGCTCGAAGTAAACGTAAATTTAGCGCCAACTGGTTTGTGACCTGATTCAATATGAATATTATGCAGAATTTCCTCCGGAGATTTAGAATAAAAAACTTGTTTTAAAAGCCTTGTATAACCGGATTTTCCAGAACCATTCGATCCGTACAGAATAGTAAGATGCTTACCAAAGTCAATTTTCTGACCTTCCTTTAAAGCATTGACACCTTCAACGTTTTCCAGGCAAAGTAAATTAAGATCTTCTACATAATTTACAGGTTTATTTGAACCTACTATAATGGAAATAACAGGCCTTTCCGTTTTTTCACTAATGCCTAATTCTTCCAGCAACCAGCCATAAGATTTATCAATATCTTCATCGAGCACTTCGTTTCCCGAAAGCCTCCGCTCTGCCAGATATTTTGACCAATAAGGTAATCCTTCTGCAAATACTTTTATTTCAGTATCTAAATTATTTGATAAGATTGAATTATTAGATGGTATGGTATCCTCCATGTAAACAGGTTTTAATAAGTTAATTAATGCTATGGAAACACTAAGATATTAAAAATTAACCTTTAGTCACATAGCCGGGAAATAGATTAGCTCAATTCACTCCATAATTTTTTAATACCAACTATAAAAGTCTGAATTTAATTTCTGCATACTGCATATTTTGTTGTTTAATAAATTAAATGTGGTGAGGTATGAATAGTGAAGACAGACAAGTTACGTATGAGGATTTAATTGCCTTAAAAGATGCAATTTTATCAGAAATCCGACTTTTAAATAAGCATCAAACCAGAAAATGGATTAAATCAAAGGATGTAAGAAAGCTTTTAAATATATCTGCAGGCACACTGCAAACTATGCGGAACAACAAGGAAATTCCGTTTACCCGTGTTGGTGGGGTTATTTACTATGATCCGAAAGAAATAGATCAATATTTAAGAACCAAATCAACAAAGTATGTCAACGAAAAATAAAAAAGATCTAAAGGGCCTGGGAGAAACTATACCTCCGGACCCTTTTTTAGTGAACTTATATTTTGAAGCTAATGGCTCGACAATTGACTTTGCGCAACGATTTTATCAATATTATACACATAAAGGCTGGCTAAACCAGTGCCATCAACGAATTAAGAATTGGAAAGTAATTGCTTGGCAGTGGATTTATTATGGACATAAAATCTGCTAAATTAATTTACAAAATTGTTAATAAATACCTATCTTTTGAACAATTTTTATTTTATTTTAATACAACGGTTATAGCATCCTAATCTTCAATTTAAATTATTCATGGTCACACATAAATGGTATACTGCTTACCGAATATTAGCGGAACAATTCGAATTCTTTTATTATCAAAATCATTCAAACTCAGGTATAGAACTATATAAACTTTGTATTAAAAGGCAAAAAGACAAGAAATTCGCAAGTTTCTTGCATTTTATCTCCAATATTTCAAATAAGATGTTGGATCCCATCATGATATTTGCCTATATAAATAATGTCAACAACTCCAATAAATTAAAAATAGATAGGTTTAATTTCTTTCTTGAGATGATGTGTAGTCATTCAGGAATGGACTATGAATTTGTTCAGATTAATGACTTTAATGGATGTCCGGCACCGAAAACAAGTCATATAATAGTTGAAAGATCGGAGTCAGATATTCAAAATATTTGGCAACTTTTAGCTAATGTGATAGATCAAGGAAGAATAGGATTAAATGAAAGTATGTTTACCAGTATCGATGTATGGAAAGGTTTGGGAATACCAGCAGTCACTATATTTCTTTTTTGGATAGATTCGAATAACTTCATTGCCTTAGATAATAATATGGTTTCGTTCTTACGCGCAAAAAAAATTATCAATTCCAGACACTTTACTTTTCAACTTTATAGCAAACTATTACAGGATACAGCAGAAATGGATTATGTATCGCTTTCCATTGATGCATATAATTTTAAAAATTCTTTGCCGATTATTAGACAAATCGAGAAACCATTGTACGTGGGAATACCAGTCGGAAAACCAAGAATACCATTAAAACCAGTTGCTTTAGATATCGAAAAATTTAAGACACAAAAAGAGGAAAATGCTCATACAAGACCTTTCATAAAAGGTGGAAGAAGTGATTTTAAAATAATTGGCCTAAAAGTGTATGATAAGACGGTGGATAGTTGGAAGAGGGTTTTAGAAACAGATAGATTGTACAAATTCTCAAACGCCTATGAGTTCATCGATAAGGATAATATAAATTATGATCCAACAAAGGATTTAAGGCTATATAATTTAAATGAGCTCTCAGTATCTATTTCAGCTATTGTAGGGAAAAATGGGTTAGGAAAAAGTAGCTTGATTGATTTAATTTATGTTCTAATAAATAACCTATCGAAAAAGCATCCATCAATTAAGGATAAAATGATATATGTTCCTGACGTTTATTTGGATTTCTATTATGCTACAGAGGATTTATATGGAATAGAATTAAGGAATAAAACTATTAAGATTAAGAGATATGAGATAAATGGCAATAATTATAAATTTACTGATACAGTAGATATAAAAAATTTCCAACTGGAGGATCTCTTCTATACGGTCTCATTAAATTATGCACATTTCTCCCTAAATTCTCGTCATTTGGGAGATTGGATTGATTATTTATTTCATAAAAATGACTCCTATCAACAACCGCTTGTTCTTAATCCCCATCGAAATGAAGGCAATGTTGATATTAATGAAGAAGAAGACCATGCAAATGCTAGACTATTATCAAATGTCTTATTTTTTGATCCTGATCCATCGGCATCCGAAAAAATAAAAATGTTTAGAGAAATAACCGATAAACAAAGTGCTGAAAAAATCAGTTTAAAATATAATAATGAAAAAATGGAGAGCTTATATGTGATTAGTTCGCCAACTGAAAAAGATCCAAATAATAAGATTGTAGGCAAATGGGAAGTAGCAAGTAATATATGGCCCACCTTCATTACAGCAATAAATAAGATATTCGATATTCCAGAAGGGCCTGTTTGCAAATCTATTTCAAATGAAAAAAGATGGATAGACGTAGCATATAAATACATTCTAAAAAAAATTATAAGTATATCCATCAAGTATAAAAAATATAAAAACGAATTTAAAGTAGAAACAAATACATTCAAAAATCTAAATCGATATTTATTAAGTTTAAAGGCGGATTCATCTCATGTAACTTACAAGCTTAACCAAGCAATAAATTTTATAAAATATACACATCTTACAAAGTTTACAAATAAAATATTCACACCAGATAATACCTTTGAAATTTCAATTGATAAACTATCAAATGAAATCTCCAAGATATTAACCAAAAATGGGGACAAAGAATTAAGAACGGTAGATCTTATTCCACCCTCATTTTTAAAGCCAGAGATCATTTTGACAAATCAAGTAAAATTATCTAGTCTTAGTTCTGGTGAGAAACAACGGATATATGCTGTAAGTACAATCGGCTATCATTTGTTGAATATAGATTCTGCTAACAACGATCAAGATATGATAACCTATAAATTTGTCAATATTATTTTTGATGAGATAGAATTATATTATCACCCTGAAATGCAAAGAACTTTTGTAAGCTATCTGCTGAAATATATCAGCTATTTGCCAATTGAGCTAGCTGGGTTAAATATCACCTTTGTTACCCACTCCCCATTTATTCTCTCAGATATCCCTGCCCATAATATTGTGTTTTTAGGTGAAGAAAAGAACGAATGGGATACCTTTGGTGCGAATATTCATGATATGTTATCCGATAGTTTTTTTCTGCACAAAGGCGTTATGGGCGAATTCGTAAAAGAGACAATTTTAAGCTTAAACGATTTTCTAACTAATAATAATTATTCAGGTAAGATAAAATGGGATAGAGAATCAAGTTGGAATGTAATTAATATTATCGGAGAACCAATAATAAAAAAACAGCTTTCCAAAATGTGGATTAGCAGATACAATGAAGAAGACTTATCAATGAAGATAATCAATATGGAAAAAGAACTAAAAAAATTAAAAGATGCGCAAAATTCCGTCAACAGAAATACTCAAGAATAAATTCGCCAATTATCAAAAGACTCTATTTGATTCCCGTAACTTTCAAAAGCCAAAAGATGCTTTAAAAGACATTTTAAAAGTCAAAAACACTATTAAAAAATACGGGCTCAATAAAAATAAAGTAAATGCCTATATAAATAAGATAATTAACGAATATGATGATATCCTTATTGCAGATCCTAATAGAATAGAGGAATTGATTAGTGAATTTGAGCAGCTTATACCAGCTAATAATATTACACAAAAATTCAGTGAGGATATAGTTGATGCTTTAAGATATAATGCTCTGAGGGAAAAGGAATTCATTATGATCATTCAGGAACTTGGAATTAAAACATGTGTATATTGCCATGCACAATTAACTGTAGTTATAGATAAGGACAGATATGAAAGAAACTATAAAGATTTAGGAGTAAAAAAAGGTGATATAAGAACCAGAAGGGGGTTTCTTGAACTTGACCATAGACATGCAAAATCAAAATACCCATTTCTTGCAACAAGTTTTTATAATCTATATCCGGTTTGTGGAAACTGTAATAGGGCAAAAAGTGATAAGAAATCCCCATTTGACCTTTACACAAATTCTGAAGAATTAGACATCCTCAAATTTTCAATCAAGGACAGTAGTACCGTTTTAAGTTTAGTAAATAATGACTATAACCAAATAGAAATTGAAATTACAACTCAGAATTTATCAAAAGCAGATTCTGATTTATACATGCAAACATTTGATATACAAGGGATATATGATACTCAAAAAGATCTTATACACGAACTCTTATATAAAAAGGTAGTATATACTGATAAATATAAAAATGAGCTAATTGAAGAATTTAAAGATCTGTTTCCTGATAAAAGTATTATTGATAGATTAATAATAGGAAACTATGATAAGCCAGAAGATGTCCATAAAAGACCGATGGCTAAATTTGTTCAGGATATTGCAAGAGACATTGAGCTTATACCACCCTTACCGGCTAAAAATGGGCACTAGATGGCCACCAGGAATTGCTACAATAGCCACCGGAAATCTGAAAAATAATTATCCTTAAATTTTGTCAATCCAAAAGATCGATCTATATTTGCACTCCGAAGCGCTAAGGAATTAGCCAAAAACGTTCATTCTAATACAAATAATATGGCGGCCATTTCAGTGACTATTCAATATTAATTAAATGTAAAACATTGAATAACAGCACGTTAGCGTGAAATAATATGATCCCAGCGGGATCACGAAAGGCGCTAATTTTAGCGCCTTTTTTCGTTTAGTCCCTAATAATCAGGGATTTCTACAAATAATTATACGTTATCTTATCATATCGTCCTATATAAAATGGAGCCCATTTCAGTGCCCCATTTTATATGCTAAATTGGGGCACCATTTTTAAAATCCCGGTTTGTGAAGTTGGATTTAAAGATCGGAAATTAATTCCTGCTACTGGCAGGAGCATTTTTGAACCTTTAAAATGTGTGTGGGATGAACAATCAGAAAGTAAGCATCCTTTTTTGGCTAAAGAAGTCAAAAACAACGAGCGATGGTACGGCTCCCTTGTATGCAAGAATTACTATTGACGAAGAAGAAGAACCGATTTCCCTTGGAATCAAAATCAAACCTGAATTTTGGGACACTAAGCTAAAAAAGGACACAGAACCCAGCGCTACGGCAAGGGAAAACAATCTTAGAATTGCACAGGCAGACATTGATTTGGATACGCAACTCAAAATCTTGCGGAGTCAACATGACAAAATAACTCCATTAATGCTTAAAAATGCCTATTTAGAACTGCCTTTAAATTTCAATGGACAGGTAAATGATTTAGAAGCACTCCAAATACCCTCCCTTTTAAAAGTATATGAAGACTTTATTAAGCGATTCAAAAAGCTAGTAAAAAAGAAAGAGCGCTCTAATGATACATTAAAACACTGGTATTCCGCTGAAAAAAAGATTAAATCTTTCCTTAAATTCCAATACAATGTCTCAGATTTTAATCTGCCAGATATAAGGTACTCTTTCGCAGAAAAATTCTTCGACTATATGACGCTCGAGTCGGAAAAACCAATAAGTGATGTCACGGCGAAAGGGTATGTAAAAAAACTAAAGCAGATTCTGGAAAATTGTACCAATAAGAACTTTCTACCATACAACCCCATCAAGGCATTTGTGTGCTACGGTAACGAAAAGGAAATCGAGCCGCTCGAATTTGAACAGGTAAATGCCATCTATCGAAAAAAAATGCCTATTAAAAGGTTGGAAGAAGTACGAGACGCTTACATCTTCCAGTGCTTCACAGGATTCGCTTTCCAGGATATTTATGCTTTGAGTCCTGAAAATATTGTTGAGGTGGGTGTTGAAAGGGAAAGATGGCTTATCAAGGAAAGGGGTAAAACAGGCGTAACTGAAATGGTACCTATCCTACCAATTATAGAGGACCTCATTAAGAAGTATCAAGATCATCCATATTGTATAAAAAATAAGGTTTTGATCCCTGTTAACAGCAATTGCAGATACAATGCGTATTTAAAAGAAATAGCAACAATCTGCGGTATCAATAGGAATCTTCATACTCACCTGGCACGTCATACTTTTGCTGATATGATGCTCAATCTTGGTGTTCCCCTTGAGGATGTAAGTAAGATGCTGGGACATAAAAGTATCCGTACCACAGAGCGATATTGCAGGGTTCGCAAACGTCGTATCAGCGAATCCATGAACAACGTCCGCAAGAAGTTATTTACTAATGGTAATCTGGTAGCATCTTATCCAAATTTTGTTCAGGCTGTATAAAAATCATGATGAGCGCCATCAAATGATGGCGCTCATTATTTAAAAGGATTATATACTAAAAGGTTGCTGAGCTTTTGATATAGATCCAGTTCCAGGCCAGCTCTTTCCAGTTTCGGATCGGTTTACCCCTGTACTGCCAATTCCTTTGTTCATAAAACCAGTAAAAAGCCTCGGCATCCGATTTAAGCTTTCCTGCAGCAAGAAAATACATCTCAACAAATTTAAATTGCGGAGGCACTTCATTGCCATATCCAGTGATCTTATCCTTCACGATTGACCTGTATTTTTGAAACCTTATTTTTTTTCATCATTTCTTCTATATCCTCAATATCATAGTACATATCCCCTCCAAGCGGGATATAGGGTAATTTCCCGGACTTTCTCAATGTCTGGAGCTTTCCGGAACAGGAGTTAAGAAGTTTTATAACATCCCTTGTCTTTAACCATCGCCTGGGATAAGTGGTTTTCACGTAAAACAGGGCTTTTATTTCCGATAATAATTCTTCTTTAAATTTCTCGAGCTCTTTCCTTGTAACCGGCATAGATTCTTCCCCTTTCACTACTGTCGTTCCCATATCGTATCCTCCTAAATCATTGCATCCTTTTTAAATATTTTTGTATTGTTCGAACCAAATGTCCGTAAAGCATCCTTAAAATCCAGCCACAACCTGATATTATAGTCAGCCAGTTCCTGCAGTTCTTCTGTTGACAGGTTATGTGGATTATGAACAATGGCTACAGGCTTCTCTTTATCCCTCATCTCTCCATACCCCAGGATATTAGGAGCATAACCTTCGGATAGCTCCATGCTTTTTGCAATTGCTATGCTATTACCATAAAGCTTTACCTGTTTGCCACTGTTGAATATTAATATTCTCTTCTTAATCTCTGCCATACCAATTAGATTTAAAATTTACATCCTAAGCTTTTTTGAGCGACTCACCGATTGTTTTAACTTAATTTGATTTTCTAAAAATTCATTACAACGGATAAGGCAATAATTTGAAAGACCAGCTTTTCTTATGGCTTGCATCGCCTCCAGCGGATTCCCCTTCCTTAACATTGAAATAACCTTAAAACCCTCAGCCCTACTTTTGTCGCTTATTGAAATGCGATTTGAATTCAAAGTATTTAGAATTTCATAATCAGGTTGCAGGACTGATAATCCGTGTAGGTTTTTTGCTATATACGAACCATCGTTCAGTTTCAAAACCAGTTTTCTTTCCTCCGGTATATGGCCCACAACATTACCAATACCGTCCGGGCTATATCTTTTTGACATAAAAACAGGTTTGCCATAGAACATGGAAAGGTCATCTGTAATGCCATCTCCAATTGTCTTAAGCTTGCTTTTGTAAAAATACTCCTCCTCCTGAGCTGTCTTAATCCGACCAACAGATAGTAACCTGTCCGCATAGGATCTATCAGCCAATGGCGCTGAATTTATGTAAGTGTTCCCGGCTTTTTTTTCCGATTGCAAAACTGATCTGACATTCTTTTTGTAAATCTGACTTTTAAGATATTTCGGGTTGGCGAGGTTAAGCTCCAATATCGCAGACCTCTCCAAAATGCCAGCTGCCTGATCTTTACAATAGTTTGCATTCTCCAGCAATGAAATTGCTTTCCTTTCGGATATCGCCGATTTCCTCTTAAGGTCCTGTTTTTTAAATTGATTGGGCTCAGAACTTACGAGTCGGCGGTAATGCTCAGCATTACGTATGTGAGTAGCGGACTTTCTTTCCAGAATTTGCGATTTTCGTTCATATTTAGAAGCGACAACCGCATTCTTATTAAGACGCTGCAATATCTTTTTCTCGAATGGTATCCTTCGGCCTTTCCAGCCCTCATCATTGTACCCAAGCTTTCTAAAACGGTCAGCTATTGCTTTGCAGAGATCAAAATCTGCTTTTGATATCCAGCAATTACCTGGTCTGCTCCATCTGCATTTATTTTTTAAGAGCTCTCTATTCTTGGCGGAAAGTTTTAAAAATTCTTCTTTGCCTGCGACGTGTATTTCAAGAAAACCAGTTTCAAGGTTTCTTATTAAATAATTTTCATCTCTTATTTTTGAGTTCATCTTCCACCATAGATATGTTCTTTTTGCGAAATCAGCAATTACGTACATACCATCGCATGGGGTACACCCATGACGATGAGCGATACTTCCTCCGCTCATCCAATAGTTCAGCATCTTTTACAGAGTATGAGCCGGACCTGGATCCAGGCTTTTCGACTGTGATGAGTGTAAGGCTGGCTGAACTTCTTGCTTACCAGGACCTGGTTGTATATATTAAGGATTCAATGGGAATTATTGATGATAAAGCTGAGAAAAGTGAATCCGGAAGACCTTCAAAGACCGTCGTATTTACAGGATCCAGCGCTCAGTTTATTGAAGTGGTAACCGGTCTCAATGCTGCCGGTGTGCTCAACTACGGTCAAACCGATCTGAAAACTGCAATGGAATGGTTTCAATATTTTTTATCGAAAAAGGTCACGAACTATTACGGCTATTTTCAATCTATGCGTATTCGTAAGAAAGACCGAACACCATTTTTGAATACGGTTATTGCAATGCTTATTAAAAGAATGGATGACAGTGATGAATTTCCTCGTTTTTCCTAAAAAAGCTCTGGTAATTTAAAATTTTAGAACCATGTAATAACTCCTTTTTCATAAGTAAAAGGGCGAGTTTTATCGAATGATTCTGATGATGCTTTTACCAGGTATAGTGCATTTCCGGGTGCATTTTGGAATACAAGCTGTTGACCATTTGCTTTTACTGAGCTGTGTTTTTGCCAACCCTTATCCCAATACCAAAGCTCATAAATAGTATTGTTCTGGGGTAATGGACAAACATCATATATATTATGAAAGTCGATTTTATCAAGGTTCGTATACCCATTTTTAGCCAGATAATACATTTGTCCCTGTGCAAGCGGTAATAAGTGATCAACCTCTATTGTAACCCGCTTAGTTAAATCAGGTGTCATTGTTTTATTGGCTCCATGTCTGCAAACTACTGGTGCGCCTGCGGGTACTGGTGTAGCCCGGTCAAGCCTTGCCGGAAAATATACCAGGTCGGTTCCCATTTTGGTAAAAAGTACTTTATTATCCATTGTTTCCCCAATGGCTACAACGGTATATTTCCCCCGGTTAAAGGTAGCCAGGTATAAAGGCGTATCTTTTTTATCGGTTTGTTCAATACTGATTGTCTTAACATCAACATAATCATCCGTAACGTCCAGCACCTTCTTACCAAAGAAATCCTTACTATGATCGCCATACCTGGACTGGCGATATACTTTTGCGGGCAATCGTTTAGTGGAAATACTACCATCCTCATGAATACTAAGCGCCAGAGGATTATAATCGCCAATATTTGATTCCGCGCCCATAAAGGGAAGCGACTTTCCTTTTAATAATAACCTGTTCCATGCATGCCCCGGTGCATTCAGATTTCCCCATACGGGAATAAAATCTGTTGTTACCGGTATTCCAAGCGCCCTGAATGTATAATTGGTATAGTCGCTCATTGCAACACAACTTCCTCTACCTTTAGCGGTGAGCGCTGAATAAGTAAGCTGGCTTTCATCTTCCTCAGCATTTCCAAAAGTGATCTGCCTCTTAACGGAGTCATTTACCTGGTTACAGAACTTAAGAAATAACCCCTCCGTTATTTTTCCTTCAGGAAGCTTTATACCTTTCAATCTTTCCTTGACCTGCAGCCGCCAGCCGGTATCAGCGGAGTTATTGACCATCTGGGGTAATACGAAATCAAGGATATCCGTTGTATCCACCAGCTGGCTGTTAAGCCAGGGGCCTGCAGATGAGATCATATCTTTTCTTTGCTTTTCAAGCTGAAGATCACCCTGCGCTGCCATAATAATACCGTAATATTGTTTTAGGTAGGCTCTATCATCCTTTTCAATAGCTGCCTGCTTCTGGGTTGCAAGTTCTTCCAGCGTCTTATTTTTTCCACAACCTAAAATCACGATCATTAAGAGGCTTAGTAAACATACCTGTATGCCGCTCCTATTCATATTCTTGCAATGAAGTGTATTATTTATTTTAATTTATCTTCCCGGATTCCCCCGTTTTCAAAAGAGAGTTTGACCCACTGTCCGAATGGCATACTGGATTTATATAAAGCGAGTCCCGATCCTGAGAGTAACTCTGCAAGAGCTCTTTCATAGGAGCTTTCGAAGCCAGCCTCTTTATGGGCTTGTTGCTTATTAAAATACGATAGCTCAAAGTTCCTGAAACGCTCCCTGTCTGTAAAGTTGTTTTCAGAGAATGCCAGGAACTTTTGCAGGTCTTCAATCAATAAAAGGTACCCCCGTCCGGTATAGCTGACAACCCCACAGAAAAATGAGTTATAATCGTTCAGATGCTCATCGGCATACAGCTCATAAATCGCCTTGATGTCCGAACCGGAAAATGAGGGGAAGAGATTATTGTAATGACAATGAACAACACCGGCTATCTGACCTTTGGGTTGTAGTGAAATGAACGGATCCCCTTTTTGTCCTTCTACCCGTTCATATCTGAAGGTTTGGGAATCGGATGGATAAAGAAAATATCCTACTTCAAATTCAATGGTTCTTGATTCAGTGGCAAGGTTGCTTAGCATTGTTGTAAATGCAGCATTAGCGGATAGCTTTACAACCTGGCTGTCCTGCTTTGTAAGCTGCACCTCTGGCTCCGGACTATCCTTGCTGCAGGACATAGCCGTGAATGCTGTAATTAGTGTCGCTATAATTATTCTGATGTTCATGCTTACCTGATATTAGATTGCGCAATTTTTTTAATATTATCAATTGTTACAGAGGGTATTTTTACCGGCTTACGGATTATCTTGCCAGCGATATCCCGGCACTTGGCGGGTTGCCCGGTCTCTTTATAGAATTGCATTAACCTGGAAAGGGGCAAAAAAAGCTTTGGGTTCATGGCCGACGCGCTTATTAGCGAATGCTCTGCTTCTTCCAATTTCCCCAGGGACTGGTATATCTTTGCTATTTGCAGATGTAGCTCGACACTATTTCCATACCTGGAAGCCCGTTTCAATATCAGCAATGCCTGCTCGAATTGCCCCAGATCTGCCAGCTCCGATCCATAATTAAATAAGAAAGCGCCATTATTGGATAACAGAGAATAGGCACTTTTATACTTAACTAAGGCATCACCTTCGCTAATTAATATCTTTTCCTTTGCCAATTTCCAGTTATAAAATGCATATATCTTACTGGCAGAATAAAAGCCGATAATTAGCAGCAATACAATAATACCCAACCGGGAATAAATACCTGGCATTGATTTTCGATCTTGTTCTGCCAACGATCCGAGGCCGGCAGTTATAGCAATGGATAACATAAAAAGGATATTAAAAAACAGGTCCTGGAGCGGATAGGAAAAAAGGCCGGAGATCATCAGCACAGCCATTATAGAAAGCACTGCAGCTTTGACGCTCTTAGAACGCTCATCATTAAAACGAAATGCCCGGAAAGTACTGTAACCAATCAAGATCACAAACAGGAGGTCACCTATTACACCTTCTTCAATAAACAGGTTTAACGGTTCACTGAATGTATAATAGTTCATCGAGGCGGTTAATATTTCCCCTTCCGGCCTGATCCCTGATAAGAAATATTCTGCCTGGTAATTTCCAAATTCAGTATAAAATTTCCCATATCCCATTCCAAATAAGGGGTTATCTTTAAACATACTCCAGCTAATTTTCCAGATTAACATCCTGCCGTCAATTGAAGCTGCGTTCATTTTATACAGAAAACTTCCGCCAATAACAGCTATAAGCAGAAACGTAACCACTAATGGCACACTTCTAACACGTAGTTTTCCTTTAAAATAATGAGACAGGATAATTAAAATAGATGGAATAAATGCTGCGATCCAGGCTGTCCGTGAACCGGAAACACCGAGCCCCGCCAGTATGATAATAAAAAGGGATAGGTTAAAGTATTTGACTGATCGACTTCTAGCCTCTAATATTATATTTATGCACAAGCAAACGCTAATGGCCATAAAACAACCAAATAACGCGGGATTGGAGAACAGCCCGGCTATCTTTTGTGAATTATCATACCGGGGAAGCAATGCAATCCATTGAAGCAATCCTATAATGCTATGTATCGCAGCTAGGTAGACTACACCCCGGATAATATTGCTGTAGCTATTTCCAGGATCAGAATGAAAATACCGGAACAGGCAATAAAATAAAAACGATGCAAGGGGAATCCAGATCCTGTCGGCTGGGCAGTCAGGATAATATGCAATATAGGCACGGGCAAATAAGTATAAAAAGTAGAATGCCACCAATCCATCTGTTACTCCAAAACGATTGTTTTCGGACCTTTTAAATGACAGCATAATAATTGCTACCACTGCAAGCGCCAATACGAAAATAAAGACAGGCATCTCCGCTAACCAGTAAATACGTTTCCACTGGAAATTTCCGGCTACTGAGGCAAATGAAACAAGCAACATTATTCCAGTATCGACAAGAGCAAACTTAAATCGGTTAGTGTATTCTTTTTTCATTAGCATTAACACTACTATAATAGCAAATCCATAATTACAGGTATAGAAATATCTATATACCAAAATATAAAAATATTTTGTAATCTATTACTCATTAATTGAAATTATATTAAATTAGTTCTATATATAAATTTAAGTATGAGAAAAAAGTTTATTAACCTAACAGCATTTCTCGCCCTTATACTGATTGCAGTATGGGGATGTGTGAAGGATGCTAAGATCGACCCGATTCAGGAGAACGGGGACATCGAAAAAGTGGCTGCCTGGTACCAGCGGCAGCTGATCCCGACAAGTGTAAAAGGCGCCTTTGCCAACGTCAATTCGCCGAAGTGGTCGGAGACAAAAATTGAAAAGCGGGGTGATTCCACATTTTTTACAACTCTGCTCCTTCGTGACAGTATTATTACGCGCGAGCTCCAGGTAACCCTACATGACGGAGCTTATGAAGGAGTTGTTCGCCAGTACCAGTTTAAAAGCACAGACTCTTTATTTGCCGGAACCTTTACAGTTAACGGAAGGCTGATTGACCTCGGTGTCTACAATAAAGAAGGTCGTTACAAATTATTGGGAATTGCCGGCAACAGGAACATTGTGTTGATGGGGATTGAAGACATTGACGGCGGAACCTTACCAGAAGTGAATGTGCCGCCACCACCAACTAACCCGAGTTTTCCACCTACATGGCCTTCATATCCTCCTCCACCTCCACCATCTTACCCTCCAACTTATCCTCCTGGTGGTTCTGGTGGCGGCGGCGGCGGTGGTGGTAGTGGAACAACTGTTACCAGGGGAGGTTACATCATTACCAACAATGTACAAAATCCTTGTTTAAAAGGGATGGTCGATAAGATTGTTGATAAGGATATTGTGTTCAAAGCAAATGAAACATTGCAATCCATTTTTAACATCAATGGAAAATTTAATGTTATATTCTATGAAAGCACAAGTTTAGACAATAATGTAAATGGCAATGCACATCCTTCTCAAATATTACGAGATAATCAAGGTAACGTTACTGGAATGGATATAGACATAAAATTGAATTTGAATAACCTACCCAGCTCTTCACAGGAATATATAGCTACGGTCATTGTGCATGAGGCAATTCATGCTTATCTGGATTATAAAGGATATTCTTACAACACTAATCAGCACGACATGATGTTAAGAGATTATGTTGATGTGATAGCAAATTATTTGGTAAGCAATTTCAACACACCTGTACAGGATGCTTATTCTGTAGCCTTTGGAGGTTTATACGATGCGTTTCAAAATAGCGTTAATAATCAAACCTGGAGTTCAATTGAATCCAAATTAGGAAATAAATTACCATCTTTAAATGAAAGGTCCAGAATTCTGGCGGATTATGAAACTGGGCATAAAGGTGCAAAATGTCAATAAAAATTTTAAATCATGAAAACGTTTTTTCTAACAACCCTGCTATTACTTTTTATTTCTCTCAATGGATTTTGTCAGAAAAGTGAGGAATTTCCATCATTTGAAAAGTTTTATTCAAGTATAGCCGAAACTTTTAAATATCCTCCTGAACTCCGTGATAGCTGTATTGCAACTATTACAATGATGAAAGTGAACTTTGGAAGCGATGGAGGAACTCCAACTATTAGCTTCTCCGATAGCGCTCATCCCTCATTTGCCGAGTATATGCAAAAAATTAAGGGTCAGCTTGATTTCAAAAGTATTTTTGAAGATCTCAAAAAAAACGGTTATGAATCCAAAACTTTATTAATCCCTCTTCAGTTTGACTCCGAAAAGATCTTTGAATGCAAATCAACGATTTCATCGCCGACTCTAATGAAATTGTATCTTTTTAAAGGGAAACCATGTTCAGGAGAATATATTATCTATCCTGCTGTCTATTTTCAGGTTGTAGTAGGACAAACGCATGTTTAAAATGTATTAATGTTCCTGGGTTCTTATTTCATTTATAATTGTAAAATCCACTAATTGCGTTTGGACATTAAAAACCATAGGTGCTCTAATGCTACAATAGAGTGTAATATTTCAAAGCAGGCATACATTTTGCCTGCTTTGATCATTTAAGAAATTATTAATATTAATTGCCCTACAGATGAGACTGATCCTAACCCCGGTTGTAAAAGCAGTAGTCATAATTGTTATTTTTTTCACGTTCACTCAACACCTAATGGCCCAGGACAAGGATATAAATTGTGTAAAACACTTTCTAAAAGCAGCCGCCTCGGATACACTCACCACATCCGGTTTATCTGCGTTAATCACACCTGATAAAAAGGAGAAACTGGATAGTATTCTTCTTGTTGTGAATTCGCTTAAAAAGACAATGGATGATTTTTTCATGGAACTTAAATACTCAGATATTGAAAAGGCTATAACTGAAGAGCCAAAAATAGAGGATTATCGGATTTTTGGTATTCAGGTGGTCGCCGATAAGAAATTAACTTTTGCAGTCCGAAATGGTTATATTTATTCTCTTATCTATGCAGACCTACCGGATAACAGCTCTTACATCTGTTTCTGATATTAAAAGAAGAAG
This sequence comes from Sphingobacterium sp., assembly GCA_050281725.1. Classification (GTDB taxonomy): domain Bacteria; phylum Bacteroidota; class Bacteroidia; order Sphingobacteriales; family Sphingobacteriaceae; genus Sphingobacterium. Next base: position 43,197 of record JBMAAL010000001.1, on the reverse strand, counting down.
AAGAAAGGCGGAACAATGTTCCGCCTTTCTTCTTTATTTGATCTTTGCTTTTGCTACAGATTCAGTGAATGCTTTCCCAGCTTTGAATTTTGGTATTTTCCTTGCCTTTATTTTTATCGTGGCGCCAGTTTGCGGGTTACGACCATTACGGGCTGCCCGCTCTGATACTGAAAAGGTACCGAACCCGACAAGAGTTACATTATCGCCTTTTTTAAGTGATGAAACCACAGTATTTGTAAAACTGTCCAGGGCCTTGTCAGCCTGCACTTTTGTAAGACCGGCACCTGTGGCGATCTCGTTAATAAGTTCTGCTTTGTTCATAATTTTAGCCTGTTTTTGAAATGAAAGATGCTGCTATATGTAGAATAAACAAAATAAACATCTTCAATTTTGGAAATCCGGTCCAAAAGCTGAACAATTTTTAAACTGTAAGTAGTTGTTTTAGGTCCAACTTGATAACCCCACCTGCTATTCTTTAAGTAAGAATTTCCATAGGAAGGAAAAGATTGAGCAGTAAGTGATGTTGCAAGACAACAGCTTACAATGAATTTAAACTTATCATTAATCATAGTTAAGGATTGTGTTTTGGTTTATTGACTTTATTATAATGGATTGCCCTCAGTAATCAGCACCTGATTACCGATACGTGAAATCTTTAGGTTATAAAAATTTTCTAAGGTTTCGTAAAGGTCAGACTCATTCTCAAGTTTGATCTTGCCACTTATTGTGTTATTTAGACGTTCTTTGGAAAGCTGAATATTGAAATCGTGGTTTTGGCTAATTTGGAGCCAATCCAAAATTTCTTTTAATCTGGTATTATTCAAATTCAGAACTCCAGTATTCCACGCAGCAAAGAAATTTGGATTAATCATTAATTTGACTAGCTGACCATGATGACTTTTAAAAACCTCACCAGGTTTCATTAATGCATAACCAGATCGGTCACTAACTTTTACTTTACCCTCAAACAAAGCTACACTTTGGGATCTTCGTGTTCCGATAAAATTGAATTTAGTACCTAAAACCTCGACTTTAAATCCCTCATGTTCTACTTCAAAGGGCACTCGTTTTCTTTCTTTTTCTTTTTTTGCGACTTCCAAATAGCCCTCTCCCTCAATTTTCAAAAGTCGAATTGTATCATTAAAAGAAAAAATAGCTTTTGAATTTTTATTTAATGTTAGCCTTGTACTATCAGGCAGAAGGAACGTTTCTTTTTTTTCCGTGGTAAAAAAGGAAAAACTATTTTCCTGGACTCCGATAGGTTTATTAAGCCAGATAACTCCTAACAACGTGGCAATAAAAATTGCTGCGTATGGAAACAATCTCTTTAGATAGGGTAATATTCTCGACGTATTTGGGGAGTCCTGCTGTGTCGAATCATTAATTTTTAATGCAATCTTCTCCCATACCTCATTTCGCTCTTCATTACCATCAAAAATATTATTTTCATAATATTTGATCGTATAAAAGGATCTTGCTAGGTCTTTAACAGCAATGTATTTATTATTTTGGCTAAACCAACTGTCCCATTCCGTTTGATCAATAAAAATAGGTCGTAATGTGAATTCATTAAAATGAGGTTCAGCATATAACTGTTCAAGTAGATTATCGTCAATTTTATTCATTGGTAAGCAACCCTTTTTTGGTTTATATCCAGTAGACACTCATTTTTAAAATAGTGCCCCATTATTTTTCATAAATTTCATAAACAACACATAAACAATCACTTAATTTTTATTAGGTAGAATAATTTGTAAGTTTTATGGGAATTGATAGATTTGCTTCTAATAAATTATGTTAATCTACCATGTCAGACGATTTGATATTTATATGGGGGAACTTTGTTAAAGGTAATTCTATTGCTTTTAAACAGGTCTACGACAACTGTTTTGAGTCTATCTATTTATATGGCCAACAGTTCAGTAAAGATCCTCAAACTATCAAAGATGTCATCCAAAATACCTTTATCAAAGTTTGGGAAAAGAAAGAAAGCCTTGCTGAGGTTCGAAATCCTAAAGCATACCTTATGCAAATGTTCCGAAATCAGATGCTAAATCTTATCCGTTTTAATAAGAACAATCCATTGTATTCTACTGAAATCGATGCGGATAATTATGATTTCAAACTAGCTGTCCCCGTTGAACTAGACATTATTGAAAAAGAGAGAACGGACGAGATACGAAAAAAATTAAAAGATGCATTTAAAACATTGACAGCAAAACAGAAGGAGATCATTTATCTTAAATATGTTAAAGGACTAGAATTTAAAGAGATAAGTGACATTATGGAAATTAATACGCGATCTGCATACAAGTTACACCATCGTACTTTATTAAATCTGAAGAGTCAATTAGGCAATATTGACAACATGCTATTATTAGCCTATTTAACTTGGTACACAAAAGAGATTTATAGCACATTTTAGCCTCAAATTATTGGTGCTCAAACTTCATCGGACAGTGCGCCTGAAATTCTTATAGAATTTGGTGATATCCTTACCAATAAATTTTGTTAAACCGGGACGCCTGAAATTCCAATGCGAATGTGTCAGAATATCAGATGTTGAATCACATCCGATATACACCCAGTCTTTGGGATTTTGATAATGTGCGATTACGCCAAATTTAGAATCAGAATTTAAGGGTGTGACATCAAATTATATGATAAAATTTTTATGAAAAAGATTTTTGGCATCGAAAAGGAACATGTTGCTTTCCCCTTTCTCTGATTTAATATCGATTATGCTTTTGGTATAATCTTTCTGGTAGTTAGTGATATCGGCAATCGTATACTTTTTGGCCTTGGATTGCTTTTCCAAATTTAGATACAGCCAAATTTATAAATTATTTCAGCACTAAAAAGGACAACCTCAATTTAAGCACAAACAAATTTTTTAAAAAGCCCCCAGTTGATCTCCATCACACATCAATCTATTACCGTGCAACAGCGCTTCTTTTTACAGAAGCGTAGCTCCTCTCCTTTTTTCTCTTTAAATTTTTAGTTGCAGCAAATGAGGACCAAAGAGTAGTCAAATTTAGTGTTTTCACAGTGCTTGTTCAGTGCTCGTTCAGTGCTTGCTCAGTGATCGTTCAGTGGCAACTGAATAAGCACTGTCTAATCATTGTCTAAAAACTGATTGAAAACTGCTGTTAGGTATAAGTTGGTAATAGGATGTATCAGTTTTAATGCTTACCTTAACTATCTATTACTCGATAGTTGTGGCAACCATTAAAAAAGGGATCAAGCTGACCATAAATTACCATTCCTACTGATTTCCGGGCTTTTAGACATTTAGATCCTTATTTATCTAAAAGAACGATAAGAACAAGTGCCAGATCGTGGACAATGGTTTATTCCTCAATTGGATTGACGACTCGGCATACAAGCCATTGAACTAAACGGAACATTATCGAGTTGTAGTAATCAGCTATTGCTAAAATGAAATCCTAAGATGTTAGACTTCTATATTATTGATGATAAACAACCAAAACCAGATTTCCCCGAAAAAGCAGGATTGGTTTTCGCTGGACAGCTTGACGAAAAGACTTTCAGCAGCCTTCAGCAAAAAGGAATAATCGCCAAACAATTTGACTATTATTCGGATTTCAGGCTGGATACTGCGCTGATTAAACAAATCCAGGAAATTATAGAAGTGAAATGGCTAAAAATAGATACAGATGTAAAAAGTTTAATCGCAATCATTTCAATAGCAAATAATAGACAAAGCGGGTTAATTGCATATAGTGATTAAACATATCTTTTTTAGGAAGCAGTCTCCGTTTCGTTAAAACGGATCCTTTGAACTCCCGATAAAGCTCATTAGCTCAATTTTGGGCTCAGTCGCAAGATTTTTATCCCTTTGCTCCTGAAATTTAAGAAAGCTGGGTATGTTGAGCAACTGATCCTGAATCTCCTTATTCTGATACTGGGAAATATGTACGAAGCTGTTGCTTTCGCCGCTCTGTAAAATAGTATACAGGAATTGTGTTCCATCTAACCTCTTGAAATCTTCGAGGAAGCTTTCAATCATTTTTTTATTTGTATGTATATAGTCATCATGGACACTATAGGTTACTTTAACGACAATCATCTTTTTTAGTATTTAGTTTATACATGCTCAGCGAGGTTTCCGATGCGCAAAAGGAGCTTCTCGATTTTCCGCAAACTGACGGTCGAAGATAGCCTTTGTGAATCGGACAGCAAGATATAAAATTTGGAGCATTAAATCCCGCGATGCATCATCAATAAGAAAATAAGCTGGAAATGAGACTAACTATCGGGATTTTGATACAATATGATCAAAATCAAATGTGTTATTTCGCTATTTTCACCCATTCATTCAATAACATTTATAAACAATCAGTAAGCCCATAGACATCTCGTAATACAATCAGAAGCCATGAACAATAAAATCCTTTCTACAAAGCCACACTATCCCATTTTAGACGGACTACGAGGAGTCGCGGCGATTATCGTTGTCACCTTTCATCTCACGGAGCCATTGGGAACAGGACATCTCGATATATTGGTCAACCATGGCTATTTGGCAGTTGACTTTTTCTTTCTTTTATCTGGCTTTGTGATCGGTTATGCCTATGATGATCGCTGGCATAACATGTCGATTGGCACTTTCTTTAAACGCCGTATTGAACGCCTTCAGCCGATGGTCATACTAGGTATGACTCTTGGCGCAATAGGCTTTTACTTTACAGATTCCACCATCTGGCCACTTATTCATACTGTCCCGATCTGGAAAATGCTTCTCGTAATGCTCATCGGTTATACGATTCTCCCCGTCCCTCTCTCTTTGGATATTCGTGGTTGGCAGGAAATGCACCCACTTAATAGTGTTGGCTGGTCATTGTTCTTTGAATATATTGCCAATATTCTATATGCTATCGGTATTCATAAATTATCCAAAACAGCTTTAAGCATTTTGGTCATTATTGCGGCTGTGGCACTCGCCCATTTGGCAATCACAAGTCCTAATGGTGATGTTAGCGGTGGCTGGACACTAAACCTTGAGCAAGTGCGAATAGGAATCACCCGCACCATGTATCCTTTTTTCGCGGGCCTCCTGCTATCCAGAATAACAAGCCCAAGCCGTATCCGACATGCATTTTTATACTGCAGTATTTTAATCGCCATTGTGTTGTATATGCCTCGTATAGGCGGAGCAGATCAGCTTTGGATGAACGGGATATATGAGTCGGTATGCATTATCGTTGTATTCCCCTTGATTGTTTACTTGGGAACAAGTAACATATCAAGCAGCAGAATAGAAAATAAGCTCTGTAAATTTTTGGGTGAGATCTCCTACCCACTATACCTCGTACACTATCCTTTCGTTTATTTTTATGTTGCCTGGATCAGCAACAATAAGGATGTAACACTAATAAAAGCCTTGCCTTATGCCCTATTGATTTTGGTGGCGAGTATTGCACTGGCCTATATCAGCTTGAAATGGTATGACGAACCAGTCCGTAAATGGCTTAGAAAGAAATTGGGTTAATGTATAAAAAAGCTGCCGGCATAAGGAATCAATCGCTAAAAATACTACTATTCCAATACGCCTATTTAACTTTCCAGTATTCTCCGAATAGCCTGTTGTTCATGTAGTGACAACAAATTCAATTCTTCGGGACTAACAGTCGACTTTGCAGCAATGAACAGCACATTTGGGTAGTCGATGAGTTTGTATTGCAATAATTTCGCTCGCTCCATATGAAAATCAGACGTAATCACAATGAAGAGATCTGGAGAGATCTCTTTAATGATCTCTTTTGATAGCATAAAATCTTCGTAAGTATTTGTGGATAGTACACATGGAAGTAAATCCCTCTCAGCGACACCTCTTTCCATAAGATAAGCTTGAGCATAAGTGCCATGCGGCTTTTCTGTCCGATTGAAATGTTCACCCATTCCGCCGGTACATAAAATTGCAGTCCTCTCATTATGACAATAGAAATTATAGGCACATTCATTTCTATTTAATGCCATAACGCTAAGTTGCCCCTGCTCATCATTGGGTGCGCCCAACAGTAATATCAGGTTTTTAATTTTTTCCATACGATTTATTTATTCATACAACCAAATGTAATAAGACCTCATTGAAAACCAAGAAAGAAGTCGGTTAAATTTTGTCCAGTTACTATTAATTCATAATCATTTCATGCGAAAATAAATTAAAATGTTACAAAACATTTTTCAAAGTTGATTAATCAATCGATTGCCTAAACTAATTATGATAAAAGTTTATTTTTTTACACAGCAATAAAAGACACCTTATTTATATTTATTGATACACAATATAAACCATTATGAGAAAACTTTTAAATCTGATGCTAGCGGTCCTCGCTCTAGGGGCTGCGTCCTGTAACAAGACTTTGATAAGCCCCGAAGAAAGTGCCGGCAGTCTCAAAGCAAAAACATCAACTACATCGGTAACCAATGAATGGACCAGTAACCCCTATAAGCTGAACGTCATTTATTTTGTTCCAAATGATGTTGATTCCATTCCCAATTTCAGAAAGCGTCTTAGCAAGATCCTTTTGGACGCCCAAAATATGTTTGCAAATAATATGGATCGCGAAGGCTTTGGCAGAAAATCCTTCGGATTAGATCTAGTCAGTGACAGCTTGATTAACATCCATTATATCGCTGGAAAATACGGCAAAGCAACTTATCCATATTCAGGAGGCAGCGGCGCAGTGAAGGCGGAAGTGGACAGCTATTTTAATCAAAATCCGTCAGGAAAAAAAAGCGAACACAATCTAATCATTATTCCAACTTATAATACAGATCCGGCTAATCCCGGAGGCCCTCCATTCTATGGTACAGGTACCAGCTGCTATGCATTAGATTATGTAAATCTGGACGCTAAAAACTTAGGAATAGGCGGTGATATTGGATGGAAAGCAACCGTATGGATAGGCGGAATGATTCACGAACTGGGCCATGGATTAAATGCCAGCCACAATAGGATGAACAAAACGCTAGCGCCAACCTTAGGTACGGCATTAATGGGCTCAGGCAATTCAACCTACGGAATTTCCACAACCTCTTTGACCAGTACCACAGCAGCAACATTTAACAATAGCCAAGTATTCAGCCCTGTGGTAAGAAGCGACTGGTATGCATCGGCATCTGCAGAAATAACATCCTTGTCATCAAGCTTTGTGAACAATAAGATTATCGTTTCTGGAAAATTTACAACAACAAAACCGGTCAATGACATTGTTGTCTGGCACGATAGGGAGCCTTTTGGCGTAAATAACGATTATGATGCCGTACAATGGGCTACAAAAATAATTGGCCAGGATAGTTTTCGATTTGAGTGCCCATTAGGTGATTTTTATGATCTGACGGGGAATTACGAAATGAGAATAGGATTTCTCCATGCCAATGGAAGTCGTACAAGCTTAGGATATGCTTATAATTTCGTTAACAATATACCCGATTTATCCAAGGTTGTTACCTACAAACTCTTACCGACCACAGGTTGGTCAATTGTCGCCAGCGATAGTAATGAGCCTGGATCACCGGCCAGCAATGTATTGGATATGAATAGAAGTACCGTTTGGCATACGCCCTGGTCGTCGACTCAAACTCCGCAGCCGCATTTCTTCTCCGTCAATATGGGCGCATTACGTACCGTAAAAGGAGTTGCTTTCCGTAACCGCGACAATTTAAATGGAGCGATGAAAGATATCAATATTTACTCAAGTACAAATGGCGTAAGCTGGACATTGATCAAAACGACGCAGTTGAGCAAAGTTGCTGGTTCCTGGATCAATGTCGATCTGAATACTTCCGTTAGCACCCAATACCTTAAAATAGAGTCGACAAGTTCTTGGGGTGATTTCTTCTATTCTCATCTCGCAGATTTTGGTGCATATTAGTTTTTAGACCAATAGAATAGGCGGCCGGTATAACAAACAATACCGGCCTTTTTCAGCTTTGATCAACACCTAATAAGATAAGTGAGATTCATAGGTGTGGATAGCAAATAATTTTATATTTTTAGCACACCATACTGACTTTGACTTATTAACAAGCTAGAAAAAACGATCGAAATAATCACTTACCACGAAAATTAGGATGAATAAACAAGAACTTATCAAAACTTTTTCCGACAACCACCATACCGTTATTGCCTATATCATCGCATTACCTGATCCCCATTTTTCATATCGTAATCATGAAAAGTGGACAGCTGGTCAACAGCTAAAGCATATTCTCTTAACGCTTTTACCATTTCCAAAGGTATTGCAATCAAAAGAGTTCATAGTCCAAAAATTTGGCACCCTACAACGTACAACTTGGGATTACAATACGGTACTTAACAATTATCTCAAAACAAGCCTACAGGCACCAAGTCAATTTGTGCCTGAAGAAATCCTGCCCGCACAGAAAGAGGACCTTATAACGCAATTGGAAGAAGTACTAGCTACAATTAATCAGTCATTTGTATTGTACAATGAAGAGGAGCTCGATAGGCTGGTCCTACCCCATCCTTTGCTCGGAAAACTCAGTATACGTGAAATGTTTTACCTGATGAGCTATCATCCCCTACACCACCTGAATCAAATTAAGGAAAACTTGGCGTCATTAAACCACTAAGTCGCACCCTATTTTTCAACATGTTGCCTGACCAGTACTCATGGTATTATCTATTCTCTTGTATGGACCATATCATATAAATCAAAGCCTTCAGCCCAATAATCTTTATGGATTTCCCTTAGTACAAAACCATTTTTTTTATAAAATCCGAAAGTAAATTGAGAGGTGCCAACTTCGATCTTTTCAACCTGATGATGGGCGTAAAGAAAGTCAATGCGATGATGCAATAAGGTTTTTCCAAAACCAAATCCATGATATTTTGGATTTAAAAAACTCCAACTCAAATACCCTGTACGCTCATCATCGGAAAAACCTACCCCACCACCACCAATAATTTGCCCGTTAACCAGCGCAACAAAATAGTTTTCCATTTCCTGCTCAAGATATTCCCTGAAATCCGCAACCTCGCTTGGTGCAAAGTACTTCGGTATATTCAGATGAAGAATATCGATCAGCTTATTGCTATCCTGAACATCATATTTCCTAATTTCCAAATACTTATCCATAATTGGTATGATTACAAATCCCTGTCTATTTTTAACTTACATCTCCTGTGAAGTTTATTAAATATAATAATAATTTAGTGTGTTTTTATTGCGCATTTCCATCCCGACCGATTGACGGTATTTTTCCCGAAAAACAGAAAAACCATGCCTATTGGCTTGATTTTTGATTAATCTTACGGCCGCCATGCGGTAAGCAGATAATCATTAAATGCCCAATATGCAAAAACCTCAAAAGGATATTCCATTTTTTTTTGAAGCATTAAATCAAATGCCGATTGCAACAGCCATTTATGATAATTCGAACCTTAATATCGCATTCGCCAATTCACGTATGCTAAATATGTGGCGTACAGAGAATGAAATAGTTGGACATTCCTTTGGAGAGGTTTTTCCGGTTTTTACCCAGGAAGGATTTACAGATATACTCCGTAACGTCTGGGAAAGCGGTGTTACCTACAAGGCATTTGAAACTCCCGCAACGATCGTTGACGGTGATATCAAAATCAAACGTTATTTTGATTTTGAGTATAAGCCCCTCTTTGATAAGCGCGGACGAACTTATTCCATCCTCCACACAGCCACCGATGTCACGCATAAGATACACGATGAGAAACCTTTAGATCGAGAAAATATAGTAATCAATCCCGCAACCAACCTGCGCATGATATCCTATACGCTATCACATGATGCGAAAAATCCCTTGGCACTTGCTAAATTGGGTATAGGTGTACTAAAAGAACATTTGGATATGCAGTCCAATAGGCGGCTCGAATTGTATGACGTCATCGATCAATCACTTGAAAACATTGCTGACATTATCGACAAAACGGTAGAACTGAGCCTTGCCCCAATGAATAGGCTACGGAAACAACCTGTCCGTTTAGATCTTACATTGCCCAATTGGTGCCGGGAAGCCAAATTATTATTCCGTAGCCCACATACTGAACTTATCTTTGGGGATCTTTTTCCAGTAAACAGTGATCACAATGGAATCTACCAAATCTTTACAAACTTGATCAACAATGCCATCAAATACTCTTCGGCCAATACGAAAGCAGCGCTGCATATTTATAGTGAAAAAGTAACGAAAGGTGTGTTATATATCATCAAAGATAATGGTATCGGTATTCCGCAGCATGAACTGGAAAATATCCGAATGGAAAGACTCCGTGGTTCAAATTCAACGGATTACCAAGGAAAAGGCATCGGATTGTTTATCGTTCAGGAAATTCTTGAAAGGCTCAAAGCGCAGATGGCCATTTTCAGTCAGGAAAACCAAGGGACCGAAATCCGTTTATTTTTCCCCAATTAATAGAGCAGTGTAGCCCTTTTGTCTTTCTTTCATGGTAGATTTTACCGACCTTATCCTGCTATTCAAGAAAAATCATTGTTGGACTCCTGATTTATGGCTAATTTTGAATGTTTAGAAAATATAAGCAAAATCAGACGCCTTTCTATGAATCATTTTCGTAAATATTGGAAACTATTTTCCCATATTGGTGCACATCCGGGCATGTCATACATCGATTTCAAACGCGTGTAATGATAAATCTGATTGCATTGTTATGTTTATTTCCAACAATTTTCTTTTCAATCCTCAATCTTATCAACCACCGCTATATTTTATCTGCGATTAATTTCTCCAATTCAATATGTGCACTTACAGTCCTTTTGCTTCAATATTATGGGAAACACAATATCGCTAAGGCAACGCTATTGACAAGTAATACGGTGTTTTTCTTCGCTGGGGCACTACTTTATAAAAATGGCGGCGAATATTTTTTATTGTGCACATTGATTGTCTCTATGTTGATGTATGATAATCGAAAAATCCATATAGTCCTTTGTATTACGGTAGGTTTCCTGATTTCACTATTATATCTGCTGCCCGATATACTTCCCCTGAGCCAGCAAGTTCCTCGATCCAGATCTGTTTTCAATATTATCAATGCACTTGCTTTTATGGTCGTTGCGGTCAACTTCTTTCTTGACATCATCTATAAGAATATGAAAAAGATTGAGCAGCAACGCCGTAACTTAGAATCCATGAATCGGGACAAGGAAAAGATCTTTTCTATTATCGCACACGATATCAAAAGCCCTTTTGCCAACCTGGAAGCACTGGTCTTTATGTTTCGTAATCAGATGCTCGATAGTACGACTTCACAAGAATATATCCAGCAGATCTATCAACAGATTACACAGCAGAATCAAGCTTTGGATGACTTACTGCAATGGGGCAGCAGCAGTATGCAGGGAATGAATACCAAAGCATCGCCCCAATTGATCAAACCTATGATACAGCAAATTATTGAAGTTTTTAATGAGAACACGCAATCTAAACAACTAAAAATCAATATTGATATACCTAACAACACACAGATAATTGCCAACCGGGATCATACTATCATTATTTTACGAAACTTGATCAGTAATGCAATCAAATTCAGCTTTGTGAATGGGAGTATCAACATCTACACCAGCATGGATGAAACCTATACCCATATTCATATTCAGGATGAAGGAATAGGGATTAACCCCTCGAAGTCTGCCGCACTTTTTAATGAGATTCAGCAGAAGTCCTTCGGCACAGAAGATGAGCCCGGATCGGGTGTGGGCCTTGTCTTATGCAAGGATCTTATTGAACGAAACAAAGGTGTTGTAAACATCCAAAGTACACCCAATAAGGGATCGGTTTTTACTGTCGGATTGCCATCCTGCCCCAGTCATAAACCACAAACCGAGGTCGAAGTGCCTACATGCTGTTAACTCAACTATAGGTTTAGAAATTTTTTGGTGATTTTATGGAATCTTTGAATTGCCGATGAAGAGAAAAAATTGCATCTCCCTTTTGTAATTAAAACTATATCTTTATAAAAAGAATTACGGGGTCACTATGATAGAGAATACGTTTGGAATGGATATAATGCCTGAAAATGAACATGACCGACTGAATGCCCTCAGACGCTATAAAATAACGGGAACCCCCTCTGAAGCCAGCTTTGATGGAATTGCAAAATTAGCCACCCAGATCTTCAATGCCCCTATTGCATTGCTCTCATTGGTGGATGCAGAATCGGTCTATTTCAAAGCAAATATCGGCATGGGCACCACAAAGGAAACGAATCGAGGGCAAAGTTTGTGTAGTCTGGCTATTCTGGACAAGAAAGTAACGGTCTTTGAAGATACAATGAAAGAAGATATCCTACTGACCAATCCAACTGTAATTGGAGACTTTGGACTACGGTTTTACGCAGGTGCACCGCTTATTACACATGATGGTTTTATGATCGGTTCACTGTGCGTTATCGACAAGCATCCGCGCGCTTTCAGCGCAGCTGATCGACAGATATTGGAAGGTCTTGCACGGACAGCGATGGATCAAATCGAGCTTCGAAGCTCTTCCATCGATAAAATTGATGAGCTTGAGGGCGTCAATATTACCATGGCAACCATGCAACAACGACTGCTCGAGCTTAATGACGAGATGGAGCTCGCCAATGATGAACTTTATCGTACCAATAGCCAGCTCAACAAATCCTATGATTTGACAGTGCTGCTCAACAAAAACCTCAAAAAAAGCGAACGTCGATTCAGGTCCTTTATAGATAAGGCCCCGATAGGCTTTGCGATTTTAACAGGCCGCGAGTTAGTTATTGAAGTTGCCAACGACAAGATGCTCAAGCTATGGCGCAAAACCGAAATTATTCTCGGCAAACCGCTTGCACAAGCGCTTCCAGAACTACAGGGACAGCCCTATTTAGGAATATTGGACAATGTCTTTACCACCGGCCAGAACTACATTGGCGACACTGCCTACGCAAGACTTGAGTCTATGGGGGTATTGGGCGACCATTACTTTGATTTCACTTATGAGCCCTTAAAGAATGATGAAGGTGAAACGGAGTCTATTATTGTCATCGCCAATGAAGTTACCGAGCGCATCAAAAGAAACGAACATCTTGAGGCTCTCAACTATCAGTTGGAAATTGCGCTAAAAGCTGGTGAACTCGGCTCCTACAATCGCGATATCAGAACAGGAAAAATGGACTGCTCCGAAACCTGTAAAATCAATTTTGGTCTTACCAAAAACGACCGCTTTGACTATGAAGACCTCATGCGAAGCATCGTCCCTGAACACCGCGAAATGGTGTATCAAAAAGTGCAGGACGCTATCCAGAACAAGACCACTTATCACGCTGAATATCTTATCCGTTGGCCTGATGGATCGTTACACTGGATCAATGCGTCAGGTCTTCCCAAATACGATCCAGAAGGTAATGCAACTCACCTCATCGGCGTAGTGGCAGATATTACAAAACGGAAAAATTACGAATCACAAAAAGATGACTTCCTGGGCATTGCCAGCCATGAACTAAAGACACCCGTCACGGGCTTAAAGGGAACGATTCAATTGCTGGAACGATTTAAGGACAAAACTGGAAGTGACATCATTTCAAGGCTTATTGATCAGTCTGCTATCAATATCAAAAAAATCGTTACACTTGTTGATGACCTGCTCAATATGCATCGAATCAGTGAAGGGCAGCTTCATCTCGAAAAAACAACTTTCAAGGCATCAAAGATTCTTGCCTCCAGTTGTCACAATGTCATATCCCAAGGCAACCATCAAGTTAATATTACGGGCGATCTCGATGCAACTATATTTGCTGACGAGCAAAGACTTGAACAAGTGCTTGTCAATTTTGTAAACAATGCCGTTAAATATGCGCCAGAATCGAGAGAAATCAATATTACTGTTGAACAGCTGCAAGATCGTGTCAAAATAACCGTTAATGATCAGGGTGAAGGTATTGACCCGGCAGTACAGCCTTTTATTTTCGATCGATATTATAGAGCTAACCACGAAGGTAAATCTTACTCGGGACTTGGACTAGGGCTCTATATCTCCGCTGAAATTATCAAAAAACACGCCGGTCAGATAGGGGTTGATAGTACCGTAGGTCTGGGAAGCAGTTTCTGGTTTTCCATCCCCCTCCAGACTACAGAAAAATAAACACAAAAGAGCCGGTTTTTACCCGGCTCTTTACTATCAAATCCCTATGCGTTCCTATTTACAGACTGCTTACATGTAGCAGTTCGGCATGTCAAAATAGAATTAGGCTATCTCCTCAACCGTCGCATCAGGCGCATTCTTTTTGACAGATTCAATGCCATTTTCCATACCACTTGCGCTTTCATACATCTCGCTGCTCCCAATAATTTGGCCATTGGTAGCCTTAAGGTTGAAGTAGTGCTTGCCGTTCGTAGAAGTTTTACGATCAAATTTATTATCGTCCTGAGCGTTCTTTTTAACAGATTCAACGCCATTTAAACAGTTTGCTTTAGTTGTATAACCTTCACTGCTTAAAATTACCTGTCCGTTTCCAGCTTTTAAATTAAACTGGAATTCTCCATTTTTCCGTGTTTTTACTTCAAATTTACCCATTTTCTCAATTAATTAAATAAATATGTGGTTATCGGAATTAAATCCATACTAAAGATAATACTTTTCAATGTTTTTATTGTAAAACAACGATTAATTTTTTTATCCTCAATAAGGCACATGCTTCCCGTGCCCTGCATAGCAGATTCATAGTCACAATACGAAAGACTCTTTAATCTCGTAAAGTGGTTAAATCCTGTGTTGGAGCTGGCAAATTGAGATTACTTATCACTGTATAGACCTAATGGAATGCTTTATTGAGGTGTATGTTAACCTCACGAGAGAAAATGAGCATCGCGATCGTCAAAATCGCGATTAAGGAAAAAACGGTCGACTATAGTAAACGAAACTTGAAAATCAGAAGATCCATAAAAAAATTTACTTCACCATCGCATAGTATTTTAGTTCATAATCTAAAAACAAGTTATAATATAATGTACAGAAAAATAATCAACCTGTCAACATCAAACGTTCGCACAATAAACGAAAATACATTCGCTATGATAAATATAAAATAATCAAAAAGAAAGTTTGTCTTATAAAAATGATAGGAAACAAATAATAAGCATATGATTTAGCGCTATAAACACTAGATGTTATTCAAACTAATCACACAGAACAGGTCTATCCCTTCGCACACTACATCATAAAGGATTAACATAGCAGCACATGATCCTCATAGCTGTTACCGGGGATAAATTAGATCGTATAAGTCTTGAAGTGGAATAATCACGATGTAAAGCCTAAAAACCCTTTAAAATAACGGTATAACCAAAGGTTATAACCAATCAGTTTCATTGTTTTATTTTTAATATATATAGCAGACATAAAACCCTATATTACAAAGAATAATATAAAAATAAATCACAGAAAAATGCATTCAGAAATTAGAATAAAAAGAGTGATTTCACTGTTATTGGAACAAGGTTTTTATCCATCCGCCTATTTTTCCAATGATAGTCTGCTGCCCTTCAGTTTTGCCACAATCAATTGTAAAAAATTATAATTTTAAAAAGCGAATCGTTAATTTCGAAAAGTACACTATGAAATTAATACGCTAATTTTGCTTGTATTCAAACAAGATTAATGAAACACTTAACCTAAACTATAGCCTCAGAACACTATAGTGGAGCAATAACAAGCGATTATCTTAAAACATGAAAAACAACATAAAGGAACAAAAAGAAACATTAAATCAATTGGATCAAAATTCAGCATTGCTAGGAGAACACCCCATTCTAGTAGAATTTAAAAACCTCATTTACCAGTATCCTCAGAATCATTGGGATCTCCAATTCTACTTGAAAAAACTCAATATATCAAGAATAGCCTTACATCGGTTGACGCTTTCAAGCTGTGAAACTTCACCCAGTACGATTGTCAAGGAAATTGTTGCAAGTGAGATTGCCAAAAAGTTAGCTTCTACTGAAATTCCGATTAAAGAGTTGACTTCGTATTATGGCTTTAGTTCATCAGCATCATTAACAAGGTTTATAAAAAAGCATACAGGTCTAAGTCCGCGAAAATTTAGGGCATTAAATGCGCTGGATTATATCTAAAATTGCCCGAGGCATTAGACAAAAAAAGCACACCTAAATCTGTGCGCTTATTTTGTTAAACATTCACTATGCTTTGTTTAAACGTTAATATAAAGTCCCTTTGAACTACGAGGTTACCTTGAGATATACTGCTGATTCCAAGGTCAATCCGTCGAATCTGCTAATCTCCGGCTGTTTTACAAATCCATTCTGTTCAAAAAGTCCTATCAACGAACTTTTTAAGGGTTCATTGATCCAAATCACGTCGTAGGTATTGCAGACGACAAGACATTTGTTCATTAATGATGTCTCCATTTGCTCCTGAGCTTCATGTTGGCAGACACCAAAATCCGCTATCCGGATCGCACGTTTACCGCTCAAACTGTCCGGCTTCTGCCCTTTCGAGGTTATTCTTGCATAACCCATCGGCTCATCGTTAGCATACACCACCAGCCATTGGTTTGACATGCTGTTTATTTCGCTGACAAGGGTTCTGGAATTAAAATTATCAAGGATATAATGGTCTAGTTCAGCTGGCTCCACTAAGCTGGCGAATTTTTCTAAGGCCAGTGTTTTGGTGAGCATCGACAACGCTTCAATTCCCTGCTCTGTTGCTACCGTAAATTTTGTAATTATATTCATATATGTATCTCCTATTAAACAGACAAATGTACATGCTATCACTTGCTATTATTCGATACACATTATTCATTTAGCATCAGTACAGCTACGGGTTGCCACATAAATACCGACCTATATGCTGGATCGCTTCTATTCGCTTATCAGAAAATTTATCCGCGATGACCAACCTAAAATAATGTTCAAAAGTATTTGCAAAAGAGAACGTATAGCCTGGCGTGAATCTCGCACCTATTTTTTCACACTGCGCATAAAAATCCGACATATCTGTACTTTCGGGCATTTTAACCCAAAGATTATACCCACCTGCAGGGGTGATCACTTTGGTTTGTTCGGGAAAACTGGACGCGATTAGGTTGGTGGCCATATAGGCATTTTTTGCCAGTTGCATCTTCAGTGAACGAATGTGTCGATCGTAACTGCTGCTGCCGATCAAACGGCTTACAGTCTCCTGGTTCAAAGGGGAAACTGTACTGCCCAATGCAAACTTGATCTGTTCGACATCTTTCAGAAATCGCCCTGTACTTAACCAGCCCAGTCGAATTCCAGGAGCTAGGGTTTTTGAATAAGATGAATATGTCATCACCAATCCGCTTTCATCAAATTGTTTTAGCGTAGATGGTCTGCTCCCGTGAAAGTTTAGGTCGCCATATATATCGTTCTCGATGACAGCAACATGATATTGATGAGCAATCGTCAATAAAGCAATTTTCTGTTCATCTGAAAGCAAAATACCTGTTGGATTATGAAAATTCGGTGTTAGCACGACGGCTTTTACAACACTTCTTTGACATGCTCGTCTAAAAAAATCGATATCGAAGCCTTCTTTAGTCAGAACAGGAACTTCAATGACACGCAGTTTGAGCACCCGAATGACCTCCAATACAGAAAATACACATGGACTTTCCACAGCAACAATATCTCCAGCTTCGCATACGGCTGCCAAGGCGATATACAAGGCCTGTAAGGCGCCATCTGTGATCAGCAATTCATCTGCATGCAGCAAGGTCTGATGAGAGGCTGCACGCCTGACAATGTTGTCCTTCAATTGTACAGAGCCATTAGATGGATAATAGCGCAACAACCCTGCCCCCAGTTCCCGAATGACCTGTTGCATGGTTCGAAGTAAAAGCTTTTGCGGAACAAGGAGATCCCCTGGAGCCGCAACATTGAATTCCGAAAAACCCCGCCCCATAGGTGACGCTGTTGTCAGGCCAAGCCTTTGTTCAAAGACAGCATCCCTTACTACCGGTGGACGACGACTCCTTCCTGGTTCTGCCAGCATTTCATTCTTCGCACTGACATAGTAGCCAGATTTCGGAACGCTTTCCACTAAACCACGAATCATAAGATATTCGTATCCAGCCTGAACAGTACTCATACTTAAACCATAATAATCTTTAAAATCGCGTACTGAAGGTAGCTTTTGCCCCGGTTTATAGACCCCTGATTTTATATTTTTCTCGATTGCCTGTGTAAAGATTTCAAATTTATAGTTCTTCATCTGTATTGATCACTTTTACCTATACTGTACCTGTATCGCAAATCTAATCAATCTAAATTTGTCTAAAAAAGAAATGACAGGTAAATATCAGATCAACAGCCCCAGTGAATTACGAGCTCTTCCACAGGAGGTATTACCCGAATTAAGTCAGGAACTAAGGAACCTCCTCATTGACCATATTGCTACGCATGGCGGTCATTTTAGTTCAAGCCTTGGCGTAGTAGAACTTACCATAGCAATACATTATGTATTTAACACCCCTGAGGATAAATTGATCTGGGATGTTGGTCATCAGGCTTATGTCCATAAATTAATCACAGGTAGAGCGGATCGCTTCCACTCGAACAGGCTTCTTGGCGGCATCAGCGGATTTCCTGTCATGGAAGAGAATAACTTTGACGCCTTTGGTACTGGCCATTCATCCACATCCTTATCGGCAATTCTGGGTATGGCCTGCGCGGCCAGGTATAAGGGTGATCATAACCGTCAACACATCGCTGTTATCGGTGACGGCGCCATGACTGCCGGTCTGGCATTCGAAGCCTTAAATAATATTGGTTTCGAACAGCCCAACATGCTGATTATATTAAATGACAACGATATGTCTATCGATGCCGGTACGGGAGCGCTACAAAATTATATGACCGACCTGACCACGGGGCACACCTATAATCAGTTCAAATCAAAGATCAAAAAACTGCTTTCACGCAATAAGGACCGGGCACAATGGTCAATTGCTGCGATTAGAAAAATAGAGAAACTGTTAAAAACAGGACTACTCGCGTCGAGCAATATTTTCGAGGCTTTAGGTATACGTTATTTTGGACCAGTGGATGGTCATAACCTTCACAAGCTTATCAAAATATTCGAGCAGTTGAAGCATATACCTGGCCCCAAAATAGTGCATTGTGTGACACAGAAAGGAAAAGGTTTTGCACCGGCCATGTTAAACAAGGCAGAATGGCATGCCACGGGGAAATTCGACAAACTGACAGGTGAACGGTTAGAAAACCAGCTACCGCAACTCCACAACGAGACTTTTCAGCACGCGCTGGGCGAAACGCTGTCACAGTTGGCTCAGAGCAATAGTCGTCTTGTGGCCATTAGCCCAGCCATGCTTTCCGGCAGCAGGCTAACTGCAATGAAACAGCAAATGCCCAATCGTGTTTTTGATGTTGGTATCTGCGAACAGCATGCCGTTACTTTTTCTGCCGGCCTTGCCGCCGATGGGCTACTTCCTTTCTGTGTTATTTATTCGACATTCTTACAACGCGCCTATGATCAGCTTATCCACGACGTCGCTTTGCAGAAATTACCAGTCGTGTTCTGTGTCGACAGGGCCGGTGTTGTCGGTCCCGATGGCCCCACCCATCAGGGGGCATTCGACATTGCTTTTCTCCGATGCATACCCAACATAACGGGCGCTTCCCCCATGACGCTTACAGACTTTAAAAATTTGTTGTTCACGGCTCAGGACATCGCGATCGACGGACCGTTTGCAATCCGCTACCCAAAAGGTCAAGGTAATCGAGAAAAGCAATCAGACAAATTTAAAAGACTTGAAATTGGAAAAGGAAGAAGACTTTGTTCAGGTAAAGACATCGTCCTCCTCTCTCTTGGACCCGTTGGTCAATATGCACAGGACGCCTGCAGCGACCTGCTCCAGGAAGACATCCACGTCGGGCACTATGATCTCCGGTTTTTTAAACCGCTCGATGAGGCATTATTACATGAAGTATTCCAATCATATTCGTATATCATCACCGTCGAAGATGGATGTGTAGCAGGTGGAGTGGGCACTGCAGTGCTAGAATTTATGGTGGAACATGGTTACTCAGCCACGTTGAAGCGTCTTGGCTTGCCCGACACTTTCGCAGTGCAGGGAACACAGCAACAGCTTCATCAACTTTATTACTACGACAAGCAGGCTATTATCGCCACAGTAAGACAACTACACATGGGCCTGATCAAACCGACAGATTCATGGTGTAACCTTAAGCCTAACGAGTCTTTCGCTAACAGTTAACTTAGTCACAAGAGCGGTGCTTAAACAATATGGATTAAACGATTTCTTGTTCCGTTCGTAGGACATAACCTGCATAGGAACTCTCCTGTCAGAGATTCAGCTGGCGAAGCGTAGCTAAAAGGTCTTTTTGTCAGGACATACCTTTCTTAGACTTATTTCGTCTTTCAATTGTAAAAAGAATCTATAAGAGTCAAAACTGTCTATATCTTCTAAGACAAACATCCAGAAAGGTACGGTGTTTGTAGCTTACATGAAAGAAACAATGTTGTTTCTTTCATGTAGCAATCCATACCATGAAACACTTATTCGTCCTCCTTGCTATAGCAACCGGCTTATTTCTGATCAGCAAGGTTTGCTTTTCACAAAAAGGCAAAGACTTAAAACCGTCAACACAAAATACTATGAATACTACAAATCAAAAAGATCATGTTGTCTATTTTGCAGGAGGATGCTTCTGGGGAACTGAGCATTTCTTTAAACAAGTCCGCGGAGTCACCGCAACGGAAGTTGGCTATGCCAATGGAAACCTTCAGCACCCTTCTTATGCACAAGTTTCGACAGGAACGTCTGGGTTTGCCGAAACCGTAAAGGTAAACTTCGACCCAGCGCTTGTCGATCTAAAGCTTCTCGTAGATCTTTTCTTCAAAACAATAGATCCAACTTCACTGAATAAACAAGGCAACGATATCGGTACACAATACCGTACAGGCATCTATTATACCAATACCGACGATGCTGCTGTTATCAAAGAGCAAATAGCTGCTTTAGCAAGTCAATACAAGAGCAAAATAGTGGTGGAAATAGAACCTTTACAGAACTACTATAATGCTGAAGCTTATCATCAAAAATATCTGGACAAAAACCCCGGTGGTTATTGCCATATCAGCCCTGATTTATTTGAACTCGCCCGAAATGCCAACCCCGAAAAAGCGAAAGTGAACGTTGAAAACAGGTATAAAAAAGCTGACAAGGAGACCTTGAAGAAGGAGTTAACTCCATTGCAATACGATGTTACACAAAACAGTGCAACAGAGCGCGCATTTGACAATGCCTACAATGACGAATTTAGGGAAGGCATTTATGTCGATATCACAACCGGAGAACCCTTATTTGTCTCTACTGATAAATTTGAATCGGGATGTGGATGGCCCAGTTTTTCCAAACCAATTAGCGATAGCCTGATTCAAGAACACTCCGACAATTCGTACGGGATGCGCAGAACGGAAGTACGCAGCAAAACTGGTGATGCACACCTCGGCCACGTTTTTAACGATGGACCGGCAGATAAAGGTGGTCTACGTTATTGTATAAACAGTGCTTCACTTCGATTTATTCCAAAAGACAAGATGAAAGCACAGGGCTATGAGAAGTACCTGCCCTTATTGGTGAAAAAATAATCTGCAGCGCCTCGGTTGAGGCGCTTGCCCTGAACATTTCAACACCCGTCAAGCCATCGTTATAATAACCTATTATTCAATGCAAAAACCAACGCTTCATTCATGTTACTTACCTCCAGTTTTTCAAATAATTTTCGTCGATGAAATTTCACCGTGTCAATGGAAACGAAAATTTTTTCGGAATAGTTAGACCGCGATGATAAAAACGTAAAATCTCTATTTCACGTTCGGTAAGGTTAATCTTTTTTTGGGAGTTCCATTTCCCAGTCAACAGATCCAACTCCCATACTAAGTTGGAGTGTAACTTTTCGATAGTCACGTTACCCGAAGACACATTCGTGGATAAAGACACGATACAAATTGCCTTCCATATTTTCCCCTCCTCTGTCAAAAAAACCGGTGTCATAACTTGCAAAAACTGCGGTACAGACATTAAGTCAAAATTCTGTCCCGATTGTGGACAACCTGCAACGCTGAAAAGAATAGATGCGCATTATTATTATTTTCGTTATTGTAACCTCTTTAGTATACTCGATTATTGCCCACTTTTTCCATACTGAAGAACGGTATATGCAGTCAATCGACAGCCATGGTATTGAAAGTAAACTCATCATCACGACCCACATCTTCCGATGGCTACAAGATCATTATGGTTATGCTAACATTATCATGGGATTCTTTATCGCCCTTTGGACTAAATTATTCTTTAAAAAATACGGCTATAATCTTTTTGAAATCATCATCTTATTATGTTTTATTATGGGGATGGCGATGTTAATTTATGCTTTTTTTGCACTAATTGACGGTATAACCCACAGGCATTTTATCCTATACGCAACATTGGTGACCTTTGCATATTACTCCTGGGCCATTGGACAGTTTTTTGATAAGACTAAAAAGATCAGCTATTTCAAAGCATTTGCCGCTTTAATAATAGGTTTTATCTCCTATTTGATCGTCATAATGTTCATTGGTATTACCCTAGATATACTTATAAAATAGCCATTTTGTAACGAACGCAGCCTTGTGCCTAAATAGTACCATGATCAATTGATGCGATAAATAGGATAAAGAAGATGTGACTCTTCATAATAAGGAGAATGTTTGTATATCCAATCCAGCTGCGCACTACCACTCTCAGCAAGTTTAGGGTTGTTCATCTTCTCGCGTTCAAAGGCAGCTCTTAAATCTTTATTCTCTTTTAGAAGCTTGGCTGCTGTATCTTCAAAAACATATGCTGAATAATATTCTTTCTGTCCTAAGATCGCATCAAAGAAGTTCCAATTAAAATAAGAGTCTATTGCTTCAGGTTCTAAAGTTTCCAGCAGGAACTTTACACCGTCCTGATTCAAAGGGACCAAAAAATCACCGGCACGAAAGTTTACCTTATTGGATTCCCGAAGGAGACTGGTGTCAAAATGTAAGTAATGCCCTTCGTAAGGACTTGAAGTTGTCTTGAAATCCTTAATCCTATACTGTTCCACCGCTATCACCGTATCTTGTTTAAGCGGGATCATCTTAATTTGATTGAGTTTTAGCAAGTCAATAATTTTCCATTCAGACTGCGGAATGACATAATACGATGGAATAGTTACTTCTTTTGTCGCAACATAGGTATTATATAACTTAACTCGTTTTGAAAACTTAGCATTTCTATCATACCACAACCTATCTTTCGAAGAGACATCGCTTGGTTTATATTTTGCCTCGAAGCCCTTAAAGTCCAACGATTCATATGTTGATGAATCAAGCTTCCATGCTATGGCATATTTATCCCCTATTTGATATTGCTTTAGGTTTTCAGTTCTTTTTTGTTTAATATCCTTATAATGCTGTTCCATAAAATCCAGATTACAACGCATATAATCGTAAGTCGCTTTGACACGTTCTTGATAAGGCTTCAACATATGTGTTTCCACAACGGTTCCGATGACATTGAATAGACTGGTGTAACCTGTTGCATATCTTGGAGAATCCATAAAAGTTGGAAAACCACCATCAGGTACATCGTTGTGGATGTTAACATAGGGAACAGACATAAACCCTTTCTCCTGGAGATCTTGGAGTAAGGTCTTTTGCATGTGGTTGTTAAAATAATTACCTAAAAGGCTTCCCAAACGTTCTTTGTTTGTTGAAATATAAGTAAAGGTGTACTGATAATCGGCCCCATTGCTCACATGATTATCGATAAAAACATCCGGCTTGACCCAGTGGAAAATCTGCTGAAAACTGCGCGAGTTTTTAGTGTCTGTCTTAATAAAATCCCTATTTAAGTCATAATGCCTTGCATTTCCACGAAAGCCATACTCTTCAGGGCCATTTTGGTTAGCTCGGGAAAAGCTCCCACGATTTAACATTCCACTGACATTGTAACTCGCCAGCGCAACAATGA
Organism: Sphingobacterium sp.; assembly: GCA_050281725.1. GTDB lineage: Bacteria > Bacteroidota > Bacteroidia > Sphingobacteriales > Sphingobacteriaceae > Sphingobacterium. The sequence continues at coordinate 19,127 of JBMAAL010000001.1, read as the reverse complement.
TAACATTTTGAGGTGCCTTTACCTTTCCTATCGCCAAATCCCGCATGAGCATCATCGTCGCATCAATACCATCGGGTTCTCCGGGATGAATACCATTGTTGACCAATAAAATACACTTCTCTTTCCTAGCGACTTCCAGTGTCTTACCAAACGGATTAAATACGACAACATCTATTGGTTTATTATTATCGTCTTCTCCCTTTGTTTCATAGTGAATTGATGTATATTTCTGCGCCAATTCCTGATAGTATGCACGCATTTCTTCAAATGTTGTCGATTGATTGCCATTGCCCCGTTCATAAGGTGTAGGCATTTGCGCATAACTTCTGCCAAAAAGCATAAAAGAAAATAATATCAGGAACTGTTTCATAAGATCAATTTAGCGTCCAATTTACGATAAACTTGTTAAAATACATAAGCAATATCCACCGTCTATTAAGAACGACTTCTCAATAAAAAACAAAATCCCTAAGAAATGTAGGGATTTTGTCATTACTCTTTTACCGGTATTTTAATTGCTGACCTCGTTTAATAATTCGATATCTTCTGTATCTAATTTAAGAGCCGGCGCCGCACATAGCGTATCCAATTGACGCTCACTTGTGGCACTCACAATGGGCGCAGTAATCAGCGGTTTAGCCAACAACCATGCTAATGCTACAGTAGCCTGTTTTGTCCCGTGCTTCTCGGAGATAGTATCGAGCGCTTTTAGGACTGCTTTACCCTTAGCATCAAAATATTTTTTGATTCCACCGCCCCTTGCCGTTTTATCAAAGTCAGCTTCAGTACGATATTTACCGGTCAAGAAACCTGCTGCAAGCGACCAATATGGAAATACACTCAACCCATACTTCTCGACTAAGCCCGCATAATCTGTTTCAAAACCTGCGCGCTCTACCAAATTGTAATGCGGTTGTAAAGCAACGTATTTGGGAAGACCAGTTTTCTCTGCAACATCAAAGCTTTCCGTTAACCGCGCTGGCGATAGATTAGACGCTGCAATATAACGTACCTTACCCGCTTCTATTAAGTCAGCGTAAGCCGACAAGGTCTCTTCCACAGGTGTTATGTTATCGTCAAAGTGGGTATAGTATAGATCTATATGATCTACTCCCAATCGTCGCAATGATTCATCAGCAGACTTCAAAATATGTTTCCTTGAGATATCATACCCGTGTTCCTTAGTCTCGGATCCAACTTTTGTTGCGATTACTAGATTTTGACGGTTACCACGGTTTTTTAACCATTTTCCAATAATTTCTTCGGACTGCCCTCCAGTTCCATTTACCCACCAGGAATAGGTATCTGCCGTATCAATAAAATTAAACCCTGCTCCTACAAATTTATCTAGCATTTCAAACGATTGCTGCTCATCTAATGTCCAGCCAAAAACATTCCCACCAAAATTAATTGGAGCTATCTGCAAATCTGTGTGTTGTATTTCTACCTTCTTCATTGAAATTATCTATCTTATTGTTCCTTTAAATAAAAAATCACTATGCCATTACAGCTGTAAAGCTACAGTTACGGTATCCATCTTGAGTCATGTCAGCATTCTTCACATCTAATTGTCGAAAAGAGTAAAGATTTTATTGCGATTAAAAAAAACAGGTCGGCTCTTTAACCGACCTGTTTGGGATTATTTTTCAATAGACGACATGTCGATTACAAAACGATATTTCACATCACTATCCAATACCCTTTGATACGCCTCATTTACATAGTCGATATCAATCATTTCTGTTTCGGGTAGAATGTTATGTTCAGCACAAAAATCAAGCATATCTTGAGTTTCCTGTATTCCCCCAATGCTGGAAGCCGTTAGGATCTTATTTCCACCCATGATTGAACGTCCATTAATTTCCATGGGCGCAGCTGGAATCCCCACGCAAATATAAACTCCTTTTGTTTTTAATAATGCAAGATAGAGGTTATAGTCGTGCGGTGCCGATACGGTATCAATAATAAAATCAAAATACGATGAGAATTCTTTTATTTCATCGGCCTCATGCGTGTTTAAGAACTTGTGTGCTCCAAGTAGAGCAGCATCGTCCTTCTTGCGTGGTGAATGGCTTATCATTGTGACTTCTGCGCCCATTGCTACTGCGATTTTAACAGCCATATGTCCCAATCCACCTAAGCCCAACACACCAACCTTATGACCTTTGCTAATATTCCATCTTTTTAATGGCGAATAGGTGGTGATTCCAGCACAAAGTAGCGGTGCCACCTTTTTAATATCCAACGATTCCGGCACATGCAGCACAAAGTCCGCATCCGCAACAATATTATTGCTATAACCACCAAAAGTATAGCTGTGATCATGCATCACGTCTTTGCTATTGTAAGTCCAGACGGTCTTTTTTTCTGAACAGAACTGTTGTTGGTCTGATTTACAGTTATCGCATTCGCCACAAGAAGCAACCATACAACCGACACCTGCCAGGTCTCCTTTTTTGAACTTAGTCACTCCACTGCCAACGGCACTTATCCGACCAACAATTTCGTGCCCCGGAACAATTGGGTATTGTGTACCACCCCACTCGTCATGTACTTGATGAATATCGGAGTGACAGATCCCGCTGTATAAGATATCTATTAAAACATCGTTTGCACCAAGCTCCCTCCTTTCAAACTCCCAGTATTCAAGTGGAGAACTACTGTCTTTCGCCGCATAACCTTTCGACTTAATCATATTATCCTTTTTTATAGATCACAATTTGGAAACGAAGATATCTTCGATCCCCTATTTACGCTGTACTAAGTTAGCGGGTATGAATGACGAATAAAGAAAGACAAACACAATATTGACACTGCGCAAACAAAAAAAACAAGTTTAAACATAGAAGTATTCGTACAAGACCATGTATATTTGAGCTCATATAAATCACTTCAATGAAAAGAACCAGTCTAACACTAGCAATTATTTGCTTAACATCAATGGCCTTCGCCCAAAAGATAAGCTACAAAGTGAACACGCAAAATTCGACGATCAAATGGAATGCTAAAAAAGTTGTCGGGGGACATGTGGGAACAATCAATATACAAGAAGGTACGGTACAGACAGAAAAGGGAAAAATTACTGGCGGTGGTTTTACCATAGATATGAATTCCATGGCTTGTACAGATGCACCCAAATTGACCGGGCATCTAAAAAATGAAGATTTCTTCAATGTGCCTACCTACCCCAACAGCAAATTTGTCATCAGTAAGGTTGATAATAGCAAAGGTAATCCAATCATAACGGGCAATCTGACCATCAAGAATAAAACGAAATCAATCTCCTTTCCAGCAAAAGTTACCACAACTGCAGATGGGCTTTCTGCTGAGGCTATAGGGGTCAAAGTAAATCGACTGGACTTTGATATACAGTATCGTTCAGCAAGCTTTTTCTCCGACTTAGGCAATCGCGCCATCGAAGATGAATTCACCTTAGATATCCTACTTAAGGCTGTAAAATAAAAACTACTTGGAGCCATTTGTTAATACAGATGGCTCTTCCTTCATTTCCCCATTGTACCGAGAATCGATATGGTTACTAGAGATGCTTTGAATAGGAAGCTTCCGTGCACTTCTACAGCAGCAAATAAAGACTCTGTTAAATTAGATTTGATTCAAATTGCACTTAGCAACCGATAAGATTGACGAAAGTAAAGTTTTAAAATTATCTTTAAACTCCCAAAAGTAAGGTTAGATAAATTATATATGGAGAAAATAAAAACTTTTCAACAGCACGAGCTTAATAGAATTAGAAAAAATTGGAGTGACAGTGGCCTCGCATTTGAAAAGTTGGGAAGATCTTCTAACATAGCAGATTATTCGGATCGCGAGATCAATGAAATGCTTCTCGGCGTATATAAAGACAGTAAACATCTTATGGTCGATGAAGGCTACTTTATCGATCTCTCACAAGCCCATAAAGCCAGTTGCATTTTGGTTGATGTATCTTATTCAAGACGTATCAAACCTGCGCCAAACAGCATTCTTAGTCTTCAGGATATCCGTAATTTTTATATTGAAGATTATTTCATAGAAACCGAAGAAGCATTCTCTAACAAAAATAAACATAAGATAACCGGTTATTTAAAAAAGATCGGCGGTATCAGTTTGGGTAAAGGGCAATACAATTACCTGTATTCTATTCCGAACGATTTCAAAACTTTTTTCGGTGATACGCCAGCCGATCTGTTCTATCCTATCCAACGTTATATCAATGGTTTATTTTTTGATGACGATTATCGAATTTCAGACTTCGAAGTTATCAGCAAGATTGTTATCAGTAAGACATAACTCCGATTGCCGGAGCAGGCGCTCGTGATTTTTTAATTGATAACGTCGCCGCCACTCTCGTCTAGTTTATCACGAAATTTTTCAAGTTCCTGAGCGCCGGGTTTTGCCCATTCAGCAACTTCACCAATAATTTTTAACGGAAATTCAGATCGATAAGATCGTGTTGGATTTCCGGGAAATTTCTGATCCGTCAGGTTGGGGTCATGCTCATAATCACCGGTAGGTTCAACAATAAATACGCGCTCGCTGCGCTCACCTTTTGCGAGTGCTGCTGCAAGTCCGGCGCCATTCATCATGCCTGTAAAATAAATGTGGTTCATTTTTAAGTCGGATTGATAGTTGGAATTGAAGCCTGGAACCAATAACTCGCCGATTTGTGCATCTGCTTTTGTCCCATGATAGAAAGGCCCCTTATCAAAGGGAATATTTTTATAAGAAGAGGCCAGCCGAGCGTACTCACTTGCCATTGCTTCTTCTCCTAACCCTGTATAACAGACGCAAATCTTCAAATACAATCCGGGTAATGCACTGCTCGTCCGATCATCATTGATTACCAATGCATGATCTAAGGCAATATGCAGCCATTTTAGACTATCCGACAGCGATTTCTGTTGCCGCGACACAAAATAAGCTGCAATAAACTTCTCATGGTCATCGCTTGCCTCCCGATAACCTTGCATAAAAAATGACAGTGATTCCTCCGGTCTACCGCTTTCTTCCAGTTGTGTACCTTTTAGACAAAGTTTGACAACTTCATTAAATGGTGAAAATTCCATCGTATAAATTATTTTTTATCCAACATACATTATTCTCGCCGTAATTTCAAATGACCACTCCTTAAAAGCATCTGTCCTAAAACATGGCCTTGGACGTGAAGAGCAAGTTATTAAGAATAACTTGCTCTTCAACAAAATTGTTCTCTTATTTTCAATATTTCTCCACGCAACAAAGTACAATTGCTTGGGCATTAAGGAAACGACCCTTTGCTGCAATCCAGAAAGCAGTTAGCGTCCGGAGACCAGCTATTATCCGATAGTGGGTCCTTTAGAACACAATATTGCTTTGTGGATCAAGGAAGTCACAGGAGAAATCCGATAAACTGCTTCAGCGAAACACCCTTCAATGAATACGCTTTCAGCCAGAATAGGACCAATGAGCAACATTTAAAATGCACTGTAGTAATAAATTGTCCAACAGATGGAATGAAAACCACATTGTAAAAACAGCCCTATCTCCTATTTTTGTACAAGACATCGAAGCTTCTTCGACAGTTTATTGAAAAAATTACAGCAATTACAGTACAATAAAATGATGAAAACAACTTTAATACTCCTGATAATGATGAGCATAACAAGTTCTTGCCGATCGGCGCTGACAGAAAACTCATTGACAGAAAACTCCTATACTGAAAATTCGTCCCAGGAAGGGATTATTAAATTGGTCATTAAAAATGACTTGCAAGGAGTGAGAAAAGCGTTAGAAAATAATGCCGACGTGAATAGCAAAGATATGAATAAACGTACTCTTCTACTTATCGCTACCAACAATGGAGCTATTGAAATGGCCAAATTATTGGTAGAATATGGTGCCGATGTCAACCTTCAGGCTGACAATATGGACAGTCCATTTTTATACGCGGGAGCAAGTGGACAAGTTGAACTCGTCAAACTTTTCTTAGATCACGGCGCTCGCTTTGATTTATTTAATCGATATAATGGCACAGCTTTAATCCCAGCATGTGAACGTGGACATGTAGAAACGGTAAGATTATTGGCCAATACTAAAAATTTCCCTGTAGATCATATCAATCGTTTAGGATGGACGGCTTTGATGGAAGCAATCGTACTTGGTGACGGAAGCAAAAAATATCAGGAAATCGTTCAGATTCTAAAAGATGCTGGGGCAAAATTGGATATTCCGGACCTCAATGGCACAAGCCCTTTGCAACACGCGCAACAAAGAGGTTTTAATGAAATTGTTAAGATACTAACACCATAAATATAAAGGTTCATCTTCCATTGGATACTCAAATTTGAATAAAACTTCAGTAAGGATTTCACCATGCCGTAGATCAGCTTATCTTTCATCGATTAAAGGAAATGAACCTTATCGATTGATAGAACAGATGAACGTTGTTTCTCCAACCAAAATGTCAGGCAATGCTTTTCCGTAATGTAATAACTGTAATTTCAGGCCAAACACCTATCCGACCCTTTAGGCCGTGAAAACCAAAACCACGGTTGACATAAAGATATTTTCCCTGTTTTTGATATAGTCCAGCCCACTGTTTATAAAAATATTGAATTGGACTCCATTTTAACCCGAAAAGTTCTATCCCAAACTGCATACCATGTGTATGCCCAGCCAGCGTTAGATGGACATGTTGATCATAGTCCAAAGTAACGTGATCCCAATGTGAAGGATCATGAGACATCAAAATTTTGAACGTATCTTTTTCTAACCCAAGGGTTGCTTTAGCAAGATCTCCATATTGATGGAACCCTCCTTTTCCCCAATTTTCAACACCAATTAACGAAATACGCTCACCTTGCTTTTCTAAAGCTATCGATTCATTTAGCAACAGTTTAAATCCCATTTCATGATGAATTTCCTTAAGCCTATTCAAGTTTAAGGCTTTTGATTCAACACTTTCCCATTGCACATAGTCCCCATAATCGTGGTTTCCAAGGACTGAAAATTTGCCCCAAGGAGCTTCTAATCGATTGAAGTCCGAAACCCAGGGTTCCATTTCAGAAGCCTTATTATTGACTAGATCGCCCGTAAACAATACAAGATCACTATTTTGTGCATTGGCCAATTCGATACCTTTACGTACTCTTTTGATATCCGATAAACTCCCAGAATGAATATCCGATAGCTGTGTAATTTTAAAACCGTCAAACGCCGCAGGTAGATCGGGAAAACTCAATACTTCCTCCCGTACTTTATAAAAATAACGACCTTTCGTTAGACCGAAAAAAATAACCGCCAGCATGGCTCCCGCTAAAAACAATACAATTTCACTCAAAAAAAGACTACGTGGAGGAAAGGATCGAAAAATTCGCATCAGATCTTCAACAAATAAAAAGGGAACAGCAAGCAATTTTGGTATGAAAACAATTAAAAATGCTGTGATCAGACTTGTCGCTGTCTGCTGTACATCATAACCCGCTCTCCGTAAAAAAATTAAAGTAAAAACACCAAAAAACAACAGGATATCAATCCCCCAATACATGTTGTGCCAAATCGAACCATGGATAACCGTACTGAACGCCTGAAAAAAGTAGATATCCCCCAAAACAAATAGGAATAATATCAGTAAAAGTCTCTTTGCCATATTGATTAAAATATTGATTTTAAATTGCTAATGATATGCCAAAAGAGACTTTTTAACCGCTACAGCCACTATCATCGTAAATAGTGATGTTTATGTGACAATTGCATCGCTGTTGGCATGGATCGATATAAGGATTGCGAGATCGGCCTAAATTCCTGTCAATATGTCCTACTGGCCTCTACATTCTCGGAAGAGCCAAAGCCAATGTAAGTGTTTGAGCATTCTATCATTTCTCTATAAATACTTTATTTTAATAAATAATTACCGTATAACGGTAATTATTTATTAAAATAAAGTATCAAACCAAATTTTACATGATGAACCGAACAAAAATAATCGGCAGAGTCTTATTCTATATAACTTCACTTTTAGGGAGCTTATATTTAATCATAACCTTGTATGCGTTGATATGCCTGCTGACAGGCTGGAATACAGCATCCTATGGCAATGGAATGTTTCTTCATATCAACTATCCGTTTACCATAACGCCCTTGATGAATGTGGATAATAACTTATCGTACAAAACATTTTCATTCTTACTCCCCCTGTCGTTCTATACCATCTTTTTTCTCTTGTCTGGGCAAATATTTAAATTGTTTACCCGAAGGAAGCTATTTACCAAATTTCACCTGCTCATACTCAAACGGTATTACAGGTTAAATCTATTGCTGCCAATTGTCTGCACGGCTATTGCCGCAGTATTTGTTACAGTCGAAGGGGGAATTGCCATACTCATTGCTGTACATTTCATTTTGGGCATTTTTGTTTTTTTCCTCGCGGAAATCTTCCGACAAGGCCTCCATTTACAGGATGAACAAGATTTATATATCTAGTATATGGCTATTGTTGTAAATATAGATGTAATGCTGGCCAAACGAAAAATGCAAAGCAAAGAACTTGCAGAACAAATCGGCATTACTCAAGGTAATCTTTCGGTATTAAAAACGGGAAAGGCAAAAGGTATACGTTTCGAAACGCTACAAGCGATATGCACTGTATTGGAGTGTCAACCAGGTGATATATTGGAATTCGTACCTGATTAGCGCATAAACCATGATATTAAACATTAAAAGGGCCCAGATTGTGATGTGGGTGTAAAGACTAGTCTGTTATGAACCAGTTAAAAATCCAGAATCTTTCGAAAACGTATCCTAACGGGGTGAAAGCAATTACGGAGCTTTCATTACATATCGGTCAGGGCATGTTTGGGCTGTTAGGTCCAAATGGAGCTGGAAAATCGACATTAATGAAGATCATTGCCGGCTTAGAACAGGCAGATACCGGTTCCATCGTATTGAATGATGTCAATATTTTAAATGAGCCCTCTTTTATAAAAAAACAGCTCGGTTACCTACCGCAAGATTTTGGAGTATATCCGCACCTATCGGCTTATCAACTCATGCATCACCTTGCCGTACTTAAAGGAATTAAAAAAGAAGGACGAAAAGAACATATACTAGATTTGCTCGCACGTGTAAATCTTTACGAATTTCATGACAAAGAAGTTCACAATTTTTCGGGAGGAATGCGGCAACGTTTTGGTATTGCGCAGGCGATGTTAGGTTCACCACAAATTATCATTGTAGACGAACCCACAGCGGGCCTCGATCCACAAGAACGCAATCGTTTCAACAATCTACTTAGTGAAATCGGGGAACAGATGATAGTGATCCTTTCAACACATCTAGTGGAAGATGTGCGAAGCCTCTGTGCTCAAATGGCTATTATCAATAACGGAAGTTTGATGGTCAATGGCGCATCCAACGACTTTTTAAAATCGTTGGAAGGCCGTATTTGGGCAAAAACAATTGACAAAAATGAATTACGTTATTTTAACGAAAATTTTCACACCCTATCAGCCCAATTACATGGGGGGCGTCTAGACGTTCATATTTATGCCACAAAAAGCCCAGGGAATGGTTTTGAGCAAATTAAACCTGATCTTGAAGATGTCTATTTCACGCATTTATCTCAAATTGTATAGCCATGTTTATCGACTACTTTCTACTGGAAGTCAGCTTTTACTTTCCAAAAAAATGGTTCCTGGCACTATTATTTTGTTTTTTAGCATTTGGTTATTGGGTTAGCGTCATAGCTTCTTTTTCATTTGCCGGTGTTTACGCCAATTCTCCCTTTGTACTAACTTACACCATAGGATTAGTATCGCTATTGAATATTTTTACTATTGTTATCTGTTCATCCCAAGTATTTTTACGTGAAATAGATGCACGATTTTCATCGCTCCTGTATACGACCCCGGTCAATAAGAATATTTTTCAACTGAGTCGTTTTGTGCTGGTGTTTCTGATCACGGCCCTTACATTTCTATTCTTTATCCTTGGGTTGATGCTCGGTCATGCTTCACAAGGAGATGAACATGAGAAATTTATGCCATTCCGTATGCCCAACTACCTACAGCCCTATATACTACTCGTCCTTCCAAATATCTTTTTCTACACCGCAACTGTTAGTGCAATTGCTTGGACTAGCCGTAGTAAAATGCTTGTTTTTCTTTCGGGAGTTTTCATTTATATCCTATATTTCGCTGTCTCTTTATTTTCGAATTCGCCATTATTTACCAACGCATCCCCCGTTTCCTCTGAGACCATGAGCTGGATGGCCTTAGTCGACCCTTTTGGTCTGGCTGCTTTCTTTGAACAATGTCAGTCATGGAGCCCAGCTTTGAAAAACTCGACATTGCTCCAGCTCAAAGGAAATTTTTTGATAAACCGGATTGGTCTACTTGTATTTTCATCTGCATTGACGTTACTTGCGATCCGTCAAGCACGTTTTCAGTGCACGACAAAAAAGAATATAAAACCGCCGCTGCAAAAGGCTGGAAACCAGCAAATCCTTCCTAGGGGACAAATAAGCATATCCGAAAAAGGTTGGCTTTATGATTGGCATACGATTTATAGCTTCCTAAAGATTGATCTTCGAGCCCTACTAAAAGGTTTACCCTTTGTCGTTGTAATTGCGCTATGGGTATTTTTTCTAGGTATGGAAATATACAGTAACATCGATGCAGGAATGCGCCTACCACAACGCTATGCTAGCTCGGGATTAATGGTTCGGAACATCATTAATAGCTTTCCTCTTTTTTTACTTTCCGTCCTATCTTTTTATGGCATGGAAACAATCTGGAGATCTCGAAGTACGCGGATGCATGTACTCGAAGACTGCACTCCAGTACAAGTAACAGTTGTATTGCTGGCCAAGTGGATCTCGTTATGCTGTATTGCATTACTACTTATTACAATAAGCATTCTGCAATGCATTGTTCTTCAATTTATATTCCAATATCCAAAAATTGACTGGAATCTATATCTAAGTCTTTTTTATATCCTTGGCGTCCCATCTCTACTATATGCTTCAGTTATTATCAGTATACAGACTATTGTGGGACTAAAATATCCAGCATTACTTTTGACAGTCTTGTTTTTTGCTTTGACCAATTCCTTTATTGGTTCCATGCTTGGCATAGAGCATCCGCTTTTCCGTTTTGCAAAATCTCCCTTAAACTATAGCGGCGACATGAATGAGTTTGGCGCCTATCTGCATGCATTTGGCTTTAAAATGATCTACTGGACTTCCTTTTCGGCCATTATCGCTATTGGCACAACGCTCACCCGGCACAAGGCAAGATCTTTTTCAGTAAGCTTAAAATCGCATTCAAGGTTAAAGGTCTGCGCTGTGTTAATGATTGCTGTCTTGTTGATTTCAGGTCATTTCATCTATCAGCGAACTCAAGTCGGTAATTCAGCAGCGGAAATTGATTGGATGCAACATTATGAACAGAAATACAGGCGCTATCAGCATATCCCCCAACCAACGATCGTTTCGGTTAAAACCGAAATAAACCTTTATCCCACATCAAATGAATATATCATTAGTGGCCTATATAAGCTAGTCAATAAATCAGCCGCTCCGCTGGATAGTCTATTACTTTACACGGATCCTGCTATGGAATTAGCACATGTCAACATAGACCGCGCTGTACAAAAAGCTAACGACAGTACCTATGGTCATCACCGATTTAAACTAACAAGCCTCTTCATGCCTGGAGATTCAATTACGATGGAATTTACGATAAAATACAAATGGACACCGTTCAACCGTCACGATCCCATGAATGCCATCTTAGCTAATGGATCTTTCATGCGTATCAGTCGCTATTACCCCATATTTGGTTATCAGCATCAAAATGAAATAGAAGACTCACTTGAGCGTAAAAAACGAAAGCTGGGAAAAGCAAGCGTTTTAAAAAAGTTAGAACAGCCTGATGTTCTTCCCTACGACTATGGATATGTCGACCTTGAAACAATTATTTCGAGTGACAGTGACCAAACCTGTATCGCGACTGGAGAATTTATCAGAAAATGGCAAAAAGGAAATCGAAGCTTTTTTCACTATAAATCAACAGGACCAATTCCCTTCCGTTTCGGAATATCTTAAGCTGTATATATGGTTGAAAAATCCTCTTACGACAACATATCCATCGAGGTATACTATGACAGCAAACACCCTGAGAATGTTAAACAACTTATAAACGACTCAAAGAAAACTTTAGCCTATTGTCAAAACAACTTTGGAAAATATCCATTTAAAAGCATACGTTTCGTTGAAATATCTGGATTTGTTAGTGGATTTAACGCGACGGCTTATCCCGGTTTGATTTTTATGAATGAGAACATGACTTTTCATTCAGATCTACGTCGCGAAAAAACAAGAGACGTCATTAATGAACTTGCCGGCCATGAGTTATCGCACCAATGGTGGGGTAACAGTCAAATTGACCCCGATGACCGGAGAGAAGGCGCTACAATGCTAACAGAAACGCTCGCTATGTATACTGAATTAATGTGTTATAAACACAAACATGGTCCCGAAGGAATAAAGAAAATGGTAAAAATATATCAAGATCTTTATGACATTGGAAAAGCAAACAGTGCAGACGAAGCTTTAATGAGAGTATCCCCTGGAAATACAAATGTTGCCTATTATAAAGGCCTGCTAGCCATGTATCAATTACATGAATTGATAGGTGAACAAAAAATAAATACTGCTTTGAGGACTTTTTTACAGCACTATGCCTTTCCACATCGACCGCCCACAAGTGAGGACCTAATTCATGAATTTCTCAGGATCAGCGAACCAGCATTGCACGAGAACATCCGTAAACTATTTTTGTAGAAAATGTCGAAACAGTTTACGGATCCTTTCTGTTGTCGTGAACCTTTTATTCAACTAATGGCGATTATCCGCATTATTGCAGAATCCCAATCTTTTGCATGCATGCTCTCATTTTTTGATAAGTACGCTCAATGTCTTGATCCAGGCCAATGGAAAACCTGATCAATCCATCTGAAATACCCATCTTTAAACGCTCTTCTTCAGGAATTTCTGATGACGTAGAACTACCTGAACAGGAAAATAGTGTCTTATAGAATCCCAGGCTGACGGCTAAATACCCTAAATTTTCAGCCTGCATCAGCTCCATTAATTCATTGGCTTTTTCAGTGGTTTCCACATCAACTGTCATTAAGCCTCCAAAACCATAGGTTTCATGCATCATGCTTTTCATTAATTCATGATCTCGATGCGACTGCAAGCCCGGATATGATACCTTTAGTCCATCTTTCTCAAACCTTTCGGCAAGATACATCGCATTATAGCTATGTTGCTTCATCCGTATATGAAGTGTTCTTAAATTCTTCAATATACTCGCCGAACGTAAGCTGTCCATCGTTGGTCCCAATAACATACAGGCTCCTGTGTTCACATTTTTCGTTTCATTAATAAACTCCTGACTTCCACAATAAACCCCACCTACTGTGTCGCTGCTGCCATTGATAAATTTCGTTAAACTATGAATAACAATGTCTGCTCCCAAAAGTGTTGGCGAAATGGACAACGGAGCGAATGTATTGTCGACAATCAGTTTTAGCTTGTATTTTTTACAGATGGCCGAAAGTTTTCTTAAATCTGCCACATGCAATAAAGGGTTGCTCACGCTTTCGCAATACAGCACTTTTGTGTTAGGCCTTATCGATCTTTCGAGTTCTTCGGTATCATTAACATCCAAAAATGTTGTCTCAATCTGGAAAGGTGGGAGAAAATTTTTGAGAAAGGCGTAAGTTCCACCGTAGATTGTCCTGCTGGAAATGATATGGTCGCCACTTTTACACAGCTGTAAAAGAACTGTTGTAATCGCTCCCATACCCGAAGATGTTACATTGGCCGCAGCGGTATTCTCCATTTTTGCTAAAGCTTGCGCCAAATACAAATTCATTGGCGACGAATGTCTTGAATAGAGATAACAGCCTTCTGCATTCCCTTCAAATGTGTCGAACATTTTTTTAGCGGAAAGAAAGGTATAGGTAGAACTGTCTGAAATTGACGGATTCACACCTCCAAACTCACCAAAGTATTGCAAATCTTGAATTTCATTTGCTGCATTAAAATTTTCCATGTTTTTATCTTTAAAATTGAGATATTTAAAATTATTTTACAAGAAATTTTACCTACCTTAGAAAATAAATCTATTATATCAATAAAAATTAGTTAAAACGTCTAACTGATTTAAAAACAAATACCAAAAACCAAAAAAGAATCTATGCACTTCGACGAAATTGACCGTAAGCTATTGCGTTTTCTACAGGAAGACGCCAAACAAACGACCAAAGAACTCTCCTACAAGCTGAGCTTATCTGTAACAGCGGTCTATGAAAGAGTTCGCAAACTCGAAAATACAGGAATTATCGCAGGTTATGTCGCCATACTTGATAAAAAGAAAATAGCAAAAGATTTCCTCGTACTATGCCACGTAAAATTAACACAGCACAAAAAGGAGTATATCTTACAATTTGAAAAAGAGGTCATGAAACTTCAGGAGGTGACCGAGTGTTTTCACGTGAGTGGCGATTACGACTATATTCTAAAAATTTGTGTCCGGGATATGGCAGACTATCGCAGCTTTATGTTAACGAAGTTGACGAGCCTGCAGCATATTGCGAGCACCCATAGCTCATTTATGATCACTGAGGTAAAAAATACGATTGCAATAGATCTGTAAGAAAATTTAAACCAAAACGCCATTTTTGGATGCAATTGGATCCGGAAGGTCCTCATCTCCTACCATTTGCAACACATCAATTTCTATGGTTCGACAAATAGAAAGCATAGGCACATCAAACATAAGTCCTCCAAAAGGATTTTCGGTATAATCGCCGACCAATTCCATCACAATATAAATCCACCCAATAACCACACAAAAAGGAATACTCGTCCAGATCCCCCAATCCCCTAATTTCGCAAATTCATTCACGAGGCCCAAAGGGAGCAGAATGATGAGGATAACATTAAAGACAAATGCTGTACTGGCAAATTGCCTCGGTGAAGGAAATTTTTTGATTCTTTCTGCCTGGCCTTGATAATCGTAAAATTGATTCAGGCAATTCTGCAGTTGCGTTTGATTAAAATCCGAAATAATCTGATCATTTTTCAACGTATTAACTTCTTTGGCTTGTTTAGAAATCAAATAAGTCGCAAAATTTTTATATTCGCTCTGCAACTTAAACTCCTCCGCAGCAAGATATTTATGCAAAAAAATCGAAGTTCTACTATAATCTGGAAAGCCAGCCTTTATCAACCTGTTCCGTTTCACATTCATTGAACCAAAGTGTTTCTTCATGCTGATATGCTCCCACTCTGTCGGGACCAACAACTGCTCGCGAAAAGCATAAAGCCAAGCAATATGGCGATAGGCAATCCTTTTCCTCCGTTCCTCCAAATCGGTATGATCACCATCCTGAGTATCAAAGGCATATAACATTGCCGTGAAAGAACGACTGGAATTGACAATCCCACCCCAGATTTTTCGGGCTTCCCAAAGCCTGTCATAGGCTTGATTGTTTTTAAAACCAACATAAAAAGATTCAGCCGTTCCAATCAAAGCCAATGGCACCCACGGAATTATCATCCACTGCCAATTGAAAAAATAATAGATGACCGCCACCAGAGAACACCATAACGTCAGCCATATTAAATGTGTGCCCGCTAAATTAAATATTTGTCGATAGTTAAAATACTTGGTTGTGATCATAAAAAGTTAATATCTTCCTTTATTAAAAACGTTATGAAAGTACAATTTAAATTGTAACTGTCCAATACTTCAAATTGTTTTCGGCATAATGATATTTTATCGACTAACTTACATCGCGACAGACAGGGCCAATAACTACGACAATCTTATGTTCACCCAATTGATCCAAAAGTTGCTTCATTTGCTCCTTATACCCCGAGTATTTGTGTTCCAGTACTAATTAATAAAACAAGTATAAAGCACTATTGTATATTTTTACGCGTTTGATTAATTTTAATCTTACGGATATAAACAATTGCCAAACATATAACAAGGATATGATGAAGATAAAAGCATTTACATTAAATATAGGTCTTTTCTTTTTTGCTGCAACGACTTTCGCGCAGAACAAAGCGGACTTAAAATCATTGTTAAATAAAAACAGTGAATTTGTATTTCCACAGACAGTGGATAAAATTGCCGCTACATTGAATGTGAAAACAGAATTCTATGAAGATGCCAACGAAGAAAAGTATGCAAAATGGATCACAAAATCTGGTTTAGAACTTTATAGCAACTATGGGGCTGATAAATCCGTCAATGAACTATTTTTTGATATCCCAGAAGACAAGTTTTTGATTGTCGAAGGGTTGCCTTTTGATCTGGCAATCAATAAAACAACAGTCAAAGAGGCTCTTTCAAAATTCAGCCGACACCATGTCAAAAAGCAAAAACTTGATGCGGGAAGCTCGTTTCCGGGCGGTACCAGACTTACGATGAAAACAGGAACACATTTTACCACCCTACTTTTCGATAGCAAAAATCTGTTAAAGTTCATAGGCTTGACAACCTCTTTAATTGACCCCGCTGCCAATTAAGGACAAGGGGGTCAATATTAAATTTATACGATTTATTGGCTAGGTTGCCCAGGCATGATCGCCCTTTTGATAAGGGAAATCGCCATCATATTTCCCTGGGATTTTCACATAACGGAAAACTTCCGTAGCGCCCAATTTTGAGCTAAAAAATGTAAGGAGAGTAAGCTGTTTAAACATTGTAAAAAAATGGGGCAGGTCGTTAGCCGCTTTCTTGTCGTCATAATCCCGCGCTTCCTTGTCCAAAATATCAACAAAGGCCGTTTGGTCTTCCTTTTCGAGTTGCTGAAAATTACGTCCAAATTCTTTCTTGGCACGTTCGTCAATTCCGGCTGTTCCGGTCAGAAAGACCTGCTGTTCTTCAGGTTTATAGCAGTCTCGCACCAGAACGGGAATCTCAGAACCTACACCAGCTTCTTTCGCACCCGGTGTAGTGGTTTTAGGAAGAATGGCCTCAGCGAGATCGCCCAAAAAATCGATTGATTTTGAATCAAAGAGCATTTCTATATCTTTCGAAGCAGACCTTTGGCATCCTTCCAAAAATAATGAAGCACCAATAACTGTTCCTCCCATAAGCATGGCTACACGTTGTATTGCTTCTCGTCTATTCATAACTATTACATCATTAAATAATTAAAGATTCCCTTTTTTTAATTCATTTACAGCAAAATCTACTGCCCTGGCTGTAAATGCCATATAGGTAAGCGATGGATTCACACAGGAAGAAGAAGTCATAAAGGCCCCATCTGTCACAAAAACATTTTTAGCATCCCATACTTGGTTAAATTTGTTTAATACCGAGGTTTTCGGATCATTGCCCATTCGTGCCGTGCCCATTTCATGAATTCCCTGTCCCATACTAAACCCGTTATCGTAGGTTGTTACGTCTTTGACACCGATAGATTCCAACATTTCCTTCATTTCGTTGCTTGCATCAATCCGTATTTTCCGCTCGTTATCCTTAATCTCTGCGTCTATTGCCAATACAGGAAGCCCCCATTTATCTTTTACAGATGAGTCCAGTAGGACTTTATTTTCGTGATATGGAAGTATTTCACCAAACGCGCTGAAACCGACTCCCCAGCTGCCCGGCTCGGCGATAGCATCTTTCCAAGCGCCGCCCACGCTCTTATTATCGACCTTGCCTGACCATTGTCCTCTTGAAGCTCCGCCCTGATAGCCAAACCCACGGATGTAATCTCTCTTCTTGGTATCACCGGCAATATTAGCAAATCGGGGCACATATAATCCATTGGCCCGTCGTCCAAAAATATATTTATCCTCAAATCCCTCTACTCTTCCCCCAGCCCCGCTATTTAACATGTGATCCATGAGGTTATGTCCCAGTTCACCACTACTGCTTCCAAGACCACCTTCCCATACATCGGTAGCCGAATTCATTAATACCCAGGTGGAATTTAAAGTCGAAGCACATACAAAGACAATTTTAGCAAAATACTCGTAGGTTTGATTCGTCTCCGCATCTACAATTTCGACTCCTTTGGCTTTCTGCGTATCACGATCGTAAATAATGCTCTTGACAATTGAAAATGGCCGTAAGGTAAGGTTCCCTGTCTTCACTGCTGCGGGCAGTGTTGCAGACTGTGTGCTAAAGTAAGCGCCGAAATTGCAACCCAGCCAACATTTATTTTGGTATTGGCAATTAACTCGTCCATGGTGGGGCACTGTGATGTTGGCTACTCGGCCAATTATAAAATGTCGTTTTCCCTGATAATGCGATTTCAAGCGCACAGCAAGGTCTTTTTCCACAATATTCATGTCCATTGGTGGCATAAATTCGCCATCAGGCAGCACCGCTATACCGTCTCTATTACCCGAAATACCGGCAAATTTTTCAACGTGGCTATACCATGGTGCTATATCTTTATAGCGTACGGGCCAATCAACGCCATGCCCATCTTTACTATTTGCTTCAAAATCAACATCCGACCAACGATAACTCTGCCGCCCCCACATAAGTGAGCGCCCGCCAACGTGATAGCCCCGGAACCAATTGAAAGGTTTTATTTCCTTATATGGACTTTCTGTCTCATTGGTCCAAAAGTCGATGTTCCCTTCGTTCATCCATTGATTTTTAATTCCAAAAGGTAAGTAGTGCTGGGCACGATCCAAAGGCACCCGACCCCGATGCGGAAAATCCCATGGATCTTTGTTTGGCGACGGGTAATCTTTAATATGCTCAATATTGCGTCCTCTTTCTAACATAATGGTTTTAAGTCCACGCTCTGTTAGTTCCTTGGCTGCCCAGCCACCTGTGATCCCAGACCCGATGACAATTGCATCATAAACGTTATTTGCCATTTATTTATAATTGGTTTATTTGGTTATTACTCGATGGGAAATTTCCCGCTCAAATCAAGTCTTCTCCACAATCAAGCGCCACAAACGTGCCTGACAGTTTTACCTTGCTTAGAAAATCCATTCTTATATTTTGGAAAGAGTAAGAATGGATCATCTAAACAAGTTTAAGGTTTTTTTTTGATTTTATTGCAACCGGTTGCAAATTTTTGTAATATTGTAT